>NZ_VLNR01000082.1 GCF_007489275.1 Aquimarina algiphila
ATATAGAGTGAAGTATTATAATATCAATAAACTCTTTGCTAAACTAAAACTAGCAAAAGCAGACGGTTCTTACCTTAAAGAAGTCGATCGAATAGAAAAACAAGATTTACTCATCTTAGACGACTTTGGCCTACAAGAACTTGATAACAATAAAAGACAAGCATTTATGGAAATTATAGAAGATAGACACGGAAAAAAATCAACCATTATAGCTTCGCAACTCCCAATAATAAGCTGGCATCAGATTATCGGAGAACAAACCATAGCAGATGCAATTTTAGATCGATTGGTACACTCTGCTCACAGAGTTGAGCTTAAAGGAGAATCGATGAGAAGAAAAAGAAAAAAATCGTAGTTTTAACACTGAAATAAACACGCTTTTGGGAACTGTTTTGCTATGCTCTATTTAAACAGGAATACCCGGGTCAATTTCATAGGAATCTCCAATCAACACGCCAATGACAACCGACCTTATCTAACGCAAGGCAGAGGTGGCAAAGAAGCCGATTTTGCGTATGAGTCTATTTCAGAGTTCGAGAAGGCAAAAACGTATTATTTTGGTACAGGTAAAAAGACCTCAACCAATAAGTCGCAAGAAGGCAACGACTATTACGCGACACCTGAACCGTTAGGCTTTAAAATGGTTGAATGGCTCAATCTCGAAGGCGGTGATTGTGCATTAGAGCCAAGCGCAGGACATGGAGCTATTGCCCGTTTCTTCCCTGAGAATACGGATAATACCTTTATTGAACCAAGCTACACGCTTTCGTCCAAACTGGCTATCAATGTACATGGCGAAGTGAAGGTTGAAGATTTTGAATCCCATCATATCGTTAATAAATATGACGGTATCGCTATGAATCCGCCTTTTGGTTCCAATGGCAAGCTTGCTATGGAACATATCGAAAAAGCCGTTAAGCATCTATCTCATAAAGACGGTGCGAGAGTGATAGCAATAGTGCCTAATGGTGCAGCTATGCAAAAGCGACTCGATAAATACCTGCTGGAAGAAAGCAGTGTGAGTATGACCCACGAAATCATATTACCATCCGTCGTATTTGAACGGGCAGGAACACGCATCACTACCAAAATCATCATATTGCAGGAGCACGCATATATGCCTTCTCGCAATGTCATTGATCTATCTCATATTGATGACATTAATGTGTTTTTCGATGAAATTGAAACCTTAACCATTGATGCAGATTAGAGGAGTATAAAACAATAATAACTCCATAAATAATAGTAATTGAAGGTGAGGGGGCTTGCTTGGTTCTCTCACCTCAACTATGATACAATCAAGGTGTTTACTCCACCTTGACGATGGTGCTGGAGCAATCTGGCACGGTTCGGCGAATGGCACTTGTCCATTCGCCGAACCTTTTTTCATCGAGAGTGACCGTTACCGGATTGGTTTTTATTCTTGAACGCATTTTGACGCATCTCCTCAATTTCTTGCTCTATGTCTTTGTCTTTATACTTCACATTAATTTCTGTCACGATAGCGACTTTGGTGTTCTCCTTAGATGCTTCTTTTGTTTGAAGAGAACTTTTTTCATAGACAGAAATTGCGGCTACTTTGCGATTATCCAGATGTCGATAGAGTTCATCCAAATCTTCCCCATAAATCGTGACTGTCGCATTGTTATAAAACAGGATAATGCCAGCATCGCGATCATAATGCTTATCACGAAGATGCATGTAATCCATCGATTTAGTGGTATCCCCGCCATTGAGATGAATCTTGATCGAATGCGGATATTTAAACTCACCTTTACCCAGTTTAAAACAGGATTGTTCAACCATAGTAGAACGGTCAAACACCTTATTCTCAGGTTCTTTTTTTTCGTCCTGTTTGATAGGAATGACGTTCAAGCCACGCTCCCTGTCAATTCTATCCGTGAATTTTTTTGGTAATCGTTCCATATTTATATTTGTATTATCGTGATAAGCCTAACTCTTTATCAGGTGGTGATTGTCTTCGTTTATAATCTTCCATATAAGCTTTCACCTGCTTGATATATTCGGTTGCCTGACTAATAGATTGATTCCAAAAACCATTCCGTTTTTCGATTAACTCACTCGCGGCCAGTCGTTCACTCGTTTTTCGAGCTTGTTCCAGTAATTCCTCTTTATCATTGGTGTAAACCTCAACCTTGTTTCGTCCACGACTGGCTGACACATAGAATTGCTGCAAGTTGGTTGCCTGACCAAAGGAATGTTCTGATACAGCGATAAAAACATTATCAACGGTTTGACCTTGAGAGCTATGTGAAGTGGTCACAATACCGTGATCGATATTACCAAACTCTTTACTTAATATTTTGCCACTTGCGAGTATGAAATCACCATCGTCGGTGAGGGCTTTTATTGGTTCACGGTCATTGGTTTTGAATATCGTCTCAATACCATTAACAATACTTGCACCTCCTTTCGTAATGCGGATTGTATCATTTATCGCAAAGCCTTCTTTTTTTTCTTCATACAAATGGAAACGTGAACCGTCCTTGACCGCCAGTTTATTCTTATTGCCATCTCGATCCGTAACCAATAAATGGTCATCGTCTTTGCCAATAATCTTCAAGCGCTCACCTTTAGTATGACCTCGTACATTTTGGGTGAGCTGAATACCTTGCCCAATATCATAATAACGTGTGTCTTTACGTTCTGCTTCCGAGCGCCTAACCGCTTTATGAATAGTGGTTTCTACATCTTCATTTCCAATCAATCCTTTATCTCTTAATGCCTGTCTTACCTCAGCAGTCACTAAATCTTTTTCTTTATGAGTCGGGGAAACGACAAGCGCAGTCTGTCCGCTTTCAAGGGAGGTAACATAATTCTTTGCAAGCATCTTATAGCGTTCATCATCATCTATTTCCTTAATCGCGCCAATCTTATCCAGTTGCTTAAACCCAAGATCAACCTGACCTTTACTTAACCAGCCCACAGCTTTGCGGTAAGCTAACGGTTTTTGTCTGCGGATTTCATCCAGTATAATCGGTTTGATCTTGGCTATATCTGTCAAAATTCGTTGTGCATCACCTCTGGCAACTGAGGCATGTTGCTTGGTATCACCTGCCAGAATCACCCGATAATTATATTTCTCAGCACCGCGGAATACTTTAGCCATAAGCTGTGTACCTACCATTGCCGATTCATCCATCAATACGACTTGATTTGCAAATTGCTTTTGAAGTGCATCACTATGGGCAAATTTTGAAACCGTAGCCGTATGTTTGATACCATCTTTTTTGAGGTTATCGGTAGCAGAATGAGTGGGTGCAATACCGATTACATTTATATTTTCACGCTCTACATTTTTAGCAATATTCTGGAACACGGTTGATTTACCTACACCTGCTTTTCCATCCAGAATCTCAACTGCATTTTTAGAACCTAATATCGTTAGAACTGCTGCACGTTGTCCTTTGTTAAAGTAATCTGGTATTTCCGGTTGTAAGTCTGTTAGGCGAGTATGCTTGTTTTTACCTTCTTTAGCATAGCGGATCATATATTCTTCTTCGCGAAGAATATCCTTGGTAGTTGCCTTCATCTCCCCATATTTATCGCGACCAGTCATAACACCAAGCGGTCTATAGGCTTCCATCAGTTCCTTAACCGTAACCCTACCCAGTCCGTGATTAATCGCAGTGCGGAGCAGGCGCTTTTCATTGATGGTCGATTTAGTTTCCAGTTCGTGCTCAATGGCAAAAGTCAGCGCCTCGATTGCGGACATGGGTGGTGGATCGCTATCATCGTTGCGCAGATCATCCAAATCTTTGCGGTCAGATGTGGTTATACGTCCATCCCAATTCGCTGCGACCACTTCAGGTGGTTTTTGCTTTTCCTTGGACTCACGAATTTTTGCACCAATTTCGCTTTTCGTTTTGGCATCGGTAATACCTTTCTTTTTAGCGTGGGTTTCTATCTGCTTGGTACGCTCAGAAAATCGATCAATCAAATCACGAGAAAGGGCAGCCAATTCCGCACGCCCATTCTCGATATTTATGGTAAATCCTTTATCCGTCAAGCCTTTAGCCATATGATTATGAAAAATGGATTCATAGTAAGGGGCATCTTTCTTGAGCTGACCAAACTGCCCCGCCTGAAAACGATCTTTCTTGTCGAACCATGTAGTATTGAATACATAAACGTGCTGATGCAGATGAGGGGAGGGAATGCCATTTACAGGACGGCTTTTATCATGGGTAAAAGAAGCCCAAATCATATTACCTGTATTCACATCTCGCGTGGCTTTAGCCCAATGATCGCGAGTCTGCATATCCCTTTCTATCTCCTTCATCGTATCATTGACTGCCGTTAACCACACATCCTTAATATCGGCCTTAACCGATGCATCCTTACTGAACTCCATTGCCAGTGATACGGACTTGGTAGCATTGAATGTAAAGTCATAGCCTACACGTCGCCTTTCTGAAAACCGGGGGTTGAGCTTTTCACCCGTTACCGGATTCTGGTTATAGGCAAGTGCTTTGAATTGATCGAACGTAACCTCACCCGAAAGACCAATTCGTTCGGCTGCTTTACCTCCCCATAATCCGGGGGGATTATCTCCGAAGAAATAATCCCCTTTGGTCAGGCTTTCCCTGAAATACTTAATGGCCGCCCCCGCGTTTTTACTCGGTGTGATTCGTAGCATAGTTCCCCGTGTTTTACCCCTGCCTGTCCAAAAGAGGCTGCGCCGCTAAAAAGGAATCTCCGATGGATCAGACATCTCCCCTAAGCAAAGCTTGAGGGTTATAGAAAACATCACAAAACACGTGCCAGTTGTACAGATGTAATCGGGTAACATTTTGAAAATGAGGTTCAAAACACACGAATAAATCGTTGAAATAGATAGGGAAACACACTGTAAAAAAACTGTCATATTTCTGTTGAACTTGGTTCAATCGACCTTGGTTTTTTGTCAAGAAAATTATCTACAAAAATGGTTGAGTAATCGGAACATTTTTCTTGTTCTAGGTGTAATCGGTTGATACGGTTTGCTCTTAAACTTTCGACCTATGAATAATCGATTTACACATTGTGTGTCCGTAAATGAAGCGACTTCGCTTCTATGCTTGTATCTGTCATCTGAAGCAGATGATAATGACAAACGAGCGCTAAATGATGAGTACGATACTTTTCTGGCTTTTGCTGGTGAAGAGGATTGGCAAGAAGAAGATCATAGCGATCCGGTTGATCTAATCGAACAAGATGCTGAAGAAATCAGTGCATTTTTTGTTAGTATGGATGATCTGGACGATGAACCTACTTGCCTTAACCTGTACAGAACTCCAGACGATGATAGTCTGGATTGGCTCGATGAGGTATGTGGTGAGGATGGTGAGCTGGATGAAGAGGCAACCTATAGTAACCCTGATAACATCGCTTTTTTAGCAATGGTTAAGGAACACAAAGAGAACTATGGTAAGTCAGATTCAGAGTTACCGGATGATGATGACCTTGGCGACTATCCTCCAGGTATGACCAGATGTGATCTGATTCACGTTGGCGAAATCGAGCCGGATGAAGATTGAGTCTAAAGGGGAAGCAATTCCCCTTTATTAAAAAGCCTACCCATTACCGGGTATTTTTACAGCTAAACCATTGTTTATCAAATTTTTTACTTATATTTAAGACTCTTAATGTAACCCACATATCGTTTAAAATATAATTACCCCGTTTTCAAACAACAAGTTTGTAAGCGGTTTTTTTATTGCACATTTCTGAAAATGTAAGGGAACGACTATGACTCCATAATGCTCAGAGAAAAAGCTTAAAGTAATAATTAACCTTTTAAATCATAACATTATGTCAAACGTTTTTCTTGCACAGATTAAGTCTGATGACTTCGACAAAAAAGATGACAAAATTGCGGTTGTTATCAAAGAGTTTACACTTCTAAAAAATGCTGATTGGTTCTTACATAGGTATAGTGAACCATATATTATCTCAATGGCTATTGATCAAGGGGGTGCTAATAACCCAGCCATTGATTTCAATATTCTACCATTTCCTAATGTGAAAAAGGGAGATATCATACAATTTGATGGTCATGGTCATCTTGTATATGGGCCAAAGAATCCAGGCGAATTTTTAGCATATTCAGTCTTATTTATGGAAAGCGACAAGGATATAAGGGATTTAGGTCAATTAATCGAGGATATAATTAAAAGCGATGCAGCGAGCATTGGAGTAAATGCCCTTCTAAGCGCTGTAACAACTTATGCTACAGCAATCAATGTATTAACACAATTAACCAGTCTACTTTCAAAAAAAATGCAGGAAAACAAGGATGATGAACTGTTTAGACGAAATGGTACTTTACTAAGAGATGTCGATCCTCCATTTGACATTCTCCGAACTTATAAAGGGAGAAATGACTACATCGAATCTAAGGTGAGTATAATTCCATTACTACAGTCCAACGGTCTTGGTCCTTCATCAAAAATGATTAAGCTCTAGAGTACAAAATGTATAAGTTAAATGGCAGAACTGAAGTACATAGAAAAGATAGTTAAATGGTTAAAAGCACTATTTAAATGGTCATTGATATTTACTATTTTCTGTATCGTGTTAGGAGGAGGTATTTTGTTATATGGCCTTTTGATTGGATACAATTTTGATGAACCATATGCCGATGTGATATTAAACTTTGGCGGTACTCTAATCGGAGGTATTGGCTCTTTTCCTTTAGTAAAAATGAGACACAGGCTTAAGAGGATAGATATGTTCCTATATTTTAAAAGTGTACTAGAACAAGCTATGGTTAACAACATTCAAAATGACGAAACACTTCGGATCAAGGAACTTGTTTGGAAAGCTATTGAAGAAATGTCAACAAAAACATATGAAGACTAAAGAAGATAAATACGAAAAATACATTAAACAAATTAAGAACGAAGACCGGTTCTCACGACGTTGGTTTATCATTTTTGCCATCTTAATAGTTAGCCTATCAGCATTTTTTGCTATAAAATCAAGTAATGCAATAGAGAAAAAAAATGAAACAATTACGGAGCAAACCACAGAAATTAAAACAAGAGAAGATTTGTTACTGGTTAAAGATAGTGTCTTTAAGGTTTTAAAAGGCGATGTTGAAACAATTAAAGAGAAAGTTGACACTACTAAATTGGATAGTACAGCACTTAAGGCCTTCAAAAATGTGTATGAAAATTTGATTACATACTCGGATAATTCAACGACTGTTGTTCGATATTACAAACGAAAAAAAGATGATCCTAAAATTGAAAAAACTATTCAAAGGATGAACTTTTATCTAAATGAACGCCCTGTTGAAGATGATGATGGTGAAATAAAAGTAAATTCGATCTGGTATGGAGATTCTGTTGATATTAATAAAGTAAGAGCACTAGCAACAGAGCTAATTAAAACGAACAACGATTTCAAATTCATAAAAAATTTCAAACTCGGCAGGGGCTACGAATGGAAGGTGAAAGCTATTGAAATTGGTTATGAAGAGAATTTGGATGATCTACCGACTATAACAAATGAAAATGATATAGAGAAATGGATTGGTTTTAATAACGAAGCTTTATTAGAATTTAACTAAAATTGCTTAAATGATGAATGATGATAAGCTTCGCTTAGACTTGATTGAAAAGGAATACTTCCATCTTCAGACTGAAATTGAAAAATTTGACGATAAATCATTAACGATTAAAACTTGGAGTGTTTCGCTTGTCACTGCAATAGTTGGATCTGATATATTAGCAGAAAATACAAATCATTACCTTATATTATTCGCTTCATTTGCCAGTATAATGTTCTGGATAATAGAGGCATCCTGGAAGGCGTTTCAATCTGCATACTATTGCAGAATTAAAGTGATTGAAAAATTTATGAGGGAGAAAGATTTTAAAATTGAACCATTGCAAATTGCAACCTCTTGGAGTAAGTCGCATAAAAAAATAAATTTCAAGAAGTTTATGAGCATAATGTTTTGGAGACAAGTGATGATTCCTCATGGAATGATGTCAATTATACTATTGATTCTATATCTAATAATTTCCATAATTAACATTATGTATTTTTAGTCAACTCATTGATATATAAGGGTAAATATTCCCTATTTAACGAATTCATGCTTTAATGGTATTGATGAGATCGTACTTCAGAATCTGCGTATCTCTGGTGACAAATGTGACATCTTCTACATGCGCTTGTGCTATTTGTATTCTATCAAACGGATCAGTATGAATCTCAGGTAACTCTAATAAAGCATTTGCGTGAGAATAATTGATATCTAACGGTATAAATCGATTGGATTCGACGTATGATAATATGTTCTCTGGTGCTTCCAATTTATTATTTGCCATCTTGATATTAATTTCCCAAGCGACTGCTGTGCTGACATAAATAGTGTTACTGTTGTCTTCAATCGCTTGAAATGCTGCTTTAGATAGATGTTCTGGCTTTTGAACCCACCACAAGAACACATGGGTATCTATCAAATAGATCATGGGTGCTTACCTTCAAAGGCTTCAAGTATATCCTCTGACAAATCATCAAAATCATCTGCAATATGGATTTGTCCTCGCAGTTGCCCTCCTACCCGTTTCTTGATCGGTTGCTCCTCAATCAACGGTATTAGCTTCACCAAAGGATGATTACGTTTACCAATTACTACCTTTTCTCCTGCCAGTACCATATCAACGATTTGAGAAAGGTTATCTCTTGCTTCTCCAATGTTAAAGGTTTTCATCTTTCTGCTCCATCTTGGCTAACTTGTACAAGTATAGCACGTAATTACAAATTATTCAATAACATCTTGGCACGTAGTTTGTTATAAAAAGAACATGCAAGAGAGAAGGGACATATCAAACTTAATGAAAAATTTATCTCAAAAACAAAATGTGTCTAAGGAACATGATTTCAACAAAGGGTTTAAAGATGCTTACTTACATGAAATAAAAACATCGCTTAATGATAGGATCATCGACGATTTAGAAGAGGAAAGAGCTATGATGCTTGAAGAACCTTTCTACCCTAAGAATGAATATTATAACATTGATCAAGGTTCTCCGAGTCATCAGGAAGGTGCTCAAAGTGCCATTCAACTTGTTAAGGAGAGAATGAATTTGCAGAGAAGTGTTCGAGATGCACATATTAAAAACGAAATACAAAAAGCACTCGTTATAAAACCTGAACCTATTATGCAAGGTATGATTCGGAAGGAACTCCAAATCGAATCTGATTTTAGAACCGGATTTGTGCATGGTTATAATACACAAAAGAGCTTTCCTGATTTAGCTGTTCTTGAAAAGGATTATTACAGTAAAAATATTGGTGACGAGGCATACCAAGATGGATACATTAAAGGTAGTGAGTTCCTTCTTAAAGAAGTTGACAAGAATATCCATACCACACAAAAAGATTCCTATCGAGACATGGATCTGAAAGAAATAAATGATGAAACTACACTTTCTAAAAAATCAATTTCTGCGCGTGAGCATCTTACCAAAGAACTAAAATTGTCTGACTATATGAAGGGATACGTAAGTGGTCATGCAAGGGGTATGATGGAATATCGTGCGCACAAAAGACTCGCGCACTACAACATTTATGAATCGAATTCTCGTGGATTGCCTAATTCATATGAAGAAGGCTACAAAGATGGGGCTACTTTTCTAAGAAAGGAAGAGGAATATTATTATGAGAAAGAAAGAGAAGTTTTGTGGGCTAGAGTACCACCAATGGATATAACAGATCTAATGGATATGCTGGATAAAAACATGGGTAAAGAGCCTAAAAATCAAAAAATGGCTACACCCGACCAATCTATAGAATCCAAAAAGGCAGTAAATCTAGACAAGTTCAAACAAGCTATAAATAAATATAGCCCTGTTCAACGATCAGTAGATAATCAGCTTAAAGAAAAAGATCACGATAAAGGGATGGATATATAGCCCCCTACTCACTTTACATTACACAACAGAACCTTGCAGAAATCTTGACATCATAATAATGATATAGTACGTATTATTCTATAGTGTAAGGGTAACCACTAGGATTTAAAGCAATTTATGTCCGAACTAGAGTATGCTTGCGTACTCTGCCCTCGGTTCGTAACACCTAGCATACTTGTGTGCTAAACAACGAGGGAGGAAGCATAAGCTTCCTCCTTTTTGCATTCAAAGCAATTTTCCAGAAGAGCCATTTAACAAGAAGTTGGGGCTTTTACAATGTTTTTATATGCTAGTAGTAATCCCTGTTCGCTTCAATAACCGCATTTGGATTATAGGCAATAGTATTTAGTAACACACGCGCAGAACTCTCAGGTGTGCGTTCTCCCTGTTCCCATTTTCTAAGTGTGCTTACACTAAAACCAAAGGTTTTCGCAAATATGCCTTGTGACATCTTCAACTGCTCGCGAATCGCTTTAACATCGACATTATCAGGCACATTGACTTGATGTACTATCATCCCTTTTGATGGTTTACCTGTTTGTACATAATCTACCATTTCATTTGCAGATTTCTCTAAGCTTTCAAATAGTGTTTTATCCATTATTTTGCTCCTTTAATTGCTGTGGCAAATTGATGTAGTGTTGCTTTCTGTGTCGCACTCAGATTATCCTGTGTTCCTTTTGCATATACAATCGCTATTAATACAATCTCCTTCACCTCATGGTAGAAGTAAATCACGCGAACTCCTCCACTTTTACCTTTGTCTTGTCTAGCAAAACGTAGTTTACGAAATCCGCCAGTGCCAGAGATTACATCACCCATACAAGGCGAAGCAGCTAGCAAATTTATTAATGCATGTCGCTCATCATCCGAAAGTAGTTTTGAGGCTTGTTTCTGAAATTCACTCGTTTCTACAATCGTTTTCATTACCTAACTATACCCCATTGGGTTACACATGGCAAGGTTTAATACGTGAGCACTCATCCTGTTTGGCACGTAGTTTGTTGATTATCAATTATGAGTGAAAGAAAAGATATATTAGATTTTAGAGATTTAGAGCAGAAAAAAGAACGCATTAAAGGATCTATTCAATTCAATACCGATTTTGAAAAAGGGTACTTGGAACATATGAAATATTATCAATCCATGAGTTCTTTAGAAAAAACTGAAGACATACATTATCTTGGGGAGGCATTAAATTCTAGCAATCGTTCTAGTAAAAACAAGAATAGCCTTGGTTATGTCGAAGGTGAGCATGCTTTTCGTAGGAAAATGGCTGATTTAGAAGATAAAACAATAGAAAGGGTTAGTAAAACGGTTTGGAAAGGTTATTCATCTAAAAATATAGACTCAGAAGACCGAGGTGCACTCATCTCATTTTCTGAGAGAAAAAAAAAACTTGAAGATAATCACGAGTACCAAATTGGCTTTGAGCATGGATATGAGACTCAGGCGAAATACCCAA
Organism: Aquimarina algiphila; assembly: GCF_007489275.1. Classification (GTDB taxonomy): domain Bacteria; phylum Bacteroidota; class Bacteroidia; order Flavobacteriales; family Flavobacteriaceae; genus Aquimarina; species Aquimarina algiphila. Next base: position 11,398 of record NZ_VLNR01000082.1, read on the forward strand.
AATTAGCATTAGAGGAATCGGAATATTACATCAGTTTAAAAGATAAGACCTCTTACCAAAAAGCTTTCATTAAAGGCAATGACTACTATGTAGCAAAAAATGTAGATAAGAACTACACTATATCCGAAACATCTCTAAATAAAGTGCCATATGATCGTATGCGGTTAGGAGAGAAGAAATTAGATAGAAATGCAAGAAAGTATGTTAATCGTGAGTATGATAAATTGTTGACTGAACGTAAGGAGAAAAATAGAAGCTCTAGAATAGAACAGTATACACCTATAGAGCGCCCTTCAGACAAACAAGAAAAAGACCAAGATAAAGGGATGGATATATAGTCCCCTACTCACTTTCCAGAACACTCCTTATGTTGCAAACTATTTAATTTGAAATTTATAGCGCTACTTTAATGTTTCAAATAGTTTAATCCATTGTTTCTCTATTTCGTCTGGTACATCGCCATCAAACCGCTGCTTGATTTTTTTGCTAATTTCAACCTTCCAACCTAATTCCAAAGTAATACCAGCATTCTCAGCAAATTCTTCTAATTGGGGTATTATAGGTTTCTCAGAATCAAAATCTTCAACTTCAATATCATCATCTGGTCTGAATATTCTGTCAAAAGAATCAACCATACGATCTATAGGGAATAAATCTTCAATCTCAGAACCTTCTTTACCAGTAAAAGTATCTGTTTCGATTACTTTATTTTTTTCTTTTGAATAAAAACCACTATTTAAGCTTTTCTGAAATTGTTTACCAGTCTGGTCTGAATCGAGTAACGTATAAGGTAGCTCACCTTTGGTGCCTTGAATAATTGAAACCACTGGTTTGACACCTTTAGCCCCTCCTACTGGAATAAAAACCATTTCTTTCTTAGGCTGAAACTCCCCTTTAGAAATAAGGTGGTTCTTTATCATTGTAAGATAAAATTGGTCCGAAACTCCTTCCACTATTACAATATCACATCCAACTAATAAACTATGAGCTGCTGTGATGCCTATGGCAGCATTTACAGGTTGTATTGCTTTTCTTTCTTTGTCTGCTTTTCCTAAATCATTAGATGATTGAGTAAGCCCATTCTCTGAGTATACGGCCTTTACCTTATCTAAATTGTTATGATCAACAAGAAATGGCAGATGAGTTGTGTAAAGTAGTTGATTCTTATTTGATAACTGGTTGAAAAATAATATTAAATCACTTTGAGCATTAGGATGTAAACTTAGACCAGGTTCATCAAGCAATAAAATGCAGTTTTTATGATTATCTTCACTCTCTGCAAGAAATACTAAAAAGAAACTAAAAAACCATTGAAGTCCCTTACTCCTCGATTCAAGCTCTATTTTTTCCGGTCTTTCTGAGTCACTAACAAAAATTCTAAAATAATTGCCATCTGCATTGAAACTAAAAATATAATTTCCTTGGTTCCACCATTCTCGAAATTCCTTAGTTAGCTTTGTTGCAGCAGAATCTAATTTTGCATATCTCTCTTGTTTTTTTCGAGACTCTTCCTTGATTTTTTCAGGAGTTTTTTGTGCAGGGTTATTATTTGGGTAATTCTCGCTACCGAGTTCCATTATTTCATCAGGATCAAGTTTTAAATGGCTAAACAAAATCTTGAGGGTTCTAGCCTTCATCCTTTCTTTGTCTGTTAATTCTGTTATTCGATTCAAATTATCCTTCACATGGGGTAGATACAAATCTGAATCCAGATTACCATACTCCGAATAGTATACGAACTTAGGTATGTGCTGACAAATTTTCTTAAAGACTTCATTAGTTACGTCACTATCTATATCCGGTGACATTTGTTCGCCATTCTCATTTGCTAGATGAATATAAAAGTTACCATTATAATCCTTTTTAATTAACAAATAATTCGTAATACCGTACTTCTCAGGTTCTCTTTTTGCGTCCTCCTCACCCTCACTATTTTCAGTAGAAGCAGTGTCATCCTCCGTTGCAATTGTCCTTTCAGAATAGTAGTTCTCAAAAGTCTCCACTTCTGAAGCACTAATGTTAAAAAGAACCTCTATAAAAGGCTCATCTAGCCGTTCACTTTTTTCTCCATTAATTTCAGAGAACTCGTCTCTTGGATAATCATGTAGCAAATCTATTTTGGTTGCGTTGTCAGCAGGATTGAATCTCCAAAGAGGTAATAAAAGATTAGTTTTACCAGATTCGTTAACTCCTACGAAACATGCCCATTGATCGATATCAATCCAATCCGTACCTTTTATCGATCGGAACTTATGGACTTTGTACTTTATTAATTGCATATTAAACTTCTATAAATTTTCTAATTCGATTTCTTCAACTGCTATTTCAAAAATTCTTGATAGGTATCTTTTTAACTCATTATTATCATGAAAAAAAGTGCCAACATCTATCATGTTAGTAACGTTGTTTTCATTTTCATCAATTAAAGTATCAATTTGGAATAACTCTGCCGCACCAGCTTTTCTAGGAGTGTCAAAATCTTTTCCTACTTGGAATAATGCCATAGGTTCTTTTTATTAGTGTTAAACTCAATGATGGGAAATAATCCCTTTAAAAAGTGGGGTACTCAAATATAAAAGAAATTTTCGAACCTTCTATTACGAAAAACTACATTACCATAACATCAACGATTGTCATAATTTATGTTATGATGTTGTTATTCACATTCTGCAATGATGTCTGACAGCTTTATATCCAGACTATCAGCAAGCTTTTTACAAAGGGATAATGTGGGGGTTTGTTTGCCTCTTTCAATCAGGCTGATAGTGGTGCGGTGTACAACTGCCTTCTCTCCCAGACGCTCATAGGACAATCCTTGTCGTTTACGCTCCTCTGACAAGCGCTTCACCACTTCTGTTACAAATAATTCCTGTTGCGTCATATACCATTACATAGACCCATTGACACATGCAGGTAATGAGAATATATTCTCATAAACCGAACGATTTAGGAAAAAAGCGATTTAGTTCAGACAATCATCTGCACGAAAAATCCTTTTTACTTTTATTGACAAGATTTTATGAAAAGCGTAATTCTTATTGAAAGGAATCTATGGTGAGGCGGTGTATGAAGATTTTATTTTTGGTGATGTGTGTATTGATAGTAAATGGCTTACCTGTAGCTATTAGCGTCTTAGCTTTTTTCGACAGACCTGCTAAAAACCCCGATGTTGTGTGCTTTGAGGAAGAAGTGTTAGTACAAGTAGGTGAACGAAGTTTTTTAGTTCCAAAAGGCAAAGGATTTCGCAGGAAAGAATATATTAAGATTAATGATGGTCATAATTATAACCGTTGTCGCTATAAATGGGAGAAAATTATTCCTGTTAAAGACATTAGATTTACCAATCATAATGAGTATACTGATGAACGAAAAGATATGATTCAGTACAGATATGACACTCAAAGACAAAACCGCAAAGATAAGAAGAGTGAAGCATCTAATTCATCTGAACGTTTTGTAATGCCACAAATGGCTTTTCAAGTTCGTTGGCTTGATCAACCGTATGAAGAACCATATGAAAAAGGAACTTTAGAAGAAATGTTGCAGCACTATATTCAGCCGAATGTGAGAGGATATCATAGACAATTAAAAAAACTTGAAACACCACCTATTACCGAATTAGATAAAAAATTACGTAAAGGTATTATCAAACGACTAAATGATCCTCAAATGGTTGCCGTTATGGATAGATGGCAAGACGAAAATTTCAGTCTAGAATCATTACCCAAGAAACAAGGATTCTTTGAGTTGGAAAATGTACCTAGAATAAACAATAGATATTTTGGTTATTTGCCCACTATGAAATTGCCAGTACAACTAGCTTGTAGCGATACATCAGGCATTTGCGGTTGCTCTGTGATGTTAACGCCGCGACTTAGATTTAACAGCGCTCCTTCTGCCACCCACCCTGGTCGTACAAAATACTACAGAGATCTGAATGTCTATGTAGAAGAATGCGAAATGGGTATTAAAGATGCAATGCTAATGGAACATAGAGCACAACAACTTATGAATGAACTAAAAAATGAAGGAGATAATAATGGTGTTTGATCCAATTATAAAAGTAATCGATGCAACCACAGCAGATCAGTTAAGAAATATGGTCAGAGATGAAATTGATGATCATCCTACTGTAGATGATCTACATCACAGGGATTACCTATCAATTTATGAAACGCTGCTACGTCATATCTCGGTTAATCCAACTACCCCAAATGTAGTAGATCTACAACGTATTCCAAATCCTGACGGAACGTATGATCTTGAGTATACAAGAACATGGCTGTTTATTAAACAGGTTGTGAATATTAACAATTCTGAAGCGCAAATAGCAAGCACCGCTGTAAGGGATTATACTCACAGTACTTATGAAACGTTCTTTGGAAAAGAGTATAACGACGAGTATTCAACTAATCCCAATACGAATAAAAACACTTGGGTACAAGCTATTTCCAATGCCATCGCAGATGGCGTTTTTAGAGGGATGTTAGGTGGTCAAAACCTTAATGACCCCAAAAACTATGAAAATGAAATTCCCAAAATTTTTGATGGTACAACAGCCATATTGTCCTCACTCAAGGAAATAGTAAACAATGATGCTGTAGCTGCCGCTACAGGTTTTTATAAAAATCCTACTATTCCAGAGAATGATCAAAACAATCATGCAGAGTTTGGTGTATGGGCTGGAAATCCTTTCTTTATTGGTGCTGGAGAGGCTGATGCATTTAAATCGCATCTTCTGCATGATGGTAATCATGAACAAAATCTAAATGATACTGATCTTGGTGATACTTATGATTTATTCGCAGCCCTAAAGGCTATCATTGAGGTTACAGGAGAGGCAGGTCTTGTCGATGCTTTTAACCTCTTTTTTACAAATGTAGGTGATGCCAAAGCATTACCAGTTATTGAAGGGGTTATTCAAAATACAATTGCCTTTCTTTACAATGCTTACGGATTAGATATTATCTCTACTGGAGCCGAAGTTTTGTTCGATGATTTCTACATAAAAGTTATAGAAACTATTGCTAGTAATACAACATTGGATGACCAGATCATTCGTTTTTCCGACCAAATTATCATGGGTACGGTACTTGACACAGGGGATTACCTCAGTTCAACAGCGACTTCAGAAATTGTTCATGCTGGAAGGGGTAACGATACCATAATTGCAAGTGAAGGCAACGATTTAATTGACGGAGGAGCGGGTTTTGATATTGTTGACTATCGAGTGAATGATGACCGAATAAAAGCACAAATAAAAACCTCTCAATCTGAAGCAACGAAAAGCGCAACGATAATTAAAATCGAGGATTTCGCGCAGCAATTAGTAGATGCTCTACTTGGTAATGATAGTCTGAATGTGGATAATTTATATCATACTGAGAAAATTATTGGCTCTGGAAAGGATGATGAATTTGAAGTTTATAGTGCCTCAGATGGAATGATTCTAGAAGGTGCATATGGTAATGATACATATAAATTCTTTGGAAATTTTGGGAACAATGTTATCATCGAAGACAATGGTGGAGTGTTGTTGATTGATGGTGAAACACCACTTCCCACTTCTGATGGTACAATGGTTCAAATAATTTCTGATGATGTTTTGCGAAGTTTTGAAGGGAGAATTGTAATTGATTATGTGCAGCCTGATGGCACGACCGTAATTAGGCCTCATCTTGTTTTAACAGAACTTGATTCTGCTGGAAACAAGATGACAAATAGCATCACCATTCTAGATTGGCTAGATAATCATCTTAATTGGAACTTTGTATTAACTCCATACAACACGGTTACGGGAAACAATGGGAGCAATATATTATGGGGCGCTCCTCATCATGATTTGATTGTTGGAAAAGGTGGATTTGATTGGCTTAATGGTATCGATGGAAATGATATTTTAATTGGCGGACTTGGAGCTGACTATCTAAGAGGTGGAAATGACAATGATATATTCGTTTACGAAAAACATGCCGATAGTACGTTTGGCAACCCATTCAACACAGATCAGCAAATTCTCATGGCTGACACCATTTTAGATTTTACGATTGGTGAAGATAAAATTGATGTAACGGGTCTTGGGTTCTCGGGACTGACCACTTTGGGTAATGGTGGAACCTATGATTTAGAATATGAAGTGCTTGATGCAAATAATATAATGCTTACCAATAACCATTACGAATTCCAATTGGGAGTAGTTAGCAGTAATATCTTGTCTACTTCCGATTTTATTGGTCTGGCAACTGAGGCTCAGGAGTTGGCAGGTGATCATAATGACAATGAATTAACCGGCAGTGACTTTGCTGATACTATCAATGGAAATGGTGGTGATGATATAATTGAATTACGTGGCGGTGATGATTTTGCTCATGGTGGTACTGGAACAGATAGAGTAGTATATGCGTCAAGCTCTTCAAACTATACGCTTAATAATGTAAGTTCTCAGACCATTATATTGACGGATAATGTTGGAACAGACGGATCTGACTTATTAACGGGTTTTGAAGTTTTACAATTCTCTGACCAGACATTGTATTGGGATGGTAGTTCTTGGAGTAACATTGTTCCAAATGGTGCTCCAAGAGCATTAAATGAAAGTGTTTTGACAAATTATGAAGATGCAGTAACGATTGACGTATTGTTCAACGACTCGGATGCAGAAGATGAAAGTTTTGGCAGAGCTAATCTTTCGATTGACACCAATCCATCTAATGGTTCGGTCAATATCAATAATAGCGGCACGATCACCTATAGACCGGATACGGGATTTAGTGGCTCGGATAGTTTTGTTTACACATTGATGGATAATAGTGGCGCAACCGATACAGCGACAGTGTTCATTACTGTAGGCGCAGCACCCGCTAATGATGCGCCGGATGCGGTCAATGATACGGTAACGGTGGCCTATGAAACCGCTACAATACTGAGTGTGCTTGCTAACGATACGGATGATGAGACGTTGGATGGCAGCAATATCACGATTGATGCTGATCCAGCAAGTGGTGTGGTTGTAGTCAATACCGATGGCACGATTACTTACACACCGAATGCGACTTATGATGGTGTCGATAGTTTTGATTATACCATTACCGATGCGGCTGGAAATGTGGATACGGCTACTGTGAGCATCACCGTCAATCCCGAGCCTTCCAACTACGCCCCAACGGCTGATGCAGATACAGCGACCGTGTTAATGGGTGATACGGTAGATATTGATGTGCTAGCCAATGATACAGATGTCGAAGATACGTCTTTTGCCGGTAGTAATCTATCCATAGACACAGCTCCGGAGCATGGCTCGGTGTCGATTCAGAGTAATGGTGTGATTACATTTACACCAAATCAGAGTTATGTGGGTGCTGATAGCTTTACCTATACCCTCACCGATAGCGGTGGAGAAAGCAGCACAGCAATCGTCAATGTGTCTGTGCTTGCGGATATTGACCCGAATGCTACAGCCACTCATACAGGCGATGCAAATGATAACTACATCAAATCAGCCAGTGCCAATGATACATTACTGGGGCTAGATGGTAACGATACTTTATACGGTGTTGCAGGAGATGATCAGCTTGTGGGCGGTCTGGGTGATGATACATTATGGGGCTATAGTGGTAATGATACCTATATCTGGGCCTCAGGTGATGGCAATGATTTAGTCCAAGAATCCAATGTATCTGGAAGTGGTACAGATATATTACATTTCACGGGAGGTATTGTGCTAAGCGATCTGGAAATTTATGGCTATACGAGCCATGATCTCAAGATCAAATACATCCCAACCAGCGAAATCCTTACCTTACAAAACCAGCTATATAGTGACACAGATTACAGTGTGGAAACGCTTACTTTCGATGATGGTTCGAGCTATAATTTGATACAAGGCATGAAGGTGCAGGGTAGCGCAAGCAATGAGGCACTGTACGGTACGGTCTATGACGATACGATGCGAGGTGGTCAGGGAGATGATATCATTGATGGTGAGACAGGCAATGATACATTATACGGAGATATAGGCAATGATACGCTATATGGTGGCGTAGGCGATGATAGCTACGTGTGGCGTGTTGGAGATGGTGATGATCTGCTGATTGAGAATAATAGCGGTGGAACGGATACATTATTATTAACAGGTGGTATTACGCTCAATGATGTTAAGGTGTATGGATATACAAGCCATGACATGCGTGTAGAATATATCCCAACAGGTGAAACCCTTACCCTGCAAAACTTGCATTATAGTGACGCGGATTACCGTATTGAGAGTATTACATTCGATGATGGTACAAGCTATAATCTTGATCAGGCGGCGCTTTGGTTGGGTGGTGTAGGTAGTCAAAATCTACAAGGCAGCGTGTATAATGATACCATGCGTGGCGGTAAGGATAATGATACTGTTAATGGAGGAGCTGGTGACGATACACTCTACGGTGATCTCGGTGACGATGTGGTGTATGGCGGCGCAGGCGATGACACCTATATCTGGGAAGCTGGTCGAGGCAATGATATATTAGTCGAAAGCAATTCAGGCGGAACGGATACGCTATATCTAAAGGGTGGTATCACATTTAGCGATCTGCATATATACGGCTATACTAGCCACGATTTGCGCATTGAATATATTCCAACAGGCGAAACCCTTACCTTACAAAACCTGCATTATAGCGACACAGATTATCATATTGAAACATTGAGATTTGATGATGGTGCTACGTATGATTTGCAAACAGGTGTCCAGTGGTTAGGTGGTGTTGGCAACCAGCATCTTCAGGGTAGCATCTATGATGACCTGATGAATGGCGGTAAAGATGATGATACACTCAGTGGCGACGCGGGAGATGATACTTTATCAGGTGATTTAGGAGATGATTATCTCAAAGGCTCGTCCGGCAATGACACCTACTTGTGGAAGGCTGGAGATGGTAACGACATCTTTACAGAAGCTAGCAATAGTGGCAGCACCAATGATGTAGTATTTTTGACCGGAGGTATAACGCTCGCCGACCTAGATATGTATGGCACAACGAGCCATGATGTAAAAATTGTGCACACCCCCACAGGCGAAACGATTACATTACAAAATCATCTCTATAGCGATGTGGATTATCACTTTGAGTTCATCCGGTTCCAAGATGGCACGACCTACAACCTTGAACAAGGTTATGAAATCCGTGGTGATACAGGTAATGATAACCTCGATGGCGGTGCATATGACGACACGATGCTAGGAAACACAGGCAACGACACGTTAGAAGGCCTTGCTGGCAATGATGTGTTTGACGGCGGTGTTGGTATAGATAGGCTCTATGGTGGAATAGGCGATGATACTTACTTATGGGCATCAGGCGATGGGAATGACTGGATCTACGAACAAAACTATACAGGCAGCGGTTCAGACACACTCCACCTAACAGGCGGCATTGTAGCAGCAGATGTGACTTTCACTCAAACCGGCAATGACTTGCTGGTGAACTACACACCCACAGGCGAATCCATCCGCATCGACAACCAATATCTCTCCGATCCAGACTACAAAGTAGAAACCCTCCTCTTCGACAATGGAACTACCATGGATTTATTGGGAGTGTAAACTTTATATCAGATGCAAAAAAGCTATTGGGAAGGGGCTATTGCCACCCCTTCCCTTTTAGTTCAATAATTACGGTAAAACCACATCTTTAATACGGTTTTAAACTTCTGAATATCAACGTTTTGAATCAGTTTTTTGTGCCATTTTCTTACAATCTGCATTTTTAACCCTATTTTTAGAGATAAAAGTGGGAGAAAAGCCCCATTTTAGGTCATTATTTGCGCTAAATTTAATCTAAAAATCGATCTTATCAACAATTAAAAATCCTTGTTTAACAATTGTAAATCAATAACTTGCAAGCCAAGTTTATAGTCCATAAATCCTTAAATTTTAATTATGAAAACGAAATCATTTTTATTGAACATTCTTTTTTTTATTTTGGCATTTACATTCATTGGATGTGAAGTTGAAAATGTTAATAACGAAATAACTCAAGAGCAAATAGGTCTTGATTCAGATGTCGATCTTCAAATGATCGATAAAGAAGAACTTGAAGAACCAGATGACAGGCAAAATTAAGATTATTATTATGATGTTGGGTGCTGTATTTGCCTGTACTGCACCTTTCATCCATATATTTTACCCTAAACAACATGCTCAATTTGCAGTATATGAAAAGCAACTTGAACAAAAGGAATTAAGCGAGGAAGAATACGATCTTAAAGTTGAGAACCTGAAAGCCAGTGAAAAATTTATTGGCTTCACCAACATTCGTAAATTCTGGTACGCTATTGGCAAGCCAATAGCAATGCTCTACTTTTCATTATTGTTAGTATATATCTACCCTTTCATTATTCTTGATAAACAAATACGTTGGATAGTGGGCGTTTCTGCCTTCTTGTTCCTATTTATATCGCTTTACTTTGTGACATGGACACTCTGGCATAGGCAAGATTTTCCCAAAGAGTTGTATTATTGGGCAATTGGATTGGTTGCTTCGGTGGGTACAGGTATTTCTATACTTATCAACAGCTATTATATTAAGCGTCAGAAAAACCTGCATGCCTGGTTATATTTTGTCATAAGAGATGTGAAACGCAAATACATATCTGCTGAAGATAAAGAGCAGTTTATCAGAGATTATAACGATCAAATAGAAAAACTGCGCTAATGGGGAAGGACAGGAAACGTATAATACGCAAAAAATATCGCCAAGGACTTATACCTGAAGGTTTGCTGGAGGAGATTCATAATGATATTGAGCAATATCTTGAGAAGAAAGCTGAAACCAATGAGAAGCGTATAAAAGAGATCATCAAAACTCGCTTGGAACTTGGTTTGAACATCACATTCCCAGAAAGCTATATCAAAGAAAGAGTATCGGCTATTTATGCTTAAAAGTGGTGGTGTTAGCTATTACCTGACTTCTTAATAGACAATACCTCGATCACACCATCCTGTACTTTGGTCTGAAGCCATAATCGAAATTTATCCACCTGAAGCATTTCTTCTTCATTCCCTACGACATAATCAGCCACTTTTACCGGATCATAATCGTCTAGTGCCAGAGACTCATCATCCATTGCCTCCAGATAATTGGGATAATGTTTCTTGAGTGCTTTATGCAGTTTCAACGATAAGGCATTTTTGTTGATACTGTAGTAAATGGTCGATTTTGCGACACCCAATTTTTTAGCTATTTCGTCTACTGAAATGCCCTCATTTTTTGAAATATGTTCGAAAAGTGACTTAACCCCCATTAATAAATTTGCATTTTACAAAACTTTTTTCGTACTTTGTATGAAATTAGTCTGAAAATCGTATGAAACGTATGATGTAACGTCCTAAAACTGCGACAAAAGCAAATGTATGCAAAATTTTACTAATTAGGAATTCAAAATCACGCTTTCAAACAATCTGACTAATATAGCATACAACCTTAAACACATCGTCAAAAAACATAAGGTTAACAGTTAGAGAATACACCCCACTTTAGTTTCTCTATCACTATCTGGTGTTATCTATTGATAGCCTGAATATTGATGTAAATATGAATGCAACAAAACGAGAAATAGTAGAAAAGTGGCTACTTGATAATGAAGATATTATTAACAAGGCGGGACTGGATGATCGTCTAGATTTTCCCAATGGCACTTTACAGAAGTTCTTTAAATATGGCAGAAAACTGAATCAGAAACGTATCATCAAGATACACCGGTTTCTTTTAAAACTTAGTATCACAGGAAAAAAAGACAATAATCAACTCCCAAAATAATTAGTCATGACAGAGAATCTAGAGTTAAATAATCGCCGCAATCGTTTCATTGCTACCATTATTCAATCCATACAGATCGAAATGGATGAGTTTATGATGCGTGTTGCTAACAAAGAATGTTATGAGTCAATGATTCATAGGTGGACTGTACGACTGTTTGAAAAAGGATTTTCATCCGATCAAGCTATCGAAGTTATCCATAGAGCACGTCGATTTGTCTTGATGAACAAAGACACTTATTCAACTGGCTTCCAACCAGATTTAACATTTGAAACAATACTAGCTATGCTTAATGAGCACCCCAAATATAATGAGTTGGATAAGGCTGCTAAGCTGATTGTTCAGAAGAAAGTGTCTGAGATGTTCAACAATAACGCTCGTATTGAAGCTATTGAGGAAGTGCTTGAGGCGATTAATGTGGATATAAACATAACAATCCACGTAATAGGCGATAAAGTGATGAAACTAGTCAGAAAATGGAATCCAATAAACTTTTGGAAAAAATTTGACAACTGAGTAAGGAGCAACAGGAGTAGTCACATCCTACAATTAGGGTTTTAAGAGTTATTTAGTACATAAATAGACTGCTCCTGTATTTTGAATGAAGCAAAAACCAAAGACTACCATATGAATCCTAGTTTATTTACCATGAAAGCAAAAATGCAAGAGGTCTTTCAGTTCATAAAGGACAGGAGTAATAATGACTGTATTTCTCCCCTTGTCCACAGTCAAGATTTGTATTACTCCTGCACCCTTATGCTTTTTAACGATTAATTAACATTGTCATTTCTCCCAGTACCGGAAAATGAAACTGGCATACTTTATTATTGCAATGAACAAGGTAATTATAAGCAATACTATCAAATAATTTAAAAAAGCATGTAACAAATCGAACACTTGAGACATATACATAATATATCAATTTTTTAAAACCTAACCATATGACAAAAAACTCTCTAAAGAAACATTTGACTTTAACTATTAATTAACATTTCCATCATACAGAATGTCAAAAAATGAAACTGGTGTGCTCTAATATTGCAACGAAAAACACCTCATAATAACCTAAAAAATCCAACTTATGAAAACAATACTTTATTACACTAGCTAGAAGAACTATATTTTAATACTATACGATAACAACTCAAAACAATACGATTATAGCGCTGTAATTAAGTTGTTTTGGTTTTCTGACCGTAAAGGAGTTTCTCCTTTAACAGACCTTATAGTCATGTTAGGTCTGGTGTTACCCCAATATGTAAATAAACCATTTAAATTTTTCACAAATGAACAAATCACTTGTATGGGGCTTGCTATGCCTTGCCCTAACTTACGTGCAACCCACATTTGCACAACTTACAAAAACCGAATGTGATCAAAAAGCAGAAGCCGTAATCGCTTTTAAAAATGATTTTAAAGACTATCCGATTGCACTAATCGACGAGCTTATTGAATATATTACTCCTTGTGCCGATCTTGCCTATGGGAGAACCAGCCCTGCATCTGCATATGCCGCAGGATTACTTCACCTTAGAAGAGGGGGGTATACTACTTTTCCTGGAGGTAGCGTTCAAGAAACATCATATTTACACTTTTTTAGGGCGTCTTATTATAAATATCCCCCAGCAATGTTGGATCACGGCATTAATCTATTAACTAAGGGATATAGAGGAAGGCATTCTATTGCTTATGGAACTATAGCTAATAACCTTGAAGCCTTAGTTGCTCAAGATTATAAAAAAGATATAGCGCATTATATCCTAGGGTACCTTTATTTAAAAAACTTGGTATCTAACGAGGATTTTACCAATGCTACTTTGGTTGCCAAAGCAAAAACAAATTTTGAAGCTAGTAATCACCCAATGGCAAAACATTGGTTGGCGATCATGCATTATTTTGGATATGGTGCACCTCAAAATAAGGCACTGGCAATACAAATGCTTACCGATAATAACATTCTTAATAGTACTACTTTAATAGAAACACTACAAAATCAAAATAATGATTGGATTCCCATCTCGGCAGAGGAACGTTTGGCTTCTTTGGATAATTATGCTTCAAATAATAAAGAAATTACAATTGTAGGAAATGGGACAACCACTTTTAAAGGGCATTTTATAGTGTATGATTGGACTGCCGCAGGAGTAAAACAATATGTTCCTGTAACCTTATCGATAACAGAAAGAGAAGATCATGGTACATATAAAAATGTCAGTTACGAACTTATAATGAATGGAGAAACGGTGGTGAAAAATGCTCGTTATGCACAGGTTAATGCTGCCGTTAATGAATTTTATAGCGGTTTTGGTTCAAGCTTAACTCTTAAACTCCCACCACTAAAAAATGTACTACAAGACCATCCTGCTAAAAACACATTAATTCATAGTCTTACAGGTTTATACTTTAAACAAGCTACCGTTGATGGAAAAGAAGCATTAATAGTAAAAACACCTTCTGCCAGTAAAATTGTAGAGTTTAATGAAGAAATACATACACCTATACGAATGGTTTTATATCCTGAAGCTCCAACTTTGCCGGTAGCATCAACGGCTATTGCAGAAGCAGACATAAAAACATCAACCTCTTTAGAATTGGATAAAAATTTGGCTACGATCTCGCCAAACCCTATTGGGAATCAATTTAACATTACCTATTCTTTAGATAAAGACGCAGAAATCCAGATTTCTATTTATGATATGTTTGGACAACAACGGGTACACTTACCTGGTCAAAACAACTCGAATAGTAGCTTACAATCTACAACTATAGATAGTAGTGCTCTACCTAGTGGTACATACATTGTGCAAATGAGGATAAACGAGCAGTATTTTACTAAAACTGTAATTAAAGAATAAGCTAACTATACAAAATAATATTATGAAATTTATATATAAAATAATGATATTGGGTATGGTATGCCTGATCTCTAGTGCTACATATGCACAAATAGAACAATACTCAGATGACGGTACGGACAGCTGTATTGATTGTGAGGCTAAGAATAGTGGTAGTGAAAGAAGTTGTTTGTGTTTTGCCCCTTTTCATTTCACTGTTTTTAATGATCAAATAAATGCAACTACAGAAAAAGACAAATGGTTATATGAGCAAGAGATTTTATTAGCTACTGCATGGACAGGGGTTAATTATTTTGCACAATACAACTCTCCATATGGGCTTTCTACTGACTATAATTTTGAAGAGATTCAAAGAAAGCATTTTAGAGATGTTGAAACCAATAATCTTGCTAATAAATATTTTACAAAACTAGACAACCAGATTAAAGCTATAACAAATTATGATGAAGTAGCCTTACGAAATGCTAATCTTAATTCAAAAATACTGGATATCAGAAAAAGGGAAGGTACTACCAATCCTGTATATGGAGATTTAAAATATAAAGGGAAATTCCTAAGAAGCATGACCGATGCCGAGGTAAATAGTTTGTTAAACACAGAGTTAGTCACTAGAGATAATCAACGGGCTGCCAGAGCAGAATATAGTATACGTAGTAGTCGCTTACAAAGAATGTTAAACGAAGGGTATATTGCCAATTTTTTAGCAGGTAACTTATTGGTTCATTACAAGAGTTTAGATTATGAAGATGCCATACGTTTTATGACCACATATGATATTCGCATTGCAATAGAAGACCCAACCGTGCCTCATATTGAACCTAATAAGCCTCCTTTTTTAAATCCAAACGTTGATTATACTTTGGCAGATCACGAAGCACAGCACCTAAATACCCTTTTTCTTAGAACTGGAGGCAACATCCCACCAATGGACGGGTATACACCACCATCAAATAATGAATTATCAGAGGAGGATGCATTATTTACTCTTGCCAGAACAAATTATGGTTATGCTACAAACAAATATATAACTGAAAGACCAGAAGTGGTTAAGGAGTTAAAGGAGTATTTTAAATACTCACAATATGACCTAAATTCAATATACCTTATAGAAAGAACCTTTCTTAGTTATACAGAGGTAAATCCTATTTTTCCTATTGGTTTTGCTCCTAATCGCCCTGGTGAGAAGTTTATTACAGAAGACTATTTTATTAACCCTAACAGGTTGTTTAGAAGGGTTCAAATTACCAGTGATCCCTCTAACAGAAGGTTTCGATTGTTCGAAAATGTATTACACGCTCTAGAGACTTCCCCAAATGCAAATAGAGAAGCTGAGGGTCGTATGACAGATCATATTATGAGGGATAATGGATTTGAATTGAGCAACTATTTTACTTATGATGAAATTGCCAGGTTGTTTTACTATGATAGTAGAGCGTTTAATATAGGAACTGAGTTTTATATTACCGCTTTTTTTACAAACGACATAGGGATTAAACTATGGCAAAATGGAGTACGCTTTTTATCGATGCTTGATCGTCCTTATGTGATTGAAGGAACTAGGGCATTGCTAAACAATCAGCCGTTTGACTTTGCTTTTAGAAAGAAAGTGTATGATGTTTCTAAAGCACTTACCTTAAATCAAGAGCAAAAAGATTGGTTGATTACTAATAGAAATAAAACTGAAAATCTATACAATTACTACTCATCCCATACTAATGCGGGAACTTGGTCGAGCGAGGAGGTGATTTTTGTCACAAATGCTATTAATGTATTAATGGCTAACCCCAGTGCAAATCCACTATTAGGGGCGGATTGTAGAAGTTTTGAATATGCTCAACCCCCTGGAGCCTTACAAAAAGGATGTGCAGTAAAAAATTTCGACCATAGATTTTATACTGCAGGCATTAGACCTAATGGTAGTCCGTATTACGGTGAAATTGATATTAATACATCAATAATTTATTTCACCATGCCAAATGTAATTACTAATGGTCAAGCTGCTAACCTTACCGCAATAGCAGTTACAGCTGCAATAAAGGAAGCAGATGTTTACTTTTTTAATAATCCTGATGTTTCAGAATTTGGCTTAAAAGATGTTTTTAACGATGCACTTAGAACTCAATTAGCAATAGTAGGAGGTAGTTTTAGTTTCACGGCAGAACCTTTTTCTATACCTAGTCCAGCGCCTTATATTACGAGTGTTTTGGGGATAAGCAATCCTTTTGATTGTGACTGATAAAAAGTTTTATTAATTTAGAAACATGAAAAGTTTTATAACTATATTATTTATATTCACACTCAATCTAAATACTCATTCTGTGGATACTATTAAATTTGAAGAACTATTAGAGGAACATCTTTCTGAAGTAAAAAAAGCTGTTAGTACCAATTTTAAAGAAAGTAATATTGAAAAAATTAAAGCTCAATTATACTTTAGCCAAAATTTTAATATGAATTTTTATGGTATGCTTTCACATGTACTCTCTTTAGAAACTGATGAAAGTGATATTGTTAAATCTATTACGATTCATTTTGATAAAGTTATCAATCGTCAATTTTATGACTCGTTTATTGAAAAGTATGGCGAACCTGATCATATACATGTAATCTCAAATAGAAAAATAATAAGCGAGGGTTCCATAAAAGATGATATTGGTAATGTTATCCAACATGCTAGAAAAAGTGAAGGAGACCTAATAGAAGGGACTTTTGATGAAAAACCATTATTTATGATATGGAAAAAAGAAAACTTCTATATTCAAGCCTTTTTAAGGCATAAGCAAAATATAAGTGAAATAATGTTTAATACGGAAAGTCCTCCTTTTAATGTAAAACCAAGTAAATGAGTCGTCCTAAAATAAGTTGACGATTATTGAATGATATTTAATGCAGAGCTTTTAAAAGCTCTGCATTTTTGTTGTGTATAAAATTAGGTGTTTTATAATTTAAACTCAAATGAGGTCTACTGTTGTTATATATCTCTACAGATTCTTTAACTACAGAGCTTAGCCCGCTAGCGTCTCGCTAGTGGCCTCAACGATTAGTTATTGTTAGTATGTAAGTAAAAAACAATCCAGATTTTTTGAAACTGGATAAATAGGTGGCTCTAATCTAATTGCTGAATGGAACTTAGGGAGTACTGAGATTGCAAATGGAACAGATGGTTTTTTCAACTTAACTGAAGCTATGCGTACAAGTAGGGATCCTCTAAATTTTAGACGATTATATACTTTATAAACCCATATTAATAGTATAGTATTTCCTTATATTTCAAGGAGATACCATAATAATGTCCATTTTAAGCAAACCTTATTTTCATAATGAAGCCGCAGCAATTGCACATTTAGAAAATGGTTTGACCTGTTTGGAGATTTCTATGAAGCACTTGAAAGCCGAAGTAAGAAATCTAGATTAGGCCAGTTTTTTACACCAGAACATGTAGTTGATTTAATGATTCTCATGCAACATGGCAAAGATGAGGATTTAACTGGCAAAGGACTCACCATCAATGATCCGACATGTGGCTCAGGGCGTTTCCTGATTGCCTTTCACGGACATTTCCCTGGCAACTATACCTATGCTGAGGATATAGACCCAATCTGCTGCAAGATGGCGAGTATCAATATGATGCTTCATGGCTGTGAAGTAGAAGTGATACAACATAATAGCCTCAATCCCGATGATTATCAGCAAGGTTGGAAGATCAATCCAAAGATTCGTATCTATGAGCTACCAAGCATTGTTCCTATCGAAAAAGAGCAAAGTACTATCTACCAAATGTGGCAGAATCAAAAAGCCAGAACTGCTGAAGAACGAGCAGAAGCAGAACGTAAGGTTGAAGAAGAAACGCTCCGCACTGTAGGCATCTAAACTGATCTATTTGCACTATTTGATGAGGGGGATTGATCATCCCCCTTCCATCCATAAGAATCCTATATATTAATTTCTGCCCAGATAACGTGATGATCACTTGCCACGTGAATTGGCTTGGTGATGTTTTCGTATGTTGTCCATTTTTTACGTCTTTTTCCTGCCCATGCTCCTTTCCTGAAAAGACCACAGGATGTTACTTTGGAAAAGAGATTTGGTGATAGCAACAGATAATCGATTTTCTTACTATCATTTCCCAACGCATAAGTTCCCACTCCTTCAAACTCTCCAGTATCAAAAGTAGGATGCTCTCCCACATCTTTCAAATCTGTGTTTTGCAATAGTGGTTCCAACTCATTACTATCAGGTGTATCATTCAAATCTCCAAGCACGATCACATTCTCATACCCTTTTGCTATGAGTTCTTCATAGATTTCTTTGGTGCGTTTTGACTGTGATAGTCGTTTGTTCCGAGACTGTGCATTATTACCCCCATATTTGCTCTTAAAATGATTGGGAATCACCACAATGGTTTCTCCTGAAGGTGTTGTGATCCCATATTCTGGACAATCTCTGCTGAAAATGGTTTTGCCATCAGATGCTTTATCATAAATATGGCTTTTGATGGATTGTATAGGGTATGGCTTTTTGGTCATTACACCTACATCAATACCCCTTCTATCATTACCATCTATTAACATAACCTGATCATAAGGCTTACCATTTACCTTTTTGATAATAATATCACTGAACTTTTCGAGAGATACACGATCCTCTGCCTCAATCACCGCAAGCACATCGGCGTCTACATCCTTTATGACCCTGCCCGTATTCAATACTGCCCTTTCATTAACGGGTGCAGTTTTTAGTTCCACCCAACCAATCCAGTCTGCCCGTCCGTTAGCAACTACTTCTATTGGCTTCTGTCTGGGGCGTTTCACAATTCTACCTCTGATTTTGCGCAGGATAGCGAATTTTCCCTGATCGCTCTTTTCCATTCCCAATGATTTTAAAAGCGTTTTGATGCGTCTTTTGTCACTTGCTGAATAGGTTGCTTGCTCAAAAATAGTATTTAGCTCACTCACCCCATTAATGACTTCTCTGCTAATCGTGTTAGATTCGTTGAATGCTTTGGGTCTGTCGAACAGATTTTCGACGTTAAATGCTGCAATTTTCATACTTACTTATTTTGATGTGAATAATGAATTACAATGTTAAAGGGGTAATTCAATTATGGATTATGACGTGTGAAAAAGAGAGGCTATTGAACCTAAAAATTGAATGCTAGTCCAACATTAATCGTGTAAAGAAATTGTTTACCATCTGTAATGGGGAGTTTGTCAGCCTGATTGGCAGTCTGAAAGATTTGATACCCGTCGTTTGGCATTAAGTCGCTCTGCCAGAATTGGGTCAGTACATACACTTCACCTAACCCAAATTTTGCACCTCGATTAATATCGACACCTAATCGAAACATTCCGTAAATAGGTGTTGCATTGTAATCAACCGTATCTTTGTATGAGTCCTCTCTGACAGAACCGTTTGACAGATGATCTACATCATTAAACCTTAAGAGATTGGTTTCAAAGAAATTGTATCCAGCCCCTACATCAAATGTGTATCTACCAAGAACATTCATCCTAACCAAAAGTCCTGAACTAGCCTGAGTCATCTGTAATGCAATGTCCTCTTCTGAGACAATTTCAGAAAACTCTCTGCCATCCCCTCCACCGACATATGAAGATGATAGAAAGAATGTCTTATCTGAATTGTCCATATTGTAAGTATTCTGGTCTAAACGCACAAAAGCATATGGTGAAATATAGGTTTTTCCTCCTATCTTAAAACCTTTCGATAATCTACGTCCATATAAAAGGTCAGGTACACGCGACCTCCCCTTACTTCTCCAATTATCCCCAAGTCTGTTTTTCCAAACCGTTGCACCCACATAGACAAGGTTTTTACGATTGATTTCCTGAAAATTGTTACGCTGATTAAGCACAATCTCTCGTAAATTTACTTTTTGGAAATATGCTTTGAATCTATTATTCGCACCGTTAGAAGCAAGGTTCATTTCACGAATGATTCTATATTTTTTCTCCAAATTAGCAACAATTTCAACAGCTTTGACAACTCCTAACACTTCTAAAGCATCTCCTGTAGTTGGAGCATTATTTTCTTTATTGTTATTTATATTTCTATCCTGACTAGCTAAACGTTTGGATACTTCATCGACAATATCTGCCCAATCTCCGACCTCTTCTAAATCCTTCTGAAGTTGATTAAACTCACGTTCATATATTCTTTCTTGATACGATAACGCTTCATCTGAATATTTTAATCTGAATATAGGACGATTTATAAGATAATTGGTTGAGAACATTATTTCTTCATATGGCATAAAATATATGGTACGCTCAGGTGAAGAAATATATACTCCTATACGAATGGGTAAGGTGTTTTTGACACGGAAATATTCTTTATTAATTGAAGTTACATTCACCCATTTAAGAGGAGGTGGAAGATCCTTTTTACGTTGTGAATGAATCGTTGTATAAGTGCATAATGCAAAGCATAGCACTAACAAATGGCTGCTCGCCAAAGCCTTTGATAGTAACATAATATGAAGTTTTTTGGTTTTCCTTTAATGCGGGGGATAATGCTTAAAATTAGCACTTTACAATTAATTAGGGAATATCCCCTCTGTTAATCAATTGTTAACTTTTTGACTGTAAGGTTATTACATAAAAACAATTTCGGATGAGACAATGCTAGATAAGGAAATAAAACAACAGGCTCGCGAAATCGCTATAGAAAGTGAAATACAAGAAAAAAGCGAACAAGTTAAAGAAATAAGGGAATTAGGATTATCCCAAGCCACTTTAGATAATATACCCGATGATGCTAAAACAATACTTGACGAAGCTTTGGAAAAAGAACTCTTGCGCCGTGAAGGTACGTTAGAAGAAAATGAAAAGAAATATGAAGCGGCTAAAATCAATGTTTACATGGATAAAAACGGAAATATTGAGGAAAAAATGGTCATTGCCAGTTACACTTATATAGATGGTGTGGAACATATTAAACTCAATGCGTTTGGCTATGACAGGCTACCTCCTGATATACAGGAAGCTTACGGTAAAAAAGAAGATGTAGTTGACCAATGGATTCCACTGGATGAAAGAGCAAGAATACTAGATAATGCCTATACTGATTACGCTTTCAAGGATAACAAAGGCTATGATAGCTGGGAAGCATATCGTGATGGTGAAGGTTACGGTAAAAAAGAAGAAGTGTCTGAAAAAATCACCATTGAACGCGCTCAGGATGTAGATGAGATTTCAGCACCACGCGAAACTCCTGATGTTGAGCAGGATGATACCCCTAAACTCCTTAAATAATCACACCAATGCATGTTGATAGAAAAACTCATCAACGGTTTTATGTAGATGTTCCTGTAGGATAATATTCAGCTCAATAGGTGGCGTATTTTCTATATCGATCAAAGATGGCTCAAATGGGTATTTGTTACGGAATATGTGTTTTCTGATCATCACAAAACGATAGGCTTCTGCCTCCAGCTCACGATCTGTGGTGATACTAATCCCTGAAAAGAAATCCGGTGCTTCTTCCGAGTCCACCGCCACACTATCAAAGATCAGATTGGCGATCTTTTGCTTACGATTCTCCGGTGTGTCTATTTCCAGATGCATATGCAGATTATTGGCATAATACTCTACCGTTCCCAGATACTTGCTTTGAGGTATTTTATCAGACAGTTTGATAGTGAGTGTCACATTGGATAATTTGTCGATGGTCAATGTCATCAGGAACAGGCTCTTTGTGGTGATATAATCATTACGGAGGATCAGGAAATACTCGCCATGAAACTGCCTTGCCTTGTTCAGTCGATAATAATGCTTCTGTGGGTTCTGCGGATGCGGAAAGGATAAGGTCGAATATTTGCGGTTCGATAAGTATAGCTTCTGTTCGTCCGTGATACCCTTAAATTGTACAAATTCGTCATAGGTCAAATGGCCTTTGGTCAGGTCATATTCCTTGAATTGGTCTTTTGGAATCTGAAACAACAGCTCACGTATCGCCATATTCTTTGAATCCATACTGTTACCCGTGGGGAAGGTGGTCGAGCTAATTCCGTATAAATTATCCACCTCCTCCTGTTTGGGTAACGGCGCAATGATGCTTTTACGCTTGGTACGGTCAATATCCCGCATATGTATATATAAATGATCGTTCTTTAGTGTCACCTCCCCTTCATACTCGCCGTAATCTGGGCGGTCTATACGCCAGCGTTTCACATTCACCGTTTGTTCTGCATCATTAAAGCTAAAACCCCACTGGAAAATCGCAATGCGATGCTCATCCGAAATCACTCGCGAAAATGAATACCACGTCTTATCATTTTTGGGTTCATAGAGTTTACGCTTGAGTGTGGTGTAATTGTGGCGTGTCTCACTCTTCAAAGCGAGTGCATTGCGCTCTGCAAGTTCCGTGACCGTATCTGGCAAAAATGGAAATACCGGTCTGTCCTGATGCCTTGAAAGGTAGATAATCGCCTCATTGACCAAACGCTGATTGGTTGTGGCATGTTCTGGCGTATTATCTAGCTCTTGATAGAACACAGACTTAATCGGCTTACTGAATAACTCATCTTCATCCGTAATCTTGATATTCTTGAGCAATATCACGTTTGCCATAACCGGAAGCTCCAGTCCCGTACTCACTGCTCCTGCATTGAGCAACCATTGTCCATCAGGCTTACGCCCAGCTTTCTCAGGCAGCTTGGCACAAACATAAAAGAATGGATAGTCGCGGTTAAACTCTAGTACCAGCGTTTGATTCTCAATACGCCCTGTTCCCTCAAACGGTTCGTCACTCCATTTGACCATAAAGGATGCTTTAAACGCATAGGCTTTACGTTTGGCAGGATGCAGCCACAATAATCCGCGCATCATATGATCTTGCGCGTCTTTGGAAGAATCATGGAAGTAGACATGCCACGCACCGGCTAAATGCTTGGTATAGGGAATCTCACTACTATCTTTACCTCTAATAGCTTGTTTGGCTTCAGCCAGTGTATAACCACAATAAGCAGCCAGTATAAACAATGTCTTGATAGCAACAGGTATACGGTTTTCTACTAGACCTATCGTTTTAGCCGTGATGAATGTATCGGGTATCTCTTCTTCCCGAATTGCAAACCGCTTGCGTTGCCACCATTTCCCGTTATTCAAGATCACCCGTTGATAGGACGATCCACTTTTAAGGAGTTCATGGACAACGCGGTTCACTGAGTCGGCTTTCTGAGTTAAGCTAGTCAGATGATTATTTGTAAATGCCTGATACAGATCATCAAGCATTTGTGGGGGAATTTCTTTGCCTTTAGAACGTCCCACGTTGGTTAATGATTAATGTTATGACACCTAAATTACACAAAATGAAACATTTATCATACGGATCAACACTTTTTTATCTGCATTAACAATTACGGTTTTCCGCAAATAACCCCCTCACTATCAGTGTTTTCAATAGATAAAGACGCTATTCGTTTTTCTTTGCCAATGAAACATTTAACAAATTTTTAATGTACTCCTATTCTGTTCAAAATCAGGGTTCTTGTGGGGTGAAAATAATGTCTAATTAAAATCACGTACTACAATGAAAACAAAACGATTACAGCAATCCATCCTGATGACTGGGGTCATTATCCTAACGACGGTAACTACCCATGCACAGGATATTAATTTCTCGATTAAGGAAGTGGCTGAAGCCTTCAAACGAGAAAATGAATGTCACTACTGTACCAAAATCTATCAATTCAGTCATAAAGTACAGCAGATTTCTAACATTATGCATGATCTAAAGGATTTGGAAACCAAGAAAAAGCATAAGAAACAGAAGCGACTCTACAAGACACTCCATGCCTTTATCGAAAATGCTGCTATGGAACATCAAGGGCTTGCCGATCAACTGGCATTTTCTAAAGAAGAGGAGATGGAAAACACCATCATCAGCCTGATCAAACTCAAAGGCCATACACAACGGATCGTCCGCCTGTTTGAACGATTACCCGATTTGTCCCAAGATGAATCACTTCTAGAGTCCAAAAAGCGGCTTACAGCACTTAATCAATCCATTGGAACCATATTAACTACACTTAAAAAACAATAACATGAAAACACTATCACTATATGGGCAAGCGCGAATCATAGTAGCAATTGCCCTGTTCATTGCAATCGGAACGACTCATGGTCAAAAGGTTGAAGTACCTGGGAGCCATTCTAAGGAGGTTGGGAAGGAAAAGACCATTTCCGTCGATGTCATCCCTCAATTATCCTATAGCGATCACCCAGCAGTCTGGAATCAGGCATGGGGGCCACATTGTAAAGCCTCTAAACCATGTGCCAGAAAAGCCAGACGCTTTATCAAGAAAGAACAATTTATTGAAGGGCTAGGTTACGCAGCAAGAGCACTGGAAATGAAACCGAAGAAGCGTGCTGAACGACGTGCATTAGACGTGTTGACTTCTGGTAATTATGCCCGCGCTCAAAAAGAGTTTGAAAAGAATCTGAACGATTACCCGAATGTTCCTAAGTACATCAACTGGAAAAGCAGTAAGGCCATGTATTACCGCATGTGGTATGCAAATCGCATGAATCATGTAAATGCTATGTTACAGAAGCTCGATCATCCCAAAGTAAAGATCACCGTTAATCCGGTAGATCATCATATGCTCGGAAAACTGGCCGGAACCCTCTCTACATATCGTAAGTATAGTGCCAATGATTATTATGCTGGAGGTAACTACTACCAACAGCAAGGAGCCAAAAGCAACGACAAAGAAGATTATAAACGTGCAGCAATGGCGTACAAAATCAGTGAGTATTATGTGACCGATTTTAAAGATGCAAAACAGCAATATGAGTCAGCAAAGAAGAAAGCGACCAGCACCGTGTATTTTTCAGCCCATTATCACGGTCATGGTGGATTTGGCGGTACGCTTGATGAAGATGTCAAAGCCCAGTTGATTCAGAATACCGGATTCAATCGTTTGCCGTTTGTCGAAATGGTCAATACCAAAAGCGCAGATTACCATGTCAAAATGGTGACCAACGGCTTGGAACTGATTACACGCGGCAAAACATCCGACAAGCAGGAATATAGTAAAGAAGTTATGGATGAGAATGGAAAAACCATTACCAAGAAGGCAACCATTATCACCTATACATCAGGCTATAATACACGCGCAAAAGTGAATGTGGAAGTGATTGATCTAAGAAGCAAAAAAGTGGTTTACTCAACAGTGAGTGAACATACTTATGAGTGGGTAACGGTTTGGCAAAAAGGATCTGGAAGCACAGATATTGTGAAGGGGAAATACAAAAAGTATTTAGATAATCAACCAGATAGAGCACCAACAAGAAAAACCTTCTACGAACGTGCCATTGCCATGTGTGCAAGGGACATTGCCACAAAACTCTATGTAAACTTCTTTCTTCGAATTGGAGCGGAACCTAAATACTAATACAGGATGAAAAAACTCACATGGATAGCATTGATTCTAGGAATCAGTGCCATCGCATTGCTAGTGAGCGTGGCGGCGAGTGCCGCCCCCTCACCTGCATTAGTAAAAAAAACATCGGAACTATTGAATTATGTGGTTCAGGACAGACCGGATGATAGGCCACTAGTGGGTGTGCAAACGATTGGAAACTCCGGTGATCTGGTCGTTGGAACCGATGAAGCCGTATATTTTTATTCGGATCATCATTATATCAAGACATTACATCATATGGTGTGGGAGATGTTTAAAGCCGGTGATTATATCTATGCAGTCATCAACCCGTATCATAGAAAATCCATGTATGCGAATCGGGTAGTATATCGCACCAAGGACGGAAGAAACTGGCAACGTATCAGTGGTAAAGGCGGTACACGCGCCACCCTGTTTGCAGTCGATACCAAACATGATGTGCTTTATGGCGCGACTCAAACTGGCAATTATCATTCTACCCTTTACAAAAAGGAGTTGCAAACCGGAGTAGCGACGGCGCTGGGTGACAAGCGTCTGCATCGCATTGACGGGATTGGATGGTTTCAGGGGGCGCTCTATGTCGTATGTGACTCTGGAAAACTTTATATGTCACAGGATCAAGGCAAAAGCTTTGTTAATATTACCCACAAGCTTGATGGAAATCTGAAAGGTCGCATACGCATCCTTGCCAATGAGCATTATTTACTGATTTCCGTAGCAGCCCACTATTTGCATCAATTTGACGGAAAGAAATGGAGAGAGATTGCAGTAAGTGCCACTAAGCATGATAATCTCAGTATGGTAATGATCCGTTCTTTGGATGGACATCGATTGATATTTGCCAAGGGACTCAGACACCACTTTATAATGGATCTGAGAACTCGTAAAAAACAGCAAGTGTTTTTGCCTGAAGTCTATCACTATCGCAATTTTGTGCCGTTGGGCGAGGATCTGTATGTTACAGCACATTTGCCTGAAGATAGTGTTCTAAGTGACGTATCCGGCACCAAACAGGCTCATGAGCAACAGGAAAAAGCCTCGCAATTACTCAAAGTTCGGTTAACACCAGAACCCATATGTAATCAGCTATTTGGTGCGCAAACACTGGTCAGAGCGCATCTACCCGTTAGAGGAATTGTCATCGATAGTGGTCAGGTGATTGTTAATACCGGAAAGGAACTGCTGGATATCAATACGTATCAACCCGTCAATAATAACCGGTTTCATATTGCCAACAGGTTCAAAAAGGGTGCGGTGAAAGGCATCTGGTATATACGGATGATTCCTGAAACCAGTGGCAGTCCGAAAGATCATCATTATTTACGTTGGTCATCCGATCGCGGGAAGCGATGGACACGTATAGCTAACACATCTCAGGAAGGGGTTCATGCAGTCATAGATGATTCTTTGTGTGTAGCTTACTCACTAGGGTTTAACAATATATGGCGCACCAGTATCAAACCCCAGGAAGACTATAATTCGGCGCAGGAAGTATTTGAAGGTTCACTGGAATCCCTGGTCGTCGATAAAACCTCTCGCGTGTGGGTACAAGGCTCTGAAGGGGTGTTTGTCTCTAAAAGTGCTGGAGGCTGGTGGAAATGTCCTCAGCCCTTTAGAAACAATGATAAGATCGCTATACGAGGGTTTGCACTGCTCGACAAGCATATGGCTGTGACCTATCGTGACCAGCTATATCTATCTGAGAATAATACCGTCAACTGGAAACCCTTTCCCATCATTGATCCGTGTCGCAAACAGCAAGTAGCGGTTCGCATCATAGGTAATAACAAGAGCCATATTATTCTGAAAGATCGATTATGCGGACAGTTATGGATTGTTGATGTATTAACGGGCGCAGTACAGCATTGCCGTATCCCTAAAACAAACGGGGTTGCCTATAAAGCCCATCTATCAGGAAACACCTTACTGGTAGAAACCACCGGAACACCGATCCAATCGGCACATACCCAGTGGAAGGGAGCAACTGCCTCCCGATTATTCGTGTTTAACCTTAAAAAACAGAAATCATGAAACCTAATTTTAAACTTCATAGTGATGAACCAAATCATTTAGAGAACGTGGTACTCAACGTAACCAATAGCAAGTTACTTGGTATAGCATTCCTCATATCGATGATTGGATACGTTTTCGTAAGACGCAATTTTGGCTGTCGCATCATTAAGCCGGAAAGCACCCTATTTACCTTTTTGATTCTACTTGTTATTGAAGGATTTACCAGTTGGTATGCAGAAATTCCGTTTATCGGGCAAAAGATTGATCTCTCCAGTTTTTTGATTCTGGGAGTAGCCTATGTAGCTTTATCTATCTATCACCTGATACGTGCAGAGATGGATGCACGTACCATTCCCTATCGATACACACGATCACCGGGCGATGGGTACGTATTTGACTGGATCAGTAAACTCAATTTGCCGTACTTCAAGCAGAACCCGCAACGTATCAACGCGTTTATTGAACCGCTATTCGTATTCGTAGTAGCGATGATGATCGGTAAATATATTCCCAACTTAGGCATGTTCATAAAGCTGATTGCCATCTGTATGTGTGTAACGGGAGTGTTTATCATCAAAAATCACGATGACCTGAAACATGACCAAAATGATGCGCTTATTTTAGGGAATCTGACTCAGGAAAATATGAAAGATACCAAGTCTGGTTCAAGAAAAACCAGTGCCAGCCCATCAAAGCGGGCAACCGTATCTCAGCCAACCAGAAAATCGGATTCAAAATGAAAGGCTATATAACTTACGCCCTGCACCTGCAGGGCGTTTAAAACACACGCTTATGAGACATCAGAGAACATATACGGTATGTCAGCTCGCCAATTATCTGCAAGGACTCAGATACCAGCTCACCTACAGACAAGGAACCAGAGATGCCTATTATAACCCAAGAAATAGACAAATCATGCTCCTGCCAAGCGTACGAGAAACCATTCTGACCACAGCAGAGATCATACGGTTATTTAGGCAGAGTCATGCAGTGGATATGCCGCCGGAACTGGAATTTATCCGATTCTCCCAATTTATTGATCTAATGTATAACGACTAAAATCCTAAGCCATGAAACAACAGTTAGAACCACTCGTTGAGCGACCGCTGGATGCTGTCATTCAACAATATGGGCAAGAACATATCACTGCCAGGGATCTTGCCAATAACACCATAATACTCGGTAGTCCGGGATCAGGAAAGACTTCAGGAGTTCTGTCATCGCTGATTACCGGGGCTATGACCGCTTCACCGGTTATGGGAGGACTTTTTAATACTGCCAAGCAAGATGACTTACCTAGTATCCTGAAACCCATTACCTATGCCAATCGTTTATCCGACAGTATCATCATTAATGCACTGGGTGAATTTCGATTAAACTGGCTGGAATATGCCAGAAAGCAAACACCGGAAGGTTCCAATGAGGCGATTACGGTGCTGGAGATGTTTCGGACATTCAGCGAAATGGTGAACAAATCTGCCACCGTTTCCAAAGACCCATTCTGGCAAACCCATGTAGACAAGTTTTGTTTGGCAGCCATTACTTTGCTGATTTACGCGAAGGTATCTTTATCGGTCAAGAAGATGATCCAGATACTCCATTCGATGCCCAAAAATACCGATGATATCAGTGATGATAACTTCATCTCCCATTCTCAATTTATGTATTACCTTAATCTGGCAATGGAAAACCCTGAGAGTGAAGATAATGAAGAGTTTGATCAGTGCGTATCCTACTTTTTGGACGAGATGACGCAAGTCGATCAACGCACTTCTTCAAACATTGTAGCCAGTATTCACGCAACACTCTTCCCCGCTTCTATCGGACTCATGGCCAAATTACTGGATGATGTAGAATCCAACTTCTCGATGGATATGACCTTCGATGGAAAGATCATCATCATTGATTTACCAAGTTCTGTGTATCATGAGCAAGGTAATTTGGTGACATCTATGCTGATGTATTTATGGCAGAAAGATGTGATGAAGCGTGACCTTTCCAAAAACAACAGAGCCGTGTTTTGTTTTACCGACGAAGCACAACTGACCATTAACAAGCAAACCGTGGCATTTTCCAGTGTGTGTCGTAGTCAGCAAGCCATGTGCATCTATGCATCACAAAGTTTGGCCGCTATCAAGGTAAGGCTTGGGCCACAATCGGATCATTTACTGGATCAATTCATCAATAATTGCGGGAATATCTATATGCTAAGTAGCACCAATCCAGAAACCTTGAAATTATTCTCTAACCTGGTTGGTAAAGATTACGAAATGCGTATGGGGTTTAATACAGGAATGGGTGCAGGTAAACATAGCGCCAATGCATCGGAAGATTACCGTTATATCCTGCCGGAGAAAGAATTTCGGCTGCTCGCTACCGGAGGGCCGAGGAACAACTATGTGGTGGAGTCGATATTTGTATCGTCAGGCCGCATCTTTAATGAAGACCAGACTTATCTTAGAGTTGCCTTCGATCAAAAGATGCTGGAGCGATGATTTAACCTTATTTATTTTGATAATCAAACAGTTATAATTAATTTTAAAGAGATTAATTACCCCACTTCGGATTAAACATCTGAAGCTGGGGTATTTTATTTTCTAATATTTAATAATTCACATAATGAAAGGGGTAACAAATAATCAAATACGAATTGTTTTACTAATATGCTTCATCTCACTATATTCTTCTGCGCAAGATATTTGTGATAGATGTTTTGGTTTTGGACGTGTTGCCTGTTGGAAATGTGATGGGAAAACAATAACACATAGAGATAAAAATGGTCTAGGTGTTTTTTGTTCAGAATGTGCTTGTAGTTATTGCGATAAAGATAACGTGGGTACTGGGAGATGCGGAAAATGTAAGGGCTTACGTTATGTTAAAAAATCCTCACTCAGAACATCAGAAAATGATGGTTCTTGGGGTGATGCTTTCGAGGGAGCACTTGAATTAACTGGAATTGCTTTCTTACAACATCAATACTCTAAATCGTTAGAAACGTATAAAACTAATTATTCTAGAGAAAAAAGAAAATATCGAGAGTATGAAAAAAATAAAAAGCAACTCTTAAGAGAACAAGCAGAAAGAGAACGGAAAAGAAGGATTGAAAAAGAAAATAACCGAGAACAATATGATTCTAATGACATTGTGCGCAAGAGCAGAGGTAAGATAACCAATGATTATCGGGAATGGCTAGGTTCTTTTAAGTTGAGTTATCCAACCTATCAAAATAAGGTTGAACCTCTATTCAGAGTAAGATTTAAGAACAAGAAAAATTTAGTATCTAAAACGGTTAATCTTGTTAACCCATTAGGAAAAACATATCTAGCATATAATACTCCTATTCATGTCAACTTTAATATTGCTTATAAAGCAGCGCTAGTTGATAAGAAAATGGCGGATAGTATAGCAACCTATGGCTATCCTTGTTTCTATATAAAACTCGAACAGAAGTCGAAATATGGAAAAAAAGCATCGAAGATAAAATATACAATTCTAGAGATTAATGATATCAACATATTAAAAGACAAGGGGCTAGTCTCGAATAATTACATTAACAGAATACAAGCGTTAACGAAAAAGAAAAATACACTTACATCAAGTAGCGTATCATATGTTTTGCCTCCTTTTATGGGGCTTGCGGGGAAACTTTATAATTATGAACTGAGTATCTATATTGCTTCCAAGAAAGACGATTCAAATAACATATCGCTTATTCAAACATCACCTCTTAAAACCTACCTATTTGAATATATTAGCTTGGACGATTTGAAAAAATCATTAAAGAAAAAGAATAAGTGGAAGGTTAAAGAGATTCGTCCAGAATATTATAAGAAAAACCAAGGGATAGAATGGTCTGACAAAAATTAACGTAGTTAACCCTTTATTAACCTTTTAATTATATCCTTAGAGATGTATTATTACTGTTAGGAGATATACAATGTTACCCCCAAAAAACATTCCCGATTTGCAAGATAGATTGGATGAAGAAATAACAGATGTTATAGAGATTGTGCAAGCCGATGAAATAACGGAATCACAAGAAACAACTTCACTTGATGATATTATGCAGGCAATAAAGAATAGTGAAGAATTCAAAACGGAAGTAAAAGCCTTTGAAAAAGCTCTTTCTTCTGAAGAGCTTACAGAAGCAACTGAAGCGATGAATTTAGCTACTGAACAAATGAACGCTAAGTTATTTGATTTAGTGGATGCTCGTAATAATGGAGGAAGTTTTGAAGAATACCGCGAAGGTGTGGAAAAATTATATACGGAGTTCAAGAGTATAACTCCTGATGGTATTGAGAATATTATGACAAATGCATTAGAAGAAAAATTTGGGAGTATGAAAGCTAATAATGTTGAGGTAACCAATTCAGACAATTTTGAAATAGATGAGAACTCCGTAGAAATAGCCAACCTAAGAGATGTCGATTTAGATGAAATATCTGCTCCTAAAGAAACTCCTGCTGTAGAAGTGGTTAACATCAGAGATATAGAAAGGTAACTAAAAAATTGAGTTTAATTAACTAAGATTAGACCTATCTCCGTGTTACCTTCGATCAAAAGATGCTGGAACGTTAGATCAACGTTCCCTTCCTTTTTCTTTTGCAGGTGCCGGATTTGGTGCCTGCATTTGTTTTTGGCGCATTAAAGCTTGTGTCTTTTCTGAAATATTATGCTTCATACTACGTGCTTCTCTGGACACATGCTCTTTATAACGTGCCGTTGTGCGTTTGATTTGTTCTACGCGCTCCTGCTTGCTTCTGGCTCCTCGTTCTGTAAGCCGTTGAGCAATGCCTTTTTTCTTATCGTGATCTTTTTGCTTATCATTCATAACCCCAAATATTTACGTTCAACATAAAGGATACAAACATCACGCCAAACTACAAAAAAGCCCCCTGCAATGGGGAGCAGGAGGCTTTGGCGACATTCACGTATGAATGCATAGCTTGGGGGCTATTTGGATGGATGTTTATAGATGTTATCTATCGCTTTAATGGTTTTAGGCACATTTTTACTTACGTGATGCAGAATGTTCTTCTTATGAACATTTGTTATATCTACAAATCGGCACATATTACCCTGATTATCTACTATATAGGTTGTGGGTATAGACCGATACAAACCTGATTCCAGAAAATCACTGAAATGCATGACATAGTAATTAATATGGATATCCCGTTCGTCTAGCCACTGCAACAATTTCTTGTGATGAACCCTCAGACTATTCACTGTCACTAAAATCACTGTAATCTCCAGATGAGAGGGTTTATGCTTGTTCAGATAATCGATAAAAGAAAGCATCTCACGACCTTTGCCAAATGGCCCTCCATTAATATGAATAATCTTGTTTTTCTGTGTACTAGAGAGGAGTAACGTATCAATCTGGGAAGGTGTAATAGATTGTTGAGCGGATAAGGTTGCTGTTGAACCTATAAGGCTCGCCAACAGACAAACATAACATACGGGTTGTAATAAGTGCAATAATCTGGACATAGTATACGGGTTTAATGGAAATCAATACGCAATGAATCCGACAGAATGTGTAAGCCCGAACTGGAAATTCCAGATTCAAATAGCATACTGTAAGGATGTAATCCATGATGCTTCTTACCATCAATAGAAATGATCGTGTTCACCCACGGAGCAAACAGCATATCTTCTGCGATACTGCCCTGTACGGTTTTATCCAGTGTAAGTTTTGCATGATGTAGCTCTCCTTCCGCAGACTGAGAGGTTAATTGTAGGTAATATAATTCCCCAACCTCATCATAAATCAGCTTCATCGTCATGATTTCATCATTCAGAATATTGCTTTGTTTCGATGTCCTATAATGCAAATGGGTAATCCGATCTTCATCAAAGGCAGCTTTTAATGATTCAAGCGAATCTATAGAAGCGTGTGTCTTTTCGTGGTGCTCTTTAGTACAGGAGATGCATACTAGTAAGAGTATGACGTAAAAGTGTGTTAGGCGTTGATAGCATGTAATTTTCATAGATGGATGATTTTAAGGTCACTATTCCAATACAAATATACAACTAAATATAAGCCTTACAAACATAAGCCTTATATTTATAAGGCAACAATATGTAAGTAGTTTAGCAATGCATTTCTGTCTAAATTTGAGCGCATGGTGAAAAAGACAGATAAAGAAAAAGAGAGCGAGAAACGTCAAGAAATATTGATCGCTAAAGCCATAGGACAAGCTATTCGTTATTATCGACAAGAGAAGGACATGTCCCAGAGCGATGTATGCGCTGTATCTAATCTGGAACGTAATGTATTTCAGCGTTATGACGCAGGTAAAGTGTCATCTCCAAAAGTGGGTAATCTGATAAAAATTGCAAAAGCTCTTGAAATTACACCCGGCGAGATTATAAACAAAGCACACGAAATGCTTCAAGCGAATCCTAAATTCAACAGCTAATTATTTTCTTACGTTTCACAGTAAAAAACTGTTGAACTCCTTTTGTTTCCCCGATAGATTGCGCCTTGTAAACTTGCATCAATCATAGATTGATATGCTATAGTAATGCCAGGCATTACTCCAACCTAAACATTCCTGTTTTATAGCTGCTTATTAGCACTTATGAATAGACGATGGTGTATCCAATTACGGTACGTTGCAAGTCTTACATTCACTGAATGTGTAATTTTTTAAATCATTTTATCATGTCAAAGGAGAAGATTTTTTTATCAAGCTTAACTGCATCTGAAAAATTTGGTAACTCAATTTTAAACGGCAGTATTGTCGTAGATGAATTAATTGAACTGCTGAATAGCGAAAAAGTTCAGAAGTATGTCTATGAATATAAAGGCAAACAACGTCTGAATATTCAAGTAATCGAGTGGAGAAAAGAAGATAAACACGGACGTTCCCACTCATTGGAAGTAAACACGTTTATTCCAGATTCACGTAAAGCAGATAATGACAACGATCCTAACACGGAAGCAAGTGAGGAGACTTCATCGGAGAATCAAGCATCTTCTGAAAATCAGACTGAGAATACTCAAGCTGAAACAGAAACTGCTAAAGATACTCCTGAGAATACGTCAGATTCGGAGAAAGGGAAAACCACTACGAAAAAGACGAGTTCTCGAAACAAGCGGGGGTCTAAAACGCAAGCTAAGGAACCGGTTACAGCGTAATGCGCTATATACCGTTTTGATTTAAGGGGATTACATTTTAATCCCATCTTTTATTGTTTAATGATTAATTATTAACATATGGCGGATGACATTTTTATCGGCAATGCCAAGCCACATTGGAAGTTTGGGCCAACCACACTGGTTTGGTCTATCGATGTGAAAGAACTACTGGAGATATTGAAAAGCGAATCACTTCCTTATCAATATCAACACAACGGACGAACGCGTGTGAATATTCATATTACCAAACGCAAGAAATCTGTTGAGAGTGGCAGTACCCATTTTATCAAAGTGGATACGTATATACGTACCCATTGATGATGGACTACACGATTATAAGGGGATACACCAATCCCCTTTTTTTAATTACATGTTCCGTTAGGACATTTTTGCTGCAAAGCTAGGTCACGCCGTGGAGAGCGGTGTTGATTTGGAATAGGATCATGTTGTACCGCAAACCACGCCCTGCCCTGTTTCGCATTAGCAGAAAAATGTCTAACGAAAACAGAACATCATGAAAACAAACAAAACAAACCTAAGCGTAGTAAGCGAAGTGAAGCTTTCCTATATCAACCGAGTTAAAGCCAATGATCGTATTAAGATAGGATGGTCAAAGGATGCTTACAGATTATTTAAAGAAAGTTGGGATCATGGGACTATCGATGCGTTTGAAACCTTCAAAGCTTTATATGTGAATGGCGCCAATCAGGTACTAGGAATTATCACCATATCTACGGGAGGTATTCGTTATGCGCTGGCTGATCCTGCCAAAGTATTTTGCACAGCGATAAAGCTTCATGCTTCAGGTATCATCCTATGTCACAATCACCCAAGTGGTACTCTGAAGCCTAGTGAACAGGATAAACAACTCACCGAACGCATGAAACACGCAGGAGAGGTACTAGGAATTACGATACTAGATCATATGATTATCACAAGAGAGGGCTATTATTCATTGGCGGATGAGGGTGTGTTATAGCCCCCTCACCTCTTTGGAATAATGATTGCGTTTAATCGATAAAGCAGAGGGATTATGAAATTTAGAACTAAAGAAGAGTATCAAAAAGCCAAGTCAGTGGATCTGGTGCAACTCCTTGCAAAAGAAGGGCATCAACCAGTGTCCATACGAAAAAATGGGGGGCAATATTGGTATTTATCACCATTCCGTGACAAGGAGAGAACACCAAGCTTTAAGGTAGAACGTGGTAAGAATGGCTATATGTGGTATGACTTTGGCCCCGGTAAAGGAGGGAATGTCATTGAGTTTGTAAAGGAATACAAGAGCAAATACGACCTGAATGACATTATTGACTATCTGGAACCCTATTTTGATACGGATACCAGCAATATTATAAAGGCAATACCATTTCACATAGATCGTGAATCAGGTATTACCATTGAATCCGTCAAGCCGTTACAGCACCCTGCCCTCATTCAGTATTTATCATCACGTAAGATTCCTAAGCGGATTGCAACTATGGAATTAACACCTTTGAATACGAACCAGATAGCACCTTATCAGGTAGGACAAAAACCTGTTGCCAAACGATCTATCGTAAGTGAAGTAAATTACATGCTGCATCAAAATGAGAAGATGTATTTTGCACTTGGCTTTGAAAATGACAAAGGCGGTTTTGAGATTAGGAATAAATACGCCAAGCTCGGCAGCTCACCTAAATACTTTACTACCTTCAAAGGTAAGGATCACACCACCATTGAAATCTTCGAGGGCTTCTTCGATTTTATGTCTGCCATAGTGATGAGCAAGCAGGATCATCTACCCAATGACGTGTTGGTGCTAAATTCCATATCATTCATACCAGATACAATTGATTTCATTCAAAGCCAGAACTACCGAACCATCATTACGTGGCTAGATACCAAAGCCAATGATGCCAGAAAACAATTCAGTTCCCTCACCTATCAAATCGATCATAGGCATTCACTATACGCTGATTACGTTGATCTGAATGAGTGGTTGGTCAATCAATAAGACAAATGTTCATATGATATGAATTAATATGCTATGAATTTATTTTTTATTACCTCTATAGTTCTCTGTAATGTATCTAATCCTCTCTTGAGGAGTTAGCAGACTGAAAACTTCTAATGCTGAACGCACTATATCTGATGCCGATGGTTGTTCATCATAATCTTTACCTGCTAGTTTTTCATATTCTTTGAGTGAATCTCTTATAACGGCAAGATCGTTGGGAAATAGAGAGTAGGTTTTTGGCTTGCTCTTTATGGCCTTTTTTAAGGGTTCCCTACTTCTGAACTTTTCATCCTGATTAAGTGAGGAAATTATTTTTTCTTCTGGAATATTAGGTTCCGAATTCATTTGTGGTAGTCCCAATGGATCTGAATTAGATGACGGTAATTCAAAATCTAAACCACTTAAAGGGTCTATCGGGGTATCTGATTTTTCTTTGAGGTCACTCATACTGCTTCAAGCTCCTTCTTTTTTTGATTATGCGTTTTATCCTGTTTTAAAATTTGTACCACTTCAGCTGCAAACAATGCTGCAATCCTTCTTGCTGATTCTAAATTACTAACATGAGAAGAATTTAATTGAGATAGACTTTTACTATAATCAAATATTGCCTTGAAAGCCTCTAACTCATTAATTTCAATTTGAAAGGCTGTAATATCCTTCTCGCGAATATTCTTTGCCATTGTTCGATAACCACGTGACTTAATTGCAGCTGGGGTTCGTGTAATGAGTAATGCAGAAAGAATGTTACGATTTGCTTGTTTGGCAACTGAACCAACCGCCTTTATTGTTTCTGCTGCTTTACGTAGATCAAATTTTGATCTTTGTGTTGGAATTATGACTAAATCGGCATATGCGACGGAGTATAAGATGGAAAGATTCGCAGTTCCTTCCAAGTCCACTATCACCAGATCACTTATTCCCTTAGCTTCTTTAATTTGATTGATAAGCTCCTTCTCACTGTCATTTGTAACAATAGAAAGATTTGGCACTTTACCTCCATCCTTCTCCCATTCAGTTAAATAATGCTCTGGGTCAGCATCAATAATTGTCACTTTTTTTCCTTTGTCCGCAAATACACAAGCTAGAATAAACGCCGAAGTAGTTTTACCTGCACCACCTTTGGGGGTTGCAAAAACAATGGTTGTCATAGTTTTACTCCATAAATGAATTAATATTCTATGAATTCATAATATATGTGTTCATAATAAATGATGTCATATCATATGAACTATTATCTCATAGTAAGCACAACTAAGTTTTACTGGTTATACTCCTATTGTACAGAAACAGTTGATCCAACCATAAAAACACTATCTTAATCTAGTTCAGGTGTTGTTGAATAACACACTACTCATACGTTGTGAGTTAATATGATATGTATTCCTAGGAAATTAATTCATATCATATTAGTTAATAAGAAATGAGTTAATATAGTATGATTTGTGGCATAAGTAACTAAAGTTATTTCGCTTATGATTAGTATACAATAATCTTTTTACAGAATTGAATGAATGCCCCATTGGGATTTTCAGGGATTGCTTGACCTTGAAATTTTTCTTCCCAAATAATAATCGCTTGCTGAACACCATCACGATAGCCACGATTTATTAAAATTTTGCGAGCAGTTTCTATTGCCTGATCTGATAATAAGTGTGACAGTTTTGATTGTTGTTCCTCAATTAACTGTTCAACCGTTCCATTTCGACGAGCCTTACGGCCTTGTTTAGAATATGTAAGTTCTTTGACTGATTCATCCTGACCGTCTGGTGCAGTATGCCACCATTTTAATACAATATGAGTGATTTCTCGACCTTTTCCAGGAGTAGACATACCCTGTATTTTAACCCGAAATGTTGGTGATAACTGATTTACTTCCTTTTCAGCAGGCTCAATAGCTCTTGTTCTAAGGTTAAACCAAGTTGTTAATTTATCCTTTGGAACACCCAAAAGGTTTCGAAATTCTTGAACGGAAAATTCTTCTTGGCATTTGTTCATATTAATTCGCTTTTCAACCATTTCGTATAAAGCTAGACCATACTTTCCTGTGAAAGAAAGCATTACATTTTTCTTTAATCTTGCAAAAACTGTACTATCATTCAATGCGTCTCTTAAATCAGGATCAAACGAATAATAGAACTTGCCGTCATTTCTTTCGTGTTCAATATTTTTCCCAAGTAGTTGAACTCTAAGTGTAGCTGATTCGCCATTCTGCTTTGTTTTGATATGGGCAATTGCTCCCATTAAACGCATAATTGAACTATCAACCCGTTCATCACTATTTCGAGATAATCTTAATGCCTCTTTATCAATTGAATGTAATACTGGTTTAGCAATATCTTGTTTCGCGTTATCTACTAGAAGATTATATATCTTACGGTCATTAAGGGTGAGGGGAGTGACTTCAACCACATCAACTAATTCCCCTGGTTTTACAATGGTTCCAGAAGTCGATTTCACATCTAATGTTCTTAGTTGATCAGACATAATCATAAACTACATCATTTTATATTTATGTAGCAAGAAGTTTTTACAACTAAAATTCTGTGACAAAATGTAGTTTTAAAGAATTTTCTAGTTTGATTCTCAATACCAAATGTAGTAGGTAGTTATTTGTTACATACATAAATAGACACTAAATAGCTAGAAAACCTAGATAAAGAACTGTCTAGTGACAAAATGTAGTTTTAGCTTGAATGATGGAATAAGTAATCAACGATATGTGACAAAATGTAGTTTTAAGCAATAAACGACATCCATATAACACACTGAAAAACAAGTGTTTTTAACTCATTCTGCCTTTAATATTTCTAATATGACAAAATGTAGTTTCACATTAATCTCAAGACACTCATAAAAACTCTTGTGACAAAATGTAGTTTTAATAGCTCTAAATTGTGGATAACTTACTTTTAACGATCCCAAAATGTAGGTTTGGAGTGACTAAAAGTAGGTTTAGCGCTGACAAAATGTAGTATAACTGTGACTAAAAGTAGGTTTAGAGTGACAAAATGTAGTTTTCAACAAAATAAGCACTTGATATTTAATTATAATTTGCTCCCTGAACAAGAACAAGAACAAACTTTAGAATAAAGAACAAGAAACTAGATGTGGATAACTTAATTAAATACAACAATTTTTAGAATAAAAATCTTTAATAAAAGTGAATGGCTAACGCCATTAGATATTAACTTGTGTGACCTGGCACACATAGCACCGACCCTCGCTTCGCTCTCCCATTGCTTCGCAATACCATTAATGCATTCGCTATTCGCTCATAAGTTATATTTAGCTGGAGTATGTAACTAAATCGAGTATAAACCAACCAATATCGAATCCGTGGAAACAACTCAAGGGCTTAGCAGGAATTGATCGAGAGGTGAGGGAACTTTTAAGGCCAACTGAAGCCACATATCTTGCCGTTGAGAGGGTTAATGTGGTGTTTGTAGCAAAACAGTAGTCAATTATTTACCCCTCTGTACGAGGCTTAAAACGACTTTTTTGCTAAGATACTTTTACTCGATATGAGTAGGGAACCAAGGTGGTAGTTCTAACCTCCATTACTCGCGGGAGGAGCGTACATAAAATTTGTCCCCAAACTCCTTGTAGCTTGGACAAATGAATATTATTTAAGACCATTATTCAGAATCGCCTCAATCTCGCGGATAGACAACCCATCTTCCTTGTAATAATTATAACCTTTATTTTCAGAGTATTTCATAAACAACAACACCGATGATCCATAACCACGAATTATCGCTTGAAGATCGGTATTTCTCTCATCTAACGTTCGGTATCTCTTAAAGATTCGATAGGCTACTCTGTCCAGTAGTATTTGCCATTTCCCTACCTTTAAATCAGCCAATATGTGACAAAGTTCATGAGCGATGCCGCCAACGATGATGGCTTCATTTGCTTTTTTTAGCGACTCATCGACTTCAATAAAATATCCATGTCCGGTCAAGCCGCCCTGATCCATCAATGCATCCTCCAGATTTTTCCATTCTATGGCGATATCTTCATCCATAAGCTCTGGAAATGCATTTTTAATGATGTCATTAAGTATGGTTTGAAGGTTCATACGTCATGGCCTTGCTAGTATTTTAATTAGCAAGAGGATAGCGTAATGGTCTTGTTAAAACAAACGGAAATCATCTGATAATGAAAACACCTATGTTGTCTGTGGCTGTGGGTAACTTGCTACGGAGCGCTTACAAAACGCGGAGTAATAAGTTATCCATCAGTACAGCCCTGAAGATCATATTTTGCTTGAGTTCTGATTGAATATACTCAATAGTAACAATGCAGCTCGCATATAGTGGGTTGTGGGGATCGTCAACCCTTGTTATTTCACTCACGCGGCTCTTAGAGTTACGCGAACGGTCAGTATTGCCTAAACTCCGGTTTCTCAAAGCAGCCGGATGGCGATGTGCTGTCCAGGCTAACGCTAAAAGCATCGCACCTGTAACGTGAGTGGCAGGTTTTGACGACATCCGGCATTTTATGGATGTATCTCCCCTTAACAAAAATCAGGAGGAGATCACATATGTCAGAACATCCAGTGGATATTTATGTTGGAAAAAGGCTTAGAATAAAGCGTAACTCGCTTGAAATGTCTCAGGATGAGTTAGCTAAAGCCATAGGTGTTACGTTTCAGCAAATCCAAAAATATGAAAAAGGAAAGAACCGTATTTCAAGTAGTCGCTTGTACGAGCTGAAAAAAGCGTTGAATTGTTCTATGGAATATTTTTTCGATGGGTTTGATGATCAAACTAGTGATTCTCAACTTTTACAAGAACCATCTGTTGATGAAAAAGAATGGCTAAAAATACGGTCTAATTTCTGTCGGTTGCCAATCGGAATACAACAATCCTTCAGAAAACTTATTAACAGCATAAATGATTAAAAAGCAGCGTATCGAATGCTAGTAAACCAACAGAAGAAATTGATTATTTGTTGTACCAATGTTGTACCAGTAAAAAAACAAAAGCCCCGAGTAGTTGAATACTCAGGGCTTGTAGCTGTTGGTCTACTAGGGCTCGAACCTAGACTCTTCTGGACCAAAACCAGACGTGTTGCCAGTTACACCATAGACCAATGCGTCATTGCGGGTGCAAATTTAAAACTTTCTTTTGGCTCTGCAAACATTTTTTTAAAAAAATATTCTATTAACCCGTTGTGCATTTAGAAAAAGTTGCGCAAACTGCTAAAAGGCAGTAAATTGTAGTTACGACACTATAATTCATATGCACAACTTTCAAGCAAATTACGATAAAATACTCAAGGTTTTAAA
>NZ_VLNR01000083.1 GCF_007489275.1 Aquimarina algiphila
TGATATTTTAGCATAATATTAATACTGTGTGGTTACAGACTGTAAACAAGTGATTTTTTATTATATGTAACTTTGTGAGTTAATAATAACCACTAAAGTTATAGTCATGAAAAAAATATTTTTTGTATTAGCATTTATACATGAATGCAGGAGAATGATCTGTCAATTCTATCATTACTCTATCATCTATATAATTAGAATGAATAAAATAGGTTTTGCCATTATATAAATACAAATATCCTACATGATTATCAAGACCTACAATGTATACACCTTCTTTGAGTCGTTTCAAAGTGTCACTTATGTTGTTGTTTTTGGATACTATTATGTTATTTGCGTTTATAGCTATTGATTTCACTTCTAAACTAGAAGCTTGTTGTGCCATTTTATATCTATTCAAGTTAAGTCCCATATGTTTAAGTGTAGTTGACACAAAATAGCCACAAGCAATTGTGCCTTGATTCGGAATATTACTATATCCATTAAAGTCCCACTCTGTGCCGTACCAATGAGGTATAATATCATTAAGTAATGATTTTGTAAAATATAGAGAAACTACATCCAAAAGACTATCTTTTTTACTATTATTAGTCTCTGTTTTATACTCCCGACT
Source organism: Aquimarina algiphila (assembly GCF_007489275.1). GTDB lineage: Bacteria > Bacteroidota > Bacteroidia > Flavobacteriales > Flavobacteriaceae > Aquimarina > Aquimarina algiphila. The sequence continues at coordinate 614 of NZ_VLNR01000083.1, forward strand.
TAAACGATTTCTAACGGTTATTATTTGTTCTTTTGTTGCGTTATACCCTGTTTTTGGTTTAAAATTTAATCCGCTTGCTATAGAATCAAAAGTTTTCTGAGGCGTTATTTCTTCTTCTAATCCAAGAACTGTATCGAGTACAACTAATTCTTGGTTTTGTTCACTAAAACTTTTGTTTTCTTGTTGTTTTGAAGAATTAGCACATGAAAAAACAAATGCAAAAAAGAAAGGAATCAGAAAAACGATATTTCTCCCATACTTCTTTTTCATTTTTCTGACACTTTGTTTTTCAAAATTTCATATGTATTATTAGTATACACAAGAAGTTCTTTAAATTTTTTCGCCTCTTCTTTTTCTTCGCAATCTTGTTCTCCTAGTTTAAATGTTGTTCTCTCTGTTATGGTATGATCTATTTTAATATCAAAAAACCCATTAGTCGGATGTGTTGACATTATTAATACTTTTTTTGAACTTGTAGATTCACCTTCACAGATCATGTTCCACTCTCCGCTATATTCATGTGTAATAAAATTGTCCAGTATTTTCTTCAACTTATCCTGGACTGGTAAAAACAAGGAGATTGATTCTTCTGTATATGGGTTTGGTTGAGATTGTGTTCGGTGACGCACTCTTACACCAAAAGCAGTTTGATTTTTTGTCACCTGATATAATGGAACATCAATAGATATCTCATCTAAAAACAATGCATCTGACTCCCATCGCTTACTTTCAAAAAATTTATTTTTTATAATCCCTGTGTTGCTATCTACAATAAGAATATAACTATCTAGAGAAAAATAACTTTCATCTTCTTCTAGTATATTGATTTTAGGAATAATCAAAATGGTTTGATCTTGATTTGAAGGTATTTTTTGTTCAATTAAAAATTCCGGATAACAGTCTTCATATCGTATTCCTAATTGTTTTAATGCCTCAGCAACTATATCTACTTTGGCTAATACTTCTATTGTCACCACCTCTTTCTTTCTAAAAGAGGAAAAACAACACAAACAAGTCAAAAATATTATAAATTTAATCGTTCTAAAACACTTATAAATCATTACAATATTTTTTATTTTGAATATCAATATACAATTATTGTGTTATTAAAATTCCGTAAGAATCATATTTAGATCCATCATTAAAACTATATACTCTTTCTCTTCCTTTACCATTAATAGAAGCTCCTTTTGATTTTGTATCAATCCAAACTTCTCCCTTTTTATCTATAAATTTATAAGTCCCATCATATTTCACCAATGCTATTCCATTAATAAATTCATGAGCTCTCTCATACTTAAACCCTAATACTTTTTTCCCTTTTTTATTTAAATACCCATAATAATCCGGAGTTTCATAATCATTATCTTCATTTCTTACCTGTACGAAACCATCACTAAAGTTTCCAACTTTATCATATATCATTGGGATTACAATTTTTCCTTTTTCATTTATAAAGCCATACTGGTAATTTTCATTTTTAATAGAGATCATCCCTCCTGCCATATCTCCTAATTCCTCTACATCCTTTAACAAAGTACCTTTTCCTTTCTTATCGATATGATAATACTTAAAATTAGACCGTCCAAATAACGAGTTTCCTTCCTCTACCAGATAGGTATATTCCTGTTTAGAGACCTCTTTATTGTCTTTAGAATATAATTTATAATCGCCTTCATCCTTTTTTTGAATACCCACTAATCCATTTTCATAACTTTCTATATCATAGACAAACAAAGTATCCATTCGCTTTTTCTTTATATTCAAATGATAATAATGCTCATCATCTTCATAAAACCTATCATTTATAGGATAATAATCAGATCCTTTTACAGAAAATAGTTCATTGTTTTTCTTATCCATTACCGATATTCCGTTTTCTGTAGGCATATATATCATTTTACCAAATTTTGTATTAGTCGTAGCGGTAAATTGTATTTTTTTCTTTTCGTATTTTTTTGCGAAATATAGTTTTACTTTTTTTACAGTACCATCATAATAAAGTTCTCGATGAAACATCCCATCATTATCTTTGAAATAATCCAACTTTGAAGCATTCTTTTTAATATAAGATTTTAACTCTTTGGTATCCTTAAATTCTTGATTATCTAGTTTTTCTATTGTTTCCTCTAAGAACTCTATCATTTCAGCAAATACTTCTTTTTCCTCTTTTGGTTCTCTGTCGGTATAACTATATCCTTTTGAGTGCAATACTTTCCCTTCTTCATTTAATCCTTCTATTTTTAGAGGGGCATTAAGAGTATCACTGGCGGTGATATATACATAATTGTCTTTTATTTTTTCTATTAGAATTTCACCTCCGTTATAATTTGCTTTTGGTTGATCAAGGGATACTATTACTTCATCATAAGTTGACAAGTATTTTATAGTATATTCTACATCTATACTATCTATCAATAATGGCTCTCCCCATACAGTATCATATTCAAAACTTACATCATACTTTGAAATACTATCTATATCAATCGTTCCATTATTATAATATATTTTTTGAGGTTTATAATATTCTCTAATAGTTTTTATAGTTGAAACGGGGTTTATAAAATCCTTATCCTTAAATTCAAATTCAATGTGTGATTTATAATCTTTAAATTTTTGGAAAAACTGAGCTTCTTTCACCTGACCTATAACTACTGGAACTATCGTAGTATCATTTTTAAAAACAGGATCAAAACTTTCATCTTCTATAAATTCTATTTCATTTGAGAATGTATTATCAAAAAAGTTTATGAAAGATTTCAGGCCTTTCAAATTCTCTTTCATCCCTTCCTTTACCTCTTCCAAATTTTCACCATCCATTTCTGAAAGATAATCTGATATCACTTCTTGATCTCCATTGCCAGAACTGCCACAACTACATATTAAAAATAGTGCTGCTATCAAAAGTGTATTTTTCATTTCTTATTATTTTAAATCTATTATTTTAATTCAATACCTCTACAAATTCGCTTTTTTTATTAGAGCATCACACATTGTTTTTAAAGTATATAGTAATGCTATTTTGTATCTAAAAATTCTAGGATAGAAAAAACTCTACAACTATAAAAAAAACTATAACACCAATGGGGACACTTATAATCAGTTGCTTTAGCACGCGAGTAATTGTATATGTTTTTAAGTTAAGTATTGACAAAATTAATCCCAAACTCAATCCTACTATCGAACCAATTCCTGGTATAAAAAGATATAAAAGGTGCTCCATACTATGTGGATGATCACTACTAAAAACATTGACTAACACGCAGGCTAGTATCAACCCTGCTATACTATATACAAGAAGTCCAACACCCATCGATTTTATAATGAAATAGAAATTTTTCATTATCTATCAATTTTTTTTATGATCCTGATTCATATATAAAACACCTTCTATTTCTCCGTTTTTTATTACGAATATATCTTCACATATTTGTTCAATATCTTCTTCATCAGAAAGGTAAGTCGCATAATGAAAATTCATAAATTTAGACTTAATAGTTTCCTCTGCACCCTGATCACATATCAACATTTTACTACGTCTTGGAATAGAAACCAATATTGAATCAGCATTTAATTCCTTTTGAATATGAATCATAAAATTTTGATCCAGTATTTTTTCACAAGTAAACGTATGTCTCTGAAAACCGATGACTTTATGGTCAAATACTTTTTGTGTGGTGTATTTTAATTCTAATTTCTCAATATTGATCTGCGCGGTATCCATAATCAAGCGAAATTGTTCTTCTGTTTGATCATTAGAATCTAGCATCCAAAGATCATCTTGAGTAGATGTTACATAGCTGATTACCACTTTAGGTTCATCAGAGTTATAATGATCAAGGAATGGAACAATAAAATTATTAGGAATCAACCCTTCATAATCTATTTGGGAAAGAAAAGGATATAATTCGTGATCCTCTTCTTTTTGAGTTACGGTTTTTGACACAGTAGATATAGAATCTCTATTAGATCTTATTTTTTTTTCTTCTTGAGTATTTTTTTTTCCAAAAAGCTTGCTAAAAAAATTCATTAAAGTTGTCTTTCGTTAAATTTAGATCTTAAAAACAATTTAAAATCAATTCCATTGCTCTACTAAATCTCCTTCGAGGTTATAAAAGAAATCGAAAGTTTTACCTATTTCAGATTTGATTTCAATAGTGTATCCCATTTTAGATTTATCACCATCATTAGGAGATGTAACAGATACCGATCCTAAAACCGGAGTCTCAGCCTTTTCTTTTTCTCTTATTTCTTTTATAGAAGTATTTACCAGATTTTCTATCATATCCATGCTTACTTCTTCATTTAAAGTGAACATATAATCTTCTATCCTTCCTTTTTTAAGTTCTAAACTTACCTCTGAGACATTTTTCCAATCATCATCAGTTTTCACCCAGCCTTTCATCTGTAATGATTCAGGTTTATCCGTTACTACGACATTAATAACATGACCTATGTTTTCATTGTAGACAATTGATAGATCTGTATAATACGAATATAGTCCAAACTTCTCGGTCAAATCTCTCTCTATTTTATTAAAATCTGTAACAGAAATAATGTAATTATCCTGTTTACATGACTGCAGTGTAAACATGCATAAGAGAAATAGCACGATCATTTTTAATCTCATTTCTTTTCCTATATAAATAAAATCTAATACTCTTGTTGTTATACGACTAATAATAGCATCCAAATACTACTATGCTATTTGGTTTAATATGTCAAAAGTACCAGTTCCTCTTAAGAAACAGAATGATGAATCAATATTCGATAGTGTTTAATTTATATTTGAAAAGTTCTCATTTTAAACTAGAAAAATGGCTGTTATTATCCATTCAATAGCTTTGATACGAATTCATCTTTTTTTCGTGATGAAACAGGTATTTTTTCTCCAGATTTCAAAATGACATATCCATTTTTGTCATATTTATCAACATAATCCAGATTTACCATAAAAGATTGATGTGTTCTGATAAATCTTTCATTTGGTAGTTGACTCTCAAATTCTTTTATAGGTTTAGAAGCCATATAAGATTTACCATCTGATAAGTAAAAAGTAGTATACCCTTTGTCTGATTTACAATAAATAAGTGAATCAAAATTAATAACTTGAAATCCTTCTTGTAACCTAAGAACTAATTTGTTCTTTTGCCTGTTGATAAGTTGATTTTTAACAATTTGTAATTGTTCTTTTTGTTGAGATATATCTATATTAATTGCTTTATCTATTGCATTTTCTAACTCTGTAATATCTACAGGTTTTAAGATATAATCTACAGCTCCATTTTTTAATGCTTGCAAAGCATATTGCTCATAGGCAGTAATAAAAATAATTTTAAAAGTCAATGCACTTGTTTGTTCTAAAAAATCAAAAGCATTACCATCTTTTAAATTTATATCCAGGAAGATCAAATCCGGTTTACAAGCCTTTGCAACGGTAACAGCATCTTTGACCGATTCACATTCTCCTAAAATATTAATATCCTTATCCAGGCTTTCAATCATTGATAGTAACCCTTTCCTGATATACAATTCGTCTTCTACAATTAAAGCTTTAGTCATTTTGATCTATTTTATAGGGTAAAGTTAATGTTACTTGTGTTCCTTTTTCATTAAACACACTACGGTTTTGTATAAACACTCCTGAAGGTACTTTAAATTTTTTTGATATAATTTTCAACCTTTCAGATGTTATTTTGGTAGCTAATGATTTTTTATCACTCATTGGTATTTTTTCTCCATTATCTATACCAACACCGTTATCCTTTATTAAACAAACAAGCTTATTTTCTTTAAATGAAATTTCGATAGATATTTCGGGATCTTCAACATTATTTTTAAATCCATGAATGATTGCATTTTCAACAAAAGGTTGAATAAGCATTGGAGGAATTAATAGTCCTATTTCCTGGATATTGTCATCCAATTGAAGCGTATATTTAAAACTATTTTTAGATCCCATATTTTGTAAATCCATATAATTTTGTAGCGCTTCTAATTCTTCTTGTATGTAAACTAATTTCTCTCTCGAACTCTCTAAAATCAAACGCAATAATTTAGAAAATTTTGACAAATAAAGTACTGCTTTTTTCTCCTCATTATTAAGAATCATACCTTGTAAAACAGAAAGTGAATTGAAAATAAAATGAGGAGTCATTTGAGATCTTAAGAGTTTCTGCTCTGTTAATATATTCTCATGGGCTGTTCTAATTCTATTATATGCAAAAATGAATACTATAGAGAGTAAGACAAGAATAATGAATAGTAAAATAACCGCTCCCCATAATTTTTGCTTTTGAGATGTTATTAATTCATCATCAATTACCTTTACTTTTTTCTTCAGAATATGTTCTCTTTTATTAGAGTTTTCTAATGAATATATTTTTTCGTTAATTTTTTCTCTAAATATCTCTTCATTCCAATCGTTAATACGTTCAAGATATTCTAGAGCAGTATCTATTTTTTTCTGTCCTTTATATAATAAAAAGTAATTTTCATTAAGGGTTTTGTGTCCTCTTATTTGACTTTCTAATGTAAAGGAGCGATGAGCAGAATCTAAAAACATCTTAGCTTCTTTCCATTTCTTTTGTTTAATATATGCCAGACCTATATTAGATAATGTTATGTTTATTTCTTTTACATCTTTAGACTCGTACTTATATTTTAATGCGTTTTTAAAATTAACAATGGCTTCATCCCATTTTTTTAATCCCATTAATACTAATCCATAATTGCCTGTAAACACTGGTAATTTTCGATATTCTTTTTTTGTGATTTTATTGTATGTATCATATGCTTTATCATAATCTTTATCATAATAATATAATACTCCGCATTTAAAACATAGCTTTTGAAGTTCTATCGAATCCTGAACTCTAAATACTGTACCTGCCTCATCACATAATCTCACTCCCTCTTTAACCTTACTCATATCAGTAAGGTTCTCTACTCTTAAATTATAAGCAATAACCAAGTTTGCAGTATCCTTTTTTGCTGAAGACTTTTCATACATCTGGATAGCTAATGTATATCCATTAGAGTATTGACCAATTCTAGCATAGGAACGTGCTAATAAATAGTACTCTCTCATCGAAAGCTTACTATCCACTTCTTTTTTTCCTAAAATATTAATTACTTTATCATAATCTCTCTCTTTAAAAAACTGTTCTACATCTTCATAGTTCTTATCTTCAAAAAGATTCTCTACGTTCTTAAGTTCCTGATCTTCTATTGGTTTTTGATTACTATCCTGAGTGTACGTTTTAGAAAAAAAACATATAAAAAGTGTAAATAGTATAACGTTCTTAATATTCTGCATTGAAAATGTATAAGAGAATATAGTTTTAATTATTGTTTCTTAATAAATTCGATAATTCTTTTACAGAAATTGATTTTTTGCCAAATACATTCTCTATTTCTTTATTTGTATATATCAATTCATCCCAAAAGTAATATCCATTCTTATCCTTTGCATATGGCCCTGATCCTTTTGTTGTCCTAAATGTCTTATAATCTACATGGTTTAAAATACCTGCTCTTTCGCCAAATATATAATTTTTGTCCTTGGCATAGTTATCTCCTAATACTTTAAATGAGCTATAATCGGCCTTATTGTAAATATAAAACTTACCACCATATGCCATATCATAATAATGATAAATATGATTCTTGTCTTTATAAAAAGTACTTCCAATATGAGTAAATGTCACGGTATCTATTATTTTATGTAGAGATATTTCTTTCTCTTCAAAAGCAATATGTGTTATATATGACACTGTCACTCCTACCTCAGTCGCATATGGTATTTGAAAACCTATTTCTTTATTCTTATTGGTATATAGGTTATGTTTTAGTTTTCTCCAATCCAATTCTCTGTGAATACTATCTAATCTAGAAACAATAGTCGCAATTTTTTTCTCTCTATTAGTTTCAATATCCTCTTCTGGAACTTCAACTTCTTCTCGAATTTCTTCTACCACCTTTTGAACTTCTTTTGTTTTACAACTAAAAAAGAAATAAATAAAAGCTGTAAACAATATGATTAGCCTTATAAACAATATAATATGCTTCTTATTTTTTAATTATATATATATTATAAAGTTACGGTATGTTTTTAATTATATAATATCTCAATTTATATTCATACAACCTTAATCTATATTCGAACTTTATCAATTGAAATAAGTGATCTAATATGCTCTTTTTTTATTCGCCAAGCATATAAAACTATAGTAATCAAAATTATAATTATTTGTATTGGTATAATACTAAACAAACGCTGAGCAAACTTATGTTTCTCTCGATCTTTATCTTCTATTTGTTCTAATATCTGACTCATCTTTTTCTTGATAAAAAGTATATCGTCTGACGCTTTTATTTTTTGTTTTTCTAAATGTAAATATGTGCTATATTTATTATAGGCAACACCAATGTTAGGAGCTGTTAAACACCAGGAATATATCTGAGAACAAAATACAATAAGAAGTAAAAAAGGTATTATACTCTCGGTTATTATTACTTTTTTCATCTTACATTTCTTTCGTCTCTGTCATAAGTTGCATTAATTGATCATAATTACCTTCTTTATAATCTTCTGGTTTTAGATGTCCTAAATGTCTCATTTTTTTCGGAAAATATGTATTATATGAATATATCCCTTTATCGTCTTTAAAAAAATAATACACATCAATTTCTACAGGATATTGGCCTTCTCCTCCATCGCATCCAGAAATTACATCTACCGTAGACCCAAGAAACAACATACTTTCTCTATCTGCTATATTTTTAATTTCCTTATTCTCAATCAACAGTTTATCATCATAAGCATACCCTAACGTAAGATCTTTTATTCTAGAGGTGTGAGAAACTCTTGGAGCTTCCTTTTTAGGAATATTTCCTGAAAGAAAATGAATTGAGGAAATACCAACATATATCCCATTATTTCCTAAAAAATTATAGGTGTTGATAGAAGTGAAATATTTTGAACTACCTTCTAACCAAGGAAGTATCCTAAGTTTATTTGCATCATAGTCGTAAACATATTTCTGTATCCCATCAGTATAGATATACTCTGTTTCCATGTGCAGGTTATTGATATCTTTAACTACAGAAATATCTATAGGTTTTTGTTTGTTTATAATATAATACATGTCCTTATATACCTTATTATCATATCGTATTAGTTCTTTAAACTCATTAAGATAAGAAGCTTCTATAGGAACAAAATGTACGTTATGGTTATTAGCAAGATGAACTCCTCCTTTTCTATAAATCCATATCGTACCCTTTTTGGTATCTAATGATATTCCGGATTCTTGTTGTATGATTTCCAGAGTATCAAAAGTGGTTCCTGATTGTTGAGTGTTAAAATCCAATGTCATATTTTCGATTTCATGTACTCCGACACGATAAAAAGTATCTTTATCAAATAAAAAACTATCTCCATGCTGATGTCTATCTGTAATAGGGACGAATTGTGTAGTTTTACCCAAAAGATCTGGAACAACAGAAAATGTGAGTTGTTCTTCATTAAAAAGATATACATATTGACTATTCTTCATGAATAGTCCCTTTCTTGGTAAGTTGGTTATCACTTCCAAATCACCTGGCATCTTGGTAATAACCTTCTCTATAAATTCTGCCGAATAACTTTTAGGCACAATATATTTCCATACATCATTCTTACATATAAAATTAACCCCAATAGTCTCTGAAATAATTTCTAAATCACCAATTTTACTTACACCATATTCTTTAATTTCGTTCTCTTTTTTTTCTACTATAAAGTACCCTTCAGCAGTGGTAAACAAAAAGAATTCTTCATTTTCTTCTAAAATTTTAAAATTTTCAGCATCTATATTCTTAAGTATTATTTTATCCCTAGACACATAACTTACTCTATTTGGATCCTTTACGGTATGTTGAAATACTAGCTTTCCATTTTCTGAAAATAATTCATAAAAATGAGGGGTATGATAATGATAGCATTCACTTGCTTGGATTGTTTTTCCAATTAGAAGCAGATAGATACTAAGAATTGTAAAGCTATATATTTTAATTTGTTTCATAGTATTCTGATTTTTATACTATCCCTTTATCATATTTTTAATATCATCTGTTGACAATTTATTTTTATGTAGAATATATAGTTATAATTTTCTTACTGTTTTTTGAAACACTATATGTCCAATATGAAAGTCCAATAGTGATTATAAAGAAAAGAATTAGCACATTTATACTTCCTAAGTTTTCTGCTATATATAATAGGATTTTTTTTACTCCTCTTCTTCTACCTCCACTAATATTGACTGTATTACCTTCTTCTAATGATTTTGCCATAAAATAAGTAATACCTCCTATAATCATAGCCAATAAGGTATATGACGCTTGTTTTATCCAACTTTTTATTCCTCTAACGGTTTTTTCTTTTTTAAATAAGTTAGTTTTTGAAAGTATAAAATCTTGTACTTCGCTATATTCGTCTATTGAAGTAAGTTCTAAATATGTTTTCTTTTGTTTTTCATTTTCAATAAAGAACAATTGTAATCCTAAATCGTTCTCGAAAGGAATCATTTTTGTAATAGATGAGTACAAAATACTAAATCTAGTATCTAATAATCTCTTTTCTTTCTGATTCATTTTTTCGAGGAAAAATTCTTTTGTTTTATAATCCTCATCACTTATTTTAATGCACTTATTTGTGATAAGGACATTTTTCATTAAAGCTTTTTGGTTGATAATATATTTGTTCATGTCTTTAATACTAAGAAGTTTCTAAAATTTACTTTTTAAGTCCTTTATTACCGATTACTTCATTTTTTCCAAGGTGAAAGTTCTTTATATTCCTTTGATTCTTTTACTTCATTCTCTAGTAATAGTTCTTTTACTTTTTCATTTTTTGAAGCTATTGCATAGTACAGAGCATTTTCTTTATTTGGATTTATATAGTGGATATTAGCTTTTCGTTCTATGATGGTCTTAACGCATTCTAAACTATTATCTACGGTCTTATCTTTACTCATAGCCATAGCATCATAGAAAAAATCCTTTACAGAGATTGAGCTTCCTCCTACATTTTGGTTTAAACTATTTATATTATCATAAAGTCTTGCGGCGTGCATTAAAGGGCTTATTTTGGAAGTTAATGATGTTTGATTTATATCAGCACCATTATCCAATAAAAATGTTAGCATTTCTACATCTCCTCGTATTGCAGCATGATGTATTGCTCCATATTCATACTCTTTTGAGATATATTTTACATTAACATGGTGGTCCAAAAACATTTTGGCAATGGTAGTATCCTTAACAAATATAAAAGCCTCATGTAACATTTCCTTAGTCACCCAATCCTGATTGATCCATTTTGATAATAACTCAGAAGTATTTGATTTTCTTGATTCGTTTAAAAATAATTTTCTTTTTTGGTCTAATGAAAATTTATCAAAGAATATTGTAGAAATTTTTGGATGATTTGATCTAATTGCCAAATCCAGAACTGTATTGTCATTAATATCTTTAATCGTATCTGTAGCTTTATTTTTTAGAAGTAACTCTACAATATTGTCCAGGTTAGACTCTACCGCAAGGTGTAATGGTGTTTTATCATACACCAGACTTTTAGTATTTGGATTCGCTCCTTTTTTTAATAGTTTATCAACAAGTTCATAGTCGTTTTTTACAATTGCATAATGCATACTTGCATAACCGTTTAAAGAATCTATAATATCCAAATCTATTTCTTTCTCTAATAAATATTCTATTTCTACTTCATTGTCATTAAGTAATGCTATTAATAAAGGAGTATGGCCGCTAGAATCAACTGCATTAAGCTTATATTCTTCCTCAATCAATTTTTTAGAAATTTTGGATGCCTGATGCTCTAAAGCAATGTGAAGAATATTTCTTCCATTAAAAAATTGCAGCGTATCTCTATCTACATCCATAAGGATTTTTTCAAATTGATTTACATTATCTTTTTTAATAATGTTTTCAATACTTTCTGTTGATGGTTTACCACAAGATATTATCGTTATGATTAGAATAAAAATGCAATTGAAACGTACCATTTTTTAATTTTTAAAGTAAAATATTCAAAAAAAGCCAAAACAATAATGAAAATGACCCAAATGCTTATATTCATATTTCACTAACAACACAATATGAATAAAACTGGTAATTCTTAGGTCATTAATGTTTTGGCTTACTAACTAATACTCCCACAAGTAATACGTTAAAAATATTTCTTTTTTAGAATGGTAGAATACGCTAAGTCATATTTGTAGCGATCGAATTAATATTCGTTTGAAGTTTTATTGGCAGATTGATCATAGGCCAAATGTTATTTAAAACTTAATGATAGCCCCTTGTATATTTTTTGCTTTTTTTGTCAAGGTTAGAACTTTTTCTGTTCGTTCTTCCTTTTCTGTTCCAAAATATTTATACATTTCTATGGATAGGCCTACCGGACCATGAATGGTTTGTTGACGATCTGCAAAAAAGTCAATCATAATGGTATATCTCCCTTTTTCTGCTTTTTTAACTATAATTTCTTCGGGACCATAACCATCTGTAATATCTGTATTATATCTTATATTATCAGACTCATCATTACCATAATAAAAATCTTTTCCTGATGGAGTAATAAGATGTAAATCAATATCGGTATCACTGGATGTCCATGTAAGAACAACTCTTAGATCTCCTGAAATTATATACTTGCTTTTTTTGGTATGTTTTTCTTTCTTTAAAATTGAATGATAATCATTGTACAAAGTATTCATTACCTCTGTATAATCATAAGGGTCATGATTTCTTTCTATCCAATTACCGTCCAGTGCATTCCTTAATATTTCTGCTGCTTTGTTATATTCTTTTAGTAATCCATAGGTTACTGCCAGATCCCGATGTGCAATAGGTTCATCTGGTCTTACTTCTAATATTTTCTGAAACAAAGGTACTGACTCTTTATATTTTCCTATAGAACGCAATTGATACGCCAAAGTTCTGATGTTTTCATGATTATCTAATTGTATCTCGGCTATATTTGACCAAATCTTAGCCGCCAGATCTGGAGCATCTTGGGCAAAGATACTTCCTGCAGCCATATAAAATCCAGCAGGTTGTTTTTCCTGGGCAGTTAAATTCAGATATTTTATATACCGCTTCTCTGGATCATATTTCTTTATTTTTTGTAACGATTCTGGTATATCTGTCCATACTTTTTTAGAAAGCTCGTGTTTGATATGTTTATTAATGTTTATAGGAATTGTAATTCTTTGGTCTTCTACAAAGTCCTTGGTGTATACAAAAATAATTCCGTCATTTCCTAATGTTCCTGCCAATTGTCTTGATGCTTCTCTTGGTATAATTTCTAGAGAAAATACCTCATGCCAATCTAAATAGTTCAATTCGCCTTTTCCTTCTTCCCATTCTATATTAGCAAAATCATCAACTTCGTAATCCACAAAAACCAATGGATTACTCCCTAAAACAATATGGTTATCTTTTTTCTTGATAAACAATTGTTCTTTATATCCAAAAATTTGGTAATCGTCAATATTGGGTGCACTAACAAGGAAATCATTACCATTTTTATACGTTGCTTTTTTTTCAGAAAAACCAGCAATAACAACTTCTTCCAACATTGCTTCTGATGAAGGCATTATTATACTATGATCACCTATTACAACTTCTTTCTCTACAGTATCAAAACCAATAAAAGAATAATTTAAGACACTTCCAGGAGGTACTTCTAACGAAAAATTTCCATCAAAATCACTCACTGTTCCTATATTCTGACCTTCAACAAATATATTGACTCCTGGTAAAGGTAGACCATCTTCGACTATTCCTGTAACTAAGTAATTATCTCCTTGTTGTATTACTTTAATAGTAATTGTAGCATCTTCTGCTGTTGATTCTTCAAAATTTTGGTCAATTATGGGATCTAATTGCTTTGGTAAACGTAAGGCATCTATTGAATCTAAATATCTTTCTATTTGATCATATTCATCATCTATACGATCATATTTCTTCTCTAAATCCTTCTCTTTTTTATCAAATGTTTCCTCTAGCGTATCTTCTTGATCAGGATATCTCCAAATAAGTAATTCTGATAATGCATCCATTTGATCTTCAAAAGCTTCTAACTTTTCTAATTGCTTCTTTAATCTTGCTAATTTAAGATTATCTGCATATTGTTTTTGCCACTCTTCGTTAGGAGGTATTATTTCATTAGTAATATAGTCTTCAAAAGTTTCTAATACAATTAAAGAAGTGAATTCTGTTAATAGGTGATACTTTAATGCTAAGGATAGTAATTGTTCCTTGTTTTCTTTAGGATATAGACTTAACTCCTTTACTTTTTCAATAGCTAAGAAACGCTTTAGATCGATTATTTTATGATCAATCTCTAGCGGAGTAACAGAAACATTAAGCTTTTTATATTTATCAAACACAGGAGAAGTTGTGACCAACTCGGTTCCTCTAACCACAGATCTAAAATGTGATCTGTCAATTCGAGTGTTAGATTTTGGATAATATTCTATTAATTGCTTTTCTTTATATCCAGAAAAAACTACTGAATTATTCATCAACACAGACAATGCAGCTGTTATAGATTGAAGTTCTAGGTTTAAATATACTCCTCCATTGTCTCTGGCAATCACTTTAAGTTTTGCAGGATTATTCGATGCTTGTGATGTAACTGTATATAGAGGTGATACTGCAGATTTAAACGTAATATCACCAAAATTGGTTAAACCGTCACTACACAAAATATACATGTCTGATTTTGGGATTTCGTCTACACAACCATATTGCGTTGCGGCATCATATGCGATATCTTTTAAAAGTCGTTCTAGTTTTCTAGTATTTGCATTCCTTACTTTTATTTCTCTTATAGAAGTCACTTCGGTATTAAACAATACTATGCTTATATCAACAGTAGCAATTCGTTTACAAAGTTCTTTTAAAAATAGTATTTCTTTATCTACCAATCCCTTTCTGGATCGAGAATGATCCCACAATATCGTAATACTTTTTGGTACTATGTTTTCGTTTTCTATACTAGGTACTGGAGTACTGTTATAATAAAAATAATCATTCTCATGTTTTTGATAAAAAGTGAACCTTTTTTGTTTTGGAGTCGCAATAATATGAACCTCTTTTGTAGTTGTAGATGTGATAGAAATAAGCTCTTTATTCTTTTTTGTAGTAAACGACTCTACTCCTGACAACTCTAGATTTTCTGTGAATCCAATGAAATCAATTTGTATATCTTTTTTGGCTATTTTTTCTTTAAAATCTAAAGTTAAATCCACCAATAAATTACCATTATCCCAAGTCAATTTATCTAAAACATCTAATCTGATTATTCTACTTCCTTTTGCTGGAATTGGGTATATTCTTGTTTTAAAATTATTGCCTTCAGTCTTTTCTACCAAACCTGGATCAATATTGCGACTTACAATAGTTTCATAAGCGGCTCGTCCTTTTGCCTTATCCACAGCAACAGCCTCTCTAAGTTCTCCATTAATATCTAAAGCATATCCTACTATAGTTTGATGATCTGATAAAGGAAACTGTAGCTCCCCCGATAATTGCCTTTGTGAATGATTAAAAATTTCTATGGTGTATTGTGTTACTCCAATATCTCCCACAACACTCGCATGTATTTTCATCTCTTTAATAGAAAGGCTATCTGCATCCTTAGAGTCTATCAACGTGGTTTGACCACAGATACAAAAAGGAGTAGTAAATATCAAAAGTATAAGTATTCTCATCTTTCTAAAGTATCGTATTTGTTTCAAAACTAACACCATTAGTCTTAAAAAATGGTTCTTATATATTCTTTTTAGTTTATTGTTCAATTTTAGGAGGAAACACTATAATATGTGAAGCATAATCTTTGTATTTTCTAAATTTTGTGGAAATGAATAATGGTTTTTCCCATTCTTTTTGATACTCCCAAGAAGGAGCTGCCTCCCAATTACACTCCTTTACTATATCAAATCTAGTAATCCAAGTATGCCAACCTTGCTTACTAAACCCCCAACCAAATTCATTTTGTAATAATAGACTATCAATTTGTTTTTGATCATTTTCTATAACAAACATCTTTTGAATGGGAATATCTGGTTGTTTCCAGACATCATATTTTTGTTTCTTTTTAAAATTATTACTTGCAGAAGAATACTCTTCTGAATCCTTAGAAATTACCAAAAAAGCAGTCCAATTAAAATATGTTGTAAGTATGTATGCGATACTCCATCCAGCATGTTCTCTCTCTTTCCATATTTTTTTGTGATACTTTTCTAAAATTTCAAATCTTTCAACTCCTAGTCCAGCCTCTAGTCCTTTGACTGCATATATGGTGCAATGCATACTATCTACTTTTATATCATTTTGTTGAGCTTGCATCTTATATCTTTCAAACTCATTTATAGTATCTCCGACTCCGTATCTATTTTTTGCATTGGTTTGCCAAATCGTACCATAATATTTACTAAATGTCTTTTTCACATTAGTAAAATACTCATTCTCTATTGCAGCAATAGCATTAATTGCTTTTGGAGAGTTAAACCCATTGTATGTATTAGATAGTATACTTGGCTGTGTATGAAATATCGTATCGTTTTTTTGAGTGGCATCTAATGATATTTCATTTACACTATCTTTTACTTGTATTATATTATACTCATTTGTTTGAAACGCCAAGTATATCAAAAAAATGATTATGCTCATTAATATAACAAGAACAACAATTAATAGTCTTTTTTTAAGCATATCATCAGAAAGATTTTAGTTTAAAAAAGAAAGGTGTATACATATTAAACTGTATACACCTTCTCGAAAAACATTTCTCCTATTGTTTGAAAATCAAGTCCTTCTTTTGCTACTACCACCAGGACAAGAAATCATATAGTAATCTAAAATTCAGGTAAAATGTATTAATTCATTTGAGCTAATAACTCATCAATCGTTTTTGCCATAACTACACCTGGCAACTTTACAGGGGAACCAATTTGTGCTAAGAAAGTACCTTTTACTTCTCCTGTTTTATAGGTTGTAAAACCAATTCTATATAGTCCTACTGTTAATGCATTAAGAGGATCACTCACTTTACTTTTGTAACGTAAAAGAGAGTTATAAGATCTTCCGCTAGGTTGCTTAGGCATCTCACCGCTATCATCATTTTTTGCTAATGTGTGCCAGTTTGCATTTGCAGCATTACTAATACCAGCCTTAGTAATGATATCTGATCTTTCTAAAGTAATATATGTATCAAAATAATCTCCTGATCCTGCATTAGCATCATAGGTAGCTCCTTTAATAGGATCTTTAACTTTAACCTTTTTTGCTGGAGACATCATACGTAAACCTAATTCTGGTGCCACTGCAGGAATCCAAACATAGATATAATAAAATTTCTTACCATCTCTTACTTCATCTTCTGTATTTACTGCTGCATGTCCTAAATAAGAAACTACATCTGTATAAGGAACTTTAATAGTTTTTGGTCCTATTTTCTTTTCAATAGAACTCCCGAATTTTTTAATTTTTTGAGCTTCTGCTGTAAAAGTACTACCAATAGCAAATGCTAATAATAAGATTGAAATTTTGATTTTCATTTTTAATGTGTTTATTATTATTTGAAGCTAAAGTAGTAGTAGTTAACGATTATCATAAGTGGTAATCCATAATTGGTTTTTATGAATTCATATTCGATATGATTTAACTTTTATTTGCGAATTTGAACATTGTATTTTCTTTTTATCCATAAACTCAAATTATACATTAGAAAACCTACTATTGCTAAAAATTATTTCAAACATCTTACTCCTCAAATTTTATTAATTCTTTTAACTAAGCAATCTTTCTCTAATTTTCATTAGGCTATCATCGATAATTAATTCTCCGTCAACAAAAACTTTTTGTAAAAGTCCTTTACTTTCTTCCTCTCTAGATACTTCATCTTTATAATTGATTCGTCCATTTTCACAAAATAACTTAATCAAACCTTTAGCTGATTTCTTTGTGCCGTCATCGGTAATCGGGTCTTTAAAAATTTCTCTCCCTTCACCCTTAACTTCTACATAAGTAGCTTTCATTGCAAATCCAAATGTATCTCTTGTATTATACTGATAAGTAAAACTCCCTATTCCTAAAACCACATTTGTAGAAGCAAATCCTTTCTCTTTAAGTCGTTCACAAATTTGTGTTGCTCTTTCAATAGTAATACTGTCTCCATAAATTGCTCCTATTTTAGGATTAAGTACTTTATAACCCTGATCATTTATAGTGCCTCCAAATTCATCCCATAGTAATTCTATAACTCCTTTAGAAACTATTGGACTTTCATCTTCACATCCGCAAATGATGTCTACAGGATCTCCAGAATCTGGTCGGATAACCAGTTTACCCTCTCTCCCTAGAATTTCCTCTTTTAGTTGTGGAAGATATTCTGTAAGTACTTTCCATAAATCCCAGGTGTCTGATACCACTGATAAAATTCCCGTAGGATAGGTTTCTAATAATCTTCGGAAGGTTCCGATTTCATCATCTTTACTACCAGCACACATTACACTATGTTCTGTTGCATTTACACTACCGATAACCAGTTCTTTGGTTACATCTGTATTATAAAAAGTTTCAAAAGCTTTAGCTACCGGAAGAGTGTCACTACCTGAAAAAGCAAGGGCATGTCCCATACCACTCAATATAGAAGATTCTGTACCAGACATTCCTCTCATAGAAAAGTCATGTCCTTGCCAAGTCACAAATTCTAAATTCTCTTGATCTGTTTCTGATGCATATTTATCTAATATTTTTCTATATTGCTTTGCTATGGTTGCAGATGTACAAGGTTGCCAGATAATATTAGATAACAAGGTTTCTAAGTAGTTTGTTAACCAGAAAAACTCTGGTTTTGTGTTTACCAAGGTGAACATAGGTACCCGAATAGGTACTTCTGAACCTTCTGGTAATGCTTTGATTTCTATCGGCAAATATCCTAAATCATGTAAATCCTCTATATGAGATGTATTATAATCTACTCCTAAATAATGATCAACATATTTCTTATACTCTGTTACAACATCCTCTTTGGGTTGATCAAAGAAGTCCTGATTAAATCGTTTAATTAAATACTCCTTAATAAGGTATTGTAGTCCAAAAAACACAACATTATCCACTCCTTCTACTCTGCTTTTTCGAGGCGTCCAGTTAGAATATACTAAAGTAGTACCTTCTGGATATTGCTCTCTATGACCTAATTTATAACCGTCTGTTAATAGTAATGGATTCATTCTTAATATTATTTTGCGTTAATTATACGCAAATATAACTTTTATCTTAGAATTGAAAAAATTTTCAAAGACATTTCTTCTAAAATATATTTATATTTTATTTGTCCCTTACCTTGCTTAAGTAATTTTTAAACACTTTTTGAAAATTGATAAGGTCTATCTTTTCCTTTTTGACCTTATCTCCTTCTTTATATTCTTCATAATATGAATCAATTTCTTTCTCAAAAAATCGTATACCAGCTACTATATCCCCATGATCTCCAGTTTCTAAATACCCTCTATATTTTTCTGGTTCTTTTGGGTAAGTCTCATCACCTCTCTTAGTTTCTGCTATGATAGCATCTATTAAATCTCTAAAAAAAACATCCATCTCATCAGGCTCAAAAACTTCAGGTTTATCAAAAAAAACATTTGTAATATTTATTAGATCGAAAGAGTTTAAATTATCTTGAAAACCACTAGTACCATAGCCATAAGTGCTATTATTTTTATCATACATAAAAAATATACTGCGTTTTGATAAATGGTTCATTTTTCCTATCACAAAATATTTGGAACCTATATATTCATCATTCATGTGATATTGTATCTCCCAATAGTTATCTTTCTTTAATAAGTTTACCTGAAATTTGTTTCCTTCGACGGCCAATGTAGGAGATCCTATAATTATTGTATCACCCTTTAGTATCATAGAAGTGCGCTGATAATAATGCATTGCAAATACATCAATATGCAATTCTGTAATTTTTTTATTTTCGATTTTCTTAGAAAAGATAGTAGAGGACACTTCTTCATACTCATATCCATCTATTATTTTACCATTTTCATAAACCGATTTGATATTCAATCTTGGTTTATATTTATTCTTTAGGTACTCATCATACTCTTCTTCATTCATCTGATATTCCTCAACCTCTTGCGATTCATCAAATGTATCTGCTCCTAATGCCATTTGGTAAACATCTAAGGAATACTGAAATTTTATAACTCCATTCTCATAATAATCAACTCTGGGAAATTCTATATTCCCCTTTGAGAAATACCCTTGATAAGGCTGACCATCTTTATAATAACTTTTATATACTTTCTGGGGTTTCTCTGTTATTAAAAAGGACCTGTTCTCTACAAAGTCATTCATGTTTTGAGCATTGATCGTATTAGACAAGAAGATGCACCATGCTAAAAGTAAAACTATCCTTACTTCACTTTTAATTCTATATCTCAATGGAAATCTAACAATCGTCATCCTTATTTATTTTAAAGGATAAAAATCGTCACTATTTTTAATAAAAACCACCCTGTTTTCAGTTAAAATAAAAGAGATTTAGTTTCGTCCTCTTTCATCGGGATACAAATATGGTAAGGGTTCACTCTGCCAAAATTCTTTGGTATCAATATCCAAAATGGTTAGTTTCCCCTTAAAAGCAGCTCCTGTATCAATATTCCATACGTTATGTGCTTTTATTGGTGTGTCTTTATTATAATTTGTTGTAGGTGTGTGGCCTATATATATTTCTTTGTAGTAATTAAACCTTTTGGGCTTAGTTAGTATATCTTCTAAAGTTTTTTCTTCAACTTTATCTGCTAATAATGCTGCTTCCCACAAGGTTCTATCCCAATAATAATTTGACTCATACTCTTCATTACCTGCTCCATGCATAGAAGTAAATCCTGCATGTAAAAACAACCTTTCTTTTTCGTCTATATAATAATTGTGTAGTGTCTCAAAAAACTTTTTATGCGTATTCTTTGATAAATATCCTGATTGGATATAGCTGTTTATGGTTTCTTTACCTCCATGTTCCAACCATATTGGATTAGTTACTCCTTTCTCCAACCATAAACCACACCAGAGGTCATGATTCCCTCTTATAAAAACACAAGTATTAGATATTGACAATTCTATTAGTTTTTCAATAGTTTCTGCCGACTCACTCCATCCATCTACATAATCTCCCAGAAAGATTAAAGTATCATTTGACGTTACTTTAGCGCTTTCTAACACTTGAAGTAATGCCTTATACCCACCATGTATATCGCCTATAACGAGTGTTCTTTTCATGATAATTGATACATTATATCTGTTCTTAAGACATATTTTGTTCCTGATATAATTGGTTTTCCTTCATGCCGTAAAGGATGATGAAATAATAATGCATCACCCTGTTTTGGTTCAATAGTCATCCCTTTTTCAAAATAAGTTTCACCTCCTTCGAAGTTATCATTAAGGTATATCAAAAATGAGAAAAAGCTACATTCTTTTTCATTTCTATTATAACTACCATCTCGATGCATCTTGAACCGCTGTCCAATATCATATTTATAAATTCTAAACATCTCATTGAGACCAATGGCTTTATATTTCCCAAAATCTTCTTCTACAAATGGTTGCACTTGCAACCATATCTTTTGAGCAAGTAATTCATCCTTAAATAGGATACGCTTATTATTACGAATTCCTTTTACCATCACCTGTCTACCATCAATATTTACTTTTGCTTCTTCGAATGAGACTTGTTCTCCTTTTTCAATAAAATGAGAACACATTTCTTTAGAAAGGAAATTTTTGACAAGAAATACTTCTGGATGTAGTTCAATTTTTTTCATCACATTATCATTTAAACTCAATATATTCTGGTGCCACAGTATCTGTTAACCAAACTCCATTATCAGATTGAAAAAACTCAATACCGTTTGTATACATTTCTCCTGATCGAACAGTGAGTATAATGGGCTTTCCTCTCCTTGACCCCACATTTGTTGCTGTTTCTCGTTCTTCACTTAGATGCACATGATGTCTGCTCATCTTAAGCAGTCCTTTTTCTCGAATGGCATCCATAAATTTTGCTACTGTGCCATGATATAGAAACTCTGGAGGTCGAACGGGTTTGTATTCTAAATCTATTTGAATAGAGTGACCTTGATTAGCACGTATCCTAGTTTCACCCTCATTAAAAGCAAACCGTTTCTTATCATTGGTTTCAACGATCTCTTTTAAAAGTTTCATATCCAAACTGGGTTGATGCCTTTTTGCTTTACTTAGCAATTCACTCACGTCTGCCCAACCATTTTCATCCAAATGTAGTTTAATCTTACCTGGGTTATGTCTAAGAATAAGACTTAAAAATTTACTTATATGTTTATGATTTGTTTTCATTTTTTTTAATATTTTTTTCTAATTCTTCACCATCTCTCACTACTTTAAACAAGTTATGTTCATATTCTGGAATAACAGTTGACTTCAATACTCCTATAATATCATTCCAAACATCTCCTATAAAAAAGACCTCAGGTCTATGTATAGATTTATCTTTGCGAATAATATCTAGTGTTAAGAATACCTCAGACAAGGTGCCTATTCCTCCTTTTTGTACTATAAACAAATTTGTATCCTGTATTAATAATTCTAATCGTTGATATAGTTTTTTGGTAACAATCGTTTCTGATAAGAATTCGTTTCCTTTTTCTGAACCTACTTGTTTACATGTTATACCGATTACTTTTCCTCCTTCTATAACAACTCCATTAGACACCGCTTCCATCATTCCACCATATCCACCATTCTTTACTACATACCCATTCCTGCTTAGTAAAGAACCTATCAAAATAGTTTCTTTATATTCTTTACTCTCTTTATTTTTTCCTGCTCCACCAAAAAGTGTTGCATATTTTATCTTTTTCATTTTACTAATTGATTAGTGTATAGCTCAAAATTTTCTATGTCAAAACAAACAAAATATACTTCCTTGATTGTCTCCTGAGTGACGAATTGTTGGATAGCATTTATAGCTATCTCAGCGGCAATTTCTTTAGGAAACCTATAAATCCCTGTACTAATATTAGGAAATGCAATAGTTTTAACTCCATTATTCAGTGCTAATTGCATAGCATTGATATAACAATTTGCTAATAATTTTTGTTTTTCTTTTCCTCCTTGATTCCAAACTGGACCTACCGTATGAATTACATAATGAGCAGGTAAGTTTCCTGCTGTTGTTATGACTGCTTCACCTACTTTACATTTTCCTTGTTTGGCAATTACTCTTTTACATTCTTCCAGAATCTGCGGTCCTCCTTTTCTATGAATAGCTCCATCTACTCCACTTCCTCCTAATAAAGAAGTATTGGCAGCGTTTACAATTGCATCAACGTTTATGGTTGTAATATCGGTTTGGATTACTTTTAGTTTCATTGCTATTCAAAATCATACACAAAAACATCTATATTTTTTTGTATTAATGTATCTATAATTATTGGTTCTATTTTATCCCATTTTCCTCCCGCAAGACCGCAACCAATTCTTGGCATGTGAATGCTAGCATTAAGTTTTTGAGCTTCCAAACCCACCTTTTCCAAACACTTTTGAACTGCCTCATAACGAATAGGGACTCCTTTACTTCCCGTCTTCATTCCTTGTTGTGCAATCATATTTCCGACATGTAGATAATCAGAGACTTTTATTATTTGAACTGCTCCTAGTTCAAAATCATTTTTTGCTCTATTTCTATGCCATTCTCTATAGGATTTTTCTGGTTCTGACCATCTTTTAGAGATCGCTAGAACAAAACCTTTTCCCCAACCACCAAGGTTATTACACACATGTACAATAATCTTAATTCCTTTTGCCTGAGGTACAGTAGCATCTCCTTTTATATATTTTATCGTTTTCATTTTAACATTAAATACCCATTCAATTCATCATCTTCAAAAGTCAATGGTTTTTCTTTTGGAGTCACTAAATCTTCTAGATTTTGTGATGTTACCAATTTGTATTGTTCTACCACAAATTCAGAAATATCTTCAATTTCCAAAATATCATCTTTGGCATATGATTTCACAAATTCTTTTCGTAAACCAATTTGAATTGCTCTACGTTCTTGTTTTGCTCCATAAGGGTCATGATCAGGATCCCATTGTAATCTTACATTTGAATTCTGTACATTTTTCTGCCATACCTCATATGACGAATACAACGTTGGTTTGAACGAGGAATACACTGCATTTTTTAAATAATTCTCAAAAGCTTGTCTCTTAAGATGTATTGCTAGTACCACTTCTTGCCCTTCTTTTGTTCCCCAGCCATTTCTATACATCATCCATAAAAAATTAGGTTTGATCCAGGTCATTCTTTCAAAACTAAATGCTCCTCCAAAAAATTGATTTTGCACAGCAAAATTTCCTATTTCTGGTCGATATGATTGATATACGACAATTTTTTCATCATCATATTGTGCCATAATATGATATCCTTGTTGAGGCCACTCTTTTTTCTGTTCTTTATATTTTTCTAATTGTAATTTCATTTTATTAATTTTTAAAAAGCTTAGACCCCTAATTCATCTCTCACTTCCATTAAGGCAAAACCTAATAAATTTTGTCCTCTCCATAGGTTAGGATTTTGTGCTTTTTCATTGCTTTGTCCCATTCCTATACCCCATATTCGATCTCTCGGACTTGCTTCTACAAGCACTCTTTTCTTTGTATTTAAAAGGAACTCTAACTGATCCTTATGTTATGAAAACTTATGAAGGTTTCCTTTCTTTACGATTTCGTATTTATGCTTATTCCAAACTACAGGATCAAAATTTTTTACTTTTCTTCCTAATTGTTTTGCTTCCATAGGATTTGAAGATTTAATAATCTCTTCTAAAATTATTGAATCATCAAATAATCTTGCTTTTTCAGCCATCATCCAGTGCTCTGCTGTTTTATACCGTATAGTATCGACTGTAAATGCTGAAGACCACCATTGACTAAAACAACTTTTACCAATGCTTCCATCTTTATTAGGTGTATGCCCCAAAAGAATAAGTACTTTATACTTTTCCCTTTATTAAATTGTTCTTGTATATTTTGTAATGTATATCTCATTTTAAACTTTTCTTTACCTCATTAATCAATTCTTCTAAACTATTTATTATTGGATTACTTTTATCTTAAAACGGGAATTTGCACCACTCCTTCTTCCTCAATATCTCTAAAAGAATTAGTAGTGAATATAGTTTCAAAACATTGACTCAATTCTTCTATACCTTTACTAAAAATTCCATGGCTAATAATTAGACTTAATGTACCTGCATTTTTTTCTTGTAAAGCTTTTGCTAACCCCAAGAACGTACCTCCACCATCACAAATATCATCTACAATAACACAATGCTTTCCTTTTAAATCTTCCTCATAGACTCTAAATCCCGATAGTTGACCTGTTTTTACATCTCGTTTCTTAGAACATTCTATCACTTCAACTCCACCTAAAAACTCCGAGACCTTATAAATCTTTTTTAAAGCACCACCGTCTGGAGAAACTAATATTACTTCTTCTTTTATATGCTTTAAACATTGTTTCACAAATTCATAGTTCTCAATAACTTTCACATTATCTAATAGTGCAGGAGTCACCTCAGAATGTGGATCAAAAACGGTTACCTGATCATATTGTTGAGCATTAATGATATCGGCATACACCTTTACACTTAATGATTCACCAGAGACCATAACCCTATCTTGTCGTGCAGCTGGAAAATATGGAATACATACATTAA
Organism: Aquimarina algiphila; assembly: GCF_007489275.1. Taxonomy (GTDB): domain Bacteria; phylum Bacteroidota; class Bacteroidia; order Flavobacteriales; family Flavobacteriaceae; genus Aquimarina; species Aquimarina algiphila. The sequence continues at coordinate 26,466 of NZ_VLNR01000083.1, forward strand.
TCACTTTTATACCCATTCTACGTAAAGCATCTGTTGCAATCATTAATAATCCCAGATCATTAAAAGAATTTATACGATGTGTTATCGTAACGCTATCTTCAATATTCTGTTCCAAAATCTTTATATGCGGTTCACCCCCATTAAAGACAAAAGCTTCAAATTCTATTGATTTACCATATGGTGTAAATGATGGATCTAAATGCAAATATCTCATAATTGTGTTATTTTTACGCAAATTTAAAATAGAAAAATTAATCCACCAAGTATTTTGCGTAAAAATTACAATAAAAAATAAATTATATATTCAGAAGAGGTTTCGAATATGCGAGAATAACATCTAAAAGTTATTTAATATCAAAGAAGAAGCCTTCATCTTTTAATTTAAAATACTGCTTTTTGTTGAATTTAAAAAGGTTAGCCGGTCTACCTCGCCCTTCAGAAACCTTTTCCTCAAGTTCTTCCAGAATACCAAAGCCCAGTATTTTTTTTCTAAAATTCCTGCGATCAATCTGTTTTTCTAAGATTGTCATGTACAGTTTTTCTAAATCAGAAAACAAAAACTTGTTTTCTAATAGATCAAAACCAATAGGCTCATAAGTTAATTTGTTTTGAAGTCTTTCTTTGGCCTTATCAAATATAATTTGATGATCAAAAGCTAACTCTGGAAGTTCTTGTACATTAAACCAAGCAACATCTTTTGCGTCTGTGTCTGCTTTTATCTTATGATGTTCTGGTTTTACCAAAGCAAAATAGGTAATGCTTACCACTCTATTTCTTGGATCACGACCCAGGTTGCCAAATGAATACAATTGCTCCAAATAGTCTATAGTCACATTAGTCTCTTCTTTCAACTCTCGTTCTACAGCTTGTTCCAGGTTTTCATCTTCTAAGACCAGACCTCCTGGTAACGCCCAAGAATTTTTATAAGGTTCTATATTCCTTTTTATCAACAGGACATTAAGTTTTCTATCTTTATATCCAAAGACTACAGCATCAACAGCGACTTTAATATTTTGGCGTATCATAAACGCTAAATTATGAATTTAACTCAAGTTTTAAGGTAATTTTAAATTCAATTTTCTTTATAAAACCCAAATATAAATGCTACAGTCTTGGCATATATAAAACTTTCTATAGTTGGATCATATACAATTGGTGCATCCAATGTTTTCATCATCTCTATAACTCTATATAATTTAGCTTTTGAAATCCCTAATTGACATGCAAAACCTTCTGGTGAACCTGTAGTTTGCAACCGAACAGATTGATCAATCTGTTTTATCAATTCTATATGTTTAATAATAATATTCATAATGATTTTTCACCAATTAGTGTTATAACTGGAAATTCTTGCCAAACTGACCCACCTATTCCTATTATATTGACCCAGTAAATCCTATTTAAACTGACCCACCTATTCTTGTTTAAATTGACCCACCCCCAAAAGTGTGTGTATTAAATAACTTG
>NZ_VLNR01000084.1 GCF_007489275.1 Aquimarina algiphila
ATTTGTTTTAGTGCAGCATTCATAGCTTGTGAATAAAAGGGTTAGATACTAATTGAGTTTTAAAATGTGATTGCCAATAGACATAAGTAAGAAGGGGCGAATTAAACATTGTAGATTTGAAATCGGGGGGGTAGTACGCAAAATTATCCTGGGTCAATCTTGTCAAACAACTCCAATAGCAAGAACCGTTTGGTTTTAGGGTTTCGTTTTTTTGCATGATTATATTTTAAAAAATTTGATACTGCAGACCCCATGTGCATATTAGAAAAAGTTTCTTCGATATTTTTGTTGTCATAATGAATAAACTCGTATTGTCCCGGAATGGTAAAATACAGTTTCTCCCCTCCTAAAAAGTCAGGAATTAATGATTTGATTTTATATAGATCGAGATACGGGCTATGATCTACTAAATAACAATATGCACTGCTGCCTAAAGGCAGTATGTTTTTTATGGACTGTTTTTCTAGTGTTTTTTCTATTGCTTTGAATTCTAATGGGGATTCATGCTCAAATAGTAAAGTCTCAATTTTTTGTAAGATGTCATATACTTCTATTTTGGACATCCCATCAAATTGCCTGATAATATGTTGTACTATTTTTTCCTGATAGGTGATCATATGTATTGGTTGTTCGTTATTTGTTGATGGTTGATACTATGTATGTCTTAAAAAATAAAAATGTTACCTGGAGTAGAGTATTTTGTATGTGTCATTTTAGCAAAGACATCATGGTACCTCATTACATTGGGGTGTATATTTAATTTAAATGAAGTACCTGATATCTTCTGGGAGCTATACAAAACTCAACTTGAAATTTGTTTTCCTATACATAATTGATTAATGACAGTATCTTCAATACCTAGAATTCTCAATTGAATTAAGGTGTATTTTATTTCTTGTGATCATAAAAATTCTAGCTCGATAAATGATTTGAATTGCATCTTCAGAAGTAACTCCTTTATTGTACAATTTTAACATCCAAGCATTAATTGTTTGTTCATAACAACCACCTTGTTCCAAGCGTTCTTCAAAATCTTCTATATCCATATGAAGATATTGTACGATATGACAAATAAACTTTTTATGATGTTTATTATAGTACCAGTTTTTCATGATATTGGTCTAGGGTTTAATGAAGTTTTGTATCACATCTATTTCCATTGGGAGCTATGTAATACTGGTCTTTAAACTACTTAACACATTCCTTTTATATATTCCTCTAATGCTTTAATTATGGAATCATCTAATTTGCGGTCATATTTTAAAAACTTTTGAATAGAGCCTCTTTGGATACCAAGTTCCCGCTCTAAAGAGAGAACTTTTAGAACTTTTTTGTTTTTAATTAACCAGGCTTCTACTTTTTTTCTGCCTTTAGGTCTCAAAATATTTAATTTAATTTTAACTGTGGAAATTTCCACTTATTTAATTCCTTTCTATTGAAGTATTGATATACTTCATATCTTTGTTAGATTCAGACAAATATAATAAAATTATAGCTTATTAATAAGCAAAAGTTTAATTTTTTTAAGCTAAAATCTTGTAAATGAAAGAAAAAATCAAACAAATAATGGATTACTATGGTCTTAATCAGAAAGAATTTGCTTTTAAGATCAAGGTTTCTGCTCAGACTATAAGTGATATTATAAAAGATAAGAGAAATGCTGGAGATAAAATTACCCATGGCATACTTGAAACATTTGACGAAATTAATCCATTGTGGTTACTTAGGGATATTGGAGAAATGTTTTTGGATAACGAAAAAATGAAAGAGGTAAAAAGGAAGAGAATTGATAAAGAGCTTCACTTTCGAGATTTGGAAGAGTTGGCATTATTTTGCGCTAATCATGAAGATGAACTTATGAAAATAAAGGTTTTCTCTAACATTATTGAAAAGAATGCAACTGCTGAGGTTCTAAAGCTCGTAAAGAATTTTAAAGGGTTAAATTGATTAAGAAACTGATTTTAGTTCAATATTTTTCAAAACAAAGATTTGGAAGTCTGGAATTGATTTGAATTTAGATTTAACAATATGGTATAAATCGTCTACAATCTGATCTATTTCTTTTTGTTGTTTCTTTAAACACTCTTCAATATCTCTATCAATTTCTTGTTTAAGTTTTTTCTTTACAAAAGACAAGCCTACAGCATCTTTTTTTAAGATATTTTTCCCATCCTGATACTTCCTCATTTCTTAGATAATTTTTCGATCTCTCCTAAATAATCATTAATAAACTCTGAACGGTCTTGTTTACTAATATATTTCCTTTTCACATCATTCGTGATAAAGCTTAATAAATCTTGAATTTTTAGTTTTAGATTTATTTGGGATAAAGCGAAGAAATATTTTCCTATTATGAATGCCACTAATGCTCCTAAAATGGCAAAAAACAACTGCATTATTATATAAGTAGTTTCAGGCAAATCTCCTTTAGGGTAAAACACCCAAATAACATAAAACAAGCCTGTAATAATTCCAACAAAGCCAAATGCTAAAATAATTTTTCTAAAAAAGAAATCTTGTTCTTTGTAAAAAAGAAATATAAGAAAAAAGCCTAAAAAAACAGAAACAACAGGCATTCCTAAATTAGCAAAAAACACTTTTGATGTTCTAAAACCAAAAACTTTATCATTTGCTTTTGCTTTTTGTAAATCAGAAAACAAAACCTCTGATTTGTACTCCAAATTTTGAATCAGAGGTATGTATTTATCAATTTCTGTTTTAAATTCCTGACCATTTATCTTGTTAGATTGATAATCATAGACAAAAGATTTTAGTTTCTCTTCCGCTTCCAGTTTAGTATTGTCTATTTTATCATATGCTTCCATTGCATTAATTACAGATTTACTTTTCACGGGGAAAAACACCTGTAAAAAGGGAATCGTAAATGTTATCCCTACAAAAATTATGATTCCAATAGAAAATAATAATGATCTTACTTTATTCTTTTCAATCCCCGTCTCGATCTCCAATTGCTCCTGCATCTTCTTTATCTATTTGAACTATCTCCAGATTTGAAATTTCATTTTCTACAGATTCTGCTTCACAACTAACGAATCCGGCAGAAATACAAACAATAATTAAAAAATAACAAACAACTTTCATAACTAAATATTTAAGATTAATTATCTTAAATATAGAATTTAGTCATGGTTTACTAATATGATTTTATTACAATTTGCATCAAATTAAAGTATAGCTTATTTAACAATATTTGAGAGGTAAAATTAAGATATAAAATCTAAAAATCATTACGGTTTTACCGCACTTTTGAAAGAAATTGCTTAGTGATAAAACAGTAGCTTACGGATTTCCGTAATTCCTTTGTTAGTTCCTAAAGTCACTAGGTTTATGAGATAAAGAAGGAAGAAGGATTTGTGGTAAATAACACATTTGGAGAAAAATGGGATGTTTTTTCACTCTATATAAAAAATAAAAAACGTCTATAAAAGAGATAATTTGATTACTTGTTTACTATGTAGTTTTCTATAAGAAAAGGATTAGTGTAAAACGATTTTTAAAAATTACTATTGATATAATAATATAGATCCTAATATACCAATTGAATAACTATAAGAATTAGCCAATGAAGATGTTAGAAACCAACTCAGGTCTTCTAATCATTATGGCGAACAGTGGATTATACAAGATGTTTAATTACAGTCTGAGTAAGTTATCAGTCTTATATTTTTAGTACATTGTATATTAAAGAAGATATTACTATGAAAGATGATTGTAAAGATACTTATGGTTTTGAAACACATGGTTACCAAATATGAAATAAATACGCTCCCCAGATATCTTGCCAGAGAGAAATGGTTAAGTGATCAAAAAAATAAAAACTACCAAAAAATGAATCTGTACAAAAAGCAATAGAGATCAGAGCGTATTTAAAAGTTAACCCTGGTGAGAATAGGGAACATGTTTACAATGAATTTAGTTTATCAAAAACAACTTATTATAGAGTTGTCAGATAGAAATCAATAAAGGTTGTTTTTGATAAACGGTTTAGAAAGATGAAAAAATTAACTATCTTATTGATGTTTTTAAAGAACTCCATATAGGTAGACTCCAGAGAAAAATGACTTTTGTTTCACCTATGTTTAACCTTTTAAAAATGATAAAAACATAACTATTTGAAAAACAAATATTTATAAGTTGTTTATAATGAATACTTATAGGTTTTAAAAACCTGACAGGTCTATTTTTATGCCGTCATTCCAGCTTTTTAACAGTGCTGTGCACTGAGCGTAGTCGAAGTGCCTAGATAAACTAAAGGCTGAAACCTATAATTTGATGCTGAATTTATACTATGAATCGTAGACCTGTCATTCCGGTGTAGACCGGAATCCATAATAAAGTGCTCCAAAGCAGATCCCAGATCAAGTCTGGGATGACAAGTATAAATAGTGTTGATATAATATTTTGCAAAACCATGTGTATATGCCAAAAAAAGACTGGTTCTGCCAAATTCAAATTAAATGTTTACTTTTACACCGTACAAATAGTACACGTTCTTTGTAATACCATACTCCATAGTTCTTGAATTATGTCAATTAGAAATTCGATTGACATTGAAGTTTAATTTTTAAAACTATGTATGATGAATTGGAAAATTCAAAAACTATTGAATGGAGAGACGGTTGTCTCCAAAGAACCCGGTAATTCTATGTTACCCATTCTAAAATCAAAACAACCTGTTGTTCTTGAACCCGTAAACTGGGAAGATTGTGAAGCAGGAGATATTGTTTTTTGTAAAGTAAGAGGTAACTGTTTTACGCATTTAGTCAAAGGAAAAAATGCAAAACGAGGATTACTAATCGGTAATAACCGAGGACGCCTTAATGGGTGGACCAAAAATGTTTATGGTAAAGTAATAGAAATATTACCAACATCATAAGAGTAGCGCTAAGAGCGCTTTTTTTGTTTATATACATTACCGTTTTATCAAAGTAAATTTAAATGACTACCCGCAATAGAGGAAGAGAAGCCAGCGATGATCGCCTGTTTGGGGTGATGTCAATGCAGAAAAAATTAAAAGAAGCAGCAAAAGATATGCTGTACCTCCTTTCTCGTGGCTTTGCAGAAAAATCATCTGTACAATTGGTAGGAAATCGCTATAAACTTAATGCCAGACAGCAAAAGGCTTTGCATGGTATGAGTTGTAGTGAGCAGCAAATCGCGATTCGCAAAGAACGTATGATACTGCCAAAAATGTTAAAAGGACAAACCATAGCAATAGACGGATTTAATCTATTAATTATTCTCGAAAGTGCTTTGTCTGGAGCATACATTTTTAAAGGTCTTGATGGATATTATCGAGATGTATCTAGCGTTCATGGGACATACAAACGAGTCCAAAAAACAGAAGAAGCGATTCTAATCATAGGAAATACACTTCATAAGCTAGGAGTCAATTTAGTACATTGGTATTTTGATGCACCGGTTTCTAATAGCGGAAAACTAAAAACAACACTTCGAGAATTAGCAGAACACTACCATTTTCCCTGGACAATAGATTTGGTTAATAATCCAGATAAAGAATTGGCAAATTCAAAACATATTGTGGTGAGTTCTGATGCTTGGATACTGGACAGAGCACAAAAAAATACTAATCTTGCTGCTTACCTAATTGATCATTATATACAGAAAGCAAATATTGTATTAGCAGAATAATACGTCAAACTAAGCTTTCCCTCAATCTGTATTTCATAAAATAGAGATCTCCTGTATTTTTGAGTAAACCAATAAACAATAATATGTTTTAATCTAGAAGTCAAAATTGGAATCAGAAATCAAAAGAAGTAAAATAAAAGGGAGGAATGTAACATTAAGGTATAGAATAAAGCATATAGAAGTTTATTCCTAAAAGAAATTTGATGGATGTTGGAGGAATTAATTTTAGGTTGGTTAGTTGTGTGAAACGGATGCGGCAAGGGGTAGTCGCTTCCGTTTCAATTATGTGAAACTCTGTTTTGAAAATCCGCAGTGGCGGAAAATTCAAAATAGTAAGTTGAACTTATCCCACTGTAGAGTGGGATCTGGTTCTATATCCAGAACTTTAGATTGAGGATTAAGGCTTGTCTTAAGGTTTACTATCTATTTTTTAGATGTATAGCAAAAAAAAAGAGCTTCTGTCTAGAAGCTCTTTTTCTGGTTAAAATAAGGTGCAGTCAGTGATAACCTTATTTTTCTGGATCAAACCATTCTCCCCTGGCATTCGTATACACAGTTTTAGAATCATTACCCATGGCTAAAACTAATTTGTAGTTTCCAATTTTATCGGTATATGCTTCTGCAATACTAGCTCCGGGAAAATCCTTTTCTACGGCAGCTTTAATAATTTCAGAAAGCTTGTCAACTTTAAGAGGTTGGTAGTTATCCTGAACTTCTACTACTTCATTTGGATCAAGAGGAAGAACTTCTTGAGATTGTTGTGCAGAAACGTTTTGCATCGAAAATACAATAGCACATAATAAGGCGATCATAGGTATCTTTTTCATCTATTCAATTCATTTAATTATACATTATAGTATATTTAGAAATAATCATTCCATAAGACAAACTAAAACACAAAGAGCTGTTTGTTAAGTGTTTAAAGGTAAGTTGGTTTTTTTAGAAGTATAGTAATTGTTGATGAAACCCCTATTGTATGTAGATATATTTCACATTTAAAAAGCGAAAGGATATTGACGAAATCTATGGTTGACTGATTTATTATGATAATTTTTACATTAGTTTAATAGAAGAGTTTCTACTTTTGAAAGCAATAATCAACTAGAACGACTATCACAGAGTGAAATTGTCAAAAAAGTACATCTGATCACTAAAAACAGCAAAATAAATAGATGAGATACACCACATTACCAGGAACAGACATCAACGTAAGTAAAATATGTCTGGGTAGTATGACCTGGGGAGAACAAAATACAGAAATTGAAGGGCATCAACAATTAGATTACGCAATCGACCAAGGGGTTAATTTTATTGACACAGCAGAATTATATTCTGTACCAGCCAAAAAAGAGACTCAAGGAAGTACAGAAAAAATTATCGGAACTTGGTTAAATAAAAGAGCCAAACGAGATGATGTTGTTATTGCATCTAAAATTGTCGGACCAAGTGATTTTGCAAAACATATTAGAACTGGTGGGTTTATAAAAGTAGAATTAGAGGATGCAATACATAAGAGTCTTCAGAGATTACAGACAGATTACATCGATTTATATCAATTACATTGGCCAGAACGAAATACTAATTTCTTTGGTGTAAAAGGGTATATACATGATACTTCAGAACAATGGAATGATAATTTTGCAGAAATACTAAGTTTTCTTCAAGATTTTATTAAGGAAGGAAAAATAAGACAGATTGGAATTTCAAATGAAACCGCTTATGGTGTGATGCGTTATGTTGAAGAAGCTCGAAAAGGGCTGCCAAAAATAATTACGGTTCAGAATCCTTATAATTTATTAAACCGAAAAGACGAAATTGGTCTGACTGAAGCACTTCATCGAGAAAACATTGGACATTTACCATATTCTCCATTGGGTTTTGGAATGCTTACAGGAAAATATTTAGAAGAAATTCCTAAAAACTCCAGAGTAGATCTATTTCCTAATTATAATCGTTATATGAATGAGAATAGTTATAAAGCAACTCGTGCATATAATGAAATAGCAAAGCAACATGGTTTAAGTCTAACTCAAATGGCGTTGGCCTTTGTGAATGATCGTCCATTTGTCACTAGTAATATTATTGGAGCAACTTCTTTGAACCAGTTAAAAGAAAATATTGGTAGTATTGATCTTACGCTTTCTGATGCAGTCCTAAAAGAAATTGAAGCTGTACACGAGAATACTCCTAATCCAGCACCTTAAGCGAACAAATACTCAACCACATCTTCAATTTTGGTAACCATCTGAATTTGAATTTGAGTGTTTTGTAAGGATATTTTATTGTATTTGGATACGAAAATAGTAGAGAAACCTAGTTTCTCTGCTTCTTGTATACGTTGTTCAACTTTGGTTACGGGGCGTATTTCTCCTGCTAGTCCAACTTCTGCTGCAAAGCAAAAATCTTTGGCGATAGAGATATCTTCGCTAGAAGATAATATCGCGGCGACAACCGCAAGATCTATTGCAGGATCATCTACTGAGATACCTCCTGTGATATTTAAGAATACATCTTTTGCACCTAATCTAAAACCGGCTCGCTTTTCCAGGACTGCCAGGATCATATTAAGACGTTTTAGATTATATCCTGTTGCACTGCGCTGAGGTGTGCCGTATACGGCTGTGCTAACCAAAGCTTGTATTTCTATCATAAGAGGTCGCATACCTTCTACTGTAGAAGCTATAGCAGTACCACTTAATTCTTCGTCTTTTTTTGAAATTAGAATTTCACTGGGGTTAGAGACTTCTCGTAACCCGCTTCCTAACATTTCGTATATACCAAGTTCTGAAGTAGATCCAAAACGGTTTTTTAGAGCCCTTAGGATACGATACACATGATTCCGATCCCCTTCAAATTGCAATACAGTATCTACCATATGCTCCAGTATTTTGGGTCCTGCAATATTTCCGTCTTTTGTAATATGACCGATTAGTAATACCGGTGTAGCAGTTTCTTTAGCAAACTTGATCAATTCTGTAGTGCATTCTCTTATCTGTGAAATACTTCCCGCACTACTTTCTATATAATCACTATGTAATGTCTGTATAGAATCTATAATCACAATATCAGGTTGTGTTTCTTCAATTTGCCTGAATATATTTTGAGTTTTGGTTTCAGTAAGAATTAGGCAGTTATCTGTTTTTGAAGTTATACGTTCTGCTCGCATTTTTATCTGCTGCTGACTTTCTTCTCCTGATACATATAGAGTCTTATATGGTAGTTTAAGGCTGATTTGTAATAAAAGTGTACTTTTTCCTATTCCAGGTTCGCCACCTAATAATGTTAAAGAACCAGGAACTAATCCTCCGCCAAGTACCCGATTAAGTTCACTGTCATCAGTGTTATAACGAGCTTCCTGACTTGTGTTAATTTCTGAAATCCTTAAAGGTTTAGCTATTTTGGTTGTCTTTGGAGTAGTACTAGCACTTTTCCAGTCGCTTGCAGATGCTTTTTGAACTACTTCTTCGGCAATAGTATTCCATTGTTTACATGATGTACATTGTCCTTGCCATTTGGCATATTGTGCTCCACAGTTCTGACAGAAAAAAACAGTTTTGATTTTGGCCATAAAAAAGATCAATAAGAATGTAAAAGTACTATTATTTTGATAACCTTATAAACAAAAAAGACCCTGAAAACAGGATCTTTTTATTCTTAGTATGAGGTAAAGTTTACCAACCAAAATCTTCTTTGATTTTGTTTACTTTATCCAGCATATAATCTTTGGTTAAAAAAGCAACTTCTGCAAGCTGAAAACCACTTTCGTATGCTCTCATTGCTTTTTTAGGCTCTCCTGTTTGCTCATAAAACATACCTAGATAATAATGTCCTAACATCAAATCAGAGTGTTCTTTTATCGCTAATTTACCTAGAGGTTCTAATTCTGACCAATTCTCATTTTTTTCTATAGCTGTTGATACGGCAATAAAATCGTTTATTCTTATTTTTCGTTTGATACCATATAACTTTTCTGTAGTTCTATATATGTCTACCAAATAATCATAAGGAGAGGACTCTAAAGTAAGGAGCACTTCTTTATACGTTTTTTTGCTTATCGGACGATACATTTCAAAAATTCCTTCTAGAGCTTTTGGAATTGCTCTTCCTACCAATGTATAATGAGAGGATTCATCAAAATTATCAAATGTATAACTCATTTCAGGGTTCTCTATCGTAGATAATTGTTCATCCAAAGCTACTACACTTTGTTTGATGTTATCTGCATCATTGGTTGCAGTGGCAAGGTAATACCAGATATCCGCAGCTGTAGAAAGTGTATTGTTAATTCGTTCACCCATTGGTGGAGCTAATTCTGGACTTATACAAATATACCCTTGAAAAATAGGATTGTCTTTAAATAGAAAATAATTAATGAAATTGGCTGTATAATCATGGCCAACAATTATTTTTAATTGTGCGGTACGGTAGTTTTGATTGATATAAGGCACAAGTTCTTGACCTATAAATTCAAAGAATTCTGCCCCTTTAAGTTCTGGTAGAAACTCTGCAGTATCATACCTACAATCGTCTTCTCTAGTCTTTCTTTGATTAACACCAACTACTATCGATTCGGGCATGTCTTCCCAATAAGAAAAATAATCTACATTACCTGCAACGGGTTCAAATAGATAATCCCCGTCCAATACAATAATCAAAGGATATATTTTATCTTCATTTTTTTTGTAATTACGAGGAAGTTGAATTTTTAACTCTCTACTTTGATCTAGTTTTATTGATCTGAAAGACTCATAAATTACCTGTCCATAACTGGAAGCGACAAAAACAAAAGCTATAATAAGAGTTACACTTTTTTTCATAAGTATGTTAAGATTACGGTTAAGCAAGGGACAATATATAAATTATTTCCTTATTTCTCTCTGTTTAAAATGGGGAGAAATAAAAAGGATAACGCTCCGATAATTATATTTATTGCGGTCTGAGACCCCCATAATATCCAACCAAAGGCTTCTCCGGCAGGTTTTTCTATATCAAAAAGCATTAAAATTGCTGCAATTGCTAATGGAAATGCGCCAATACCTCCATTAGTAGTAGACATAGCCAACGATCCAACAACAAAGGTTGCTAATATAGGACCGATTGTTAATGAAGCTGTTTCGGGGACGGTAAATTTAATCACATAAAACATGGCTAGATAAAGTGTCCAAATAAGAAATGTATGAAATACAAAAGCCCCTTTCTGCTTCATTTTTGATATTGTTTTTATGCCTTCTAAAAGACCATAACCAAAACTACGCAGCTTAATTAGTAAAGGGTTTTCTGAAGTTTTTATCATTCTAAGGAAAACGATGCCAACAATTAATAAACCTAATAAAATAGCAAGAGTAATGAATGGACTTGCAATTTTTTCTTCTAAATAGGATAATAAATGTTCTGATTGAAAAAGTAATGTGATTCCTATAATTAATAATAGCATAATCAAATCGATCACTCTTTCAGAAATTATAGTACCAAAAGATTTCTTGAATGGGATATTTTCATAAGTAGAAATAGTACCTCCACGAAGAATTTCACCAGATCTAGGAATTCCTAAATTTGCAAGATATCCTATCATAACAGCCATAAAGCTGTTTGATGTTTTTATTGAGAATCCTAAAGGTTCTAATAAAAATTTCCATCGATACGCTCTTGAAAGATGAGATGTAATTCCCATGATAAGGGATAAAAGAATCCATTTTGGATCAGCTTGAGTAATATATTGAAGTGTTTTTTGTCTTTCTTCAGGTGTAGCAGAAGAGATAGAATACCAAATTAAAAAAACTCCCAATGCTAATGGGAGTATAATTTTAAGAAACTTTATAAGTTTAGGATTCACTATTTACTTTAATAAATTATTTTCCTCATTCGGAAAAAGTAATTGCGGCTTGAAGTTTTTAGCATCTTCAATATCCATCATAGCATAGGTAATTAATATGAGGACATCTCCTTTTGCTACTTTTCGTGCAGCAGCACCATTCAGCGTGATTTCACCACTATTTCTAGGGCCTGGAATAGCATATGTTTCCAAACGCTCACCATTGTTATTATTTACGATCTGCACTTTTTCTCCTTCAATAATATTAGCAGCATCCATTAGATCTTCATCAATAGTTATACTACCGATGTAATTGAGGTCAGCGCCAGTCACTTTAACGCGATGAATTTTTGATTTTACTACGTGTACAAACATGTTACAAAGTTAGTTATTTTTTAATTTAGGGCAATGTTATCAATGAGTCTTATTTCTCCTGCGAATACAGCTATAAAAGCTCTGTATTTTGTGTCTTTTTGTTTTCGCTTTATGGATTTTAGATCAGATACCTTAGCAATTTCGAAATATTCCAATTGTAGTTCACTATTGTTTTTGAATTGATCTGATACCCATTTGTTTAGATAGGAAACACTTTTTGTGCCAAACTCCTTTTTTACTTGTTTTAGAGTAGAATAAATCAATGGAGATATATCGAGTTGTCTTTGGTTTAACCTCTTATTTCGGGAACTCAGAGCTAATCCACTTTCTTCCCTATAAATAGGGCATCCAATAATTTGCACTGACATTTTTTCAATTTCAACTAACTTTTTGACAATCTGTAGTTGCTGAAAATCTTTTTCTCCAAAATATGCTTTGTTCGGAGTTATAATATTAAAAAAATGCTTTAACACTGTTCCGACTCCATCAAAATGTCCAGGTCTAAATTTGCCCTCCATTTCATGCTCCAATCCTTTAAAATCATATTTAATAGATAACATTTCGTCCCCATAGACCTCTTTTGGTGTTGGAGCAAATACAATTATTTCTTCAGAAAGAACTGATAAAAGTTTAATGTCCTCATCCAAAGTCCTGGGATAATTAACTAAATCTTCAGAGGTGTTAAACTGTGTAGGGTTAACAAAAATACTAACTATTACTTTTTGATTTTCTTCGAGAGCTCTCTCTATCAGGGCAAGATGCCCTTTGTGTAATGCTCCCATAGTAGGGACAAAACCAATGGTTTTCTTCTGCTTATTAAAAGCTGCAACATCGGTTAGTATATCTAGTCTTTTTTTGTGAACCCGCATTGTTGTATAACTTAAAGGCGTGCAAAAATAAGATATTACTGGCAGACTGCATAAATTTTCGTAATTTTGCAAAATTAATTCCAAAAGGAGGACGATAAAAGTATCGATTATATGAAAGATAAGAGGATATTGTATGTATCATCAGAAGTAATACCTTACCTACCAGAGACTGAAATCTCATCTATGTCTTTTGAAGCGCCAAGAATGGTAAATAGCAAAGGGGGTCAAATAAGAATTTTTATGCCTAGATATGGTAATATTAATGAAAGAAGGCATCAGTTGCATGAGGTGATAAGACTTTCGGGTATGAATTTAGTTATTAATGATTTAGATATGCCTCTTATCATTAAAGTGGCTTCTATTCCAAAAGAGCGGATGCAGGTTTACTTTATTGATAATGAAGATTATTTTAAAAGGAAGGCAACTTTAACAGATGAAGAAGGAAAATTATTTCCTGATAATGACGAACGAGCAATCTTTTTTGCCAAAGGGGTTATTGAAACGGTTAAAAAGTTAAACTGGTCGCCAGATGTAATTCACGTACACGGTTGGCTTGCTTCACTCCTACCGCTATACTTGAAAAACTATTATGCTAATGAACCTCTTTTTGGTCATAGTAAAATAGTAACTTCGGTATATAACCATGGATACGAAGGTACCTTGGATATGAAAATGATGGAAAAAGTGAAGTTTGACGGAATAGATGAAGAAAAAATAAGTGATTTGGCAAAACCAACATATAGTAATCTTATGAAGGTGGCTGTTGATAATTCTGATGCTATAATTGTAGGGTCTGAAGAAATTCCGGCAGAACTTGTAGAACACTTAAAGACTATAGACCAACCAGTTTTAGAATATAAAAAACCAGATGAATTTGCAGATGCCTATGAAGCTTTCTATCAAACGGAAGTGTTGGTATAAGCAAAACGATGAAATTATTTATGAAATTGAAGAACATTTTAATTAGAACTACAGTTATAGTAGCTGTTGTTTCTACCTTTTTGTCTTGTGATGACGATTTTAATACAGTTGGTAGTGAGGTTATAGGAGATGTTAATTTTGAAGACAATCAATATACAGCGATTCCCGTAGCGTTTAGTAGAAAATTTGACAGAGTACGTACAAATAGCCTGCCTCGTGATTTACAAGGAGCAATTCATTCTAATATATTGGGAGTATATAACGATCCGGTATACGGTCAATCGGTATATAGTATCTTATCCCAGGTTCAACCATCTCAATTTAGCCCAAGTTTTGGAACTAATGCGGTCTTGG
Organism: Aquimarina algiphila; assembly: GCF_007489275.1. Classification (GTDB taxonomy): domain Bacteria; phylum Bacteroidota; class Bacteroidia; order Flavobacteriales; family Flavobacteriaceae; genus Aquimarina; species Aquimarina algiphila. Next base: position 14,005 of record NZ_VLNR01000084.1, read on the forward strand.
ATAGTGTTGTTTTTAGTCTACCCTATTCTAGTACTATTACGGGGACTACGTCAGTTGCGATAAGTGAAACGGTTACTGAAACGGCAACTACATATAGACTGGATTCTATATACGGAGATTCGCCATTTAGACTTTCAATTTATAAATCAGATTACTTTTTAAGAGATTTTGATCCAGCTTCTAATGATAGACAAGTGTATTATTCTGACGATATCGAGACTAATTTTGGACCAGAAGTAGAAGGAACTTTATTGCATACTAATACTGCTTTTGTACCTTCTGAAGAAGAGATTATTTTAACAACAGAAACAACTGCTGCTGATGGTACGGTGACAAAAAACCGTGAACGTGTGTCTCCAAGACTAAGAGTTAAGTTTTCTGATGAGGTTGTAGCACAGTTTAAAACATTGTTTTTGGATAAAGAAGGTAGTATAGAATTAAGTAATGTGAATAATTTTCGAAACTACTTTAGAGGAATTTATATTAAGGCAGAACCTGTAAATGATACAGGAAATCTATTATACCTTAATACTGCTGGAGCACAGCTAACATTACATTATAGTTTTGATACGACTACTACGGCAGATGATGGTTCTGCAATTAGAGATGATGGAGAATTGGCCTTAGGTTTTTCTAATATTATCATGAATTCTATAAAAACCGATTTTGATCCGACTATCGCAGACGAATTACTTCCTGAAAACCAAGATTCGACTAATGGAGAGGCTGATTTATACCTAAAAGGAGGTGCAGGATCATATGCAGTGATAGATTTGTTCGGGGGTAATGTTATTAATGAAAATGGAGAAGAAGAAAATGAGCTTAGTTTTCTAAAAAGACAAGATTGGTTAATAAACGATGCAAGTCTTAAATTTTATATTAATCAAGATAAAGTTTTGCCAGGAGTTACTGAACCAGAAAGAATCTTTATTTTTAATACAGAAACGGGAGAAGTGCTCGTAGACTATCTTGTGGACCCATCTATAACTGCTGATTTTCCAATTGTTTCTGGAACAAATCACTTAGGGCGAATTAGTAGAGATTCAGATGGTAATGGAGAGTTTTATAGAATACGTATTACACAGTATATCTTAAATGTCCTGAATGATCAATTTGATAATGTAAAACTCGGATTATCAGTTTCTCAAAATGTAAACATAATAACAAGTTCAATCGGTGATACCCCTATCACTAATAATGAGGTGATCCCCACCTCGTCAATAGTTTCCCATGAAGGGACAGTTCTCTATGGAAATGGAGCAAGTGTTCCTGAGTCTAAACGTTTAAAACTGGATATTTTTTATACAGCATCAAAAAACAACTAACAAAAAAACTTAAATCATGTGCGGAATAGTAGGGTACATAGGCCATAGAGAAGCCTATCCAATTGTTTTAAAAGGATTAAAAAGATTAGAATATAGAGGATACGATTCTGCAGGAATCGCTTTATATGACGGTAATGATATTAAATTGTCTAAAACCAAAGGCAAAGTTGCAGATCTTGAAGAACGAATAGTAAAAGAGATTCCTTTAGAAGGAAATATAGGGATTGGTCATACAAGATGGGCTACACATGGAGTGCCTAACGACGTAAATTCTCATCCACACTATTCTAATTCTGGGAATTTGGTGATTATACATAATGGTATAATCGAGAATTATGATGCCCTTAGGAAAGAATTAATAAATAGAGGGTATTCGTTTACATCTGAGACTGATACCGAGGTATTGGTGAATCTTATCGAGGATGTAAAAACTAAAGAAAATGTAAAATTAGGTAAAGCGGTTCAAATTGCACTTAATCAAACCGTAGGTGCATACGCAATCGCTGTTTTTGATAAACAAAAACCCGATGAGATTGTTGTTGCCAGATTAGGAAGTCCGTTAGCAATAGGAGTGGGTGAGGATGAATTTTTCATCGCTTCGGATGCTTCTCCTTTTATAGAATACACAAATAATGCTATTTATCTTGAAGATGGAGAAATGGCAATAGTTCGTAGAAATAAAGGAGTAAAAGTAAGAAACATTAAAGATGATAGTTTGGTAGATCCTTATTTACAGGAGCTGCAAATTAATCTGGAGCAGATAGAAAAGGGTGGATATGATCACTTCATGCTTAAAGAGATTTATGAGCAACCTAACGCTATAAGTGATACCTATAGAGGTAGAATGCGGGTGGCTGATGGAATTATAAAAATGGCAGGAATAGATGATAACCTGGCTAAGCTTTTAAATGCTAAGCGTATTATCATTATAGCTTGTGGTACTTCTTGGCACGCAGGTTTGGTTGCAGAATATATTTTTGAAGAATTGGTTCGTATACCAGTAGAAGTAGAGTATGCTTCAGAATTCAGATATAGAAATCCTGTTATTCATCAGGATGATGTGGTGATAGCAATATCTCAGAGTGGAGAAACTGCTGATACAATGGCTGCAATCAAATTAGCAAAAGAAAATGGAGCTTTTGTTTTTGGAGTTTGTAATGTTGTGGGGTCTTCTATTTCTAGAGAAACTCATGCAGGTGCATATACACATGCAGGACCAGAAATCGGAGTGGCTTCTACAAAAGCATTCACAACACAAATAACCGTTCTATCTTTGATAGCCCTAAAACTAGCTGAAAGAAAAGGAACAATTTCAAATAGTGATTTTCATTACTATTTACAGGAATTAGAAAGAATTCCTGAAAAAGTAAAGTTAGCTTTAGAGTCAAATGACCATATTAAATTTATCGCAGATACTTATAAGAATGCAAAGAACTTCTTATACTTAGGTAGAGGATTTAATTTCCCGGTAGCATTAGAAGGAGCCTTAAAGTTAAAAGAGATTTCATATATACATGCAGAAGGATATCCGGCTGCAGAAATGAAGCATGGACCAATTGCATTAATTGATGAACAAATGCCTGTTGTAGTAATTGCAACCAAAAAAGGTCATTATGACAAGGTTGTAAGTAATATTCAGGAGATTAAATCCAGAAAAGGAAAAATCATAGGTATAGTTACCGAAGGAGATGTGACTGTAAAAGAATTAGCGGATCATGTAATAGAGATACCAGAAACGGAAGAGTTTTTGGCCCCGCTCCTTACTACCATACCACTACAATTATTGTCGTATCATATAGCGGTTATGCTTGGTAAAAATGTGGATCAACCTAGAAATTTAGCAAAATCGGTAACAGTAGAATAATATATCTATTATAAAAAAGAATTTCAAAAAAGACCACCTATTCAAGGTGGTCTTTTTTTATGACAAGAAATAGATGTTTTCTTGCGCACTTACATTAGTAGTAGAAAAACCCAAATGATTATTTTTTTTAAAATTTTAAATCCTATAAAATTTAATTCATTATAGTTTTGTTAACTTTTTAAATCGTTTAAATGCGTTTTTTTTCGATAAAAAACATATTTTTCTTTGATTTTAATAAAAAAGGGTTAATTTTGCGACCTTAATTTATATTTTTACTATGCATGCATAGTAAAGTTAACTTGATTAATAAATCTATTTTATGAGAACAATTATATTAGTGTTTATGCTTTTTGTTGGAGTCATTAGTACTGCGCAAAATGTTATCAACGGTAAAGTTGTAGATGAATTCAATCAACCTATTCCTGGAGTTAGTGTTGCATTAAAAGGTACTACAGAGGGGACTATTTCAGATTTTGATGGAAATTTTTCTTTGACTGTCAGTAAAGCGTATCCTTTTACCTTGGAAGTCAGCAGTGTTGGTTTTGAAACTGGTACCGTTGTCGTTACTTCTGGCTCAGGTGATTTAACCATTACGTTAACAGAAATAACTTTTCTTGATGAATTAGTTATCTCTGCATCTAGAGCTCCTGAACGATTATTTGAATCACCAGTAAGTATTGAGAGATTTGGTGTAAAAGAAATAAAGAATACAGCTTCTGCAGATTTTTATGGTGGTCTTGAAAATTTAAAAGGCGTGGATATTAACACTAATAGTTTGACCTTAAAATCAATTAATACTAGAGGTTTTGCAACTTTTGCAAATACAAGATTTGTACAATTAGTTGATGGTATTGATAATACAGCGCCAGCACTTAATTTTGTGTTAGGAAACCTTATTGGTATGAGTGAATTGGATGTGCAAAGTGTAGAATTACTACCTGGTGCATCTTCAGCATTATATGGTGCGAATGCATTTAACGGGATACTTTTTATGAACAGTAAAAGTCCATTTGATCATCAAGGAATCAGTGCTTATGCAAAAGGTGGTCTTACTTCTCAAGAAGCAGCAGGAGACAATGAGTTTTATGATTATGGAGTAAGAATGGCACATGCTTTTTCAGATAAGTTTGCTGCCAAAGTGAATTTATCTATATTAAGAGGAACTGATTGGTTGGCTGCTGATAAACAAGATTTATCTAATCCAAATTCAACAAGAGAAAATGATCCTGGGTATAATGGGGTGAATGTGTATGGAGATGTTGTCGCTCAGACTTTAGATAGAGTTGGTGCTCAATTAGTGGAAGGCGGATTTTTAACTCCTACTCAAGCAAGTCTTTTGCCAAATACATTGGTAAGTAGAAAGGGTTATAATGAAGCAGACCTTAACGGAAATGATGCAGAGAGTTTAAAATTTGACGCAGCGTTACATTATAGACCGTTCGCAAATGATCTTGAGATTATTTATAATGGAAGATTTGGTAGAGGAACTACAGTTACTCAGGATGCTAATAGAACATCATTAAGAAATTTCTTTTCACAACAACATAAATTAGAAGTCAAAAACGATAATTTCTTTGTAAGAGGATATGTGACTGCTTCAGATGCTGGTGATTCATATGATATTCGTTTTACAGGTATAAATGTTAACAGAGCATGGAAGGGCGATAATCAATGGTTTGCAGAATATGCCGGAGCTTATCTTACGGCTTTAGGTGCTACTGGATCAGAAGAACAAGCACATGTAGCTGCAAGACAAGTTGCCGAAACTGGTCGTTTAATTCCGGGAACTCCTGAATTTAATACAGCTTTTGATGCTGTAACCTCTAATCCTGATTTAACAGAAGGATCTAGAGTAAAAGATGAATCACAATTTAGACATGCAGATGCTAACTATAATTTTAGTCATATTACTAAAGATTTTGCAGATATTCAAGTAGGTGGTTCTGTTAGAGAGTATAAGCTAAATTCTTTTGGCACTGTTTTTACAGATGCTAACGGACCTATTAAATATTCAGAATTTGGAGTATATACTCAAGTTCAAAAGAAATTATTAGATGACAGGTTAAAAATTACCGGTTCTGTACGTTATGATAAGTCTCAACTATTTGATGGTAATTTTTCTCCGAGATTTTCTGTGGGATATACTTTAGGAGCGAACAGAAATCGTAATCTTCGTGCGTCAATACAAACAGGTTTTAGAAATCCAACTACTCAAGATTTATATATTGGGTTAGATATTGGTGCAAATGCCTTACTTGGTTCTGCGCCAGATAACCTTGATAGATATGTTATACAAGATCCTTCTGGTAACCAAATTACAGGAAGAGATGCATATGAGAATTCATTCTCTGCTAGATCAGTACTTGAAGGAAATCCTACTGCTGCAAATATTGATATTGTAAAACCAGAAAGGATTACTGCGTACGAAGTTGGGTATAGAGCACAATTTGGATCTGTTATTTTAGATGGTAGTATATACTATAACCAATATGAGGATTTTATTGCTAATGAAAACGTAATAGTTCCAGGTGTAGGTAGAGTAAATGGTACGCCAGCAGAACAAGCTGCTGCTGCTACCGCTGCTGCAAATATTCAAACTAGAAAAATATTTACAGCGTCTACTAACTCTGACGTAGATATTAGTTCGTATGGTTTCATTGCTGGTGTTACAACTGAAATAAAAGGTTTTGATTTAGGCGTGAATTATACTTTTGCAGAGCAAGATTTTGACCAAAATGAAGATCCTGATTTTGTGAGTGGTTTTAATACGGCTAAGCATAGAGTAAAGGCAACGTTTGGTAAAGATGAGTTGTTTAAGAATTTTGGTTTCAATGTGAGTGGAAGATGGAGTGATGAATATTTATGGGAATCTGATTTTGGAACAGGAATGATCCCTTCTTTTACCGTTGTTGATGCGCAGATTAACTATGCTATTCCTAAACTAAAAACTAAATTAAAAATAGGAGCTAATAATATTACAGGAGAAGAGTACTTTACAGCTATTGGTTCTGGATTTATTGGTTCTCAATACTATGTAGGTTTAATAATAAACAACCTATAGGAAGGAAAAAATTCTTAGAATTTATAAAGCCTGTTTGATTTTTATCAGACAGGCTTTTTTGTTTCCACAAAAGTTTAAAAAAAAGAATTGTGATAAATGAAGTTTTCAATTATCAATAAATTTAAATAATAGTTTTTTTTATCATAAAAACACAAAGTTTTGGCTATTTTATTGAAAAATTACTAAAAAAACGTATATTGTTATCATAACTATTAAAACTCAGGGGTATGAAAAAAATTACATTAGTGATAATGCTAATGGTAGGTGTTATTGCTACTGCACAAACAACAATTAAAGGAAAAGTAGTTGATGAAAATAATCAACCAATTCCAGGAGCTAACATTGCATTAGAAGGTGCTCGAGTGGGCACAGTTACCGATTTTGATGGGCTTTTTTCTTTAACAGTAGAAAATTCTCCGCCTTTTACCATAGTAGTAAGTACTGTTGGATTTGAATCTTCTTCAATTGATATTTCTTCTTCAGTTGACGATTTAGTCATTACTTTAAAAGAAGGTACCGAACTTGATGAAGTAATTGTTTCTGCCTCAAGAACACCAGAACGTATATTCGAATCCCCCGTAAGTGTAGAACGATTTGGAATAAAAGAAATTAAAAATACAACCTCGGTTGATTTCTATGATGGGCTGGAAAATTTAAAAGGAGTTGATATTAATACCAATAGTTTAACTTTTAAATCAATCAATACCAGAGGTTTTGCTGATTTTGCAAATACTCGTTTTGTGCAATTAGTAGATGGAATGGATAATACATCTCCTGCTCTTAATTTTGTTTTAGGAAATCTTTTAGGGATGACAGAATTGGATGTGAATAGTGTCGAACTATTGCCAGGAGCATCATCTGCATTATATGGTGCAAATGCTTTTAACGGAATCCTATTTATGACCAGTAAAAATCCATTTGATCATCAAGGAATCAGTGCTTATTTTAAAGGAGGAATTACCTCACAAGATGCCGCTGGAGATAATGAGTTCTATGATTATGGAATTAGGCTCGCGCATAAGTTTTCTGATAAATTTGCAGCAAAAGCGAATTTCTCTTATCTACGAGGAACAGACTGGTTTGCGACAAATACAGTTAATGTTTTAGATACCGCTACAGATCGATCAGACCCTAATTATGATGGTCTTAATGTGTATGGTGATGAGGTGAGTGTAAATATAAGAGGTGTTGGAGAACTACTTGTGGGTAGAGGGATTTTACCTCCTGGAGCAGAAAATCTATTGCCAGATGAGAATGTTAGTAGAACAGGATATGATGAACAGGATTTAAATGCATACAATGCAGAAAGTATAAAGTTTGATGCTGCTTTACATTATAGACCGTTCGCTAATGATTTTGAAATAATTTATAATGGAAAAGTAGGTCGAGGAACTACAATTTACCAAGGAGCTAACAGGTATTCAATTCGTAATTTTTTCTTGCAACAACATAAAATAGAATTTAAAAACAACAATTTCTTTGTAAGAGGATATTTGACAGATGAAAGTGCTGGAGACTCATATGACACACGTTTTACAGGGATAAATATCAACCGATCATGGAAAGATGACCCTACTTGGTTTGGAGAATATGCAGGAGCTTTTGTACAGGCGACGCTGGCAGGAGTTTTGCCAGAACAAGCACACGCCTTGGCAAGACAAACCGCTGATACAGGACGTATATTACCAGGTACTCCAGAATTTCAACAAGCTTTTGAGACCGTAACTAATGATGCTGATTTGGCAACAGGTTCAAAATTTCAAGATGCTACTCAACTAAGACATGTGGATGTTAATTATAACTTTAGTCATATTACTTCAGATTTTGCTGATATACAGGTAGGGGGTTCATTTAGAGAATATAAGTTAAATTCTTCAGGAACAATTTTTACAGATTTTGATGGCCCTATTCGTTATTCAGAATTTGGGATATATACACAAGCTCAAAAGAAACTTGCCGATGAAAGACTAAAGATTACCGCATCTGTACGTTATGATAAGTCACAGTTATTTGATGGTAATTTCTCTCCAAGATTATCTGTAGGATATACAGTGGGAGAAGATAGAAATCATAATATTCGTGCCTCTGTACAAACTGGATTCAGAAATCCTACTACTCAGGATTTGTATATTGGTTTGAATGTTGGGCGAGCAGTATTGGTAGGTTCTGCAGAAGATAATTTGGATAGAGATGTAAGGGTTTTTGATGATGTGAGTGGAGCTGGTGTTGGTATTATAGGATCTGATACGGTGACTATAACTGGTAGATCAGCATATGAGAATTCTTTTTCTGCAAGTTCCGTAGAAAATGGAGCGCCAGTAGCTTCTGGTGCAAATCTCGTAGAACCAGAAAAAATCACAGCATTTGAAGTGGGATATAGAGGAAAGGTCAAAAAATTTATAATAGATATAAGTGGATACTATAATCAGTATAAAGATTTTATCTCTACACAAAATGTTATTGTTCCGTATTATGGTCAGGTATCAGATATTGCAAGTGGAGATTTGACTGCGTTAGCAGCATTAGATAACAGAGATTTTGAGGTGTATCAGGCGTATACAAACTCTGATGTTGATATCAAATCCTTGGGAGCAACCGTAGGTGTTACTACCAAAATTCATGGTTTTGATGTAGGAGTCAACTATACATTTACAGAACAAGATTTTGATAGAGATGAGGATCCTGATTTCAGAACTAATTTTAATACCCCTAAGCATAAAGTGAAAGGTACTCTGGGACATACTAATGTGTTTAAGAATTTTGGATTTAATACGAGTTATAGATGGAGCGATAGCTATTTTTGGGAAGCTGCTTTTGGAGATGGAAACATTCCTTCTTTTTCTGTTATAGATGCACAGATAAATTATAAAATTCCAAAACTAAAAACTACACTTAAGGCAGGAGCAACAAATATAGGAGGAGATGAATATTTTACTGCATTTGGAACAGGGTTTATAGGATCTCAGTACTACATTGGGTTAACAATAAACAACTTGTAAGAAAATAATAATGAATTCTATTAAAGAAATTTAGATATGAAAAAGGCTATGTGAAATATGTTGCTTTAAACACATACACATAATAACGATTTTCAATCTGATAAGTAAAAACAAATAAAAAAGAACAGATGAATACTCAATATAAATGGTTAATACTTCTGCTAATTTTTGGATGTATTTCCTGTGACTCAGACGATGATGCTTCTACAACAATGCAAGAAGTAGTAATTACTTCAGGTGAAGCAGATTTTTCAACATATGTTTCTTTGGGAAATTCTTTGACAGCAGGATTTACTGATGGAGCATTATTTATTGCGGGGCAAGAAAATTCGATGTCAAATATTTTAGCAAACCAATTTGCTCTTGCGGGAGGAGGAGACTTTACACAACCCTTAATGAGTGATAATATAGGAGGAGCATTAATAGGTGGGATGCCAGCTTTGAATCCTCGATTTTATTTTTATAGTGACCCTAATCCAGAACCTCCTAACGAATCTGGACCACGATTATTAGGAACTACTCCAGGAGATAATACTCCAGAAATACCTACAACAGAAATTACCAATGTGCTGTCTGGGCCATTTAATAATATGGGTATTCCGGGAGCTAAAAGTTTCCATCTATTAGCAGATGGATATGGTAATGCTGCAGGATTGCCAAGCTTGGCAAATCCTTATTTTGTAAGAATTGCTTCTAGTGCTACAGCTTCTGTATTGGGAGATGCAATGGCGCAAAACCCAACATTTTTCTCTTTATGGATTGGAAATAATGATGTTTTGGGATACGCTTTATCAGGAGGAGATGGTACAGACCCTATAACTGATCAAACCATGTTTACTAATGCATATAATGGGTTAGTAACTACGTTAACTTCTGGAGGAGCAAAAGGAGTTGCATTTAATATTCCAAACGTAACTTCGATACCACACTTTACTACAGTTCCATATAATCCAGTTCCTTTGGATGCTGCTACTGCTATGGCGGTTAATCAGGCATATGCATTGTATAATGCAGGATTGTTAAATGCAGAAGGTCTTGGTGCAATTGATGAAGCAGAAAGAAAAGCTAGAACAATCGAGTTTAAAGAGGGACAAAATGCAGTAGCAATTGAAGACGAAAGTTTAACTAGTTTGACAGGTTTGCCAAATTATAGACAAGCTACAGCTGAAGATTTATTGGTGTTGCCAAGTTCTTCTTTTATAGGTACAACAGTTGGAGGGAATCCACAATTGATTAATGGGGTTTCAGTTCCTTTAGAAGATAAATGGGTATTGATACCAGCAGAGCAACAAGAGATTGCTGCTGCAACAACAGCTTTTAATACAGTGATAAGTTCGGCAGTACAACAAGCAGGTTTGGCGTTTGTAGATGCAAATATGCTTCTTGATCAAATTTCTGAAAGCGAAAATGGAGTGCCATTTGATGAATTTTTCTTGAATGATAATTTGGTTTTTGGAGGTGCTTTTTCATTAGACGGAGTACATCCTACGGCAAGAGGATATGCATTCTTAGCTAATAAAGCTATTGAAGAAATAAATACAACATATAATTCGAACTTACCGTTAGTAAAGGCAGTGGATTATCCAACATTTTATTCGCCAGCAATGTTGCAGTAAAATAATAGATAATATAATTTTCTTTTAAAAAACCACTTTGGACATATACTTCCAAAGTGGTTTTTTTTATGCTGTTTATTGAAGTAGTTTTTGAGTACATTCCTTTTTCAATACATCGAAAATAATGAGATGCTATACTTGAAACTGAAAATTCATATACAGCTGCATTTATTAAAATATTCGATCAAAATTAAAATGATAAACCGGAAATAGTACAACTCAATGCTACGGTATACGTCTCTATTAAGTTTAGTTTATTTAAAAACAAGTAAACCAGATATAAGTAAAAATTAATTCATAAACAATTCAAAGTCATTGTAAAGCAACTAAAAAAGTAGTGTTTTTAAGGCTTAAAGAAGAAGTAAAGTATGCCTCTAAAAAAACAAAAGAAAATGAGTTATTTTTTTCATTTTAAAAGACTATATTTGCAGCCTGAAAAAAGCTAGTATTCAGTACAGTTGAATACCTGATTTTTTTACTATAATTAAATACTAAACATTAAATAGTTATATAATGTCTAAAGTTACAGGTAAAGTATCTCAAATTGTAGGTCCGGTTATCGATGTAGAATTCGCTGCTGGTACTGAATTACCAAAAATTTATGATTCGTTAGAAATTAACAGAACAGACGGTAGCAAACTAGTGTTAGAGGTTCAGTCTCACATTGGTGAAGATACTGTACGTACTATTGCAATGGATTCCAGTGATGGATTAAGCAGAGGGATGGAAGTAGTTGCAACAGGAGCTCCTATCCAAATGCCAATTGGAGGAGATGTATATGGACGTCTATTTAATGTAATTGGAGATGCAATTGATGGTTTAGGAGATCTTCCAAAAGTTGGTGAAGCTGGTCTTCCTATTCACCGTAACGCTCCAAAATTTGAAGATTTATCAACTTCTACAGAAGTTTTATTTACAGGGATTAAAGTAATTGATCTTATTGAACCTTATGCAAAAGGAGGTAAGATTGGATTATTTGGTGGTGCCGGAGTTGGTAAAACCGTATTGATCCAGGAATTGATTAACAATATAGCAAAAGGTCATGGTGGTCTTTCTGTATTTGCAGGTGTTGGAGAAAGAACTCGTGAAGGAAATGACCTTCTTCGTGAGATGCTTGAATCCGGGATTATCAAATATGGTGATGACTTCATGCATTCTATGGAAAGTGGAGGATGGGATTTATCCAAAGTGGATAAAGAAGTGATGAAAGAATCTAAAGCTACTTTCGTATTTGGACAAATGAATGAGCCACCAGGAGCACGTGCACGTGTTGCACTTTCTGGTCTTACAATAGCAGAATATTTCCGTGATGGAGCGGGAGACGGACAAGGAAAAGATGTACTTTTCTTCGTAGATAATATTTTCCGTTTTACCCAGGCTGGTTCTGAGGTATCAGCATTACTTGGACGTATGCCATCTGCCGTAGGATACCAACCTACTTTAGCAACAGAAATGGGTGTAATGCAAGAACGTATTACTTCTACAAAGAAAGGATCGATTACATCTGTACAAGCAGTTTATGTACCTGCAGATGACCTTACCGATCCAGCACCAGCAACAACATTTGCTCACTTAGATGCAACAACGGTATTATCTCGTAAAATTGCAGAACTTGGTATTTATCCAGCAGTAGATCCTTTAGATTCTACTTCTAGAATTCTTTCTGCAGATATTTTAGGAGATGAGCATTATAATTGTGCACAACGAGTAAAAGAGCTATTGCAACGTTATAAAGAATTACAAGATATTATTGCTATCCTTGGTATGGAAGAATTATCTGAAGAAGATAAATTAGCAGTGGGACGTGCACGTCGTGTTCAACGTTTCTTATCTCAGCCATTCCATGTAGCAGAACAATTTACTGGTATCCCTGGATGTTTAGTAGATATCAAAGATACTATCAAAGCATTTACAATGATTATGGATGGTGAATTGGATCATTTACCAGAAGCTGCATTTAACCTTAAAGGTACAATCGAAGAAGCTATTGAAGCTGGTGAGAAAATGTTAGCTGAAGCATAAACCGAAGCTAATGCTGAACTTGTTTCAGTATTTTTTGTCGAAAATTAAGTAATAATAAGATCCTGAAAAAAGTTCAGGATGACAAACAAATTTGTCTATGTATTTAGAAATAGTAACTCCAGAAGCAGTTTTATTTAGTGGTGAAGTAACCTCGGTTGCAGTGCCAGGAGTAGATGGAGAATTTCAAATGTTAGATAATCACGCACCTATTATTTCTTTGCTAGGAAAAGGAAATGTAAAAGTGTATGGGGATATGAATTTGGAAGAAGAGGTTGCTAATAAATTCACTAAAGGTGAAAACGGAGTAACACTACTTTCTATTACCTCAGGAACTATCGAAATGAAAGATAATAAAGTAATTGTATTGGCTGATTAAGCCAGAAAGGACTTTAGATCTTTTTAAAATCAATATATTTAATCCCTGTTATTAGTTAACAGGGATTTTTTATGTTTTTAAGTAACCCTTTTCCATATTCAACTTCTTTTCGAAATCATTTTTTGATCGCTTCGATCCTAAGTTTCATCGTGGTTTTTATACTTGTTTTTTTACAACCATTTGGATCAAATAACTTTAGTAACCCATATAAAAACCTGTATTTTATAAGGTATGAATGGATTTGTTTTATAGTATATATTTTTTTTCATCTTTTATCCAAATGGTATTATGAGAGTTTTAAAATATGGAAATGGGTCGAGGAATTATTTTTTTGCATCTTATACCTTTCTGTAGCAATTACTTTAGCTTTTATATATACAGAAGTTATTATAAACAAAAGCCCCGAACATCTTACTTTAAGCTTGTTCCTATTTTGGTTTAAGCATATGTTTCTGGGGTTTGGATTAATATTATTTGTTCTTGCTCTTTTTTTTAGACATCGGTATGCAAGTAAAAAGAACATTATCAAGGACTATGTATTTAGTACAATAGAAAATGAGGAATCCAAAAAGAAAACAATTCTTCTACAAGGAACGATGAAAAAAGAAATCCTTGAAGTCGTGACATCGCAAGTTGTCTATGTTAAATCCGAGGATAATTATGTAACCCGTTGTGCATTTAGTTAATATTAATTTTTAGGTTGTTTATATTTCTGTTGAATTCAAACCTATTGATATATTGAATAATGGTCATTGCTGTGATCTTTGATAAGATTCTATTTTTAAATCCCTC
>NZ_VLNR01000085.1 GCF_007489275.1 Aquimarina algiphila
GGGATTTAAAAATAGAATCTTATCAAAGATCACAGCAATGACCATTATTCAATATATCAATAGGTTTGAATTCAACAGAAATATAAACAACCTAAAAATTAATATTAACTAAATGCACAACGGGTTAAAAAATGTAAAAAAACGCCTCACTTAATGAGGCGTTTTTTTATGACATAAAATGAAAAAAAATGACTCTCATTTTTCCTTTACTTGACTTTTCTACAAAAAGGGTTTTTAATATTTTTTTCACATTACAAATCGTAAAAACATTTCCTTAACAATACCAGGCACTGCGCTAAGCATCATTTCAGGTATTTATTTTCAAGCAATTTAAAATACCACTAACACATTCTTAATGTTAAGAAAACACGTCTCATGTGCATCTGCATAACAATTATCTAACATTAAAATGATACACAATTAATTTTTGAATAACACACATTTAACACTTCCTATCGTTCTTTGCCGGGAATTTCAGAACAAGTTAAATGAAAAAAATTGTTACGCTCCTTGCGCTATTTTTTGTAGGAATACTCTTCGCGCAAGAAACCGGTTCTATAACTGGTACATTGTTAGACAAAGAATCTAACAACCAACCTTTACCTTTTGCTAATGTATTGATAAAAGGAACGACAAAAGGAACGACTACAGATTTTGATGGTCTATACACTATTGACAATCTAGAACCTGGTACATATACCGTAGAATTTAGTTTTGTTGGATACGAAACATTAGACATTAAGGAGGTTGTAGTAAAAGCTAATGAAGCAACAACAGTAAATGCCTCTATTGGGGCGAGTGCTGCTGCACTTGATGAGGTAATTATTAAAACAACTACTAAAAAAGAATCTGAAGCTGCTATCTTATTAGAACAAAAAAATGCAGTTACGATTCAGCAAAAGATAGGTGCACAAGAACTTTCTAAAAAAGGAGTAAGCGATGTCGCTACTGGATTAACTAAGGCTACTGGTATCTCCAGACAAAGTGACAAATTATATGTACGTGGTTTAGGTGATCGTTATAATAATGCATATTTAAATGGATTACCAATTCCTTCATTAAATCCAAAATTAAAACTTATTGATCTAGGAATATTCCCAACAGGTATTGTAGAAAATCTAGGAATCTATAAAACCTATTCTCCTAACATCTATGGAGATTTTGCGGGAGCCAGTGTAAATATCGACACCAAAGATCGTCCTGGGAAAGGCTTTTTAGAAGTTGGATTTACTTCGGGAGTTAATACCAATGCTGTAGGTAATGATTTTTTCTTACTTGATGGTGGGCAATATGATGAATGGGGATTAGATGACGGATCAAGAAGAGTGCCTATATTTTTAGATATTCCTAACTACAACTACGTAAGTACTCAAATTGATTATTTCCCATTTGACACTTCTTTTAATCCTAGAAAAAGATTTAATGCCCCTGATGGAGGTGCTAATATTACTGGAGGAAAAAGCTTTACTATTAATGATGAGCAAAAACTTGATGTATTAGTTACTGCATCGTTTAGTCAAGATCATAAAACCGCACTTAACGGAACAGAAGCTTCTTTTAATTCTCAAGGAGGAATAATTACAAATTTCGATAACACCGATCGATACCAATACAGTACAAATACTACCGTATTAGGAAGCTTAGGGTATCGCTGGAATTCTAATAACAAAATATTAGCAACTACTTTATTTGTAAACGACACTCAAGATGAATTAAGGGAGTTTATAGGGATCGGAAGTGAAGCTACAGATGTAACAATATTTGCCAGAAGAGGAACCTATGAACAAAATACGTTGTTTACACAACAACTAACTGGTGAGCATAAGTTTGCTGAAGATAAATATAAACTAGTTTGGGGTGGTGCTTATAACAAAGCACAAGGATTGATTCCCGATCGACGTACATTATTTTTCACAGAATTATCTCCTGGTTTTTTGGTACTAGGAAACCGTACCAGTCCAGATTTTGCTAATAACCAACGTTTTTATCAGGAATTAGACGAAAATGATTATTCTGGAAAACTGGATTTTGATATCAACTTCGGAAAAGATGAGGATGACAACTTTAAAAACAAATTGACGGTTGGGTTAGCAGCCAGATCAAAGGATAGAGATTTTGAAGCTAATCAAGTAAATTATAATGTAAATAACTTTAGAACTACAAATGTAGATTTTAATAATCCTGATGCATTATTAAGTGAAACTAATTTTCTTAATGGATCATACATTGTTTTAGAAAACCTTAATCCAACCCGAATTTATGAAGCTGACTTATTGACTTTGGCTGGTTTTGCTAATCTTCAATATGAGCTATCCTCTAAATTGACTTTTAATGGAGGAATAAGAACAGAGTTATTTGAACAAAATGTATTCTACAGAGAGCAACAAGACCTAGAAACTTCTCCTTTTAGGAAACAAACAATTGACGAAACTTTTATTTTACCTAGTATTAGTTTCAAATATGAAATCAATGAGCAATCAAATCTACGTTTTGCAGCTAGTAAAACAGTAACATTACCTAAATTTACAGAAGTCGCTCCCTTTTTAGATGAAGATGTTACCGAAATAACTTTAGGAAATCCTATTCTTGAAAATTCTGATAACTATAATGTTGATCTTAAATGGGAACATTTTCCTGAACAGTCTGGAGAATTAGTAGCCGCTACATTATTTGGTAAATATATAGAAAACCCTATAGAAAAAGTATTTGTAGCCTCTGCAGCAAACCAAAATACATTTGTAAACTCTGATAATGCAATCATCTTTGGAGCAGAATTAGAATACAAAAAGAATCTTGGTAATTTATTTAAAGTAGAAGAAACGGTTTGGAACAATTTAAATTTCGGAATTAACGCCACTTTGATGTATTCTAAAGTCAAAATTGATAATAGCGTTACAACATTTAATGGCTCTAATATTGCTCCAACAAATCTAGACAGACAATTACAAGGTGCATCACCATACCTAATCAATACAGACTTATCATACTCTAAAACTTTTAATACTCACAAAATAACTTCAGGATTAGATTTCAACATCTTTGGAGATCGTGTGTATTCTGCCGGAGGTAATGGAGTAGGAGATATTTTTGAAAAAGGATTTGGATTACTAAACTTCAATTTTAAAGATGAAATTGGTAAGCATATTGTATTAAGTTTTAAAGCAAAAAACTTATTAAACCCATCTATAGAAAGATACCAGGATCAAGAAAATATCGGTCAAGAGTTTACTACCTATAAGTTTGATAATGGAATCAACATCAGCCTTGGAGTAACATTTAAATTATAAGAAAATTAAACAACAACACAATTAAGCATTTATAAAAATGAAAACAAGAAATTTATTTACAGGAATTATATTGGGCATTACACTTGTATTTGGTGCATGTACCATTCAAGAAGATAATATTGGTGATATCACCATCAACGAAGGAGGAGGGACAGGTACTACATCAGGAGCAGTAGTATTAGAAGGTCAAATTACCGAAAACCGCACATTAACTTCTAGTGAAGTATACGAATTAAGAGGTGGAGTTTCTGTTGTTGACGGAGTAACATTAACTATAGAAGCAGGTACAAGAATTATCGCTGGAAATACTGGTGGTGTATTTGCATACTTAGCGATAGAGCAAGGAGCAAAAATCATTGCAGAAGGTACTGCCAGCCAACCAATAGTATTTACTTCTAACAAATCAACTCCTAATCCTGGTGATTGGGGAGGTTTATTATTAGCTGGTAAAGCTCCAATCAACAGAGGAACTACCGCTACTACAGAAGTTGCAAGTCTTACCTATGGTGGAACCGACGCTACAGATGACTCAGGGATTTTACGTTATGTACGTTTAGAATATACTGGTGGTAAAATTAATGCCGATGCAGAATACAACGGATTGTCTTTGTATGGTGTTGGTAACGGAACTACTTTAGAATATATCCAAGCTTTTAATGGTAATGATGATGGTATCGAATTTTTTGGGGGAACAGTAAATCTTAAATATGCTATCGTCACTGGTGCAGGTGATGATTCTTTTGATTGGACAGATGGATGGACAGGAAATGGGCAATTTTGGATCGTACAACAAAGTACTAATGCAGGAGATCATGGAATTGAAGCTGATAATCTAAAATCAAATAATGCAGCCGCTCCTTTTTCAAACCCAACGTTATCCAATATTACTCTTATAGGAGCTGAAGATGGTGATGGGAAGAATGAAGCTATTTTATTCAGAAGAGGAACCAAAGTATCTATTCATAATATGATTATCAAAAGTTTTTCTAAAGGTATAGAGCTAAATGATGATCAAACCTTTACAAATTTAAACAATAACGAACTTACCATTCGTAATTCAATTATTGATAATCCAACACCCTTTGAATTAAGTGCAGGAACCGCGACAGTGGATCTAGCCAATTTTGCGACTTTCAACAATTATTCAACAGATGCTTCAGGAACAGCAGTTCCTGCTTCTTTCGAAATAAATGGTTTTAGAGGTACATATCAGTTTACAGTTGCTGTAGACGGTGTAGACAATTTTGACCCTTCAACTTTAGGAGCATTTTTTGATGCTGCTAACTATGTAGGAGCATTACAAGAAGGTGACACCTGGACATCTGATTGGACTCGTTTATAAAACACACAATATATTTATTTTAGCTATGATAAGCCTGGCAAATGCCAGGCTTATTTTTTTGCGTTTTAACACACAAACCCTTCAAATACCTAGCAATCAACACAAAACATGAAATCAAAAAGAAAACTCATTCAAGAATTTCATATTTTGCCGATTCTGTTTTATCTCATTGTTAAGTCCCTTTCTGCAATTTTACCGGTATTAACACTCACATAACAATTTTCTAATAATTTACACAAAGTAGAATCTTTCTCAACGACACTATCAAAGGCAACTAAATTCTTGTCATTTATTACACTTTCCTATTTCCTGAAAAATCCTATTGCACAAAAGGTTAGCATCAATTTATTAACATCAAATCCTACTCAAAAATTACACTAAAAAATCCTACAAATCTCACCTTTTCTTCATTTTTCCTACATCACAATCCCTTAAACTAACCATAATAGTGGGATAAAATCTATTACTGTAAAACCGTATTTATTTGTAACAGATTTAAAACACAAAATGAGAAAATTATTTACGATAGCAGCTCTACTTTGTTTAGGTGCTGTTTTTGCACAAGAAACCGGGACAATTGCCGGTAAATTATTAGACAAAGAATCAAACAATCAACCACTTCCTTTTGCTAATGTAGTTGTTCAAGGTAGTACAAAAGGGTCTTCTACAGATTTTGATGGATTATTCGAGATTACAGAAGTTCCTGTTGGCACCTATACTATAGAATTTAGTTTTACGGGATACCAAACTGTAGAAATACCTAATGTAGTAGTAGAAGCAGATAAAGTAGCTGTCGTAGATGCCACTATGGGTGCTACCGCAGCAGCTTTAGAAGAGGTCGTTATAAAAGTAATAACTAGTAGAGAACGAGAAGAAGCCCTTTTAATAGAACAAAAGAATGCAGTTGAAATCAAACAAGCCATCGGTGCCCAGGAATTAGCCAGAAAAGGGGTTAGCGATGCTATAGGAGCAGCTACTAAAATATCTGGTGTTGCCAAACAAGAGGGTTCAAATAAAGTATATGTTAGAGGTCTTGGGGATAGGTACAACGCCACAACTTTAAATAATCTTCCATTACCCTCAAATGACCCTAGATACAAAAACATTTCTCTAGACCTATTTCCAACCGACATTATCCAGAATTTAGAGGTTAGTAAGGCGTTCTCAAATACTCAAAATGGTGATGTAGGAGGAGCGAATATAAATATAAACAGTAAAGTTTTTGAAGGCAAAAGTGGTCTTAATGTTGGTATATCAAGTGGATTAAATACTCAAGCAATTGAAGTCAACGATTTTAAAACCATCGACGGTGCAAATTGGATAGGTATAGCGGATCATACAGATCCTAAATTAACAGATTTAACAGTATATGCATTTGATGACAACCTAGCACCTGATGAATCTAGTATTATCCCGTTAAATCTAAGTCTTTCTTTAGATTGGGGTAAGAGATTTAACTTTGGAGATGAAAGTTCATTGTCAATGTTCTTAGTAGGATCATTTAGTAATGGCTATAATTACAGAGATGGTGTTTCTGTAAACTTTAACAATGATGGTACTTTTGGAAGTAATTACGGAAGCGCTGAAGAATTTGATTACTCAAATACAAAAGTAGCAATGGGTAATTTTAAATATAAGATAAACTCTTCAAATGACATATCATATAATACTTTTATAGTTCATTCAAACAGCCAAAAAGTACAAGATTATTTAGGTACAAAACCTGATGTAGCTGATACGGAAGGAGAGTTAGCAAGAGTTGTACAACAAACTGAAAACCAAAACTTATTATACGTTAACCAACTAATTTCAGAACATCAAATCGGTGAGTTTTTTGATATCGATCTTGGAGTTTCTTATAATCTAGTAAAAAATGATGAACCTAATAGAAAAAGAAATATTTTCATTATCAATACTGATGATAATATAACACGTTTGGCCTCTGGAACTCCAAGAAATAATAGTCGATATTATCATAATCTTAAAGAAGATGATATTAATGCTAACGCTGGGATAACAAGGTATTTCGGAGGAAGAATAAAAGATGATAATAAAGGAAAAATAAATCTTTCATACAACTTTAGAAATACAACAAGAGATTTCGAAGCCATTTATTTCGACTATAATTTACCAAGTCCAATAGTTATTGACCCCACAAATCTAGAAGCTACTTTAAATCAAGAGGCATTAGATAACGACGTCTTTAGATTTACAACAGGTTTTGGATTTGGAGAAGATGCTCTTAATCCTTTTAGGTACAATGCGGATAAACTTATAAATGCCATAGCGTTAGGTGTGGACTATAAATTTTCAGATAAGTTTTATATAAGTGTTGGAGGGAGGTTTGAGGATGTAAAAATGGAGGTTGAATGGTTTACCAATCTTACAAATTCAGATAGAGATAATGGAGGACCGCTAAATATTGATGAGACCTATTTCTTACCATCTCTTAATTTAAAATATAACATCAACGAAAAAAATATACTTCGCCTTTCTGCCAGTCAAACTTATACATACCCCCAATTTAAAGAAGTAGCGCCATTTGTATATGAAGGCATTGATTATTTAGAGTCGGGAAATCCTCAATTAGAACCATCAGACAATTACAACATTGACTTAAAGTGGGAAATTTATCCCAAAAGTGATGAATTAATATCTGCATCCATATTTGGGAAACAAATTAATAATGCAATCAACAGAATAGAGCGTATATCAGCAGCTGACCGAAACTTTACCTATGCCAACTTAGGTGATGCAACAATAGCAGGGGTTGAAGTTGAAGCTAAAAAGAATTTGTATACAAATGAGAATGAAGATGATAAATCTCAAAAAATAAGTTTGGGAGCCAATGTAACATATATGTATACCAATCTAGATTTCAAAAACACTGATGAGCTTGAAAATCAAGGAATCCTTATTACTGGTGAAGATTCAGAACTAGAAGGAGCAGCTCCATTATTAATAAATAGTGATATCACCTATAGAAGCATTAATGATGAAAAAGAATTTTTAGCAACCCTAGTATTCGCTTATCAAGCTGACAAAGTTTATAGTATTGGTTCAAACTTTAATAACAATACTGTACAGAAATCTTTTGCTAATCTAGATTTTATTTTAGAGAGAAAATTTAATGACCAAATCGGAATTAAGTTCAAAGCAATAAATCTTTTAAATCCTAAAATTGAGCAGGTAAGAGATGTTCCAGAAGAATTTATCATAAGGTCTTACCAAAGAGGGTTAAATTTTTCCTTAGGTGTTAACTATAAATTTTAAACAAGTACATAATTATAATTACGCATATTTTAAACTCAAAAAAACAGAAAACATGAAAAGATTATTTTTATCAAGTTTGGCAATTGCTGCTTTATTAGTAGCTTCTTGTAGCAGTGATGATGATGCTCCAACAACTCCTCCAACAACTGGGCCAACTTTGGATGGTACTATTGCTAGTCAGGATGATGATGATTTAATAGTAACTGATCTTAAGGGTAATATTACAGGAGATATTACTTTAGCTGCAAGTGAAGCTTGGGTTCTTACAGGATCATTAACCGTAAAATCCGGACAAACTTTAACTATTGAAGCTGGTACGACTATAAAAGCAAAAGCAGGTGGAACAGATGTATTCTTAGCTGTTGAACAAGGGGCTAAAATAGAAGCTAAAGGTACTGCAGCTGCTCCTATCAAATTTACATCAAATGCAGCTAATCCAAGACCAGGTGACTGGGGAGGAATAGTAATTGCTGGAAAAACTCCGACTAATAAAGGAGCAACCGCAGAATCTGAAGTCGCTGGACTTAATTATGGTGGAACAGATAACGCAGATAACTCTGGTACTCTTACATATGTAATTGCTGAATATACTGGAGCTAAAATCAATGGAGATCAAGAATTTAATGGAGTCTCCTTTTATACTGTAGGTACAGGAACTACTATCAACAATATTGCTGTTTTTAACGGTGCAGACGATGGTATTGAATTCTTTGGCGGTACCGTTAATGTAGAAAATGTTCTTTGTGTAAACATCAAAGATGACATGTTCGATGGTACTGAAGGGTATAACGGAACTTTAACTAATCTTTTCGGAGTTAGAGAAAATGGATTTAATGATGCAACTGAAGACCCTAGAGGAATCGAGTTCGACAGTAATGGTTCTAACAATGCTGCTACACCAGTTTCAATGCCTACTTTTGAAAAAGTTACAGTATTAAACCTTTCTGAAATAACTCCATTAAAATCTGGTGCAGAAATCAGAAGAGGTACAGAAGCAACTATTAATAATGCTTTCTTTGGTACAGTAGGTAGTGCTTCTTTTGGTAACAGAGTAGATACTAAAGATGATAAAGGAAATGGAACAGTTACCTTTACGAATGCCGTACAGCAGGGTAATGTAGGTGATGACAAAGCAGGAGGTACTATTACTGGTACTTTTACTACTGATAATGATGCAATCACTGTAGCAACTGATGGTACAATATCTGTAAAAGCCGGAGTTGGGGCAGATTTCTCAAAATTTGCTTGGACTGGATATAAACTAAAAAACTAATATATTAGTTTTAACCTAAAAAAAGCTGCCAATTGGCAGCTTTTTCTTTTTAACCTAGTTTTTCTAAAGGTAGTATTTCTAACAATTGCTCATTTATATTAAACACAATCATTACTTACAATACTCTTATAAAATCAATACTACACATCTCACAATGTTACTAAAATCTTATCACTGTTAAACAATAGTAAATTAACAACCAAGTACTGGAAAACCTCAACACCATCAATCAAATTTTGAAGTAATTTTAATATAACTTTTAAAACCTATTTATTATGAAAAACTTAAAGTACTTTTTATCAATTATGTTTGTATTATCTGCATTTATTACACATGCTGATGTTGGAATTGCAAAAGGTTACAAGCTAAAATATTTGGGATCCACCCTTTCAGCAGCTACAAATAAAGTTTGTCCTGACAATAACAACATAGCTAATTTATCCACATCGCATGTTAACATTTTTTCTTCTTCCATTTTACAAACACAAAAAGTATACAAAAGAAATAATGATGGTAGAATTAGCTATTACTATGTTGACGAAATAACACCTCCTATTACAGATAGAGATGATATTGAAGGTAGTTTTACTCTAATTGATAATATATGTGATAACCCATATGTGAAAGAGCATCAATTTAAGAATTTAGGAAGCACATTTGATCAAGCATTTCAGAATCTCTGTAATTCTAACAATTATCAAAATCTACCTATTCAGTCAACGAACATTAATATGGCTGGCACATTACCCCTAAATACAGTTTACACAAGAAATTATGACGGACAAACTTCTTATTTACTTATTACTGGAACAAAAAACGAAGAAGTAAGTGATCGAGATGTTTATGATCGTTCAAATTTCAGTGATGAGCGAATCACTATATGTATTGGTCAATATGATCAAGGATACACATATAAACGCTTAGGAAGAACACTTGCTGAAGCAAATGAAAAAATCTGTACATTAGAAAATCTACCTGTGTTTCAATTTAATATTGATTACGAATCAAATTTTAATTTTCTAAATACTAAAAAAATATACAAAAGAACTTTAGAAGACGGAGGTATTGATTATGTTTATATATTAAATGGATCTTCTACCCCCTTTCCGGATAGAGATATATATTCCAGAAACTCCTTAAGCTCCAATTCCATTAATATTTTTTGCGATGAAGATGGGGATGATATTGCAGACGAATTGGACAACTGCCCATCTACATATAACCCTGATCAAGCTAACAATGATGGCGACAGTAAAGGAAACGTGTGTGACAATTGCCCTAACAACAGTAATAATAACCAGGCAGATCTTGATGGAGATGGTATAGGGGATGTATGCGATAGTGATCGAGATGGAGATGGTATTTCTAATAGTAATGATAATTGTCCTGATACATCTAACCCAAGTCAGTCAGACACAGATAATGATGGTATTGGCGATGTTTGTGATCCTATTGACAATAACGCTAAATATGATTTACAACTTACAGAATCTAAAGTCACAGTAAATAGTACTTGTGGCAGTTGTCCCTCTCAATTAAATCTATTAAACCCACAATTTGCTGGAGGAACCTTTCCTGTAAGAAAACATTTCATAGATTTCACTCCAGCAGGTGCTGGAAGTTCTGTAAATATGATTTTTACAATAGAAAACATGGGAGATGGTCCATCAGAACCTGTAGATGTAAACTTTTATTTATCCCAAGATTATAATAGTATACAAGGGGTAAAAGCAAATGACAAAACAGTAACTATTCCTAGTATTCCTGCAAATTATACTTATGTTGTGCAAGCAAATGTTGATTATGATGATTTTAGAACTGCTCAAGGTCCTTACTATATCGTAATTGATGTGGAACCAGGCAGTAAAGATACAAACAGAAGTAATAACTTTGTAAATATACCCACATATGTAAGATGTATTGCATGTTCTAGATCTGCCTCTTCATTAAAAGTTAATACCAATAGCCCATATAAGGTTAGTATTTATACTATTACCGGTCTTATGCAAGCAAGTTATACTGTAAATAATCAAGCAGAAGAAAAAGAAATCACAAATCAATTACCTAAGGGATTCTATATTATCAAAAACGGTACTGATACTTACAAAGTTGCTAAGGAGTAAAATTTGATGAACTAAAATAGATCTATCTTATCATATTAACGGAAACGAAGTATTGCACCTCGTTTCCGTTTTTTTTTGTTATCTAATAAGCTTACACTCGAACCTCTTTCCATTTTCCTTTTCTAAACCAAATAATACCGATCACAGCAATCAGTACTTCGGCAAAGGTTATGGCTAGAAATACGCCCATGGCTCCCCAATTCAATACCAAAGCAGCGAAGTATGCAAATGGTAGTTGAAATACCCAAAAACAAAAGAAATTAATAATAGTAGGTGTTTTTGTATCTCCGGCTCCATTAAACGATTGTATGATCACCATTCCATAGGCATAGAATACATACCCTGCAGCAATCACACGTAAGCTTAATGCTCCGTATTCTATAACTAATGGTTCAGCGCTAAATATTTTTATAATAGCTTCAGCAAAGATGAGATAGAGCACAGATACGACAAACATAAAATAAGCATTATATTTTCCAGTTTTCCAAACAGATTGTTCTGCTCGTTCTGGTTTTGCCGCACCAAGATTTTGACCTACCAATGTCGCAGCAGCATTACTCATCCCCCAAGATGGCATGAGTGTAAACATTAGCACTCTAATTGCAATAGTATATCCTGCCAATACTTCACTACCGAATTCAGCCATAATCCGCATCAGGAACACCCAACTAGAAGTCCCTATAATGAATTGTCCGATACCTCCTAGAGATACTTTTACCAGGTTTAACATGGTCTCTGCTCTAAAAACAATGTCTTTAAAAGCAATTTTAATTTTACTCCATCCGTAGAAAAGGATCAATAATTGAAATATGACAGCACTACCTCTACCTATTGTAGTAGCAATTGCCGCTCCCTGAACTCCGAATGAAGGAATAGGTCCAAATCCAAAAATAAAAACAGGATCCAGAATGATATTTAGAAGATTAGAAAATATCAACACTCGCATTGCAACTGATGCATCTCCTGCACCTCTAAATACTGCATTAATCAGGAACAATAACATAATAGTTATGTTTCCACCTAATAATACCTGGGTGTATCCATGACCACTTGCTATAAGATCAGGTTCTGCCCCCATGAGTCCAAGGATTTCTTTGGGAAAAAGAATCCCAAATACACTAATTACCATGGCTATTATAGTTCCTAAAAGTATAGATTGTACTGCCGCTTGTGAGGCACCATTAATATCTTTTTCGCCCACTCGTCGTGCTACAATTGCGGTTGCCCCCATACTTAATCCTATGGCTACTGCGTAAATTAAAGTGAGTACAGATTCGGTTAAACCAACTGTAGCTATGGCATTTGCTCCTAGGCTAGAAACAAAATAAGCATCTACCAAAGCAAAGATGGACTCCATCATCATCTCCAGAATCATAGGCACAGATAGCATAAAAACAGCTTTGCGAATGCTTCCCGAAGTGAATTCTTGTTCCTTACCGGTTAATGCGATTTTAAAATATGTAAATAGACGAGTAAACGTGAGTTTATTTTCAGTCATGATTAGTTAGAATTATGAAATATTAGAAATAAAAATAGAATAAGAAGAAGACTAGGAAGAAAATCTTAGCTTCTAAATCGCAGGGTCTCTATGTGCACAATTATGTACATAATTCTTTTATAACTTCATGATAACACAAATATGCGGCATTATTTTTGAATAAAAAATTAAAATTGAGTTAAAAACCGTAATTCATGTAGAGGACAACCGTCTAATACATTTTTAAAGGGAAGTAAGCCGTAATTATATTATATTTTTAATATTTATGTTGTATATTTATAGCCCCAAAATAAATATTTGTATGAAAAAAATCTACTTGCTATTCATATTTATTGGTCTCATATGCTTTTCCTTTACTCCAGGAATACAAGCACAGTCCGGTAGTCTCGACAGACAACAATCAAGTGATACAAAGATTAAAGGATTACGTATTTCTCCTAATCCTGCTAGTGGAAACACCCTTTATATTACTTCAGATAAAAACCTTACTAAAACCATTACTATTTTTACAACTTTAATTCGTAAAGTAGAGTTTAAAGTTTTAATTGGTAAAGAATTAGATATCTCATCTCTACCACCTGGTATTTATATAATGAGAATTAAAGAAGAAGATAAAACGTCTACTGTAAAATTTGTTAGGAACTAACATCTTACAACCATACTTAGTTTTTAGAAGTAATAGTTTTTAACCTCTAAAAAAAGACAGTCTTTTTTATACCTTTGTTCTACAAAATTGTTGAACAAATTTTATGCTGACAGATACCATTTTTTCTATTCAAAATAATACAGATTTTGAGCGGTCAGCACTACGCGTTTTTAATCATCAATACAGTAATACTTTAGTTTATCAAAGGTTTTGTAACCTTCTTGGAATTACGAAATCTTCTGTAAAACATATTGATGATATTCCTTTTTTACCTATTCAATTTTTTAAACAGGAAAAAGTAGTAAGCACCCAATCTTCAATATCTAAAATCTTTACTAGCAGTGGCACTACAGGCAGTACAACCAGTAAGCACTATGTAAGTGACCTTAGTATTTATGAAAAAAGTTTTAGAAAAGGGTTTCAACATTTCTATGGAGATATTACTGAGTTTGTAGTATTAGCATTACTCCCTTCATATCTAGAAAGAGAAGGTTCTTCTCTTATCTACATGGCAGAAAAATTGATTGAAGACAGCAATCAACCCGAAAGTGGATTTTATTTATATGAAGCACAAAAACTAGTAACAACCCTTCAACAACTCTTAACAAAAGGAAAAAAAGTTTTACTTCTTGGAGTTTCTTTTGCGTTATTAGATCTCGTAGAAAATTTTGATATCAAGCTAAATGATTCTGTTGTCGTAATGGAAACAGGTGGTATGAAAGGCCGTAGAAAAGAAATGATACGACAAGAATTACATCAAATCCTTAAAGATGGATTTGGTATTTCTCAAATCCATAGTGAATATGGCATGACCGAATTATTATCTCAGGCCTATTCTAAAGGTAACGGCATTTTTTATTGCCCTCCCTGGATGAAAGCCTCTATAAGAGACCCCGAAGATGCTTTAACCATATTAGATGCTAACAAAACCGGAGGCATAAACATTATTGATCTTGCTAACATCAACTCTTGTTCATTTATAGCAACTCAGGATCTCGGTAAAATTTATAATGATGGAAGTTTGGAAATTTTAGGTAGATTTGATCATAGCGATATTAGAGGCTGTAATCTAATGGCATTATAAACTATGGCACAAAACAAATTAGGCTGTTTTTCATTTCCAGCAATCATTGTACTCGCAATAATTGGAAGTAGTTTTGTTCAGACTTTTTTACCTGTTTCTTCATTTACTTCTTTTGCAATAGTGCTACTTACTTTTTCCTGGATACTAGGAAAAATACAAGATTCTAATCAAAAAAAATCAAACTGGCGCTATATGATTTATAGTGGGTTTGTTATCATATTCATTTTAGGAATTAGATATGCAATTACTACCATTCCAACATTTCAGGAAACTCAGCAACCAGAAATTTCTGAAGATATTTATCGGGAGAAGGTTTTAGAGAAAGGAGACTCTATTATGCTATTGCGTCAAAAAAGAGCATGGACAGATAATTATGGCAATTCATTTGAAGGAAAATTTTCAGTTCGGGAAAAAGAATATATTTCATCAAAAACAGCATACGCAAACAATTCACAAAAACACAAGCAACAGACCTGGGGGAAATTATATCAATACCTAGCAACTTCGGATACTCCAAAACTTGATTTAATTCTAGAAGAACTCGAGAAAATTAAAACTAAAAACAAACTCAATCCATTCGAATTTGCAGAAATGGTGGTCACCTTTATACAAGATATCCCGTATGCTTTCGTTTTTGACACCGCATGTCAATCTCCAGACAAATACGAAGATTCTATCAGGATACTACTAGAAAAATGCAAGGATTGTTGTATTGGTCGTATTCCTTTCGGTATACAAAACCCAGTGGGTTTTATGGGGAACTTAAAAGGAGATTGTGATACCAGAACCGTTATTATTTATGCTATTCTTAGTCATTTTGGATATGATGTAGCCATCCTTAATAGCGATTACTATAAACATTCTATCCTTGGATTGCATATTCCGGCAAAAGGAAAATTTAAAATCAAGAACGGGAAACGATATTATGTTTGGGAAACCACCAATAAATATTTTACAATTGGAACACTGCCCAAAAATTTTGACAATATAAATCATTGGTACTTTGTACTTACTAATACTTAAAAATTATGCAAACCAAATTATTAACACTCGCTTTTATAGAAATAGCTCTTGCTATTGTGGTTTCTGTACTTATATTGTTCATTTCTTTTAAAATATTACAAAGAGTATTTTTTAAAAATGTTTCTCTTAGAGAAGACAATATTGCGTTCTCGATTTTTACTGCAGGTATTATCTTATCGATTGGTATTATACTAGCAGAAATTATCCCTTCTATCACTAATATAATACGACTATCGATGTCTAATGGAGATGAGATTTCTTTTGGCAAAATTGTTCAATATTCGGGATTGTACTTATTTATAGGATTCGCTTTTGCAGTCACAATCAACACCTCTGTATTTTTACTTTTCTCAGTGTTAACCAAAGGTGTAAATGAATTTAAAGATATTCAGCAAAATAATGTTTCGACTGCAATAGTGGTTACCGCAACTCTATTATCTATTACTTTAATTGCAAAAGACAGTATTAGCTTACTAATTAGTGCACTGATTCCTTATCCTGAAACTAGTAATTTCTTACTCTAGAGCATCTGATTTTAAAAACTCTATCACTCTCACCTCTAACAAAACCAAGAAGTTGATCAACAATTTGGTTATTATCGTATTAAATCTGTAATGATTGGTTTTTTTTACGACCTAATAGATGTACTCAAAATAAAGAATTGTAATAATAATTTAAACTCCCATTTTATAATAATTCTATAGAGTAAAAAAATAGTTTAAGATGATCAATGATCATAAAGAGTGTTAAGTTTTAATTGATTGGTTAGTTCATAAAGTCTGCTAGAGTAATATCTATGCAGGCTTTATTATTAAAAATCCATAAGCCATTGATTATTAACACAGTACAAAAACATCTTATCCAGACATAAATCAAAATTTACGTGCTAAAAAAACACTTATAATTATGTTAAAAATGTAATGATCAGATTTTTTTACGACTGAACTAATGAGACTATAAGTAATGAGAATTATGAAACTATATATCACCTTATTTTTTATTTCTTTTGTGGCCGTGGTAAGTGCCCAAAAAATAGATTACAATACCGATAAAAATTATATCGCAGAGGGTTATGATGTTACAGAATATTTTAACAACAAAGCGGTAAAAGGAGATAATAAGTTCGTGTTTACCCACGATACGGTAAAATATAAATTTACAAGTCAACAGAATTTGGAAAAGTTCAAAAAGAATCCTGGTAAGTATGTACCTCAATACGGAGGGTATTGTGCCTATGCAGTTGCAGTAAATAGTGAAAAAGTAGATATAAACCCAAAGACGTTCGAAATAAGAGATGGCAAACTATACTTATTTTATAACTCCTGGGGAATAAATACACTAGAAAAATGGAAAGATGAAGATGCGAATACGTTACAAGCAAAAGCTGATACGAATTGGCAAAAAATAAAGATAAAAAAGTAATGCAGTCCTATTGAAGCTGTATGTAATGCTAAGTTTTTTCAATAATTGATTGGTTAGTTGACAACGCCTGCTAGAGAGATTCATGCAGGCGTTGTTTTTTTATGTATAAAGTAATATTGTCTTTAACTATAAACTAAATAGAAGATCAAACTACTCGAATCACAAAATAGTTCTTTTTACCACGTTGTAACAATACAAACTGATCATTAATTAAATCATGTTCTGTTATCGAATATCCTTCGGCAACTTTTTCTTTATTTACCGAAATAGAATTTTCTTTCAATGCTCTCCTTGCTTCTCCGTTTGATTTTAGGAAACCTGTTTTTTCTGCTAAAGCTCCAATAATATCTAAACCATTGCTTATCTCTTCTTTTCCTACTTCTGCCTGCGGAACACCATCAAAAACATCTAAAAAAGTAGCTTCATCAAGATCTTTAAGATCAGCCGATGTAGATTTTCCAAAAAGAATAGCAGAAGCTTTAATCGCATTATCGAGATCTTCTTTAGAATGTACAATCACGGTAACCTCATCTGCCAATCTCTTTTGTAATACACGAAGATGCGGAGCTTCTTTATGTTCATCAACCAATGTTTTTATCTCTCCTTCTGTCAAAAAAGTAAAAATCTTAATATATTTTTCTGCATCTTCATCACTGGTATTTAACCAATACTGATAAAATTTATAAGGAGAAGTTCGTTTAGCATCTAACCATACATTTCCACCTTCAGATTTTCCGAATTTAGAACCGTCTGATTTGGTGATCAATGGACAGGTCAAAGCATATCCTTTACCTCCTGCGATTCTTCTAATCAGTTCGGTTCCTGTGGTGATATTACCCCATTGGTCACTACCCCCCATTTGCAACGTACATTCATGTGATCTATACAAGTGTAAAAAATCATACCCTTGTACCAATTGATAGGTAAATTCTGTGAATGACATTCCTTCTGATGATTCTGATGAAATACGGTTCTTTACAGAGTCCTTCGCCATCATATAGTTTACAGTGATGTGCTTACCGACATCTCTGATAAAATCAAGAAATGAAAAATCCTTCATCCAATCATAGTTATTCACTAATACCGCAGCGTTAGGCACTTCACTTTCAAAATCCAGGAATCTGCTTAATTGAGATTTTATAGCTTCTTGATTATGACGTAATGTTTTTTCATCAAGTAGATTACGCTCTGCCGATTTCCCAGAAGGATCACCAATCATACCTGTAGCACCTCCTACCAAGGCAAATGGCTTATGACCAGCTCTCTGGTAATGTGCTAATAACATAATAGGAACCAGATTACCAATATGCAACGAATCTGCGGTAGGGTCAAACCCCACATAAGCCGATCTCATTTGCTCCATTAGGTATTCTTCGGTGTTGGGCATTGCATCATGTAACATCCCTCTCCAACGTAATTCTTCTATAAAATTCTTAGCCATTTTTATGATAATTCGATTCAAAGCGACAAAGATAAAAATATGGACAATATCCAGCTATGAATATGTAAGAAATCAGCATTACATTGTTTTTCATCATTAACTTTGTCATTCCAGCGAAAGCTGGGATCCATTTTGAAATCCATAATTACAGATCCCAGCCTTTAGTTTATCTTGAGCACTTCGACTACGCTCAGTGCAAGCATTCTCAAAGGTCGGGATGACAATTACATATTAAATTTTAACTCCAACATCACATAAACAAAGTAACATTTTTACGTATTTTGTTACTCACTAGAGAACACTACACTTCATCACCTATGAAAACATTACATTCTATTTCTTTTGTATTCATCATCTTTTTTATGATCATTTGTCATACTGCACATGCGCAAGTAGAAAAAGATACTCTATTGGCATCTCAATATTTTAAGAAAGGGGATTCTTTATTGATTGATGCAAAATATGGTGAATCTATTAAACTCTTTAGAAAAGCATTACCTATTTACAAAGAAATTAAAGCTTGGGAAAAAGTGGCAAGTTGTTATAATAAAATCTCAGAAAATCAATGGCGTAAATACGATGATGAAGAATCTCTCATAAATGCAAAAAAAGCACTAAAAACAAGTTCTAAATATCTTAAAAACAATATTGAAGAAGCTATTGCATATGGCAACATAGGAGTATATCACAGATATTCTTTGGATTATGAAACAGCCATAGAAAACTATAATAAAGCGTTGACTATTAAACAAAAAATAGCACCTAAACCATACAAAGAAATCAGTGTATCATATGGTCGTATTGGTACTATTTTCCTACTAAAAGGAGAATATGATAAATCTTTATTATTTCTTAAAAGGGCCTTGTCTTTAGGAATTAAAGTTTATGGTAAAAGTCACAAAAACATTGGCTATTCTTATAACGAAATTGGAAGAGTATACATCTCAAAAAAAGAATATGAAAAAGCCTTAGACTATTTTAAAAAAGCATTAACTATTTTTTCTAATAAAACCAATTTGCAAATAGAAGCCGCTTCTTCATTAAACAATATAGGTGTTGCCCTTAGAGGAAAAAAAAAGTATTATGAAGCATTAAAATATTATAATAGAGCCTTAGATATATATTTAAAGGTATATGCCAAGGAACATGTAAGAGTGTCAAATTCTTATTATAATATTGGTTTAATTCACCATGATTTAAAAGAATATGAAAACGCATTAGAATATTACAATAAAGCATTGACTATTAGACTCACTAAATTAGGCAAAAACCATTCTTATGTAGCTAATTCTTATTTTCTTATGGGATGGAGTTATTATGAGAAACATGAATATGAAAATTCACTTATACATTATAAAAAGTCCTTAGACATAAACTTAAAGCTTTCTTCTCCTAACCCCACTATGATTGCAACGTTATATCATTTTACCGGAGATATTTTTAATAGAAAAGGAGAATACCATAAAGCTCTACATTATTATCAATTAGCACTAGAAGCTAATACATTAATAAACAAAACAAATAAAAATAATGTAAATCAATTTTTTGATTTAAACATAGCTTTGGAAATTTCACTTAATCAAGCAAAAGCTTTCCAGAAGTTATATCAACAAGATAACAATCTTAAGGATCTACAACAAAGTATTAATACCTATAAAAAAGCAGATACCTTAATTCACAAAATAAGACAAGAATTAAGTAAACCAAAAGACAAACTAGAATTTGCTAAAATCACTAAAGAAGTTTACACAGGAGCGATTGAAACTGAACTATTATTTAATACTATCCATAAAAAACATAATGACTTAAACAACATCTTTTATTATTTGGAACAAAGCAAAGCGAACATTTTAAAAGAACTATTAAACAATTCGAGTGCTATAAACTTCGCTGGATTATCTGTTGAATTAGTTGAACTAGAAAAAAGTCTTAAAACAGATCTTTCTTTTTATCAATCTAGAGTTAATAAGGAACAAGCCAAATCACAATTGGACACTTTGAAAATAAGAAAATATGAAAACAAACTATTCGACATCAATAGGCGACAAGATTCATTAACCCAAATCTTAGAAAAAAACTATCCCAAATATCATCAACTTAAGTACCAAAATGATATCGTTTCTGTTACAGATATTCAACAGCAATTGGATGATAAAACAACGGTATTAGAATTTTTTACGGGAGATAATATCTCTTACGCATTTACTATTTCTAAACATAATATTACCGTAAAAGAGCTTTCTACTCCAAAACTCACAGAACAGGTCGAAGCATTCCGTAAAAGCATCATAGATCAGGATGTTCGATCTTATAAAAAACAAGCAAATATATTATACCAAAAACTTATCGCTCCAATAGTAGATGAATTGATAGGTGATGAACTGATAATCGTTCCCGATGGTCCTTTATGGCATCTTAATTTTGATTTACTATTAACTCAAAAAGATGATTCTAATAATCCTGCATTGCTATCCTATCTGCTTAATGATTACGCCATCACTTATGCTAATTCTGCGAATCTGTTATTTGCGCCTTTTACAACCAATAAACAATCAGAGATACTACAGGAGTGTCTTGCATTTTCCTTTTCAGATAGCACACAAACCACAGCAACCAATACAGTGCGATTAGCGACGCTAAGAGATGCCGGAGGTGATTTACCAGGAACTCGTGAAGAAATCAGAGCAATTGCTGATATTATCGATGGACAATATTATTATGGTTCACAAGCGGTAGAATCTAATTTTAAGAACAATGCAAGTCGATATAACATACTACATCTGGCATTACATGGGGAGGTAGACAACGAACGACCAGAGAACTCAAAACTCTATTTTACCAAAAGTAAAGACACCATAGAAGATAACCTATTGTATAGCCATGAATTATTTGCTTTGGACATCCCTGCAGAACTCACAGTATTAAGTGCCTGCAATACGGGAGCAGGTAAAATTGCCAAGGGAGAAGGAATTATGAGTTTGGGTAATGCATTTCAATATGCAGGGACCAAGAGTTTGTTATTAACGAATTGGGAGGTGTCTGATAAAACCACACCTGATGTGATGAAATATTTCTACATCAACCTAAAAGCTGGCATGAATAAAGGTAAAGCCCTACAACAAGCCAAACTACAATACCTAGCCACGGCAGATATTAATCGAACAGCCCCTTTTTATTGGGGAGCGTTTTATTTGGTTGGAGATGCTGCTCCTATGCATTTTGAAAATAACACCCTTGTATATTGGGCTATGGGATTAGGTGTTTTAGGAATAATAATTCTTGTAGGGTTTTGGTATAGAAGGAAGAATAAAGTTTAACTAGTATTTTCAGACCTGTCAGGTCTATTATACAAAATCAGATTCCGGATCAAGTCTGGGATGACAAGAAATACTTTCCACTTCAAGTAGGAATAAAATCTATATTTAAAAAAGCTGTTGCATCATGCAGAAATATATTTCCCCGACAAAATATTTTCTTCTATAAGAAAGAGTACAAAAAACAGTCATTAATTACTTATTTTAGTACCCGCAGAATATATGCTATGATATTAGTTACAGGTGCCACAGGTTTAGTAGGAACTCATCTATTGGTTAGATTAATAAAGGACAAACAGTCTGTACGTGCACTATACAGAACCGAAGCCAAAA
This sequence comes from Aquimarina algiphila, assembly GCF_007489275.1. Lineage (GTDB taxonomy): Bacteria > Bacteroidota > Bacteroidia > Flavobacteriales > Flavobacteriaceae > Aquimarina > Aquimarina algiphila. The sequence continues at coordinate 22,060 of NZ_VLNR01000085.1, forward strand.
AAGAGCATGCTAAAAAAGTATTTTCCTCATATTTCTCTGAGGAAGAAGAACACTTATTCGAAACCATCCAATGGGTACAGACAGATATAAGTGATATCCCAACACTTACCGAGGCTTTTGAAGATGTCACTCATGTGTATCATTGTGCTGCCAAAATCAGTTTTAATCCTTCTCACTATAAAAAATTACGAAAAGCCAATATTGAAGGTACTGCTAATATTGTAAATCTTTGCCTAATACAAAACGTAAAGAAATTATGCTATGTGAGTTCGATCGCAACCCTGGGAGAAAATATATCAGGTGCTGCTATTGATGAAAATGCAGAATGGAACCCCGAAGTTCCTAATTCGGTATATGCCATTACCAAATACGGTGCAGAAATGGAAGTCTGGAGAGGCGTACAGGAAGGACTGGATGCTGTGATCGTAAATCCAGGAATTATTATCGGACCAGGTTTTTTTAATAGTGGTAGCGGATTTCTATTCAAAAGAATCCATGCCGGGATGAAATATTATACCACAGGAATAACAGGATATGTAGATATTGAAGATGTGATCAATATCATGACTCGACTTATGAATAGTACATTTACAAATCAACGTTATATTCTTGTTAGCGAAAACATAAGCTACAAAAGTGCCTTTTCTATGATTGCTAAAGGATTACAGAAGCCTATCCCTAGCAAAAAAGCTACTCCTTTCTTAATGAAAATAGCATATCACGCACAGCGTATCAGTCATTTTTTCTTTAGAACAAAACGATCTGTATTTCTATCGTCAATACGCAGTGCATTCTCTAATAGCTACTATAACAATGATAAGATTAGGACAACATTAGACTATGATTTTATCACGATAGAAAAAAGCATACAAAAAACAGCTACTTATTTTCTGAATCAGGAGTAACTCGCTTTTTCTTAGCCATTTCAATTTCATCTTCGATAAGAAGATCTTTAGTATTGATCAATTCGTCTTCGATCTTCAACGTATCTAAACTCTTCTGTATAGAATCTTCTATTTTTTTAATAGAGTCTTCCTCCTTTTTTAATGCTTCAAACTTAGTTCTTTCTTTTTCAAGTTTTGTTTTCACTCTTTCAAAAAGAGCTTTATATCTTTCCATATCACTGGTATACCAAGTGTTGTTTTCTGCAAAAACAATACTATCAATATCATATTTCCTAAGAATAAAAGCTTCAGGATTAATACTGTCCTCTACAAATGTTTTTCTATTTGATGATTTTGCTGCTTTTATAAAAGCGATATCCGATAGGATGTCAACCATACGATCTTCATCTATTATTATTTTTGGCTTTTCAGCTTTATCCAAACTCTGACATGCAATACAACATGTCAGAAAAACTATAGCATATATTAGGTTTCTAATCATCTATCAAAAGTTAATCGTTGTGCATGTCGCACCTCATAAAATTTAAAATTTTTGTATACTAGACTTCCGTTTACAAAAGTATGCGTGATTCTTGATTTAAACGTAGTTCCTTCAAAAGGAGACCATCCACATTTATAAGCAATATTATCCTTGTTTACAGTCCAGGGAGCGTTTAGATCTACTAAGACTGCATCTGCATAATATCCTTCTTTAATATATCCACGTTTCTCGATCTGGAATAATATTGCGGGATTGTGACACATTTTCTCCACAATTTTTTCTAAAGTTATTTTACCTTGATGATAAAATTCTAACATTGCTGGAAGTGCATGCTGCACCAAAGGACCTCCTGAAGGAGCTTTGGTATACACATTATCTTTCTCTTCTATAGTATGTGGAGCGTGATCTGTAGCAATGACATCAATTTTATCTTTCAATAGTGCTTTTAACAAAGCATCTCTATCTTTTGATGTCTTTACAGCTGGATTCCATTTAATTAATGTCCCCTTTTCTTTATAATCAGCATCAGAAAACCATAAATGATGAATACAAACCTCGGCAGTAATTTTCTTTTCTTTTAACGGAATTTTATTGGTAAATAACGCTAATTCTTTTGCTGTAGAAAGATGAAAAACATGTAATCTTGCTCCAGTTTTTTTTGCTAATGCTATAGCTTGAGATGATGACAAGTAACATGCTTCTTCACTTCTGATAGTTGGATGAAGTTCAATAGGAATATCATCTCCGTATTTTTCTTTATATTCTGCCGTATTTTTTCTAATTGTTTCTTCGTCTTCACAATGCACTGCGATCAATAAATCTGTAGATGAAAATATTTTTTCTAATACTTCTGGATTATCTACTAACATATTTCCTGTAGAAGACCCCAAGAACAATTTAAGTGCTGCTACTTTTTTAGGATCGACCTTTAGAATTTCTTCTAAGTTATCATTAGTCCCTCCAAACATAAAAGAATAATTTGCGTAACTTGTTTTTGCAGCGATTTCAAATTTTTCTTCGAGTTTTTCTATGGTAGTGGTCTGAGGATTGGTATTAGGCATTTCTATAAAAGAAGTAATCCCTCCGGCAATAGCTGCTCTGGATTCTGTTTCTATATTTGCCTTATGTGTCAATCCAGGTTCTCTAAAATGCACCTGATCATCTATTACCCCTGGTAATAGATATTTTCCTTCGGCATCAAAAATATGCACATCAGGTGATTTTGCACTTATCTGTGGTGCAATTTCCTTAAAGACACCATTTTCTATATATACATCTCCATTAAAAACATTTCCTTCATTAACAATGTTGGCATTTTTAATAAGTACATTCTCCATGATCATATTTCGTAACGATTAAATAAGCTGTTAAATTTCATTTTTATAACTCCAAAAACTGCTTCAGAAATAATTCCTTTACTCATTTTTGAAGCCCCACGTGTTCTATCTGTAAAAATTACAGGAACTTCTTTTATTTTAAATTTTAATAAGTGTGCTTTAAATTTCATTTCTATCTGAAAAGCATATCCCACAAATCGAATTTTTTTAAGATTTATTTTCTCCAATACCTCTCTTTTATAACAGATAAATCCGGCAGTTGTGTCATGAATATCCATTCCTGTTATAAATCGAACGTATTTTGAGGCTCCCCAAGACAATAAAACTCTACTCATTGGCCAATTTACTACATTGACTCCAGTAACATACCTAGATCCTATGGCAATATCAGAAGATCCTTTTGCACAAGCATTATATAACCGTATGAGGTCATTAGGATTATGAGAAAAATCGGCATCCATTTCAAAAATATAAGCATAAGATCGTTCTAATGCCCACTCAAAACCTGCTATATATGCAGTTCCCAGTCCAGATTTTACTTCTCGTTCTAGTAAAAAAAGAGATTCTGGATATTCTAATTGTAGTTCTTTTATTTTGGCAGCAGTTCCATCTGGAGAATTATCATCTACGATCAAAATGTGAAAATCACGCTGAAGCGAAAATACATTTCTAATGATTCGCTCCACATTCTCAATTTCATTATAGGTAGGGATTATGACTAATGCGTCCACCATCTAGGCTATTTTTCAGGCAAATATAACTAAATAATTACTAGATATTTTCTTGTTTTTATAAGTTAATTGATCGTAATTTTACCCCTGAATACAATATGGAATATATTTTACGCGAAATAACACCTACCAACTGGTTTACCATTTTAATTATGGCGTGCCTAATGCTCCTAGTGACAGCCAAGGGTGTGAATACCCTACGGTTTTCTGATTTTATCATGTTACTAGGCAATAATAAATATATTATATCTAATCAAAAACAAAATAAACTTTCATCCTTATTTAACGCAATCTTGCTTTTATTTCAGGTAGTTTCGGTATCGTTGTTTATATATTTATGTTTTGATGTCTTTAAATGGAATGTAGCTCCCAATGAAATTACATTATATTTTAAAATTGCAATCTTATATACGGTTATCGTTGTTTGTAAGTTATTAATAGAAAAAATTATTGCCGCTATTTTTTCTATTGATTCTATAATTGATGAATATTTATTTTACAAAGTATCCTATCGCAATTTTATGGGTGTCATCCTATTACCTGTCAATATCATATTTATATATGCTGTAAATCCTTCTAAAATTGCTTTTGTAATACTATTGATTTCACTGTCTATTCTAAACATAATTGTGCTCGTTTCCTTTTATAAGAAAAACGAAAATGTTATTTTAAACTACTTGTTTTATTTTATTTTGTATCTTTGCGCACTTGAAATCGCACCCTATTTTATACTATATAAGCTTATTAGTAATTAGTAGGACCTTTACAAAAAGAAAGAATATATATGAAAGTGAAAACAATTTTGGTCTCACAGCCGGAGCCTAAAGTGGAAAATTCACCTTATTTTGATTTAGAAGAAAAGGAAAAGGTAAAAATTGACTTTATCCCCTTCATTCATGTAGAGGGAGTTGATGCAAAGGAAGTAAGATTGCAAAAAGTAGATTTATCACAATACACTGCTATTATTCTTACTAGCCGTAACTCTGTTGATCATTTCTTTAGAATAGCTGAAGAAATGCGCTTTAAGGTTCCTGATACACTTAAGTATTTCTGTCAAAGTGAGGCTGTAGCTTATTATCTTCAGAAATATGTGGTATACCGCAAAAGAAAGATTTACGTGGGAAAACGTACTTTTCAGGAATTATCCCCACTAATCAAGAAGTATAAAAACGAAAAGTTCTTATTACCTTCTTCTGATAAGTTAAAACCCTTAATTCCAGACACTTTAAATAATCTAAAAGTAGACTGGAAACAGGGGATTTTTTACAAAACTGTGGTAAGTGATCTTTCTGATCTAAGAGATGTATTTTATGACATTTTGGTTTTCTTTAGTCCTTCTGGAATACAATCATTATTTGAGAATTTTCCAGATTTTAAACAAAACGATACTCGAATTGCTGTTTTTGGTAACTCGACGGTAAAAGCTGCAGAAGAGCATAATTTGATTGTTAATATTCAAGCTCCTACACCAGAGACTCCGTCAATGACAATGGCGCTTCAGAAATATATCAAAGAAGCAAATAAAAAATAACTAGAGTTTTAATCTTAAAGGCACATATCTCTAGGTTAAGATAAAGTTATTCATATGAGTCGTCCTAAAATAGGTTGACAATTTTACGATATTTAATTTAGTCCTGTGAAGCTAGCTTCACAGGATTTTTTGTTATGTACAAAATTAGGTGTTTTTAAATTAAGACTCCAATGTGGTCTTTTATTATTATAAGTTTCTATGGATTGTTCTATTAATTTTTTGAGTTCTGTTCCATTATTACAGATATTGATTAAAAATTCACCTTTCAATATTCCATTGATTCGTTCAGCAAGTGCATTTTGATAACAATCATACCCATCGGTCATTGATGGAATTATCTTATGTTTTTTTAATGCTGACTGATAGGTGGCAGAACAATGCTGTAAACCTCTATCGGAATGATGTATCAGATCTTTAGTAGTTTTTCTATTATGAGTTGCCATTTTTATGGCCTGTACCACATTTTCTGCACTCATATCATCACTAAGGTGGTAGCCCATTATTTTTCTACTATAAGCATCACTAACCAATGATAAATAATGAGTTCTTTCTCTGCTTTTAATATAGGTGATATCGCTAACAAAAAACTCTTCAGGTCTTGAAGGACTAGTATCTTTCATTAAATTAGGATGTTTTCTAAGCCAATGTTTAGAATTTGTGGTTTTTGTATAGTTTTTCTTAGGTTGTATCAATAGGGATTCACTACGCAGGTAATCGAATAAGGCATCTCTCCCTATTTTAATTCCTTGACGATCAAACTCTTGTTTTAATAAAAAATATAGCTTTCTAGTGCCTAATCTAGGCATATCCATCCGAGTTTGTTGTACCAGATGTTTTACCTGACTAAGTTGCTTATTACGAGCCAGTGATCGCTTTTGTGATTGATAGATTGCCTGTCTACTGATCCCAAACAATCGACAACAACGTGACAGACTTATTGGTCTTTGTTGTTGGATGCATCGGATTGATTGGGTAAAAACTTTTTTCTGATCCCAGTACCATATTGTTTATCTGAAATATCGATCATGGTATTGAGAATCTCATTTTTGAGTTTTTCATCCGAAAGCTCACGCTCTAATCGCTTGATCTTTTGTGCTGGTGTTTCTTTTGATTTTGGCATTTGGTGTTGAATTGGTTTACTCCAGTCTAAGGTACCATGNTTTTTGGGCTTGCTTATAGGTCAGCTCACCTTTTTCAACTTGGGCAACTATTGCCAATTTAAAGCCTAAATTGTAATCTCGTTGTGTACGCTTCTTCCTTGGTTGTTCTGAATGTTTCATAAATAAGTCAATTTTGTGTCAACTTATTTTAGGACAAGACAGAAAAATAAAAAAAGCCTCACTGATCACAATAAGACTTTTGAAAGGTTAGTTAGCCCAACTCACAGAATCAACCCATTCATCAAGTGTCTGTGGTGTCACAGATAAAAGTTTATTTGTATTTTTAAAATCTTTTTTCAAAAATTCTGTTTGGTTTTGCTCTACATAACGATATAAATTAGAGATTTCTCTTGCTGCAAGTTCTCCAAATGCCGGAGCAAGTTGTTTTTCAAAATCATCAGGTAATACTCCTACAAAATTTACTGGTTTTTTGATCTTATCTGAAATTGCAGCTGCGATTTCTTCTCCAGTAAATAAATTGCCTCCAATAGGTAATGTCTGACCTGCTAATTCAGGTTTATCGATAGCAGATACTACATATTTTGCTAAATCTATATGACTTATCCATGGAACTTTTGTACCAGAAGTAACAGGATAAGGCAAGATATTATCATTTAAAATAACAGGGATAGACCATGGTGCTGCCAGATTATCAATATAAATATCCGGTACTAAGGTGATTACATTTAACCCTGAGGCATCAAATAACCTTTTCATCTCTACCTTTAGATTAAGCGCCAATAATTCTGTTTCTTCCTTTGGTAAATCAAAAGTTGCATTAAAAATAACAAGATCAACCTTTTGTTCTTTTGCTGCAGCAATAAAATTCGATGTATATTCTTTTGCAAGTTTCATATCAAAAAGTAGCGGAAACGTATACACAGCAACATTTGTATGTTGCAAAGCTTTGTTCAGAGCTTCTTTATCTCCTAACCCTCCCTCTATTATATCTATTCCCTCTCTCACCGGTACTCCTTCTCCTATTGTCCTCTTAAGCGTAGAAATTTTATGATTTTTTGCAATCAACTGTTGTGCAATGTTACCCCCCTGAAACCCGGAAGCTCCGGAAACAAAAATTTTCATAATATTTATTTTTTTAGGTGTCTTTACGACACATGATTTTTTTAATATCTTTGGCAAAATTACAGCAGTACTGCATTTTTCACAAGTACTTACCTTTATGTATGGTACTTACATAAAAGTATGTAATACTGATTATCAAAATGTTATCAATGGAAAAAGATGAAAAAAATATTGAAGTTTGCCCTGTAAAAGAAGCATTAAAGGTTATTGGAGGAAAATGGAGGTTACAAATAGTACACGAAATAGGAGAAGAAAAGAAAAGGTTTGGTGAAATGAAAAGATTGATTCCTGCCATTAGCGAAAAAATGTTAATTCAGGAGCTTAAAAATTTAACTGCTTATGGAATTTTAAACAGGAAAGCGTATAAAGAGATTCCGCCTAAAGTGGAATATTCTTTGACAACTATCGGTAAAGAAATTCTACCTATTATAGAACAAATAGAGATGTTTGGAAGCAAGTTAATTAATGATGAAAACCAATAAAACAAGTACTTTATGAGTACCTCAACAGGATTATCACAATGGCATCAATTTGTTAGAAATCGAGACTTTGCTGCCTTAGAAAGCCTTATTGCAGATGATGCTGTATTACATTCGCCAGTAGTCTGGACTCCTCAAAAAGGAAAGAAAATTGTGTGTATGTACCTTATTGCCGCTGGTAATATTATTGCCAATGACCATTTTCAATATGTTCGTGAAATAACAAATGGACTGCATAGTATTCTTGAATTTACTACTGTGATTGATGGAGTAATTGTAGAAGGTGTAGATATGCTTACTTTTGATAAAGATGGAAAATTAGCAGACATTAAAGTTATGATTCGTCCTTTAAAAGCAATACAGATCGTACATCAAAAAATGGGTGAGTTTCTGGAAAATATGAAAAAAAACTGAGTTTTTAGTCTGGCATTGGCCTTAAAGCATATTTTTTTGCTGAGTCTGAAGTCTAATTCGTAATGCTATATAAAAATCAAAAACAACTTCGTCTGTAGCAGCACTATCTTCTGCGTTTACCTTTATAGAATAACTACTTAAAGTCTTATGATACCATTCTAATAAGATATCGGTTCGATTATCAAAACCAATTAATGATAAAATTGCCGTGCCAAGTTCTACATTAAAAAAAGAGGTGTCAAAGCCTAATGTATTCAATTGATTCATAAACCTATTTCCTAGTAATTCATTTCTAATCAAAAACAAGATCAAATCCTGATGTGTTGACAATTTAAAATTTGGAAAATTCAGAGTTTCTAGGTCTATTTTCATTAGTTTATATTTTATTATTTCGCATGGTCAGAAATACCAACAAGAATTACCGGGTAGGAAATGTAACTCTTATCAAGAAAAATATCTTATCTTAAAAATACTCCTCAGTATTTTAGGAGTAAAATTCAAATCATCTTTGCTATTTTTTTAATGTTCTACGATATTCTGCCTTTTCTTCGGCCACTTTTAGAATTTCTGTAGAACAATTCATCTCATAGATCTGTTTTGCAAGTCGATCACTTATATATTCATTGTGCAATTCTTTTGGGTTTAACTCAAAAACCATTGCTAATCTATCAAGTCTCTTCTCATCAAAATCGCGTTTTCCATTTTCAATTTTACTGAGATTAGCAGAGTCCAGATCCAATTGAGCAGCTAGCTGAGTCAACGTTAAACCCTTCTCTGTTCTAAGTAATCTTATATATTCTCCAAAAGTTTCTTTCATTTGACTTGTCAAAGTTTGACAAATTTATTGTTTTTTAAGATCATTACAAAATGATTTATTTCTTTAATATAACCTATAGAAATAATGAAATTCCTATTCTGCTTATACATCAACACAATCATCTATTTTTTAACGTTTTATTCTAAAATTAATATTGCTCAAGTTTAGTATCTTTCCTCCTTCAATCAAAAACTTCTTCATGATCAAATCAATTTTAACTTCAATTCTTTGCTTAGTATGTACGTTGATAATATATTCTCAAGAAGCTTATTTCACCATGGACCCTACGTTAACTCCAGATGGTCAAACTATAATATTTAGTTATGATGGTGATTTATGGAAAGTTCCTTCCAAAGGAGGGGAAGCATCTAGATTAACCGGTATGCAGGGTAATGAAACACTACCTAGTGTTTCTCCAGACGGAAAATGGTTAGCATTTAGCGCCACTCAATATGGGAATAAAGATATCTACATTATGCCAATGAATGGTGGAGAAATTCGGCAACTTACCTTTCATGATTCTTCAGATGATATGGATAGTTGGTCTTGGGATTCTAAAAAAATATATTTCACCTCCTCCAGAGAAAATCGGTTTAGTGGTTATGAAGTATCCATTGAAGGAGCAACTCCTAATCGTTTATTTAATCATTATTTTAATACCATGCATAATGTAAAAGCTCATCCAAAAACTGGTGAAATCTTCTTTAATGAGAGTTGGGAGAGTAAAAACTTCACCCATAGAAAACGGTATAAAGGAGATTACAATCCAGACATTAAATCTTATAATCCAAAAACAAAAGAATATAAACAATACACTTCCTATAGAGGAAAAGATTTTTGGACTACTATAGATCAAAATGGTAACCTCTATTTTGTTTCTGATGAAGATAATGGTGAGTATAATCTGTACACCTTTAAAAGTGATCAAAAAACAAGACTTACTGCATTTGAAACCTCTATCAAAAGACCCCATGTAAGTGCAAATGGAAAAAATATTGTTTTTATAAAGGATTATCAAATCCATTTGTATAATATCACTACTAATACGACAAAAAAAGTCCCTATACGTATCTATCTCAACAACACATTAGGTAAAACCCAGGATTTTCAGGTTAAAGATAAAATCTCATATTTTGATATTTCTACTGATAACAAAAAAATAGCTTTTGTGTCTAGAGGTCAGTTATTCGTTTCAGATATAAAAGGCAAATTTATTCAACAAATACCTACTAACTCAGAAGAAAGAGTAGTAGAAGTAAAATGGTTAAAGGATAATCGTAATTTGCTATTTAATCAAACTGATGGTGGTTACCTTAATTTGTTCACCATTTCTGCCGAAGGAAAAAGTTTAGCAAAACAAGTCACTTCTGATTTAAGAAACAATGTAAATATCGAAATAAGTGCCAAACATACACAAGCAGTATACATAAGCGGTAGAGACGAATTACGGATTCTCAATCTCGAAAACCTAAAAAGCACTACAGCCGTAAAAGATGAATTTTGGGCTTTATATGCTCCACAACCAAGGTTTTCTCCTAATGATGAGTACATTGTATATAATGCAATTCGCAATTTTGAGAATGATATTTTCACCTATCACATACCATCAAAAAAAATAATAAACCTAACTCAAACGGGAGTAACCGAAAACAGTCCATTTTGGTCAAAAGATGGCAAGTATATTTATTTTGATTCCAATCCAACACAACCCAGTTATCCTTATGGATTAAATGAAGCTAATATTTATAGAATGCCATTAGATAAGTATGAAGCCCCATATACTTTTAAGAAATTCGAAGAACTTTTTGTAGAAAATAAAGATAATGAAGAGGAGAAGGAAAAAGAGAAGACAAAAGATAAAATCGAAGCTATTAAAATCAATATCAACAAAAAAGGGTTAATGGATCGTATTGAGCGTATAAGTCCATCTTTTGGTTATCAAGGTGGGGCTTATGTAATTGATAAAGAAGAAACTTCATACATCTTTTATGTATCTAATCATGATGAAGGAGATACCAAATTATGGAAAACAACTATTAAACCCTTTGAAGAAAACAAAACCGAAAAAGTTGGGGATCATAAAATCTCTTATTTTCAAATTGCTTCTGGAAAAGAAAAACATTATATACTACTAGATGGTAACATTCATACTCTGGATATCGAAAGTAATAAAGTAGAAAAAATAAAAATCGACTTTAAATTTAGAAAAACATTATCCAATGAATTTAAACAAATGTTTCAAGAAGCCTGGGCTGGTTTTGAAGAGAATTTTTATGATGGTGATTTTCATGGAGAAGATTGGAAAAAGCTTAAAAATCAGTATGAAGTATACCTCCCCTATATTAGTAATCGTTCTCATTTAAGGCTATTATTTAACGATATGTTGGGTGAACTTAATACGTCACATTTCGGTTTTAGATCAACAGGTAAAGAAGAGGAAGGCTTTTACAAAACTAACACACTGGCTACTGGGATTGTGTTCTCAAAAAAAGATCCATATCTGGTTGAAAGGATTATTACCGATAGCCCTGCAGATGTAGCAAATAAAAACATTTTCCCTGGAGATCGTTTACTGCAAGTGAATACTCAAAAGATTAATCCAAAAAACAATCGTGAATCTTATTTTACTCAACCCACTTTGGATAAGGAAATAAGATTAACTTTTGAACGTAATGCTCAAAAAATCCTTGTAGATCTTCACCCGATCCAATCAAACAGCCTAAGAGGGTTACTTTATGACGAATGGGTAGATAATAATCAAGCATATGTTGACCAAAAAGGTAATAAAAAAATTGCATATGTTCATATGAAAAACATGGGTGGTAATGAACTCCTTAATTTTAAAAAAGAAATGGTGTCTGAAGGGTATAAGAGGGATGCTTTGATTCTGGATTTAAGGAACAATACAGGTGGGAATGTTCATGATGAAGTATTACAGTTCTTATCTCAAAAACCATATCTCAAATGGAAATATAGAGGAGGGAAAACGACTTCACAACCAAATTTTGGACCAGCAGCAAAACCTATAATAATCCTAATCAATGAGCAGACATTGAGTGATGCAGAAATGACTTCTGCAGGGTTTAAAGAACTGGGGTTAGGTAAAGTTATTGGAACAGAGTCCTATCGTTGGATTATTTTTACTTCTGGCAAAGGACTCGTTGACGGTTCATTTTATCGTTTACCTTCATGGGGGTGTTATACATTAGATGGTAAAAATTTAGAAAAGACTGGAGTTGCACCAGATATCTATATAAAAGAAACATTTAAAAATCGAATGGAGGGTACTCAACCACAATTAGACAGAGCTATTTCAGAAATAATAAAACAAATAGAACAAAATTAGATTTCTATTCTAATTATAAATTCAGGACTTCGCAGGTCTATTTGGTCTGCGAAGTATATAAATATTTATCTCATAACTGTCCAAAACAGACAACTATCAAATGATATTCTATTCGTATCTTTCTTAAAAACGATATATAATGAGTAATCCTACACAACTCGAAAGATATAAATCTCTATTAAACTTTTTGGACAAAAGATTTAAGGAAGATATTACCATCAAGGACATAGAAGAAGTATCATTTTACTCTTATAGAAATATCAACAGAATTTTTCTTGCCCTACACCACGAAACCATAGGAAAATATATCAAAAGGATCAAGCTTGAAAAAGCAGCACAATATCTAAAGTATTCTGACACTTCTATTTCTGATATTGCCTTTAATATTGGGTATAGCGATATTGCAGCCTTTAGCAAGGCATTTAAAAATCAATTTAATTGTTCTCCTTCTCAATTTAGAGAAACTCAGGAACTCAAACTGCAAATACAAAAAAGAGCTGTTGATACAGATTACATACATAAAAAACCTTCAATAACATTTGAAATAGAAGAATTACCAAGTCTTGATATTCTTTACTTGACTTATCATGGGACCTATGAAAATATCGATGGTATCAAAAATACCTGGGAACAACTTGTTGATTATGCCTTAAAAAATAATCTTATCGATGATGATACTATTTGCATGGCAGAGATTTTGGATGATAATGATATTACCGACACAATTCATTGTCGATATAATGCTGCAATTGTTATAGAACTACCATTAAAATTTGAGGTAGAAGGGCTTTTTAGAACCAAAACAATAGCACCACAAAAGTATATCAAATTCCTCCATAAAGGCAGTCATGAAGATTCTCTAATTACTTATGATTATATCTATACCCATTGGATGACCGACATACAATTCGAACTTGTTGACAAACCAACTATAGAATTTTTCCTGAATGATGAAACCGATACTCCCGCAGATCAATTACTGACCGAAATTTATATTCCTATTAAATAAAGGATTGTCCAAAATTGACAAACACACAGATTGATCTTCCTATTATTTTTGCTTAATAAGCAAGAATAATATGAATAATCTTACATTTCAAAAGCATTGGTATTTAGGAGTTTTAGGATGTATTGGTTTCTACTCCTTTCAAGATGTAATCGATTTTTATCATGGTAATGGTTCTGTCTGGGAATTATTAAGCCTATTGTGGTTCCTTTGGTTCTTATATTTTCTTCCTCAAAAAAACAATAAAAATAAATTATGAATATCGAAGAAATAATAACTCTTTTTGAAAATTCGGAAGTATTGACATATATAGGATATTTCTTTATTCTAAATATTACGCTTACTCTGTTCGAAATTTTTCTGGATATTTTTACTGCCAAAGAACGCAGGTGGAAGGATACCGGAGCAAACATTATTATCTTTTTTCTTGGACAATTATTAGAAAAAACAATTTTGGGTTCTATAGGAATCATTTGCCTTTTACCCTTTTATCATCTTTCTCCATTTGAGATCGAAATGAATAATTGGACATGGGCTTTAGGTATATTAGTTGCCGATTTTACATACTATTGGATGCATCGATTAGAACACGAACATCGTATTTTATGGGCAAATCATAGTGTACATCATTCCTCAGAAGACTATAACTTATCTATAGCAATGCGATTAAGCATTGTCGAAAGCGCAATAGAATGGATTTTTCTTATTCCGATGATATTGATAGGGTTTAATCCTTTTCAGGCTATAGTGTGTTTAGTTTTTGTAGCCCAATATCAAACCTGGATACATACAGAAAGAATTGTCAAACTTGGATGGCTCGATGAAATATTTAATACTCCTTCTGTACATAGAGTACATCACGGTTCTAATGATATCTATATTGATAAGAATTATGGCGGAATTCTCATACTATGGGATAAGGTATTCGGAACTTTTCAAAGAGAAGAAGAAAAAGTAGTTTATGGACTCACAAAAAATATACACACTAATAATCCCATCACAATTAATTTTATTGAATACAAAAATATCTGGAAGGATGTAAAACAATGTAATACATGGAAAGATAGATTCAGAATTATTTTTGGAAATCTTATCTGGAGACCTCCTTATTTTAAGCAATCTGAAAAAAACAACATATGACTATTACAATAGCTAATCAACTCGTAGATTTACTAAAAGAAAAAAAGTTTTTAGAGGCTCAAGAGCAGTTATTTGCTTTGGAAGCAGTAAATATCGAACCAGAACAGTATCAGGAACGATCTGTAATTGGTTTAAAAGCCATGATTCAGAAAGAAAAGACATTTCTTTCGAATATAAAGCAATGGAATCGTTTTGAGGTTTCTAAACCTTTAGTGAGTTCAAATCACTTTAGCATAAGAATGATAACTGATGTCACATTAGTAAATAACACCGATGTCTGTATAGACGAAATTATTGTGTATGAAGTTGCAAACGGAAAGATTATAAAAGAACAATTCTTTTATCATTAAATTTATTTCAAAAGCAAATTCTATTCTATTTTTTTAAATAACCATTACCTTCCTTTGTTAGTGTTATTTAAATTAAATAGTATGAAAAACAATTCATTATCCGCAGTATATATATGCCTTTTGATTTTGATTTTCGGTTGTAACACACCTAAAAAAGAAAGTGAAAAAATTAGTAAGGAAGGATATACTACTAGCGGTCAAAATCCAAAATGGGTACGTAGTTTAATCAATGCATATAGAACTCTAAATGATGGTCAAAGTATTGAAGCTGCTAATCAACTATATGAAGCAGCAGAGCTTATGCCCAAAAAAAACTGGGAGATCTACTTTATGGCAGCAACGGTGTATTCTACCAAAAACAAAAATGAAGAAGCCTTTCAATCATTACATAAAGCGATACAAGCCGGACTTAGAGATTCTGTATTGACGGCCACCTATCCAAGCTTATCCAGCCTAAGAAACGACTCAAGATGGAATACGCTACTACATACTATAAGTAATAATAGAAAGAAATATACACAGTCCATTAAAAATCCTGAGTTATTAAAAGAATTGGAAGAAATGTGGGCACAGGATCAACTTGCATTATCTCAATACGAAGAAAAAACAAAATCTCTAGATAGTAATGCTTCTGTAGAGGAATACCAATTACTTTTTAAAGCTGTCGAAGATCGATGGGAAATAAATAAAAATAAGCTCGATAGTATAATTGATATTCATGGTTGGCCCGGAAATGAACTTGTTGGAGAGGACGGAGCAAAAATCAGTTGGGCAATACCACAACATTACCCCGATGTTTTTTTTAAACAAAAATGCCTATCCCTAATCAAAAAAGCAATGAAAAAAGGAGATATGGATCCCAATCATTATGCAGAGCTCAATGACAGGATAGCAAGAGATATTTGGCAGAAACAAACCTATGGAGCAAGTATGGGACAAGGCGCCCCTCACCCTATTCAAGATCCTGCCAATGTAGATCAAAGAAGGGTAGCATTAGGGCTTCTAGAACCCATAGAGGTTTATTGGAAATTCTTGCCAAACTGACCCACCTATTCCTATTATATTGACCCAGTAAATCCTATTTAAACTGACCCACCTATTCTTGTTTAAATTGACCCACCCCCAAAAGTGTGTGTATTAAATAACTTGTA
>NZ_VLNR01000086.1 GCF_007489275.1 Aquimarina algiphila
TTAAAACCTTGAGTATTTTATCGTAATTTGCTTGAAAGTTGTGCATATGAATTATAGTGTCGTAACTACAATTTACTGCCTTTTAGCAGTTTGCGCAACTTTTTCTAAATGCACAACGGGTTAAATTATTCTAATTTTGGTTCAAATTTAATGGGGTATATTCTAGAAAAAGTTTATCAAAAACCCTTTCAACAGCTGATTATCTCCAAAATAATTGAAAAGCAACACATGTATGATACGCATTTTCATACTCCAAGGGATAAAAGAAATAGACTCGCCAATGGTTATTTATTGGGAAAACCCAGGCCAGAAACTAATTTGGCTAAGACGCTTTGGGGAGCAGAGGGTGCTTTAAAATCAACAACTACTGATATGTTAAAATATATCAGATATCAATTTAAAAATGACGCAATCGTTAAAGAATCTCATAAAAAGTTGTATGAAATTGATACAGATTATTGGATAGGTTATTACTGGTGGAATATCAAAAATCAAAATCACGATGTGCATTATAGACATGATGGAGGTATTTCAAGAGCAAAAAATGTATTGGTTATTTATCCAGAAAAGAAAATAGGCATTTCAATTTTTACGAATGAATCTGCAATTAGTGTAAATCAAGAACTGTCTAATTTAGTTTATAATATCTATAACGAACTCAAATAGAATGATTTTGAATCAATATATCCTATTAAAATTATATTCTCACTAAAGTTATTTACTCGTTCCCTATGCCTTCTGTGCTCTTGTTAAGTGGAGGAGGGGAGTACAATACATATACTTTGATTCTTATGTTTAAATGTTAAATAATTACAAAAACACTATATAAGCGAATAAATATTCGTTTTTGTTCATATGTTTGTATGGTGAGAGTAAAAGATGAAACAAAACGGTTAGCTATTGTAGAAAACACTTTGGATATTGTTTTCGAAAAAGGTTTTGCAGGTGTTAAAATGGCAACATTAGCAAAAAAAATAGGTATTTCTGTTTCAACGCTCTATGTATATTATAAAAACAAAGAAGATTTAATCATATCAATCGCAACTGAGCTTATAGAACGAGAGACAAAAAGAAGCAGTAACAGTATTACAGCAGACCTCCCTTTTAAATTGAAGATTAAAGCAATATGGGTTTATTGGATTAACTTTAGTATTAACCATAGCAAGGAGATGAATTTTATTACGCAAGTAAAAAAATCTCCTTACTATGACAAAGTTCCAGAAGCAGTTAGAGAAACAAAAAGTAGATTAGGAACAGATCTTTTTGAGCTTGGTAAAAAAGAAGGATTAATTAAAAATGTGAGTAATGAAATATTAGAATCTACTATGGGAGCTATTTTGCTTGAAACCGTTAACTTGATAATTGATAAAAAATTAAAGCTTAATAAAAAGGATATAGATTTAATGTTCTCATTCGCATGGGACGCTATTAAAAGTTAATTTTTTTAAATTAAAAAAGAATAAATATTCGATTTAAATAAGCAGCTTTATTTTACATTCATAAACATAACTATGGAGAAAGTATCATGTAAGACTTCAACATTAAAAAATAAAATGAAACATAAATTTTTAAAATATATAAAGCGAATGATCATAGGTATAGGAATCTTCATAGGAATCGTCATATTAGTCGTTATCTTGTTTATTAATTTAAGTCCTCAATTTGGAGGAAAAGCAACTAAAGAACAGAAAGCTATATATGAGAAATCAGAAAATTATAAAGAGGATAGATTTGTAAATATAGCCAAAGTACAATTGGATATGAGTTTTAGGGATATGGGAAAAAGCTTGGTGGGCTATTTTAAACCACAATCACAAACTACTCCAAAGGAAAATCTTCCGGTACAAAAAATAGATTCTCTGGATATTGTAAAATATATTGGCGACACGCGTCTTATTTGGTTTGGACACTCTGCCTTTTTATTACAGATTGATACTAAAAATATCTTGATAGACCCAATGTTTGGAGAAGTTCCGGCCCCACATCCTATGTTAGGAAGTAAGCGTTTTAGTAAAGAATTACCTATTGAGATTGAAAAAATACCTGAAATAGATGCTGTGCTTATTTCTCATGACCATTATGATCATTTAGATTATGATTCGATTAAAAAGCTAAAAAATAAGGTAAAGATGTTTTATACTCCTTTGGGCGTCGGAGTGCATTTGGAGAAATGGGGAGTAGAAAAAGAGCGAATTATTGAATTGGATTGGTGGCAAGAAATCAGGTTGGAAAAGTTAAATTTTATATGTACACCTGCTCAACATTTTTCTGGGAGAGGACTTACAGACAGAACAAAAACACTATGGAGTTCGTGGATAATACAGTCCAAAACCGACAATATTTTCTTTAGTGGCGATAGTGGTTACGGGAATCATTTTAAAGAAATAGGGAAGAAGTATGGTCCTTTTGATTTTGCCATGATGGAGTGTGGTCAATACAATGAAATGTGGCCAGATGTACATATGTTCCCTGAAGAAACTGCGCAAGCTGGATTAGATGTAAAAGCGAAAAAAATAATGCCAATTCATTGGGGAGCTTTTAAGTTAGCAATGCATGCCTGGACAGATCCGATTGAACGTCTTAGTAAAAAAGCAAAAGAATTGAATATTGATATTGTAGCCCCAAGAATTGGTGAAACTGTTGTATTAAACAACGAAAATATAGTCAATCAAGTCTGGTGGTGATAACTTATGCTTTTATTCAAAAAAACTTGTATTGATTGTGGTTTAAAAAATAGCTAAGTATTAGGAATAATGTGTTGTTCGTTTTATCAATTTATGAATACAAAATTAAAAATACACCTATCATAATACCAAATAATGGAATTAATTTTTTACGCTTATTTTTTTCTTTAAAGATAAGTCCTCCAACAACCACGGCAATTAATATTTGACTTCGTTTTATCGCAGATAATAGCATAATTAGTGCATCAGGATCTTGCAGGGCTTTAAAATAAAAATAATCAGCTGCTTGCAATAGAATACCAACAGCAATAATAGTCCAACGCCACTTGAAATCTTTCCGTTTTTCTGCACGAGGGAACCATGTAATAGATAAAATCCCTAATAAAATTAACACCGTGTAAGTACAAAACCAAAATTGTAAGGTTTGTGGATTCAATGCCAAACTCTGAATTAAAAACTTATCGTATAAACCACTGGAAGCTCCTAAAAACGTTGCACCAATAATAGCGAATATCCATTTATTTCTTTTAAAATGTATGCCTTCTTTTTTTCCAATTTTAGAATATAATACTACCGAAAAAATAATGAGAAAAAAACCTATCCATTGTAAAAAATTAGGCTTTTCCTGATAAATTAAAATAGCACCAATAAAGGTGAAAAAAGGACCAGCAGAGCGTATCGGAGTGACAATGGTTATAGGTAAATGTTTTAAAGCTTGATATGCCAAAACCCAGGATGTTGTCATAATCATTGATTTTATAAAAATAAAACCATGAGTTTTCCATGAAATAGATGTAATATGAAATCCTATTTGTTGTGTATATTCTGGAAAATAGAGTGAACCTATAAAAAACGGAAGAAGTAATAAAAAACCAGACCCAATTGTTCCTAAAAGTACAGGAAAAACCTCATTACCCTGTACTGCATGTTTTTTACATAAATTGTGTAATCCCAAAAAAAGTGCTGCCAATAAGCCTAAATACATCCACATGGCGCGAATATAGGTTTTTAGTATATTTTGGAATCATTATACTGGTTAACTATTTGTAAACATCTAAATAAATTTATTTATGAAAGACAATGTAATACCCGTTACAGGATTTCTACTTGAATTATGATTGTGTAAAAAATTAACATTTATTTTAAATATAATCATTATTTATGTTATTTTTTTCCGAATATTGCAAAAGTATTATCCATGCATAATATTTTTTATACAAATCAATTAACCTTAAAACCTAAAAATGAAAACTCAACTAACGTTTACAAAAAAATCTTTGTGGCTATTAGCCATTACATTTATAACTACTGTCTCTGCGTTCGCACAACAGGTTATAAATGCAACATTACAACATGATGGAAAGACAAGACAATATCGTCTTTATGTTCCCCAAAGTTATGATGCTACCAAACCCGTTCCATTAATTCTAAATTATCATGGTTTTACCAACAATATCAATACACAATATAACCAAAGTGATTTTAGACAGCTAGCTGAAGACAATCAATTTATATTTGTTACACCTCAAGGTCTGGGAGGTTTTTTCTCAGGATGGGCAATAAATAACAATTTTGGTGGTAATGAGGATGATTTAGGATTTTCAGATGCACTAATTAATAAAATTCAGTCAGATTTTAATATTAATGAAAAACGTATTTATGCAACTGGATTTTCAAATGGCGGCTTTTTTAGTTATAGATTAGCTTGCGAACTAAGTCCAAGAATCGCAGCTGTAGCTTCTGTAGCAGGAAGTATGACAAGAAGATGGATCGACAACAACCAATGTCAACCACAACATCCAACTGCGGTATTACAAATAACGGGGACTAATGATGGTACTATTTCGATAAACGGTAACGGCTCCAATGAACCTATACAAGATGTTATGGAATATTGGTCAAGCGTCAACAATGGGGATGCTACACCAGAAGTTATTCAATTAGGAGGAGGATCAACACGTTCTATTTGGGATAACGGCGATAATGGTACAACAGCAGAATTTATTAAAGTTCAAGGAAAAGGACACAGCTGGAATGGTGGAAATGTAAACACTTCTCAAGAAATATGGAAGTTCTTTTCTCGATTTGATATCGATGGAGAAATAGATCCAACTACTACACCCCCTACAGGTGAAACGTGTTCTGGAGATGTATCTTCTTTCCCTTATAGTGAAAGTTTTGAAAGTGATTTGGGACAGTGGTCACAGTCAAGTAGCGATGATCTTGATTGGACAAGAGACTCTGGGGGTACACCTTCAAATAGTACAGGGCCATCTAATGGAGCAGACGGTAGTTTCTACCTTTACGTAGAGGCTTCTGGTAATAATGCCGGTTTCCCAAATAAAAGAGCAATACTTAATTCCCCTTGCCTTAACTTTAGTAGTTTAACTACTCCTACGCTTACCTTTCAATATCATATGTTTGGTAGTGCGATTAATAGTTTAACGGTTGAAGCAAGAACTGATAATTCAGGAAATTGGTCAAATGTATTTAGTGAATCAGGAAATCAAGGAGATACTTGGAATTCTACTAGTGTAAATCTATCCAATTTTGCCGGTAACGCTAATGTTCAGTTACGATTTAATGTTATAACAGGTTCTGGTAATAATGGATGGCAGAGTGATATTGCTATTGATGCTATTATGATTCAGGACGGTTCTGGAAATCCAAATCCTACGCCAGATTGTGAGGCATTGGATTTCAATAATTTTACAATCACAGGATTCTCAAATCAAGATAATGTAGGGGATTTTTCTATAGAAAGTGGTGGAGCTGCTTTATCCTTATCTAATAATACCTGGAAATACATTGGCCTTGATTACACGGTAACGACTAATACAGTGATCGAATTTGATTTTAGCAGTACTTCTCAAGGTGAGATTCATGCCATAGGATTTGAAAACAACAATACGTTAACCTCGTCACGTTATTTCAAAGTACATGGTACTCAGAATTATGGAGTAACCAATTTTGACAATTATTCATCAGGTACTACTACGTACGTAATTCCGGTCGGTAATTTCTATACAGGAGCAATGGATAGGTTAGTATTTATTAATGATAACGATGGGGGATCGGGAAACAATTCGTTATTCTCTAATGTTAAAATTTATGAAGGATCTTGTAACGGTTCATTATCTGCCAAAGAAGTTATTGCTCAATTAGACAATAAAGAAGCTTTACTTGGTACAGATGATGAAGGTATGAATACTATTATAATGACGCCTAACCCGACAAGTGATCAATTTTCTCTTCATGTAAACTCAAAAAGCACTAGTGAAATACTAATTAGTATATATAATACAATTGGACAGAAAAAATATGAAGCTAGATTACATCCAGGTGTAAATAATTTCTCTGCTAATAACATGGAGCTTAGTTCTGGAATCTATGTTGTAAAAATTCAATCTGAAGGCGGCAAAGATGTTGTGAAAAAACTAATTGTCAAATAATAATTAACCAACACTTAATTCTTCACCAAAAGATGCTTCAATTATAAAACTGAAGCATCTTTTATTTTTATGAGTAAAGTGACTGGTAATTTACTACCCTCAAACACTATTTAGTGACTTCAGGTTATTTACGTTCTTGTTTTTTAATTTGATAAACTTTAAATGAGATAATTTATTCTTACCAAAATACCCACTACTGGGCATTTTATTTCACTTGTATCCTAAATACGTTTAATAGAAACAATTCCACATGAGTAAATTGATGTGTAAAATATATTGCAACAGCTATTTGATTTTAAAAAGCAATCGAGCATAGCATAAGTTTTACTTAAATGTATAACGTTGTTCTTCTGTTGAAGATGCGCTTAATAATTGGTTAAATATTCTTATGGTATTAAAATTACCTGTAATTTCTCCGGATACAGCAATTCCAGAAATACCTGTTTCTAATATATCCGTAACATCTTCTGTTGTTATGCCTCCAAAAGCAATAATTGGTGTTTTTGTTTTTAAGGCCTCTATAATTGTAATATAACCACTTAAACCTAAAACCTGATTTAAATTATCTTTGGTTATTGTATCTCTAAAAGGGCCTAAACCAATATAATCAACCTCTTTACCAATTAATGTTTTGCAATCTTGAAAAGTATTTGCTGTTGCGCCAATACCTTGCCAAGTGTATAAATACTTTCTAGCAATAGTAGGGCAGGAATCCATTTTTTCTAAATGGACACCATCAGCTTTAATCTCTTTTGCTATTGTATAATGATCATTAATAATTAATCTGGTTTGAAAATGAGATGTGATTTCTCTTGCTTCTTTGGCTAGCTTTAAAACTTTTTTTTCTGAAGCATTTTTTAAATGTAATTGCACTAATTCTATACCAGATGTACAAGCTTTTTGAATGTTTTCCAGATGTTCTTTTGGAGAGTTTCCCTGGGATATATAATGTAGTTTAGGTATAATCATGTCTTGTTTTTGGTTATTGGATATACCTAAATGGAAACTATTTTGGAGTATTCCATAAAAAACGACTCAAAACGTTTTAGTTTTGGGTGCATTTGTTCTGAGTATAGTACAAACTGGCATTTTTTAATACTTTTAGTAATCGACATAAGTGCAGTATATGCTAAATTCTGAATTAGAAACTCAGCATCGTCTATACTAAATATCTTTAATTCAGAGATATTTACTCCATTTAATAAAAACAACTTATTCATTGATTTAGGTGTAGAAATAAGAATATCTATACCCATAAAGATTTCTGATTTTTGCACATCAACATGAAGTTGTTCATACCCTACATAAACTCGTAATGAATTATGTTTAGTATACATTAAAAATGCATCATATAATTCCATGGCTCTTTCCTTATTCTCAACAAGGACTACCGCTCTTGGAGCATTTCCAACTGCTTCACATTTCAATTTTTGCAATGTGGTAAGTATAAGTGTAGTTGTTTTTCCACTACCTTTTGAGGCTGTACAAAAAACATTGGCACCACTTTTTATTACAGGAATACTACTACTCTGAAAAGGAGTAGGTTTGATTATATCTAGATACTCTAGCTTCTCTTGTATATCAGAATGTAATTTTTTAAAAGGCATAGGAATTAAAGAGATAACCGTTTAGCGTAAATATTTATAATAATCGAGACAAATATACTACCTAGAAACGAAATAGATGGGCTTAATTCCTAATTTACCAGACGTAACTATTGATAAAGCTTTTAAATATTATATAAAAAGATAATTGTCTAATAAAATAATTACATAAGTGGATTAGAGATAAATTATATAAATAAAGACAACCTTTTAAAAATTAAAAGGTTGTCTTTGTTGAAAGATGGAGAGTAGTATACTCTCATCATCTTTTTAAATCAGTTTGAATTCTTTTCAAACAAGACCTTAGTCCACTATTAAATTTAGTGTACGACTGGAACCTGAACGGTCAGAAATTCTTACTACATATAATCCCGATTTAAGTCCGGGAATATCAATAGTCATACTCTTAGTACTTTCACTTACCAATAAAGACTTTATTTTCTTTCCAGTAATATCAAGGATAGTGATTACATTACCCTTTAGATCTGTTTTGTTGAGTATTGAAATTTTTTCAACTGCCGGATTAGGGGACAATATAAAAGAAAGTTCATCACCTTTCGTTGTCGTTACTTTAGGATCGCAATTAGGAACTGCTTCTGTATTGCTAAAGTAAATACTATAACCATCTGCAACTAACACAAAGTTTCCGTTATCAATAGCTGCAAAATAATCTCCATCTAATCCAGGTATACCTGTACCAGTTATAGAAATTGCTGGATTTGGTTGATTAAAGTTTTGAATATTTTCAGAAAAATTAATATACCATGGAGTGATATTAAGGTCAAATGAAAATTGATACAAACCATTGTTTGCTAAATCCCAATTTACTGTAAACTTGGTGACATTTTCCATATTAGGACCACCGGTACCTAAAACGTGAACATTATTGAATGATGTGAATATAGTTTCCAAAGGAGTACTTAATGGCGTTTCGAAGGCACAATCACTACTTGGAGGGTTTACTATAATATCTCCATCAACTACTAATGAAACTGAAGCCGTAGCTGCACCACCTTTTCCGTCACTTATTGTAAGAGTAGCGGTATATTCTCCTGCTGAATATGTATGAGTAGATATTGGTTCTCTACCAAAAGTCCCATCGCCATAATCAATATTAAATGTTAGTGCATCTCCATCGACATCAGTGGATCCTGAGGCATCAAAATTTACTTCTAATGGATCAGTTCCTGTTAAGACAGAAGCTATAAATGAAGCCACTGGAGCATTATTTGTTGGTGTAGTTACTACACTTTCACAATCAGGAGCTGTGCTAGATGAGCTGAAATAAATAGTAAACCCATCGGTTTGCGAAACCATGACAAAATTACCTTGATCGATAGTTACATAATAAGAACCATCTAAGCCTGCAAAACCAGTATTTGTAAGTGTGATTTCTGGATTAGCTGTATTAAAAGTATAAGTAGCACTTTCTAACAAATTATTCCACCAACTAGGGATACCATTATTAGTATTCATAGATAATTGATATAATCCATTATTAATAGCATCCCAATTAATAGCAAAATCAGTTAAGGTGCTTAAATCAGGGCCTTCATCACCTAAAATAAATACGTTATTAAATGATGCATTTATTGATGGTAACGCTGTTTGTATAGGTGTGTCAAAAGGACAAGGAATTTCCTTACAATCTGGATCTACAACTAAACCAATAGTTTCTACAGAACCACTACTAAATTCACCGTCACTAACTGTCAATGTTACGGTAGCGTTATCCAAACCAGTATAAGTATGAGAAACGTTAACACCCTGGGCAGTAGTTCCATCTCCAAAGTCCCATGTATATGTTAATGTATCACCATTAGGGTCAGTAGAATCAGATGCATCAAAAGTAACATCAGGACCTCCACAACGACCATTATCACTAGTAAATTTAGCTTCTGGTGGTCTATTTGGTAATGATGCAGTTCCAAAATCAACATCACTGGTAGAATAAAATGCTTCTGGAGTAAGTGAACGCTGCCAAATACTATAAATCACATGTTTACCTGTTCTTTGTGGCAACACTACATCTATATTATCGGTAGCTGAAGCCGGTCTTGGATCTGTGCGTGTTAGAAGTTCCAGACTGTCCCAAGTAAGAGGTTGATCAGGGGTCCAATCTGCTTTTGTTATATATACTTCATAATACAAGGTTTGATGAGGAGCTGTATTGGTCCAGGTTACAGTATATGGACCTGGAGTAACCGATGTTGTGACCCAATCATTTCTTACCTGATCTAATCCACCATACTTATCTGGTCGTCCGGCACTGGCCAGGTTACCATCAGCTATAATTTCTCTATGCATGCCACCGGCATCCATTCGTGCAACTTCATTCCAGTCATAAAATGCTTGCGTTCCCCAACCAATAATCGATGCTTCACAGGCAGGAGAATCTGGACTTTGTGGATCTTCCTGAAAACAAATCCAGACACGACTTGGTGGATTTGTTACGGTGCCATGAGTAAGGATGGATTGAATCGGGGCTAATAAAAAAGTGGCGCAAATCAAAGTATGCGAAAACCACCTTTTAAACGGAATATTAATCCCAAAGCGAGTTTTGTTAGTTAGTTCATGTTTTATCATACTACTAAGGTTTTAAGTTAAAAATTTATGTGTAAAAATTAAGACTATAAACAATACAAGAACATTGATTATTTAATTGGTTATCCATTTTATACAAAATTTTCTAGGAGGATAAGAGATTCACGAGCTCCTATTATAATTTAACAACTTAAAAGTACAAACTCCTTTATAAACATAGTTAAACTTTAAAATAATAATTAAAAAACTATCAGATTTTTAAAATAATATTTTCTTATCTTAATATTAATTTTTATATCTGTCTTCTTGTTATGAGAGGAAAAGAGATTGTAACACACTACTTTTCTTTTACAGTTTATAGAAATTAAATAGATGCTCAGTGTATTTTGATAAGATATATTATAACTAATAACGTTTTAGGGATAATCATTCTTTTTTCAAAATTTCAATATGTCTTTTAATACGTTCAACTTCTTCTGGTAAGGTGCCTTTATAAACCCCTCGAATATGACCATGTTTGTCTACAAGTATTAAATTTTCGGTATGAATAAAACCATTTTTATCATTGGTTTGTTTATATGTTTCATCCGCAAAATAGGATTCTCTCGCCAATTTATAGATCTTTTCTCTTTCCCCAGTTACTAAATACCATTTTTCCGAATTTACGTCTTCGCGCTCACCGTATTTTTTAAGAACCTCTACAGTATCATAACTTGGAAAAACCGTATGAGAAATAAATTTGATCTCATCATCACCCTTATATATCTTTTGTAACTTGCGCATATTATTAGTAAGTTTTACACAAATACTTGGGCACGTGGTAAAGAAGAAATTAGCTATATAAATATAGCCTTTTAAATTATCGTTAGTGATCTCGTTACCCAGTTGATTCTTAAATTTGAAATCCGGAATTTTATGAAACTTTTTTAGTTCATCTTCGCTAGGCAACCAAGAAGGAGCAAAATCAGGAGTATTATAATAGGGCAATTTATCTACTTTTTTTGATGCAATTTTGATTCTTTCATGGCTATTTTCAATTTCTTTTTTTGCTGTTTCCTGTTTACACGAAATCAAAAAACTACCAAAAAAAAATACAACTATACCTAATCTTTTAATCAACATAATTATCAGATTTACAATTTAAAGAACCAATTAACCCAAAGCGTTCACCGTTTAATACCTGATAATTTGCTTTGATCTTGCCATTAAAATCCCATAATTTTTGTGTACCATCTTCTTTACCATTGGTATAGTTTAATTCTTCAGCAAGTTTTCCATTACTATACCATGCACGCTGTGTTCCTATTGGATTTCCATTAATATCAAAATGATTTACAAATTTCAGTTGGCCGTTATTCCACCAAGCCTTATGGGTTCCAGATTTTTTACCGTGAGTATAAAATCTTAATACTGCTAACTTACCATTAAAAAAAAACTTTTGTTCTTTACCATGTTTCTTTCCTTCTAAATATGTTATTTCATTTACCGTAAGTGTATCAATTTTAGAAAAAAGTGTTCCAGAATAGAGCTTGTCTTTATAATACATGTATCCATTATCTAGAGTTAAATTTCTATCATTTATATTCAAATCATTAACCTCAGAATTACAAGCATAAAGCAAAAAAATCAGAAATAAATATCTTGTTTTTAGAATAGTAGACATTAAAATATTGAATTGTTTTATCAGTTTAGTAAACTAAAAATACATTTTTATATTATAATGTTTTGTAGTTTTTTTGGAATCATGATGCTGAGTATAATTGAAATAACAGAAGCGAAGCAAAACCCATTTTGGTACACGATTTCTTAAAACAATATGGCACAACGTATAGAAAAGAATTAACAGACTTTTTTAGTAAAAGAGTCAGCTGGCGTGTAGGGTTTTACCCAGATATAACATCAGAAAAATGATCTCAAAAAACTTGGACCAGAACAGGGCAGAGCTTTAAGAATTACAATGGAGCCTTATCAATTCTTAATTAGGTTGACAATTTCTTTATAGGAGGCACCAATCGGAATTTCCATACCCCCAAGTAAGACTACATCTTTTGAGGTCAAAGAAGCAATTTTTCCAGTATTAATGATATAAGAACGATGAACTCTTAAAAAATAAGAAGGTAGTTTTTCTACAAAAGAACTTATTTTATCTTTTGTAATTATGGTATCGTCTGCAGTATGTATTCTTACATAATCTTTAATACTATCAATAAATAAAATGTTATTAAACTCTACTCTAATCATTCTTTTGTTTGAATTAACAAAGATGTGATCTGATATTGTATCTATTTCAGAGGATTTGTGAGCGATGGGTTCAATAGTTGTATTCAGAGCCTTGTATTTATTAATAGATTTATAAAACCGAATAAAAGATATTGGTTTTAATAAATAATCAATGATATCCAATTCATAACCTTCCAGAGCATACTCTCTGTAAGCAGTTGTTAATATGATTTTTGGTTGTATAGTCGTATTTTTTATAAAGTCAATACCTGTAACTACAGGCATTTGGATATCTAAAAACAAAAGATCAATAGCAGTGTTTTGAAGAAAATCTCCGGCAGTTATAGGATTATCAAATGTTGATACAAGTTCAATGTCTGGTACTTGCATTATGTGTTTTTCAAGTACCTTAATGGCTAGTGGTTCATCGTCTACAACCATACATTTTATTCCCATATTACTTTAAGTTAATGTTTAATATTATCTGAAAATCAATATCTGTTTTGGTACTTTTCAGATTATAATTATTCTTATAATTAAGTTCTAGTTGTCTTTGAGAATTGGAAAACCCAATTCCAGAATGTGATTCATTTTCTATATCGTTTTGTTTGTTCAGAGGTAAGGTATTAAAAACCTTAAAACAAAGTTGATCCTGGTTAGTTGTTAATTCAATTTTAATTACTGAATTATTGAGATTATTACTCGCGCCGTGTTTAAAAGCGTTTTCTACAAATGATATAAGGATCAAAGGAGCAATCATTACGTTAGGGGAATGAAGGTGGTGTGTGAAGTCCAATGTTAACTTATTGCCATAACGTAGTGATTCCAAATCGATGTAATCCTGTATGAAATCAATTTCTTTTTTTAACGGAACTTCAGCATCTTTACATTGATATAGCATATAATCTAACATGTCTGACAGTTTTAAAACGACTTCAGGTGCTTTTTCTGATCGTTCTAATGTTAGTGAATATAAATTATTTAACGTATTGAACAAAAAATGTGGGTTTGTTTGTGCTTTTAAAAATTTGAGCTCGGTATTCGCCTTTTCCTTTTGTAAAACTTCAAGTTGATGACGTTCTTCAAAACGGTCCTTAAATGCCTTAGTTGTAAACATTAAAAAAACGAATACATAAACGGATGGAAAATAAACAACAGCCAGGTGAAATGGTGCTGTTATGATTTCGAATAAACTTTTATATTCAAAATATTTAGGAGCAAAAATTTCGGTCAGATACATGTTCAAAAGCTTTGATAGTACTAAAAGTACATATACCGATATCAAAAAAGACACGCCAAACTTGAGGTATTTCTTTTTAAATAAAAGTTTAGGGACCTGATAATAGACTAAAAAATAACTCGCTAATAATTGGGCAGGTAAAAAACTTAAACCACTGATCACAGTTTTTTTAACACTTCCATCATTTAATGCAGCCAATATGGGTAAACTTATAAACAATAAAACCCAAAATATAAGGTGTGAAACAACTCTATTCTGAATGATCCAATCGATCAAGTTCTTTTTTTTGACCATAGTTCATAAATATATAAAATATGAATCTAGAATCTCTTCAAAAAAAGACGAATCTCAATCATCTCTTGCTCAATTTACACTTCTTACGGATGTATCAAATTTTCTGTTAATGATGAATATATATATGCTAGAAAATATCATTAGTCTACTTTTTAATTTTTCATTTATACTATTAGATAAGTTTGTGTATAAAATATCAAAAATAAGAATATGAGATGTGTGAAAATCATATATACGTTATCCATTTTCCTTTTTGCGCAGATTACTTCTAGTCAGAGTAATGAAAAACCTGAATCAACGCAATATACAATTGCTTATTCCTCAAAAAAATCTGGTGATGGAGAAATTTATTTGACCAATAGTCAAGTTACATCAAAAATAAAAATTACCAATCGACGAGGGAATGATGGATATGCGGCGTGGTCACCTGATGGTAAACGTATAGCTTCTTATGCTTATCATGATGGAAGAAAAACATGGTCTATACATACAATGAATATTGATGGTACTCGTAGGAAGAGATTGACTCATGCTAAAAACAAATGGGATAGTTCTCCTGCCTGGTCTCCCGATGGAAAAAGGATTGCTTTTTCAAGAAGTTATAAAAATGATAAAGGGGTTTGGACAGAAGAAATTTGGATCATGAATTCAGATGGTAATAAACAAACCCAAATAAAATCATTAAATGGGGGAGGGCCTTACTTTACTCTAGATGGAAAGATTGTCTTTCATTCTCAAACAAATACTAGTGAAATTTGTATCGCAAACGCTGATGGTAGTGCTATGACTACATTAACTAATAATGACGCTGAAGATTGGCATCCCGAGGTTTCTCCAGATGGTAAGCAAATAGCATTTATGTCGAATAGAGATGGAAATCATGAAATTTACGTAATGAATATAGATGGTTCTCATCAAAAGCGATTAACCTTTAATGATGTTCGTGATTCTACACCCACTTGGTCTCCAGATAGTTCTCAAATACTATACACCTCACATGATAAAGAAGAAAACGCTCATATTTATATAATGAATAGTGATGGTTCCTCAGTAAAGAAATTTATACAGAATGCTGGTGGTCAGGCCTGGCTAAAAATTCGTAAACCATGAAAAAAACATATTCTATTCTAATACTTACATCAGTTATATTTTTAAATGGCTGTATTAAAAAACAACATTCAAAAGATCATGATTCATCAATTATAGAAAGACCTTATCTTGGTCAAAAACCACCAGGTTTAACACCTGAACCTTTTGCTCCAGGGATAGTTACCACAGCAGATTGGGAAGTCAGCGGTGTATTTACACCAGATATAAGGGAATTCTATTTTATTAGAGAAAGTAAGGGAACTAAAAAACAAGAACTTGTTGTTTTTCAATATCAAAATAATGAGTGGCAAGAATCGGTTGTATCACCAAGGGTTGGAACTCCCTTTATCGCTCCTGATGGTATGACCATGCATTTAGGAAGAAAATATAGGGAACGTACTGAGACTGGAGATTGGTCAGAGTTAAAGAAACTTGACCCATCTTTCGAAGAGATACAAATTATGCGTCTTACGGCATCATCAAAAGGTACTTATGTTTTTGATGAGATAGGCATGCCAAATGGAGATGGCGTTATTCGGTATTCGAGATTAATTGACGGGAAACGTGAAAAACCAAAACCATTTGGTAAAGAGATTAATACCGGCAGAATGAATGCTCACCCTTTTATTGCACCAGATGAATCTTATTTAATATGGGATGGTGAAAGAGATAGTGGATATGGTGATTCTGATCTGTATATCAGTTTTCGACAGCAAGATGGTTCATGGGGTGCCGCTATTAACTTGGGAGACAAAGTCAATACTGAGGGTTGGGAAGCGGTTGCCTGTGTAACACCAGATGGTAAATACCTTTTCTTCAATAGAAATATGAATCCAGAGAACTATGATAATGTAGATATATTTTGGGTAGATGCTCAAATTATTGAAACACTGAGACCTAAACATGAGTTATAATAATTGCTAAAGTAGAATATGTAAACTTAAAGTCTTTGCTTTTTTACCTTTAGTAGTTATAAATATAACCCTGTAGCTGAAATTATTTCAGTTACAATTTTATTTATATCAACTTCAAAACGATTTAAACCTAATTCTTCATCATAATTTTGTAGCAACTGAAATCAAATAAATAGGGTTTAAAAGCTAAAAACTATGAAAACAACTGTGCTTTTATCAATATCTACAGTATTCTTTTTTCTCATTACAAGTATTTCTTTTTCGCAAAACAAACAATTAAAAGATCATGTGCTTTTTTACAGTTCTTTTGACGGAAAACTATCCGCAGATGTATCTGTTGGGGATGCAAAGATATATACAGCAGAAAATTATAATAAAACAGATAAAGCAAGACCTGGCTTACACAACACTAATGTGGTTTTAGCAAAAAATAGAGGTCATATAGGTGATGCGCTTCATTTTAAAAAGAAAAATACAGCTGCTATTTATTATAACGGTTCTAAAAATTTAGGTTATAGTCCAACATCTTGGAGTGGCTCCGTCTCATTTTGGCTACAATTAGACCCTGAGGTAGACTTAGCTCCAGGGTATTGTGATCCAATTAACATCACTGATCATAAGTTCAATGATGCTGCTTTATGGGTAGATTTCACAGATGACAAACCAAGAGAATTTAGATTAGGTGTTATGGGTGATTTAGAAGTATGGAATCCAGAGAATAAAAATGACGAAACCGAGGTAAAAAAACGTACCATTACGGTAAAACAACCTCCTTTTAAAAGCGGAAAATGGACACACATAGTCATTACATATTCTAAAGTGAATACAAATAAATCTACGTGCAAATTATATCTAGACGGTCAACTCAAAGGTGTTATAAAAGATGTAAATGACCCTTTTACCTGGGAAGAAGAAAAGGCAAAAATCATGCTAGGCTTAGGTTATATTGGCATGATGGATGAACTTACAGTTTTTGATAAGCCATTAGATCTTAAGGAAGTAAAATTTGTTTTCGAACTAAAAAATAGTATAAAAACGTTATTCAAATAATAGAAGGTGTATGAAATAAGCATTAACTATTTTATAATTTTCCAAAAATAACATTATAGAGAAAACCTTGATATCTTAAAGCCATTTTGCTTTTATGTCTTTATATTTAGTTCTTCCGATAGGGATACGTTCACCATTTTTTAACTCAGCTATATATTTGCTTCCCGACTCTACAATAATTTCCTTTATCTCAGACATTTTTACTAAATATGACTTGTGGATTCGTTCAAAAGAGTAGGATAACAGCTGTTCTAGCTTTTCGAGTGATTTATCATGTAATTCTTTTTTTTCTTCAGTTAAAAAGAGTTCAGTATAGGGGCCAGCTCCTTTTACATAAAGTAAATCTTCAATGGGTATTAGCTGTATCCTGTGTCTTTTTTTTACAGCTAAAAATTTAACCTCATTTGTTTCTATTTTTTCTTTTGTGATGGCTTTATTTAAGGCTTGTTCCAACCGTTCTCTGTTAAAAGGTTTAGGTACAAAATCTAAAACCCCATATTCAAAAGCTGTAATTGCCTGGTCTTTGTATGCAGAAATAATTATAGTATGAAACGATCCGGAAACCGCGGTAGTTAGCAGATCAAAACCATTATGTCCGTTAAGGTTCAAATCTAAGAGAACAAGATCCAATGTATTATTTTCAATAAACTGCAAGGCTCTATGAAGTGTGCTTATATGCGTTAGCGATTGTAAAGTATTCCCAAAAATAGAACGAGTCATTCGTTCGATTCTCTTGGCGATTCTTGATTCATCTTCAACGATTAAAATGTTCATCTCCTTAGGAATATATTTTTATGGTGTTTTTCCAACCATGATTTGTTGGTACAGAAGTTAAGCCCCATTGTTCTTGATAACTTTCTGTTAACCGAGCTTTTATGTATTTAAGACCTGTACCTTCTTTTCTATTATTTATTTCTTGTTTCTCATTCTCATTAGCTGCAAACGTTAAAAATGTGTAACATATATAATCATTATTCGACTCAAAAACAAGCTTAAATTTAATACTATTATCATCCAGAGGTAAGCTATGCGTAATTCCATTTTCTAATAGTGTGTGAAGAATTCCTGGAGGTATTTTTTGCGCGATATCTATACCTTCTTCTTCCCAAGAATAGTTGATTTCTTTTCTGTACTTCATAATTTCAAGATGTGTACGACAAAGTTCTATTTCCTGAACAATAGGGATCAATGTTTGATTTTCAATTTGATTAAAGAGATCAAATTCTTTGGCTAAGGCTTCTATAAACAAAACTCCTTTCTTAGGTGCCTCTTCTATCCAATCTATTAGTGAAGTCAAGGTATTCATTAGAAAATGAGGTTGAATATTTTTTTTGAGTAATTCCAGACGCAAACGTGTAGATTGAACCAGAGAAGTTTCATACGCAAGCCGTTGTTCTTTAATCCTGTGAGAAAGTAAATAAAACATTCCAAGAAGAATAAGACTAAAACCTACAAAAAGGCCTATGTTAAAGGAAGTAACAAAATTTATCAGCAAGGATAGTAACAATGACATTACTACAAGACTAGCCCCCTTTTTTCTTTTATAAACGGCATAAACCACAATCCCAAAAGAAAACACCCACATGCTTATAGCCATGTTACGGGTAGTAAAATCAAGGAAATTATGTTTGATAAAAAAAATAAAAAATAGAACTCCTGCATAAACAAGCAAGGAAAATTTTCGTTTGGGATAAGGAAATTGCATAGAGAAATAGAGTGGAATCAAAAAAGAGATACCAAACATCAGAGCAGCCTTGGTCTCTAAGCGTATATGATGATATGCATAATGGATAGGAACATAGGTTGTAATGAATTCTGCAAGATTTAAGACAAAAAAGAGAAAGCAACTAATACTAAAAATAAGCATGGGGTACTCTTTTTTATTACTTAGGAATAAGAAAAGAAAGTAGATCGAAGCGATTAGAAATGCACCCGCAAAAATGTGCATGTAAGAAGTCTCGATGAGTCTCTCGGTTAATAAATCATCATAGTTAGCTATATCTACACTCATACCCACATGATCCGGGAAATAATAGATACTTGACCGTATG
Source organism: Aquimarina algiphila (assembly GCF_007489275.1). Taxonomy (GTDB): domain Bacteria; phylum Bacteroidota; class Bacteroidia; order Flavobacteriales; family Flavobacteriaceae; genus Aquimarina; species Aquimarina algiphila. The sequence continues at coordinate 19,143 of NZ_VLNR01000086.1, forward strand.
GCTAACATATGTTTACCCACTTCAGTCAAATGAGAAGGAATGATAAATGTAGTCAACATTTCACCTTCTGGACCAAGTGCTTCCTCTTGTCCGGGATTTCCATTTTTTCCAATCATAACCCCATCCCAAAAGACTTCATACTCCCCATAAATATAAGGGCGAATTGCGTACGGATGCAATGGCTTTGATACTTTTAGAATATCAATGGGAGTTCGGGTCCAATACACCTCACCAGACTCTAATACCGCCTTTCTTTCATCCCAGTCCTCATCGTTCCAGTCTTTAGCTGCCCATTCTGGTCGATCACCTATTCGAGATAGGGTTTGGTGTTCTATAAATACCGGGGGTTGAGAACAAGAAGTTACAAGTAGTACCAAGCATATTAAAAGGAAATTGGGCAAAGATTTCAAGTTCATTTTTAATGCAGTTTTACAAATGCAAGCTAATCATTATGTAATTGTTTTTAGAGTTGTTCATTAGGGTATAGAGCAGTTGGTGAAATTTAAATTGTATACTCGAGAGAAAAAAACATCTTTTGCAAGGTACAAAATATCAAAAAAATACAATTAAGGGTATAATAACCGATTACGAATCGCTTTGAGTATTCATGTTTGTAAAAAATGAGACAACCAGAAGGAACACTTTAAATATATAAAGGAAAAGAATATGAAAGTTACAAATTTGAAACAAGTAAGAGAGTTATACATTATAATCTTCTTATTACTTGGTTTTATTGCTTCATGTCAAAAAAGTGACAAATCTAAATTAACATTCTATACAATTGCCTATAGTTCAGTAAAAACAGGGAACATAGAAATTTATTCAGGTAGCGTAAAAGGTAAATCAACTATTAAAAGTACAAATGAGAACGGTGGTTATGTAGCTTGGTCTCCTGACGGAAAGCAATTTGCATTTTATGGTAAATACGATGACAAAAAGACCTGGTCTATTCATACTATGAATATTGATGGTACGAATAGAAAACGAATGACACATGCAAAAAATAAATGGGATAATGCACCTGATTGGTCTCCAGATGGAAAAAAAATTGTTTTTGCTAGAGAGTACAAAGATTCTGAAGGAGTTTGGCATCCAGAAATTTGGATTATGAATTCAGATGGTAGCAAACAGACCCAGATAAAGTCCCTAAAAGGAAGTAACCCTTATTTTACTCCAGATGGTAGAATTGTCTTTTCTCGAGAATTCGAAGACAAGAGCAGTGCAATAAGTATAGCGGATATTGATGGAAAAAACATCATTCAGTTGACACATAATAATGCTAAAGAATGGCATCCTGAGGTTTCTCCTGATGGCGATCAAATTGCCTTTATGTCTAATAGAGATGGAAATTTTGAAGTTTATGTAATGAACATAGATGGCTCCAATCAAAAAAGATTAACATATAATGATGTTGATGACTGGTACCCATCCTGGTCGCCAGATGGTTCTCAACTAATTTTTTCAACTGCTACCGGTGAAGGAAGAGAAGATAGAACTATTTATATCATGAACAAGGATGGTTCTTCTATAAGAAAAATTATAGCTCATGGTTCACAGGCTGCATGGTTAAAAACAATTAAATAATAAAAGTCATGATAAACAAAGCTAGACTACTACTTTTAATTTTTCTTATACTAGCAAATAGTAGTTTTTCCCAACGAAGTGATAATAACCCACCAGAGGCTACAGTCGCCGAAGCCAAGCTTTCATTCAAAGATATTCCTTACCTTAAAAAAGCCTTTATCACTACCACACCAACCCATAGGAAAGACGGTATCCCCGTTGGTAAATTGGGTGTCAACGGAGGTAATAAAGAAGTTATTCTTAAGTTAGCACAGGAGATCGCCGACAACAAATATGGTAATTTTGACAGTTTTCTTATTGCCCACAAAAAGAAGCTGATTTTTGAATCCTATTATTTACGTGGTCGAATCAATCTACCACATCCACAAGCATCAGCTACTAAAGCATATACCGGCTTGGCGCTGGGGCGTGCTATCCAGTTAGGGTATCTGACTATAGCCGATTTAGATAAGCCATTGATAAGCTTTCTCAAAGACTTGGATCCAACAAAATTTGTTGAAGGTGTAGAAAAAATCACACTACATCAGGCGTTGACGATGCGATCTGGTATCGATATCAGTAAAGATAAAAGGAAAGAACTCGAGGAAAATTCAGACCTTATAAAAGGCCAGAAACATGTTCAGGTTTTTCTTGAACACACTGCACCTATTACTTCAGATTCTCAGATTTTTAAATATAAAGACGATCCAAGGTTAGTCATGCAAGTCATCGATGCAGTTGTACCTGGGTCTGCCAAAGATTTTATCAAAAACGAACTCCTCAATAAAATGAATATCACCAATTATCATTGGCTAACTGACGTAAGCGGCCTGCCAAGATCGGGAAGTGGCTCTAGTATGACATCGCGCGAAATGGTCAAGTGGGGCATTTTGGCCACCAATAAAGGTAAATGGAATGGCGAACAGCTGGTTCCAGAAGCGTTTATTACCAAAGCAACCAGCAGGATCCTCTATACCGGCGATGATAATGTCTATGGCGGTGGCAAAGATGTCTCTAAGCAAGGATACGGGTATTATTGGTGGTCGGCAAATTTGAAATATAACGATAAAAGCTATTTCGCCATATCTGCTCAGGGTGGAGGTGGCCAGTATATCATTTTGATTAACGAGCTTGATCTGATGATTGTGGTTACTGCTCATTATAACGATAACAGTACTCTGCAAATAATCGCAGAGAAGGTCTTACCAGCTTTTATTAAGTAATAGTAAGGGGATTATCAATCATTATAAAAATCTAAACAATGAGAAAAATATAAATATGAAAAATATTATTTCAGTACTATTACTTATATTTCTTTTTCAATCAGGTACAGCGCAATCAAATACTGATACTACCATTGATTTAATTAAAAAGGTAGAAACCAGTCTCACAACTCGGGTACACATAGAGGGCGATACAACATGGTCTATAGAAGAACGAATGAAACACTATGGAATTCCAGGTGTTAGTATTGCTGTCATCAATAATAGTAAAATTGCATGGGCAAAAGGATACGGTGTAATGGATACCAAAAGTAAAGTTCCTGTGACTGATAAAACACTTTTCCAAGTATCAACGATTGGTATGTCTTTAACCGCATATGGTGCATTACGTCTTGTGGACCAAAATAAAGTGACTTTAAGTGAAGACATTAACAGTTATTTAAAATCCTGGAAATTGCCTGATAGTGAATTTACCAAAGAAGAGAAAGTCACCATAAAAAATCTTTTGAGTCATTCTGCCGGAGTAAACGTGCACGATTTTCAGGGGTATAGTACAGATGTACCTGTACTATTACTTATATTTCTTTTTCAATCAGGTACAGCGCAATCAAATACTGATACTACCATTGATTTAATTAAAAAGGTAGAAACCAGTCTCACAACTCGGGTACACATAGAGGGCGATACAACATGGTCTATAGAAGAACGAATNCATTAACAGTTATTTAAAATCCTGGAAATTGCCTGATAGTGAATTTACCAAAGAAGAGAAAGTCACCATAAAAAATCTTTTGAGTCATTCTGCCGGAGTAAACGTGCACGATTTTCAGGGGTATAGTACAGATGTACCTGTACCTACACTTATAGAGGTATTAAATGGAACTCACCCAGCCAATTCAAATCCAATCATCGTAGATAAAGTACCTAATGAAAATCTTTGGATTTCAGCTGGTGGCTATACGATTATTCAACAAATGATGATGGATGTTCAAGGTAAAAAATTCCCAGAACTAATGAATGAATTAGTGCTTCATCCTTTAGAAATGAACAACAGTAGGTTTAATCAATCTCTTAGCACAGAGCAATTAAAGGTAGCAGCAACAGGTTATTTACGAGACGGTTCGATGGTAAAAGGTAAAAGGCATATCTATCCGGAATTGGCTTCAAACGGATTATGGACAACTGCAGAGGATCTTGCAAAATTTATAATCAACATACAGCAAATCCTAAAAGATAATAATCATAATAAAGGATTATCAAAAGATATAACGGAATTAATGCTTACACCATCTTCAAAAAATCGTTATGGACAATATGGACTAGGCTTTTCAATTTATAATAAGAAAGATGAAGTCTATTTTGAACACCACGGATGGAGTACAGGATTTTATAGTAGAATGACAGCTCATAGGGATAAAGGCTATGGTGTGGTTGTGTTGACCAATACCCCTCTTCCAGCTTTTGTTTTTGAAGTATTTCGTTCTGTTGCTCTTGCTTATGAATGGGATAATTATTTTCCTGTACATAAAAAAATGGAAATTGAACAATCTTTAGTTGATAAAATTACTGGTAGATATCTGGCCAATGGTAGAATTGTAGAAGTTATTCAAAAAGACAATCAACTGTTATATAAAAATATACTAGACCTAAAAGCGGAAGAACTCATCAAAGTCTCAGATAGTAGTTTTGTTAGAAGAAATGCTAGTCGACTTATGCAATTCAAACCAAATTCTGAAAATGAAACGCTCAATTTACTTTATGTTAATAGTAATGATGGAACAACAGTTTCAACTTTTGTTAAGATGGATGTTGATAAAAAAGAACCCGTAGAATTCCTTCTTGAAGGTGATTTTGACAAAGCACTTAATGCATATATAGCCTTAAAAGAACATGACCCTATTCATCCTACAGTCACCGAAGATTACTTAAATGATCTTGGTTATCGTTTTTTTCGTGAGGATAGAATGAAATTATCACAAGATGTTTTCAAAGTAAATATCATGCTCTACCCTGATAGTTTCAAAGTATACGAAAGTTATGCAGAAGCCTGTGTGAAAATTGGAGAAATTGATCTGGCAATTAAAAATTATACGAAATCACTTGAATTAAACCCTCAAAATAACCGTACAGAGCATACGCTTAAGGAATTACAAAAAAGTCAATAAGATGAACGTCCATCAAACTTAATACTGGTTTATGGATGATAATCTGCATGGTAAAAAATAACTAAATAAACAGTAATTATAGTGAAAATGTGAATTGGGCATTTTGAAACATACCTGCAAAAATTAAAAATTATTCATTTTGGTAACTGATTTAGTCGAATCATTACCAAACATTTTAAAAACTTAAACAATGAAAAATATTATCTCAGTTCTCTTCATTATTATTCTTTTTCAATCATGTACGAAAGAATCAAATACTGATACTACCATTGATTTAGTTAAAAAGGTAGAAACAGGTCTTACAACTCGGGTACATATAGAAGGTGATTCAACATGGTCTATAGAAGAACGTATGAAACATTACGGAATTCCAGGTGTGAGTATTGCAGTCATATATAATGGTGAAATTGCTTGGTCAAAAGGCTATGGTGTAACGGATAAAGAAAGTAACACTCCTGTAACAAAACAAACTCTTTTCCAGGCAGCAGCAACTAGTATGCCTGTAACAGCCTATGGTGCATTACGTCTTGTAGAAGAAAATAAATTAGACTTAGATAAAGATGTTAACAGTTATTTAAAATCCTGGAAAATACCAGAAAATAAATTTACCAAAGACAAGAAAGTTACTATCAAAAACCTTTTGAATCACTCTGCCGGAATATATCCTCGTGGAACAGGACGATATAGTATTGATGAAAAAATTCCAACACTTGTAGAGATCTTAAACGGAACTTCTCCAGCTAAAAACGAGCCAGTCACTACAAATAAAGAACCTGAAGAAAGTGTTCGTTTTGCGTATACCAGCTATGTGCCTATTCAGCAATTGATGCTGGATGTGGAGGGGAAAACATTCCCAGAAATCATGGATGAACTCGTATTACAACCTTTAGAAATGAACAATAGTACGTTTAATCAATCGCTAACAATAGCACAATTAGCAAAGGCGGCTACAGGGTATTTAAAAGATGGTTCTATGGTAAAAGGAAGGAGAAACATCTATCCTTCAATGGCTTCAAATGGATTATGGACAACTGCCGAGGACTATGCAAAATTTATAGCTAACGTACAGCAAACCCTAAACGATAAGCGTACTAAAGGATTATCAAAAGGTCTGACAGCATTAATGGGCACACCATATGGAGTGAGTAATAATCCTGGTTGGTCATTTACACTAGGCTTAGGTTTTCAGCTTTTTAATAGAAATGATGAAATCTACTTAAGGCATCACGGATGGAATAGAGGTTTTTATGCTGAGATTATGGCTCATAGAGATAAAGGTTATGGTGTGGTAGTGTTCACTAATTCCACTTTTCCTGAGTTTAATGCTGAAGTGATCCGCGCTGTTGCTATGGCTTATGAGTGGGATAAGTTTGTTCCAATACATAAAAAAATAGAAATTGAACAATCTTTAGTCGATGAAATTACTGGTAGATATAACGCCAATGGTAGGATTGTTGAAGTTTTTCAAAAGGACAATCAACTGCTCTATAAAAATATACTTGACCTAGAAGCGGAAGAACTCATCAAAGTCTCGGATAGTAGTTTTGTTAAAAGAAATTCTAGTCGACTTGTCCAATTCAAGCCAGATTCTGAAAACCAAACACTCAATTTAATTTACCTGAATAGAAACGATGGAACAATAGCTTCAACTTTTGTTAAGATGGATACTGATAAAAAAGAACCTATAGAATTCCTTCTTGAAGGTGACTTTGACAAAGCACTTAATGCATATATGGTCTTAAAAGAACATGACTCAACCTATCTTACTGTAACTGAAGATTATTTAAATGATATAGGTTATGATTTTTTCCATGCAGATAGAATGAAATTATCACAAGATGTTTTCAAAGTAAATATCATGCTTTATCCTGATAGTTATAAAGTATACGATAGTTATGCAGAAGCCTGTATGAAAGCAGGAAAAATTGACGTGGCAATTTTAAATTATACGAAATCCCTTGAATTAAACCCCCAAAATAATGATGCTAAACATAAACTTACGGAATTACAAAAAAGTAAATGAAACAAAATTGAATCTAAAATGATATATGGTAACATGTTTAGTGGTTAAAAATGCATCAAATATTAAAAATCATTCATTCTGGCAGTTGGAAAATATTCACATTTTATCTGAAAGACCGCAAAGCATTTTAAAAATTTATACAATGAGAAAAACGTATTCTATTTTGCTGCTTGTAGGGGCACTATTTTTAAATGCCTGCAATAGTAAAAAACAAGACTCTGAAGATAATGATTCATCAATTGTACAAAACCTTTATTTTGGCCAAAAACCGCCAGGTTTAACTCCAGAAATTTTTGCTCCTGGAATTATTTCACTTAATGGAAGATATGAACATGGTATTTCGTTTTCTCCTGATTTAGAAGAATTATATTTTGGAGCTAATTATGAAGACCAAGATCCAAGTATATATTTCTCAAAACTCGAAGACAAAAAATGGACAAGTCCTAAAAAAGTAAATTTTACAAAAGGCAAAAAAGTGGGAGAAATGCATCCATTTGTGAGTCCTAATGGTACAATGATTCATTTTGCAGCTCATGATTCCTTTACATCTCCTCACCATGAATCTTCAGTTAAAACTTGGTATGTAAAGCGTTCCGAGAATTCCTGGAGTGATGCCAGAGAACTTGACTCCCCTATAAATAATGATTTAGTTTTTTATTCGAATGAAGCGAAAAACGGAGATATTTTTTATACAAATTTGTCAAAACGAAAAATGTATTATGCACCTAAAATAAATGATAAATTCCCCAAAGTACACGAAGTTGGAATTGAATTTGGTTTTCACGGTTTTATTTCCCCATCTCAAGATTATTTAGTGGTAAATGGTCAAAACAGAGAAGATGATCAAAGAAAAGACAGTGAAATCTATGTCTATTTTAAGAAGAAAGATGGAACCTGGTCAAAACCAATGAATCTTGGGAATGCCGTAAATTCTGATTTCGATGAAACATGCCCAAGTATAACTCCTGATGGTAACTATTTATTCTTTGGGAGATATAACGAAGAAAGTGGATTATCAAATTTTTATTGGGTAGATACCGAGGTTATTGAGAATCTTAGGCCCAAAGAATGATCCATAATAAAAAGAAGAAAACATGAAAACAATGAAATTATTACTATTGATATTAACTATATCGCTTCATACTGCCTTTGCTCAAGAAAATATCGAAAACGATCCTAGTTTTCTACTCTTAGAGGGACCTTATTTTGGCCAAAAACCACCAGGTTTAACTCCAGAAATTTTTGCTCCAGGTATTGTTTCAATTAATGGAAGGTTTGAAGGAACCGTTTCGTTTTCTTCGGAGTTGACTGAAATGTATTTTGCAGCTGATAATGACGACGACGAAACATCTATCTATTTCTCAAGACTCGAAGACAAAAATTGGGCTCCAATAAAAAGAGCAAATTTTACTAAAGGGAAAAAAAATGAAGAAATGCATCCATTCGTTAGTCTTGATGACAAAAGGATCTATTTCACAGCTTTAGACTCTGTTTTTAAGGATGAGAAAATTTGGTATGTAAACCGTTTAGGAGATTTCTGGAGTGATGCAATTCTGCTTGATTCTCCTATAAATGACGATCTGGTGTTTTTTCCTAATCAGGCTAAAAACGGTGATCTTTATTATTTCAATCTATCAAAACTCAAAACATATTATGCACCTAATAAAAATGGTGAGTTTCCTGAAATCCATGAAGTTGCATTAGAATTTGGTCATCATGCTTTCATTTCGCCATCTCAAGATTACTTGATAGTAACCGCACAGAAAGATGAAGAAGGAAGAAAGGATAATGATATGTATGTCTATTTTAAAAAGAAAAACGGAACGTGGACAAAACCCATAAATCTTGGGAATACCATAAACACTAGTTTTAATGAAAAAGGGCCAAGAATCACTCCAGATGGCAAGTATTTGTTTTTTGGTAGGGATGAACGAGATATAGAACCTGGACTGGCAAACATTTATTGGGTGAGCACAGAAGTTATTGAGAATCTTAGCCCCAAAGAATGATCCATAATAAAAAGAAGGAAACATGAAAACAATGAAATTACTACTATTGATATATGCTATATCGCTTCATATTGTCTTTGCTCAAGAAAATATGGAAAGTGAACCTAGTTTTCCAATCTTGGAGGGACCTTATCTTGGGCAAAAACCACCTGGCTTAACACCTGAAGTATTCGCTCCTGGAATTGTTTCGACAGAGCATCGCGACCTTAGTGCTTTCTTCACACCTGACATGAAAGAATTTTATTTTACCAGAAAAGACGTCAAAACGGAAAACTGGTCCTTAGTTGTTTATAAATTAGAAGACAATCAATGGCAAAAATCTGTGGTAGGCCCCAGAGTAGGTCGACCCATCTTTGCTCCCGATGGTAAGATCATGCACTTGGGTAGCAAATATATGGAACGTACCGAGACTGGTTGGTCAGAGGTAAAAAGTCTTGGCCCCATGTTTGACAGGGAAGACTGGGGTATTATGCGCTTGTCGGCATCCAGCAAAGGGACCTATGTTTTTGATGATTATAAAAGTAACGACGTAATCCGTATATCAACAATTAAGGATGGTAAGCGTGAAGAACCCAAACTTCTCGGCAAGGAGATTAACACAGGTAAATGGACTGCCCATCCCTTCATTGCGCCAGATGAGTCCTATTTAATCTGGGATAGTGAAAAAGACAATGGATATGGTGATTCTGATCTGTATATCAGTTTTCGACAGCAAGACGGTTCATGGGGAACTGCTATTAATATGGGAGATAAAATAAATACCGATTCCTGGGAATCCGGAGGATATGTAACACCAGACAGAAAATATTTTTTCTTTAATAGGGGAGACAGAGATGGGGATATATTTTGGGTAGATGCTAAAATTATTGAAACACTTAGACCTCAGTAACATACCAAGCTAAAATATTAACATTACAAAATAGTCAAGATAAAAACTAAGGAATTTTATATGCTTTCGCGAATACATATTCCAAAGCAATGATAAACCTTGTAGTAAATACCCTAAATTAAAAAATGAAAATTCTCAAAAATCACGTCCATATAATTTATACACTCATTCTTTTTGTATTCTTGCTTTCTCAATTAAGTAATGCTCAAGTAATTTCAAAAGAACCAGAAGATTTGTTTATAGTTGGTACCGAATCTATTCGTTTTCGATCTGAAATTAACAACAGTGATTATACATTACATATTAATCTTCCTGAAAACTATATTAATGATCCAACGAAAACATACCCTGTATTTTATGCACTGGACGGCTACCGCATATTTGGCGTTACTACACACATTTATAAAGGTATTTGGGATGATGGTTTCGCCCCCGAAATAATTATCGTTGGAATTACTAATAGTGGATCAAAGACAAGCCCAACCTTACATAGAACAAGAGATTTAACCCCTACAGCGATAGAGAGAATAAGTACTTCTGGTGGAGCATCAACATTTTTAAAGGTATTGAGTGATGAAATTATCCCGCTAATAGATCGTAATTATAGATCAGACAAAACAAATCGAACGTTGGCAGGAACTTCATTTGCTGGGTTATTTACTCATTATACACTGTTTACACAACCTTCCTTATTTACTAATTATATTATTAATAACCCTACTTTATGGTGGGATGATGACTATCCATACCAATTGGAAGAAGCGTTTTATCAAAAAAATAAAAGTCTACACGCCAACGTAATATTTTTAAACAGCGAATATAATGATATGCCAAAGGCGATTAAGATGTTTGATCAAATAAAAAGGCATAACTATAATCATTTAACTTTAGGTTTTCGAATGATTGAAAATATGGGGCATTTGGGAGGAGAGGCAGAGGCTATGAATCAAGGCATGAGGTTTGCTTATAAGCGACCTGCTATTAAAGTACCAGAAAAAGCATTAAAACAATATTGCGGCACCTTTCAAGATGGGGCTTATGTTCGTGAGATCGTTATTAGAGATGGAGAATTAACCTTAATTCGTACAGGAGATGTCCAGGGAGCGAAAATTCAAGTGATTAACGAGACTGAATTTGCGATTTTAGGAAGGTATTTTGATTTTCATTTTAATAGAGATGAAAAGGGTAATGTGATTAGTTTCTCTAGCCAGTTTGATACTGATCCTTCAAGGACAAGAACAGCCATTAAAATCAAATAAGCAATTGCAAATAGATAAACTACTTATAAATTAAATAATAACATTGGTACTATAGCAACCTTAACTTATCCTCTAAAAGAAAGCGTTGATTGAAACCTGTGTTAGGGATAGAACGGATACCCCACAGCGAAGCGAGGAGTATAAGTGATAGCCCGACCCGAAGGGTAACACCCTAACTATAGAGGTGTATTTGACAATGCATTTTGGACAGGCTATTCTATCGCAATAATATTTTTCTTAAATAATACTGTGGAAACCAAAGTCATTCCAAGACCAATGGCTAGTAGAATTCCCATTTTAGGAAGAATGGCTATCAATGGTAATTGTCTCCAAAAAATATCAAAGAAACCTTCAATTCCCCAATAATTTACGCTAATTACTGCAATGTTTTGCATGAATACCGGCATCATACTAATCGGAATCATGCTTCCTCCAATAGCAGACATCAGAATGATAATAATGGTACTCATTCCTTGTAATTGTTGACGTGTTTTTACTGTAGACACTAAGAAAACTCCAAAACTAGACACTGCAAACGAGATACATAAAATCAACACTATCAATGAGAATGTATCCATAAAAATTGGTAATCCAAATGCCAACCAAGAAAAAACAAACATGGTAGTTAATTGTAAAATAGAAACCACCATGGCCGTTCCCATTTTTGCTAATAAAATATGTAATGGTTTTACAGGGGCAATTAACAAACGTTTTAAAGTCCCTGCATCTTTTTCATCTAACAATCCACCGCCAATAGCGGCTATACTAAATAACAACATCATAATTGCTGTTCCTCCTACGGCTTGTACTAAACCAGGATGCGCTTTGGTAGAACTCTCTTTTATTAACGAAGTAGTTTTTAGCTTTACATTGTTAATCACATTTATTTTTCCTAAATGGTATCTGAACCCTTCTTTTAACACTGTATGCACAATTCGCATTTGTATATCTCTTGCTGCGTCGTACTTTAATTCGATGGGTAAAGCTGCATCAGCAGCGACAGCATCAGAAAATCCTTTTTCAAAAATTAAAACAGCTACATTTTTTCCTTTCCTGACAAGATCTAAAGCTTTCTCTTCTTCTGAAGGAATCAAACGAATGGTTTGCATAGTATTCAATTTTGCAATCAATTCTTGAGAAGCCGTTGTGGCATCTTTATCCACAACTAAAACTCCCAAAGGTTTTGGAGCGCTTTTCTTTTTTCCAACACCGCCAAATGCAAATGCAAATAACGTAATCATAATAATAGGCAATAAAAAGGTAATTAGAATTCCCTTTTTATCTGAGAAATACAGTCTAAGGTCTTTTTTTAAAATAGTAATGATCATGATGGTTGGTTTTGTAATGGATTGATGCTTGTTAATCTCTTAATTGTTTTCCTGTGAGGTTTAAAAAGATCGCTTCTAAGTTTACTTTGTTCAGTTGTATATCTTTGATGCTTAATTGTAATTCATTACATGCTGTGATCACATTAGAAAGTTCTTTCACGGTACTTTCTACTAATAACTTATTTTTATTTTGTGTCATGGTGTAGGAAAGTAATTTTCTTAGTTGATTTACATTAGCTTCTGAAAGGAAATCAAATTCGAACTGAATGCTTTCTTTCGTCTGCACCAATTCTTTCAATTGAGATTGAGTTCCTTGTGCGATGATTTTTCCAGAATCTATAATGGCAATACGATCACACAAACGCTCTACTTCTTCCATATAATGTGTTGTATAGACAATGGTTATTCCCTGCTTGTTTAAGGTTTCAATGACCTCAAAAATGTGATTTCTACTTTGAGGATCGATGCCCACAGTCGGCTCGTCCATAAATAATACTTTCGGATGATGTAATAACGCCGCGGCAATATTTATTCTGCGTTTCATTCCTCCTGAATAGGTTTTGATCAAATCTTTTTTCCGATCTAACAATCCGATTAATTCTAAGGTTGTATGGATTCTTTCTTTTAATATTTTGGAAGGAATTCCGTATAAATCTCCCCAGAACAACAAGTTATCATACGCAGAAAGATCTTCATATAGGGATATCTCCTGAGGTACAACACCAATCAAGTGTTTACATTCTTTAGAATTCTCAATACTATTTTTACCATCGATATGAATAGTTCCTGTATCACTTTTTAAAATAGTACTCATCATATTGAGCGTGGTAGATTTTCCAGCACCATTAGGGCCTAAGAATCCGAAGATTTCTCCTTTTTTAATGGTAAAACTAATATCGTTTACCGCTTGTACGTTTTGAAATGATTTGGAAAGATTTTGTACTTGGATCATAGATAGTTGCGCTTATTGATTACTCAAATGTCGTGAACGCATTACTATCTATTGAAATCATCTTACTGAATTGTATTTTTTTAATGATGAATTGTATGTTAGATAAAAAAATGAGTTTTATCTTAATTAATTTCAATGATATAAAACAGGAGGGAAGTATACTGTGCATGAAATAAAAAGTAATTACGTTATAATTTTGCTAAAACTTCCAATTTTTTAAAAACAATAACCTTATACATAGCACTGACCGGGACTTTATTATTTTCGATTAACACATATGTTTTGGTTGCCTTTGTAACTCTATCCAAATTGGAAATATATGATTTATGTGTGCGTTGGAAATTTTCAGATAATAATGTAGTAATATTAATAAGCGTTTCAGAGATAAGGTACATTCTTGAATCTGTAAATATTTTTAAATAATTTCCAAAACTCTGAATGTATAGAATTGATGTAAATGAAATATTTACAGGCATTCCATCATGTTTTATTTGAAGTTCTTCACTTTCTTTATTTTTTTTAGTTTGTGTTATTTTTGAAGATGAAACTTTGTTTATCGCTTTCAAAAAGCGTTCAAGTTTTATCGGTTTTAACAAATAATCTACAACACCATAATTATAACTTTCTAATGCATACTCAGAATAGGCCGTAGTTAAAATCACTTTAGGTGGTTTTAATAAAGAACGCAAAATTTCCATGCCATTAAGTTCGGGCATTTTTATATCAAGAAAAATGAGATCAACGTCATTTTGTTGAATGAAATTGATAAATTCAAGTGGATTCCCAGTACTAATTACAATATCAAAGTTCTCTATTTTAGAACAATACTCTTCTAACACTTTACGTGCTAATAATTCATCATCGACAATACCAATTTTCATCATATTATACGGCTAAATCAATAGTTAAGTTTACACGATATTCGTTTTCTTTATCTGCAATATCTAATGTGTGAGCATTAGGATATAATAGACCTAAACGCCTTTTTACATTTTCAAGCCCTAGTCCGTTTCTATTTGATGCTGTAATCATGGTAGGCTTTGAATTAACCACACCAAAATGTAGTGTAGTATTTTTTATAGTGGCAGAAATATCAATTTTACTCTGTTCATTAGTACTTTGCGCTCCATGTTTAATAGCATTTTCAACAAAAGGAATTAACAACATTGGTGCAATTCCTAATCCCGAAAGATCGCCTTCAATTAAAAGTTCAACAGTGCACCGTTTACTGAGTCTTTTTTCTTCAAGCAACAGGTAATTTTCTATAAACTCAAGTTCTTCTTTTAATAAAACCGTTTCTTTTTTTGAACTCTCTAATTGATACCGCATTAATTCTGAAAGCTGCATAACAACATCAGGAGTTTCAGGTGATTGTTGTCTAGAAAGTGCATAAATACTATTTAATGAATTGAAAAAAAAATGTGGATTCACTTGCTCTTTTAAATAGTTAAGTTCCATCTCTTTTTGTAACTTTTCTTTGTCTTCTTTTTCTCTTCTGAACACTATATTTCTTCTCAAAAAGAAGGCAGCCATTCCAGTTCCGGTCGTATATATAAGAAAGAAAATCATTTTATAAACACCATACCAGCCATCCTTCCAATATCCTTTCAAATATGCCCCAAAAAACAAACTCCCAATAAGAAGTATTGTATATAAAAAATAGCGTCTCTTATCAAAAAAAGATGGAATTAAAACAAAATGGTTTATCCATATGATACCCATAATTGCCATTGTATAATTAAGACCATGTAAGTAAAAATAAAAAGTAGTATCAAATCTATCCTTAAACGCCCACATACTTAATACTTCAAGTGTAAGTACCAATAAAAAGGCTCCAATATTAAGGAGTATTGTATGCTGTAAAGAGGTTTTAATCATAAACTATTTTAATATCTAATAAAGATACTATCTATAAATGCAAATCGTCTTAATTTCTTTACAAAAGGGTTATATCAATGACGAAATGGTTTCATCATTTAATTGTTGCATTTATCCTATTAATGGATTTCGACATTGAATATACTATACATTTATTCAACATTTAAGTAAAAAATAAACAATGAGAAATTACAATTTTATAATTTTAATACTTGTATTCACTTTATTTCTAAATGCGTGTAATACCAAAAAACAGAAAGTAAACGATCCTGATCTTACTCGTTTAACAGAACACAGTGAACCAGCAGTTACCTTAGGCGAAATATCTTCGCTTCAGTCAAAAGTGTTAAACAAAACTATTCCGTTATCAATCCATTTGCCTGCGAACTACGATAGTTCCAGGAAAACCTATCCCGTGCTGTATATGTTAGGTTCAGATTACCGGGCCCGATTCGCCATGTTAGCTTCTACACTGGACTACATGGGCGAGGGACAAATTCCTGAGATGATACTCATTGGAATAGATCTACCCGAAGGAAATAGTATTTTGCTGCCAACAAGGGAAAAACAAGACACAACAATTCCGGATAGTTATATTAATTTCTTGGAGAAAGAGCTGATGCCGCATGTGGATAATACATACCGGACTGCTCCGTACAATGTACTTTATGGCGCTTCTAACAGTGGTTTTTTTACTGTTTACGCGCTGCTCAATAAGCCCCATCTGTTTAATGGCTATTTTGCAAGCAGTCCATCCCTTATGCACATACCAACAGTGCTTCAACAAAAAATAAAATCGGGTCCGTTAAAATCGATTGCGGAAAACAGATCTCTACACATCATTTATAGCGATGAAGAGGGGTTAACAGATATTGTTTCTGAATTCTCTCGTGTTGTAGAGGAGCATATACCAGAGAGTTTTACCTATAAAGTGAATGAATTGGTGAACCAGGGTCATGTACCAGCGATGGATTTTATATTGTTTCTTCTTGCGTTATATCCTGACTTCAATCCCTTCAATCCCGTTGAAAACCTGGAATCATTGGATAAAGTGACACAACATTTCGATAGGTTATCCAAACGATACGGGTATGAAATCAAGCCACCTATAGGCGTCATATTTAACCTTGGTTTTCACACGATACTAAGTAAGGATTTAATTGCCGCAGAAGAAATCTTTCAATATTCCATAGAAGTGTATCCTGAAGGGAAGGAATCTTATCTCGGAATGGGACTTGTACGCAGAGCTCAAGGTCAGCTTGAAAGTGCTAAGGTCATGATCGAAAAAGCACTGACAATTGATCCAGAATTTTCACTTGCTAAAAGGTGGTTACAAAGACTCGAGAAATGAAACCTGGTTTTATTCATTAAAGATCCATTAGGTAGATTTATTAAGTTAAAAAAGAAATAGCCAATTGACTTCATCGCAAATCAATTAGCTAGGAAAAACAGAAAATATGAGAATTATCAAATTATTAATACTGACATGTGCTTTATCGCTAAACACTGTCTTTGCTCAAGAAAATAATGTAAGCGGAAATTCGCAAATAGAGAATGGATCTGCCTTAGAATCACCCCAAATTAGGGTAATTCCGATAAAAGATTCTAATAATGAAAGAAATTATGAATTGTATATAGAGTTGCCAGAAGATTATTCAGAGAATGAAAGCAAAAAATATCCTGTTCTTTATTATACCGATGCTATGTGGCATCTCGAAATGCTATCCGGATCTACAGAATTCATGCTAGAAGACGTTATTCTAGTTGGAATTTCCTGGCAGAAGGACGTTGCAGAAGATTTAAAGCAACAATATGGAGCGCACGCCAGCCGATTTACTGATTATTCTTTCTGGAAAAAATCCAACCCTAATCATCCTAAATTGAAATTTGGTCAAGCTAAAAATCACTTGGCATTTATTCGCAACGATGTTATTCAATATGTAGATGACAACTATCGTACGGATCCAGACAGTCGCACTTATTTTGGGTATTCACTAAGTGGTGCATTCGGGGCTTATATACTATTGACTCAACCTGATACTTTTGATAATTACATTCTTGGTAGTCCATTGAACAAAGGCTTAGTCCCTTACCTCTCTGAGATTAATACTAAGTTAGCAGCTCCCGAGTCAAATGAGAACAATACATTACACGCTAACGTATATATCGCTTATGGTACATTAGAAAAAGAAAAGGACGAACCTATAGACGAATTTATTAAATTACTGGATAGTAGAAAAAATTTAGATTTATCCATTCAAAATAAAGTAATTGAAGGTGATCATCAAACCGCTTTCCCAATGATTGCTGTACAAAGTGTCGCTTGGTTGTCATCCCTGATGAGTCATGTTTCAAGTGATAATGAGGTATCATTCTGGGATATCCCGTACCTCAATAATGCATTTGTTAGCACAACACCAGAGGATAGAAAAGATGGGATATCTGTTGATACATTGACGGTGAGTAGCAACGATCGAAAAGCAATCCTTAACCTTTCTCAAGAGATTTTTGATGGCAAACATGGAAGCTATGATGCTTTACTCATTTCGCACAAAAACAAATTAGTTTTTGAATCCTATTATAAAAAAGGGCGTATCAACTTGCCTCATGGACAAGCTTCAGCAGTAAAAGCTTATACTAGTTTGGTTTTGGGAAGAGCTATTCAAATGGGGTACCTATCCATGGAAGATCTAAACAAACCATTGATTAGTTTTCTAAAGGATATTAATCCTGAAAAAATCACCAAAGGAGCCGAAAAAATCACACTTCATAAGGCTTTGACTATGCATGGAGGACTTAATATTGATAGAGGCAAATGGAAAGAAATCGAGAAAGATTCCACTCGGTTAAAAGGTCAAGGCTTTATTCAGACACTTCTTGAACATAGTGAACCTATTACTTCAGCATCTCAGACATATTTGTATGGTAATTTCAATCCAATGTTAGTAATGACTGTTATTGACGCCGTTGTCCCAGGAACGGCAGAGGACTTTATTAAAACAGAGTTACTTGACAAACTCGGTATTACAAATTATAAATGGTCAACTCATATTAGCGGTTTGCCAGAAGCTGGGTGGCGCGCAAGTATCATGTCGCGAGACATGATCAAATTGGGTAATTTGGTTCTTAATAAAGGTAAATTAAATGGGGAACAGCTTATTTCTGCAGACTATCTTGAGAAAGCCACCAGTGACATAGTGAAACCTACTCAAGATTGGATACCTAAAACGTATCGTTACGGCTATTTTTGGTATCAAACACCTATAACGGTAGGTAGTAAAAGTTATGATGCCACATTTGCTTGGGGAGGCGGTGGACAACATATAATAGTGGTCGCAGCGCTTGACTTAACTATTGTAATCTCTGGCCATGATGGTAAAGATACAATAATGACTCAGGTTTTAAAAACCATCGTACCGGCATTTGTTAAAACCTAATTTCCCGTATTTGAAGAACGTTACCTTAATCAAAAACCACCAGGATTAATCCCTGAACCGTTTGCTCCCGGTATTGTTTCGACAGAAGAATATCTTGAAACTGTTGTAACGTTTTTACCTGATATGAAGGAACTCTCTTTTACAAGGTCAGGTGGGAAATATAAAGAACCAACATTGTTTGTTATGCAATACAAAAATCATAAATGGAGCAGGAAATCAATTCCATCAACCGATATCAATAAATATATGGAGCGATTCAATCCCAGTGTGTCAGAAATGAAAAACCTTGAACCATTCAAAGACATCCCCATTGTAGGTTTCTCGGTCTCATCTAAAGGAACATATTATTTTTATGTTTTAGATTTCGAGGATGGCAGTGGACATATGAGTTATTCACGCCTTATAAATGATAAATATGAAAAACCTAAAAAAATGAGCAAGGCGATTAATACAGGAAAATATATTGCTCACCCTTTCATTGCTCCAGATGAATCCTATTTAATATGGGATGCTGAGAAAGAAGGTGAAAATACTCCTGATATCTATATTAGTTTTCGGCAAAAAGATGGCTCATGGGGAGCAGCAATTAACATGGGAGATAAGATAAATACACCTCTCTATGAACAGCACGCTAGGGTAACTCCTGATGGAAAATATTTGTTTTTTTGGAAGGGAGATGTAAAGGTTAGAGAAGATGGTAGCAGATATGTTATAGGGAGTCCTTACTGGGTGAGTACCCAGATCATTGAGAACCTAAGGCCAAAGTAAGGCGGAATATATATAAAAGTTTTGGTAAACCTTTTTTGTGAATGAGCCAGCTGACGGATTGGAATTGTAAATACAAATAAGTAAACAATGAAAAAAACACATTTTATTTTAATGTTCGTGGCTGAGTTATTTTTAAATACCTCTACTGAAATCTAAACCATAAAACTGACTCTAACAGCATTTTTTTGGGTTGCATGGCATACAAATAATTCCGTTATTCGCATTATGATTATCCAAAAATCGAAAACTACTATTATAAACCAAACTAGGGTAACTGTTATTTTTGGGTTAATATACGCTTCATGAATTGGATTTACATTCTATCAAGCAAGTCGAGAGATCTCATTAATAGGTTTATGATTTATGATATTACTTAATAAAAAGAAACGTATACAATATTTAGGTTTTAATGATATTTGGTTTTCAATAATCGGCATTTTTGTTTTAAGTATTATTACAGACTATTTATTTAGTAATCAATCAGAAAGAAAAACAGTAGAGTTAAAGTTTATAGGTTGGGTGGCTTCCTCATTTTTTACAATTTGTGATTGGCTTATTCTACGAACTATTTTAATTTATTTACGTAGAAAATTCCCTGATTTTCGAAATGATATAAAACGAATTCTACTTCTTCTTTTTGCTATAGTAAGTATTATTATTGTTGTTGATTTTGTGGGAGGTCAATTAATATCCGCAACTTTAAACTTATTGGGATACAACTCTTCTCATTCATCAAGATTAAAGACGCTTATTCCTATTATATTGATCACTACTATGACTATGGCAATATATGAAGCCGTTTATTATTATGTAAGACTTAAAAAGTCTATTAGGGAAGAAGAACAGGCAAAACAAATTATGATTCAGGCACAATTAGATACCTTAAGAAATCAAGCGCAACCTCATTTTTTATTCAATAGTTTAAATACATTACGTGATATTATTGATCAAGATTCTAAAGAAGATGCAAAAGATTTCGTAGACAATTTATCAGATGTATATCGTTTTATATTAGAGTCAGGTAATGCAAATTTAATTTCGCTTAAAGAGGAATTAAAATTTGTTAAGGCATATATTCATATTCAATCTGAAAGATTTGGAGATAATTTAAAAATAAATTGGAATATTCCAGAAGCTAAATTAGCTGCTATGATAGTACCTATGAGTTTACAGCTTTTGATAGAAAATGCTATAAAACATAATATTGTTTCTAGAGCAAAGCCTTTAAATGTATATGTAGAAATAAAAGGGAACTATTTAGTTGTAAGAAATAAAATTCAAACAAAATCCACACAAACACCATCAACAAAAATTGGATTGAAAAATATTGAAAAAAGATATACATTAACTTCAAGTAAATTACCGGTTATTAAAAATGATGGTGATCAATTTACTGTTTCTTTACCCTTATTAAAATTATCTGATCAAAAGAAAAACTATACAAATACTAATACTTGATGATGAACCACTTGCTGTACAAGTCAAATACAAAATCTACTCAATGCTATTCAAACTTTTAAGGTTAATAGTATCGATTTCGCATAAAGGTCAAATTCTCGTGATCAAGAATTTATTGTAAGTATATAAAAGGCACGTAATTTTAAAGAGTGGATGAGTAATAACCATCCTGTCACATTTCAAGTAGTAAAAACTACGTTTCAACAAAAAGAACTGTTTTCGAAGATAGGATAAAGCAATATTTGTGATATAATTAATAACAATATCCATTATATCATGAAAAAAATATTTTTTTTACTAAATATCTTATTGTTTTTTCAATTGTCTGCCCAAGAAACTCTAAGTTCAGCGCAATGGCAAGAAGACCTTCGTTTTATTCAAAATACCATACATGAAGACTATTCATTTCTTTTTGTAAAAACAACAAAAGAAGATTTTAACACCGAAGTGGAAACTTTATATAAAGACATTCCGAATTTACAAGAACACGAAATTATTGTTGGAATTTCTAGACTCGTGTCTTTATTCAAATACGGGCATACCTATGTTAGTTTTCATCAAAAGCCTTTTGAGTTTTCACAATTTCCTTTCAACTTATATGAATTTAATGATGGCATTTATATTCAGGGAACGCACAAGAACTACCCAGAAGCAGTTGGGGCAAAAGTTATAGCAGTAGAAGGGAAGCCTATTTCAGAGGTTCTAAAAGCAATTGAACCGACAGTAGAAGTAGAGAATACACAATATTTTAAAGCCTACGGAATTAATAATATACGATATCCTGCAGTCTTACATGCTCAAAAAATTACAAAAACCCTTCAAAATGAAGTTACGCTTACTTTAGAAAAAAATGATAAAGTATTTACCCAATCCTTTACTGCATTGGCTAAAGGAGAAAATGTGCCTACCCACCGTGGTTATGTACATCAAAATGAAAATTGGTTAGATGCAAGAGACTCATCAACAACACCTCTATATTTACAACATCTAGACAAGGTTTACTTCTCAACATACTTAGCCAAAGAAAAAGCGATGTATGTTAGACATAGTAGAATCAGAGATGAAGCCGAAGAAAGTACTAAAGATTTTTATGCCCGTGTTTTTAATGAAATAGAAACTAACGATACCGAGAAATTAATTATCGATTTGCGTCTAAATGGTGGTGGAAATAACTATTTAAACAAAGATGTTATAAAAGGTCTTATAAAAGCCGAAAAGATAAATAAAATAGGTAAGTTATTTGTCATTATCGGAAAACGAACCTTTTCTGCTTGCCAAAACTTAGTTAATGAAATAGACAATTATACCAATGTTATTTTTGTGGGAGAACCCACAGCAGAAAATGTTAATTTCTGGGGGGATAACCGCCCTGTAACACTACCCAACAGTGGTATTAATATCTCTTTATCGTATTTATGGTGGCAAGATAAGCCGGCTATGGAAAATGCAGATTGGATCGCTCCTAGTATTCCAGTTACCATGAGTTTTAATGAATATGCAAGTAATCAAGATCCTGTACTTGATGCAGCATTAACTTTTGATGTTCCAGATTTCAAACCTAAGCCAATGGATTATATCGTTAGCTTGTATTTATCTGGGCAAACACAAAAACTGGCAGAAGAACTTCCTAAAATGATTCAAGACCCACTTTATGCGTTTTGTGATTTTGAGACAGGCTTACTTAGAGTAGGAAATATTTTATTGCAAAGTGGTCGTACACCTCAAATTCAGGCTTCCATTCAGGTATTTTCTATGATTTTACAGTTATTCCCAAATTCTGCAAACGCTTATAAATATCAGGGAGAAGCGTACATTGCACTGCAAGATAATGATAAAGCAACAGAAGCACTCAAAAAGGCTATTTCTTTGGATTCTAGGGGTGATATTGGTAAAACTGCCAAAGAAATACTTTTTCAAATAACGAATTAGTCAAAATTAAATACGGATTTGATCGTACCAGTTAGAAATTGTTTAAAAAATAAATGCTCGTCATAGCATTTATTTTTTAAACAATTACGTGCATTGGCTAGGACAATTTTATACTTCAACAAAAGAGGAAAGTAGGGTAGATATTCACTATATTTATGTTGTCAAAAAATATATTAATATGAAAATTATCACCTATTTTTTATTAGTTACTCTTGTATTTACCATATCATGTAAGCAAAAAGCAGAATCCAAACCTGAAACAGATACTACATCGGAAGCACCCGTTGTAAAAGTTAAGGGAACCGAAGTGACTTATGCCTCGGACTCTACCAACTTAAAAGGCTATATCGCATATGATGAGAATATAAAAGGTAAACGTCCGGGGGTACTTATTGTACACGAATGGTGGGGACATAATGATTATGTAAGAGAGCGAGCTGATATGCTCGCAGAACTTGGTTATACTGCCATTGCTATAGATATGTATGGTGACGGGAAACAAGCTGATCATCCTGACGATGCGGGTAAGTTCGCCATGAGTGTTATGAACAATTTGCCTGAAGCTACGGCACGTTTTAATGCAGCGATCAATGTATTGCAACAACATGAATCCGTAGATAAGGAAAAGCTAGCTGCCATTGGATATTGTTTTGGAGGAAGTGTAGCATTGACTATGGCCAACAATGGTGCTGACCTAGATGCTGTTGCAGCCTTTCATAGTGGTGTAGCTTTGCCCGTAATGCCAAACAAAGATCTAAAAGCTCGTGTATTGGTATGCAACGGTGCAGATGATCCTTTTGTAAGTGCAGAATCTATTACAGCTTTTAAAACAGCTATGGACTCTATAGGAGCCAAGTATGAATACATCGCTTATCCGGGGGTAACACATAGCTATACTTCTAAAGAGGCAGACACCAATGGAGAAAAATTTAAATTGCCTTTGGCTTATAATGCCGATGCAGATCAAAAATCATGGGAAAGCTTGCAACAATTGTTTGAAGATGTTTTTTAATGACCGAGTGATAGCATAAGACCAGATGCGTTTATGGAATAGCTTTAATTACTATGTTAATGCTAAAAGTGTGAGCTCTAAAAAATCACAATCTAGATTTTTCACTATCCGCACCCGATTTGCTCTTAGTTTCTTTTACTTTTGTGTTTCCAAAGGGATAGGTGTAACTAATTCTAAAAATGCGTGAGAAACCAGATTCTGGACTGTAAGTTCCATCAAAAACATCCCCGAAGGCCTCTCTGGTAAGTGTCCCAATTTTAAAATTAATATCCAAGCTCTCAAAAATATCTGTTACTGCAAATTGTAAACTACTTCCATTTTTAAATTCTTTTTTTAAACCAGCATTCAGAATACCAAACCCCTCGTTTCTAGTACTCCCATTAAAATGCCTTGAGGTATACCAGCCTGATACTTCTAATGAAAAGTTTGCTGGCAATCGTATGGTTTGGCTTCCATTAAAGTTAAAATGTACATAGTCATGGGTTACGCTCTCATCGGTATGTAATAGTTTAAAATATCTAACACCCAAAGTATCATTAAAATTCATATTCCACCAATGCGTAATACGAACGGGAATATTAGTTTGTACATCAATATTACGCTGGTATTCCATATTTACCGGAGCTATTACTGCAACATTGCTTTGAGCATTACGAGTAATCTGAAAACGTGCAATTGGATTGTTTTCATTAGATGCTAATAAAGAGATACTAAAAGATTTATTGTTATAAGTAAGGCTAATATTATCAGTTATTGCGGGCAACAGTTGTGGATTTCCACTAAACACTGAAGTTGGACCGTTATAGACTAAAAAGGATGCCAAGTCAGAATAGTTGGGTCGTGTAATACGCTTATTGTAGGCAAAATTGAGGGCTGTAGTATCTGAAAAAGAATAGGTAAGAAAAAATGAAGGGAATAATTTTCCAAAACTACGGTCTAGAGTACTATCATCAAAAGCTTGGTCCCAATACTCATAACGTAAACCAAGCTGCGCTTTCAATTTTTTGGTAATGCTATAATCGCTCAGCACATACCCAGCACCTATTATTTCTTGATTCTCAATCGTACTAATAAATCTATCGTCAGTCACAAAATCTTCTCCTTGCAGAATTTCAATACGAGCATCATTAACAGTTTCAGATAATGACCCTTTTATACCGCTCTCTATGGATATGTTTTCGTTTACAGTATGTTTATAATCTAGTTTGAGAACCCCTACATTGATATCTGTTTCATTAAAGCCACGGTTGCCATTATTATAAATTTCATTTTCAGGCTGAAAAGGATCCCCATTTTCATCAAAATAGTTGCTGTTTACTTGATTGGGGGTTTGGCTATTGTAATTAATGTAATCCCCTGTTATCGTAAAACTATTTTGCTCACCGGTTTTTTCAAAATAAGCAGAAGTGGTTAAATTCTTTAGATTTCCATCTCCGTTTAGGTGTATTTGAGCCTCTAGAAAAGGGTTGGAAGTAAAATCATATAATCCCAAATTTCGGGTCATAACTAATGGTTTAGATTGATTGAACAATGCACTAGCACCAAGTGAGGAAACCTTAGAGAGTTGATATTCATACCCCAGGTTGAAGTTATGATTTCGATTTATCTGTTGTGTTCTACTCGTAAAATCAATATCCGTACTTCCTCCCAAAACGGGTATCTCGGTAATTCCTACCCCATTAAATCCACTATAGCTATCATCATAAGAAAAGGTATAGCTACCAAATACTGTAGAACGTTCACCTCCATAGTTGAGAGAAAGTCCGGTAGTCTGCTTGGGGCCTTCGCCGTAACCAACACTTAGATTAAGATTACCTCTAATACCCAAGGTTTCATTTTTGCTCATTACGATATTGATAATGCCTGCATTGCCATCCACATCATATCGTGCTGATGGATTGGTCAATAGCTCTATTCTTTCAATAGTATCTGCACTCATACCGTTAAGCATAGCAATTAAATCTGCTGTTGGAATCCGTTGTGCTTTTCCGTTTATCATTACAAGAGTACCACTTTTACCATTTAAGGAAAACGTATTGTTATATTGGTCCAAAATAACACCTGGTGAACGTTCTAGTAATTGCAAAGCGGTACTGCCTTGTGTCATTACACTTGCCTGCACATTAATAATACTACCTTCTTGAGTGCGTTGAATCAATTTTTGATGTCCCTTTATTAAGACATCACCTAATTCCGTCAGGTCTTCAACTAATAGAATAGGAGGAAAGTCTTTTTGATAGGGAAGAGAAGTAATAGTAAATAATTCAGATACCCAGGTCTTATAGGATAGTAGACTGATTTGGAGTGTAAATTCTCCTTCCTCTGAAACATCGAGTTTAAATTTACCATCTTCATCACTGATACCCCCTATAAGTAATTGTTCTTCATTCGTAGAATGTAAGGTTACATTTGCAAATTCGATGCTATTACCTTTCTCATCTATAATTGTTCCTGTTATTTGCGATGATGCTTTAAATGCAAATCCGAATACTAATAAAATACCAATACGTTGTAAGCTCATTTTATTGATTTTAGATGCAAGTAGTGGTAATCTTATGAACAATAAAAAAGAGATTGACAAGTGGTCGTATTATAATTACAAAAGGCAAGTTTTTAAGTATTGAGTGTATATTACATCTAGATTAGATTATAAATAGAGATAAAATCAATCTGAGCGGCCATACTGTGCATTTCGAAGTATTGTTAAAGGAATAGAAGAGTGGGCTAATGTGTGTGGAGTCGTTTTATCTAAATTACTTCTAAACTAAATTTTATCCTAACTAAACGGTCTATTCTCCCAACTTAGTTTTTTATCCTTTCATTATTTTTTTAATACAACCATCTTGCAAGCCTAACATCAAAAAACGAACAGTTATGCTATTTATTCGAAAATTATTACTAATTATTTTATTGGCTATTATTTATCTATTACATGGTCAAGGATACGGACAAGAAAAGAACACTAAGAACACCATAAAAAACTTAATTGGTAAGGAAGTTTCTATCGATTCAGTTGAAGCATTTATAAACTTACAAATGAAAACACTTAATGTGCCAGGAATATCTTTGGCTATTATTAATGATGGAAAAGTTGCCTACCACTTAACAAAAGGGTATGCTGACGTAGCTAAAAAGAAAAATGTTTCAAATAGAACCATATTTGAAGGAGCTTCTCTTTCTAAACCATTATTTGCATATTTTATTATGGGTTTTGTTGAGGAAGGACAGCTAGACTTAGACAAGCCTCTTTATAAATATTTACCTTATGATGATATTGCCTACGATGAACGTTACAAAAAAATAACAGCTAGAATGGTGCTTAGTCATACTACTGGATTCCCAAACTGGAGGTCAGACTATGAAGATAATAAGTTGTTTATATCATTTGAACCAGGAACAGCCTTTCAATATTCAGGTGAAGGATATCAATATTTGGCTAAAGTTTTAGCACATATTTTAAAAACAGACGATGCTGGTTTAGAAAAAATATACCAAGAACGAGTTGCCTCTAAGTTAAACCTGAAATACACAAAATTTATTCAAGATTCTTATAATATGAAGAATAAAGCAGAGGGATACAAAGATGGAATCGTTGTTGGTGAAGATGATGACCCAAAAATATTTGGTTCGGCATTTTCCATACATTCAGAAGCTTTAGATTTTTCTAAATGGTTAATTGCTTTAATTAATAAAGAAGGCTTATCCAAAGAAAGTTATGACGAGCTTTTTAAAACTCAATTTACTTTGCCCGATGGACATCTACAAAAACAAGGAGGAGTTACAGACTGGACACTTGGGTTTGCAAAAGCTACTTTACCCTTTGGGTCAGCTTATGGACATGGTGGTAACAATGCTGGTTATACTAGTATTTTTGTTATTGAACCCGAATCAAAATGGGGTTATGTAATGTTTACAAACGCAAACCAATCACAACTTCCAATGGTATTTCTTCAATATTTGATGACCCCGTAGCTAATTTATAGTTAACAATAAGTATTATCTTGTTCTGATCTAAAAAAAATAAAAATGAACAATATAAGGTTCACTAAATCTGATTATAAATTTATTGTAATATATTTTATAGGAGCTACAGTTTGGTTATTATATCGGTGGAATGTTGAAAATTATTCGTTATTTGAAATCTGGACAGGATGGATAGGAATGATTGTTAAAAATCTAGCACTAATTTTTGTTTTTAAATGGTTAATCAATGAATTTTTAATCATAAAAAAAAGCTATATTATTTTTATTTTACTTGGTTTTTTTTTAATAGAAGTAATTGGTTTTATAGATATGTTAAGGGATTATTATACCTCAACTCCGCGTTGGAAAATGCCGTCTTTCGACATTATGCTTATTCAAAATTTTAGAAGATCTGCAGATGGTTTTTTCCTAATGAGTTTTGTATTTGGTAAAAATTATTACGATAATAAGATTGATAATATCGAATTAAAGAATACTCAAAAAGAACTAGAATTAAAGTTATTAAGATCTCAATTCAATCCACACTTTTTATATAATAGTTTAAATACTATTGATGCACTTGTTGATTATTCACCTAAAGAAAAAGTAAAAGAATATATTTCAAACCTTGCTTCCTTATATCGTTATTTAATCAAAACGCATGAAGAAGATATTGTTACTTTAGAAGATGAAATTCTATTAATTAAAAATTATATTTATCTCATAGAGACAAGGTTTGAAAATGACTATCGGTTTAATATAATAGAAGAAAGTATTGTTAAAGATAGATACTTACCAAGTGGAGTTTTATTAACTGCATTAGAAAATGTTGTTAAACATAATCAACCACAAATCAATACTCCTATTATAACTACAATTTTAGTAGAAAACAAAACAGTAAAAATCACAAATACTATTGCTAAAACAAGAGAAGTTAATGAATCTTTTGGTACAGGGTTAAAAAGTTTAAAGAAACGTTATGAATTACTTTCAGATAAAATGATTGATATTAAGCAATCTGAAAAAGTTTTTATTCTAAAACTACCTTTATTAACAATTGTGGATTAAAAGCATTAAAAACTTATGAACATTTTAATTATAGAGGACGAAATCCCAGCATTTAAAAAACTACTTACTTGTGTTACTGAATCTTTACAATCGGATTTTGAATACACGCATACTCGCTCTATTGAAGAATCCATAAAATCTCTTGAAAAAACGAACTATGATTTAATTTTATCTGATATTAAAATAATTGGAGGGATGTCATTCGATATTTTTGATTCGGTTAAAACCTCAGTACCAATAATTTTTTGTACCGCTTTTGATGAACATTTGTTAAAAGCGTTCCAAACCAATGGAATTGCTTATGTTTTAAAACCTTATACTCAAAAAAATATCTATGAAGCAATAAAAAAATATCAAAATTTATTTCATGAAAAATTCAATGAAAAAGACTTTTTTAAGCAATTTAAAGGTCTTATTGAGCAAAAACATACTTTTAAGAAACGATTTGCTATAAAAAAGGCTGAAGGTGGAGATTCCTATGAAATTGACCCGGGTATTCCTGTTTAAATAGAGCATAGCAAAACAGTTCCCAAAAGCGTGTTTATTTCAGTGTTAAAATTACGATTTTTTTCTTTTTCTTCTCATCGACTCTCCT
>NZ_VLNR01000087.1 GCF_007489275.1 Aquimarina algiphila
GGGATTTAAAAATAGAATCTTATCAAAGATCACAGCAATGACCATTATTCAATATATCAATAGGTTTGAATTCAACAGAAATATAAACAACCTAAAAATTAATATTAACTAAATGCACAACGGGTTAATAAAACACTTTATTCATTCTTATAAAACAATAAGAACCCTTAAAGAATAATTGCAAACATACTTTAGAACGGTAATTCTTCGTTATTACGAGTAGATAGAACAATGTGCTATGAACAAAAAAGATTAATATTTTTCTTTAAAAACATCATATTTCGTAGTACATTTAATAAGAAAAGAGATTATATTCTCGATAGACATTTGTATAATGAAGACCCTCTTTTATTTACGTATTCTTTACTGTTTTAGTCTTACTATTACCTTTGCCCAAGATAATATTGATTCAATTCCAGCATTACATAATCAAATTGTAGTTTCACCTCAAGATAGTATAAATAAATACAAAAAATTATCAAGAGAAGCATATGGCAGAGGAGATTTAAAAGCTTTTAAAGAATATACCGATACCGTTTTAGAAATTGCTATATCTAATGATCTGGGCGAAATTAGGGTTAGATCCTTATTAAATCTGGCTATATATTATCAGCAAACTGATCAATATGAGCAATCGTTATCCAAATATTTTGAAGCTGAAGAGTTTGTTAAATCATTACCAGAAAAAGATTATTTAACATTATTGATTAAGGTAAATTTAGGGAATTTATACAACGCTATCGGAAATTATGATATGGCAGCGAGTACAATGAAAAATGTCATTAGCCTTGCTGAAAGTGTTGAAAATTCTGAAGAGTTTGTTTTGGTAGCCAATAATACATTGGGTACAACCGCCTTACATCAGAAAGATTTTTTAGGAGCTCTTGAGTATATGAAAAAGGTAAAAGACTTTGGAGTAAAGAAGAATCGTAACGAGGTTATTATTAGAGCAATGATTAATATTTCTGATTGCTATTTAAAATTAGATCGCTATCAGGATGCTATTGATAATAGTACAGAGGCATTAAAACGTTTTACCCCAAAAGAATCTATAGAAAGTAAGGCTTTGGCTCAATTAACTATTGCTGTAGGATGTATTAATTTAAAGAAAGATTCAGAAGCTTTACCATATTTAAAAGAAGCAAAAGAGATAGGCATTTCGGGTAATTTTCTAAAAATAAAGATGGATTCTCATCGATACCTTGCTCAAGCCTATGAATCATTAGATAGCATACAAAAATCATTAGAAGAACAAAAAGCCTTTACAAAAACTAGAGAGCAATATCTTAAGACATTATCTAAGGCAAAACGATTAGAAATAGAAAAAGAATCAGAAACAAAGTCAACTATTATAGACAAACAAAAAGCATCTATTGCATTTTTAAGTAAACAAAAACAATTCTATATTTTCTTAGGGGGCGTATTGGTCATTTTATTAATAGTGTTTGCCATTATGTATTGGAATAAAAGAATGAAATTAGCCAGAGAATCCTTGCAATTTCAAGATGATAAAACTCTTTTAGAAAATGAAAATGAGGCATTAAAGGATAAATTGAATGAATTAGCCATAAAAATTCAAGCACAAGAAACAATTGAAGAAAATACTAAATTATCATCACACAAAAAGGCTACGATTACCTTACAGGATCAAGAAAAATACATGAAACGTATTTTAGATTATATGGAGGAAGAAAAACCTTATTTGGATCATGAAATTAAACAATCAGATATTGCAGATAAGTTAGCCATAAGCACACATCTTTTCTCAGAAATATTAAATGTTTGTTTTCATAAAAACTTCAATAATTTTATAAATTTATATAGAGTAGACAGTGCTAAGCAATTGATGAAAAACCCAGACTATAAACATTATAAAATTCTTGCAATAGGTTACGAAGCCGGTTTTCCTAGTAAAACATCCTTTAATAGAGTATTTAAAAATTTAGTTGGACTTACTCCTTCAGAGTATCAAAAAAAGAACATACCTTCTATTGATTTAGAAAATGCATAATTTTTATACTCTATTGATATACATGTTTTTATATCATTATTTTTTTGTGGTTGGTAATTTTATATTATAAAAAAAGGAGTTCCATATTATAAATTGGAACTCTTTTTTTATGGTACTCACTTACATTTGAAATCTAATTAATGGATAATAAAATTAAGAAAAGTATCAAGTTAAATATATAAGGTATGTGGATATCGGTTAAGGAAAATCTAATAGAAGAACGTTTTTTTGAACTAAAAACAGGTAATTGTTCATCTGGTAATGTTGTTCTTCAGTTAATAAGACGAGATACCAGAATTTCCTTTTTTCTTTTTCCAAAAAAGATAACAAATCTCATATGCCAAGATACCGGAAAACGGGTGAAAAAATCCCAATGGAGTACAGAAATAGTGAAGACAGCAGAAGAAATGAAAAGAAATCTAAAAGTTCCTTCATGGGGGTATTGGAGCTTTGGTATTATTGCTTTAACAATTCTTCTTGCTGTTCCTATTGGGTTTTATTTAGAAGTTAAAGATAGTATAGGTGCAACTAGATCCTTTATGACTGAAAATAACCAACAAAAAAAGTTTATTTTACAAACTTTGGATATTGGAGATTTAGTAGCTACTTCAGATAAAGTATATATAATCTCTGAAATGACAGATAAGCATGTGAAATTAATAGAAAGTGAAATTCCGGCAAAACCAGAAAATTATACAGAAGGCCTATCTAATGAAGAATATCCCGCAGCTTCTTTTACAGGAGAAGAAATTCAAGTATTACGAATAATATTTGTTACTGCAAGAGTATCCAATACAGATCAAATTCTTAATATTCTGGATAATTAAGTTGTAAAAAACAAATACCTTTTCTTTAATACTATAGAAGGATATGACTTTTTATTTCATTTTTTGATTAAAGCTGCTTTTGTACTATTGTAAAAAGGAATATTGACTTGATATTGATATTGTTTAGATTTTACTTCAATTTTAATTTGACTATTGTCTTCAGCTATTATTTTTGGTTTTAATAATTGGAGCTTATTTTTTGAAGGCTGAAGTATCCAAACTAATGTTTTGTTGGCTTTAATTGTAGTACTATATGAGGTTGCTGTATTAGGTTCAAACTGGTTATACATTGAGCTATACCATCCTTGGGGGCTAGGTTTTTCTCTTCCTTTAATTTGGGTAATTTTAAAATCCTGATACCCCACCGGAATTATTGCTAAATTTCCTTTTTCATGATTTGTTTTTACGATTTTATTTTCTTGTTCTACAATACATTCTGGATGCCAATGCCATAGGGTTTGGATTTCTCGCGGTCTATCAGTAATAATTTTATCTACTACAATCCAAAAATCACCACGAATATAAAAGATGGATCGATTATGTATTGCTTTGCCTTGGATATCATTAAAAACATTAAAAGACCCTGTAGCGTAATCAAATTCGTCAGTGATTTTATAGGAAGCAGTATCCAATGGTTTTTCTGTAACCGAAGGACCTTCTCCTTGTCCTTTATGATCAATTAAAACGGTATTATGGCCAGCACTGCTTTGTGCGTAGGATCTAAATTTTTTTGCTACTTCTCCTTTATACGCAAATCTACCCGAATCTACAAGCAGATCACGCCCGTATGCAGATACCGAAATATGTAATTTATCATTATGTTGATGTGTAGCTCCCCATGGACCAACATCAAAAAAGGACCAATGTGCATCTTTATCAAATCCATTCCTTGATATCAACTGACCAGCCCACGGGAAAAAATATGATAAGGTAAAGGGAGCTAGTCCTGTCTTACCATTAGATGCTATATATTCCCAATCAGGACGGTCAAATTTTTTTGCACCTTTGAGAACATTATCTCTGTTGTACATTAAATCACCATCATTATTTAACCCACCAAAACCACTTGGACGTATAGATTTTGCGGTATAATCATACATTTTTTCTATTGTTCTTATTAGAGATGAAGGAACTTTTTTTCCTGCCAATTCACAAGTGTTTTTAAACTCTTCAAAGTTCATTAGAGCTACATAATGATAATGTGATGTTAATTCATTCTGTACTCCATCATCATAGACTTGATCTGCAATGCTTTGCGTTAATTTTTCTGTAGCATAAGACAACCACTCTTCAGATTTTTTATATTCTGGAAAACAAGTAGCGACTACAGAAAGTCCAGATAGCTCCATAGTCAACCAATTTCCACCTATGTGGTATTTGTGATTATAATCAGCATGATCAGACAAACTGCTTAATATTAGTAATTTTGTGACATCTAATAGATGTTCACTGTCTATTAAACTATAAAATATTCTAGGCCAGGATTTATTTCTAAAAGAAACTTCTAAACCACGCCATATTGCACCCCAAGTTTGTTTATTAGGATACGGTTGACTTTTTATAATAAAATCTCTTAAAAAAGAATCGATATAGATGACATATTTGGGATTACCGGTATCAAAATATGCGTTCAATACTTCATCGACTTGATGGTGCCTATTAGAAAGCCAAGCCCATTCAGCATCTTCATTTGGTCCTTTATAATACCAATCCCTATGACCATCTTTACCGTAGGGTACTTTTCCTTTAACATTCTGAATGGTAAAAACATTCTTTAATATAGTATCTGCCTGGGCTATAGTTTTATGTGTTTGTATAGGGAGTTTTTTTCGTAAATAATTTGAAGTATTTCCATTTTTATAATATAGAAGTAAGTACTCACAAGCCTTTATAACTTCGTTATTATCATATGAGTCCTTTACTTTTTCTAAACCAGGATAATTAAGGTTAATATGATCAAATATATGATGTAATATTTCGGGGTAATTGTCATTCAAATCTTTGATAGATATAATCTCTTTCCAATTTTTTTGTGCAAGAGTATTGTCTGGAAAGAAAATAAAAACTAAAACGATTAAGATGTTTCTGATGATTATTACCATACTCTTATGTGTTTTAAATTCAGTTAAAAATTAAAAAGATAAGAATACTACTACTATAACTTATAGGTATTTTTCTATACGATATGATATAAAAAATGCTTAATACTGAGAAATATGGTAAAGGTATATTGTATTAAAGAGCTACTAGTAAGATAATAGTGAAAAAACTAGCTAATCAAACAAGTCAGAACTTAGATAACGATCTCCTCGATCACAAATAATAGCCACAATAACTCCGCTTTTTAAAGTTTTAGCAAGTTTAATCGCTGCAGTAACAGAACCACCACTGCTCATACCAGAGAATACACCTTCTTCTTTTGCAAGACGTTTAG
This sequence comes from Aquimarina algiphila, assembly GCF_007489275.1. GTDB lineage: Bacteria > Bacteroidota > Bacteroidia > Flavobacteriales > Flavobacteriaceae > Aquimarina > Aquimarina algiphila. The sequence continues at coordinate 5,273 of NZ_VLNR01000087.1, forward strand.
CCATTTCTGTAGCTTCTTCCTGACTTACTTCAATTACCTGATCAACCTTATCGGGATTAAAGATTTTAGGAAGGTATTCTTTAGGCCATTTTCGTATTCCCGGAATTTTGGATTCATCTGTAGGTTGAACTCCCACAATTTGTATAGTTGTTGATTGTTCTTTTAAATATGTTGAAGTACCCATAATAGTCCCTGTAGTTCCCATAGAGGATACAAAGTGAGTGATTTTACCTTCGGTATCTTTCCAAATCTCTGGGCCAGTGGTTTTATAATGCGCTTTCCAATTATCGTCATTTGCGAACTGGTTAAGCATGATATATCCATCTTTATTCACTTTTTCTTCAGCATAGTCACGAGCTCCTTCAATGCCTATGTCAGCAGAAGTAAGTGTAACCTTAGCACCATAAGCTCTCATTGTTTGTACCCGTTCTTTGGTAGAGTTTTCGGGCATTACCAGTTCAATATCAAGTTTAAAGATTCCTGCAATCATAGCAAGCGCAATGCCTGTATTTCCACTGGTGGCTTCAATTAATTTTGTTTTTTGATCGATATCTCCTCGATCCAATGCTGATTTAATCATGTTATAAGCAGCACGATCTTTAACGCTGCCACCAGGATTGTGACCTTCTAGCTTTAAATATAATTCAACATTAGGATTATCAATTAAGGAAGTGGCCTTTACCAATGGAGTGTTTCCAATAAGGTCTAAAATACGATGTGACATTAAACAACTTTTTTGATCTTGATTTCTGCTGTGTTTGAGATAATTGAATTTTCGGGAACCGAAGATGTAATCCAGGCGTTACCACCAATAGTACTATTAGCTCCAATAATCGTATTACCTCCTAATATGGTTGCGTTTGCATAAATGGTAACATTATTTTCTACAGTTGGATGCCGTTTTACATTACGAAGTTTTCTATCCACATAAAGTCCACCAAGAGTAACTCCTTGATATATTTTTACATTATCCTTTATAATTACAGTTTCTCCAATAACAATACCTGTAGCGTGATCAATAAAGAACGATTCTCCAATTTCTGCACCAGGATTAATGTCAGTACCGGTTAATCGATGAGAATATTCTGTCATTAATCGAGGGACCAGGGGTAGACCAAATTTTAATAGCTCATGGCTTAATCTATAAATTGCAATAGCATAAAATCCAGGATACGCCATATAAATTTCTTCGATAGAATTAGCAGCTGGATCACTTTTCATAAAAGCTTGAGCATCAAGATTCAATTTTTCTAATATCTTAGGTAATTTTTCTAGATAAGATTGCCACAACTTACTACATGGTCTTTCTGTTTCCCAGCAAGCAAGATCAACGAGTTCTTCAAATGTTTGTTCGAGTAGGTCGATATTTTTAGCAACTTCAGTATCGGTATCAAACAAAGTATAGAAAAGTAAATTTGTAAAATATTCTGTTCTTTCTTTTAGTTTTAGCTTTAAATTTGGGTTCTTTTTTTGTTCTTCGATCTTTGCTATAATCTGATCTCTTTCTTTGGTCATCATAGTTCTTTTAAAAACTCTAGTAAATATATAGAATAAAGAATAACATGAGTCCTTATAAGTTGTAAATCCTTACATTTTTCAGATAATTATAACAATACGTGGTTTAAATTTGTATTTATCCATAAAAACAGGTTAAAAAACAAGAAGAACCTGTAAAGCAAATACGCTTTTATAAAAACTTAAAAAAGAAATATCTTCAGTTTAAAAATTTTTCTTGACGTGTTCCCTTTCCTTTTATTTCAACTGATATTTATCATAATTTTTTTGAAAACATGATCCTAAATTTGATTGTAAATTTAAACTGATTACAATGAAAAAAAGAACTCCCATTTCCAAAATAATGACTTCTGATGTTATCACATTAAACAGCACTAATGGTTTAGAAACAGCAGAAATGTTGTTTAAGAAAAATAAAATTCGCCATATCCCTGTAGTTAAAGGGGATGCTGTTGTAGGGATATTAAGTTATACAGATTTACTTCGTATAAGTTTTGTAGATACGGTTAATGAATTTGAACATGAAGTAGATACTGTCGTTTATAAAATGTTCACTATTGAACAAGTAATGGCAAAAAATCTTGTAAGTGTAAATTCTGACACGATGATTAAGGAAGTAGCAGAAATATTATCTGAAAGAGAATTTCATGCATTACCAGTTATTGATAATGACAAATTAGTGGGAATTGTGACTACTACCGATTTAATAAACTATTTACTAGATCAATTTTAGATACTTAAAATTTTATGTTTATAATACTGATACTAGTAAGTATGTAGTGTGAACTATACTTTTTCTTTTATTGATGTTTTATTTATGGGTTGTATAGAAGGGAAATGATGGTACTCATTCCATAAATTTTAGTTAAACTTCAATTCAGAAGATAGATTTTAGTAATTTTAAGTTTCAAAATTAGTATATGAGTACCATACCAAAATCGTCATTTGAGTTTTTAAAAAATCTAAAGAAAAACAATCATAAAGATTGGATGACCGAGAACAAGAAAGAATACCAACGTAATGAAAAATTATTAAAAACATTTTATGCCGAGGTTGCGGAGAGATTAAATGAAAAAGATGAAATTGAAAAAACTAAGGTTTTTAGAATTAATCGAGACATTCGTTTTAGTAAAGATAAAACACCATATAACGTACATCGTAGTGTAAGTTTTAGTAGATCGGGAGCACATAGGAGGGGAGGTTATTATCTGCGATTAGAGCCAGGTAATTCTTTGATGGCAGGTGGTTTTTTTGGCCCTCAACCTGCTGATTTATTAAGAATTCGAAAAGAATTTGAAATGGATGATCAGGAAATTAGAGACATATTATCCAAACCAGATTTCAAAAAAGCATTTGGAGGTTTTAATGAGGAATATCAGGTTAAAACTGCTCCCAAAGGATTTAGTAAAGATCATCCTGCTATTGATCTGATTAAGAACAAATCTTTTTTCGTTCAACATAGTTTTACAGATGATGAAGTGTTTGCATCTGATTTTATGGACAAAGTTGTATTTCATTATGAATTATTAAGACCTTATTTTGATTATATGAGCGATGTGCTTACAACAGATCTTAATGGGGTTTCTTTATTAGATGATTAACAATTATAAATAGATACTCTTAAAACGTAATTTTCGTTCATTTATCGCGACCATTATGTAGTAATTATCACACATTATAAATCAACAAAAAATATGAAGAGAATAGCAATTAATGGATTCGGAAGAATAGGTCGTGCAGCCTTAAAAGTAATTATGGAAGAGCCAAATTTACAGGTTGTAGCTGTAAATGATCTGATGTCTATAGAGAATGCACAATATTTACTAAAATATGATAGTGTTTATGGGATTTATGATAAAGAAGTCAGTGTTCATGATAATCATTTAGATGTTGATGGACAAAAAATATTATATTTTAACCAAAGGGATCCAGAGCAATTACCCTGGAAGGAAAATAACATCGATATTGTAATAGAAAGTACAGGGTTCTTTACTAACCGGGAAGATGCTGAGAAACATATTCTTGCTGGAGCTACTAATGTTGTGATATCTGGACCAACAAAGAGTAAAGATACCCCTACTGTAGTTCATGGAGTAAATACCGAAGATGGAAAAACAGCAATATTTTCTTGTGCAAGTTGTACTACTAATAATATAAGTCCGGTTGTAGAGATTTTAGGACGTACCATTGGAGTTAAAAAGGCAATTCTGAATACTATTCATGCATATACAGCTTCTCAAACCTTAGTCGATGCGCCCTCAAAAAAGAACCCAAGAATGGGTAGAGCAGGGGCTATTAATCTTACTCCAACATCTACTGGAGCAGCCATAGCAACAACAAAAGCATTGCCACAATATGAAGGGAAATTTGACGGAGTAGCGATAAGAACACCGGTTCCTGTAGGATCAGTTAGTGATGTTACTTTTGTTGCCGAGAGAAATACCAGTGCAGAAGAGATTAATGAAATCCTTCAAAAAGAAGCAAAAACAGATAGATATCTTAAAGTACTGGACGTTACTTATGAGCCTATCGTTTCTTCTGATATTCAACAAAACCCATATGCAGCTACTGTAGATGCTTCTATGACTAGGGTAGTCGATGGGGACCTTGTGAAAATAATGATATGGTATGATAATGAATGGGGATTTACAAATCAAATGATTCGACAAATATTAGAATTGTAATGTATCAATGATTCCTTATGATTTTATATTAGAAGCTTTATATCCACTTCAATTAAAACATCATAAAATGTTTGGAGTGGATGCTTTTTATTATGGAGAAAAGATTGTTTTTGCTTTATGTGAAAAAGAAGAAAATCGTCATGATAATGGTGTGTGGATCGCTACCAAAATGAAGTATCACGAAGAGTTAAGGAAGCATATAAAAGATGTCAGGATTATAAAAAATTTCGGACCTAAAACATGGATGCTATTACCCGCGGATTCTGATTATTTTGAAGAAGGATGTAATCTAATAGCAGAACTTATTAAATCAAATAGTTCGCTTATAGGTAATGTTCCAAAACCTAAAAATAAATGAGATACTAAGAAGTTTTGTTTTATACGATTGGAAGCGTTATAATGGTTTCTACACCTTTATTATTAGGAATAGAAGAAAGTATAAAATCAAAATTAGCATCGTATAGTGTCTGCAGGCGATCTTTTATATTTTTTAAACCCATACCATTTGTAGGTTTTTGCAAATCTAGAGCTTTTCCATTATTTACTATATGAAGCCTAAGGGAGTTTTCCCTTTTGCTTATGTTTAATTGTACCTTAAGATTTGTTACATCATATGAGTATCCATGTTTCAATGAATTTTCTATAATAGGTTGAATGATCATTGTTGGAATAAGTACATTTTCAATTTCTTTTTCAATAGAAATATCGATAGATAAATGATCAGAAAATCTAATCTTCATGATATCTAGATATTTATTAAGTATGGTTAGTTCTTTATCAACAGTAATAAGGTTTTCATCTTTTAGAATTAATAGTTCTCGCAATAAGTCCCCTAAGTACATAATCATATCTTGAGCTTTCTTTTGATCTTCTTTTATAAGTGCAGAAATACTATTAAGCGTATTGAATAAAAAATGAGGGTTTAACTGAGATTTTAGAGCTTCCATTTTCATGGTTAGAAGTTGTTGAGATAAGTATGCTTTCTGTAACTCCATTTTTGTACTTCTATTAATGTAGTAATAAGAATAAATAATACTCACAAACCCAACGTAACCTAAGAAATCACGACTTGAAAAATATATTAAGTTATAAATTATTTTATCTCCCGAAAAAGAGGTAATATCTGCTTTGGAAATCGCTATATATATTTCTCCAAACAAAGAGATAAAAAAACCATATATCCAAGACATCATAAAATGTATTATTATGATATATGACCATTTATAGTTGTAGCCTATCATAATTTTGGTTAAAAAAAGAATTAAGCAGACTATAGGGGCAACAATAAATATTGCACCAGTTAACTCTCTAATAATTATAGTAAGTAATTCAATATTTTTAAAACTTTTTTCTTCATAAAACCAAAATAAGATCACTCTTAATATAATGACTATCTTATAAGCAATTACATAGCCCATAAGGATGAAGAATAACTTTTTATCAATGTAATTTTTCATTTTTTACTCCCATTTTTACTAAAAAGTGATTTTTATGACCTTTACTAACTCTAAATTGATGATTGTCTTTCATTTTTACATCGATTGTTCCATAAGCTGAATTTATAAGTTCTTTTGTATAGTCAATATTCACAATGGTAGATCTGTGAATTCGTATAAAAGTATTAGAGTCTAGTTGCTTTAGTAAGTTTTGCATCGATTCTCTTAACAAATATTTTCTTTCTTGTGTATAAATTTCTACATAGTAATTAGAGGCAGTAATATACAAGATAGATTCAGTATCAATAAATGTCGTTTTATTTCTAAGTGGAATTGGTATTCTTTTATTTAATGAAGAGATATTGTTGTCATCATTTTTGATATAATTAAGTAAATCACCTACTTTTTCCTGAAGCAATAGGTTTTCTTTTTTATTGAAAATTTCTAAAGCTTTTTTTACTGAAATATAAAAACGCTCTTCATTAAATGGTTTTAATAAATAATCAAAGGCAAAAAAATTAAATGCTTTTAATGCATAGGATTCAAAAGCAGTTACAAATATTACAACAGGCGTTTTTACAGAAATTCTTTCAAGAATATCGAATCCTGTCATATCTTTTAATTTAATATCTAGAAATATAAGATCCGGATTTAATTCATTAATCAGATAAATAGCTTCTCGCCCCGTTTTACAATGACCTATTACTTCAATTTCAGAAATTGGGATTAGTAGATTTGATATTAATTTCCTTGCAAGAGGTTCATCATCAATTATCAATGCCGAAATTTTCATTATATGTTGTTGATATGGTTACAAGATTATTGAACAATGTAGTTAAAATTAATTTGTTAATTTTTTGATAATTCCATTCACATCAAAATAAAAGCTATTCACTTCAAAAAAAGGAAGGTGGACTTCATTACAAAGAAAGCATTGTCCAAAAAAGATAATTTTAAACGAAATAATTACGATAAGTCAGTAAGTTTTAATTCACTCAAAAACTATCATAAAATGAGGAAATTCTATTTTTTTATATTCATTATTTTATCTTTTACAACCTATGGCCAAAATGTAACTACGATTTTAAACTCTCCCGAAGCAGATATTGATGATGCGTTGGCTCTTGATTCTAAAGGGAACTTATATGGATCTAATTTTGTAGGGAATACAGTATATAAAATAACACCAAAAGGAGAAGTAAGTACTTTTGTAACCGGATTACAGAATCCCAATGGTTTAGCTTTTGACTCTTGGGATAATCTATTTGTTGCAGAGTATGGGAGGAGAACAATTAGGAAATATGATACTAACGGAAGTCTTGTAAAAAGTTTTCCATTAGATAGCGGAATTCCATCAGGAATGATCAAATCATTATATCGCAATACTATAATTTATACAGATGTACAAGACAATGGTATTAAAGAATTATTTCCAGATGGTACGATTAAGGTACTTTATCAAGGAGCACCTCTTGATTCGCCTGTAGGGTTGGCTTTTGATCGAAGAGGAGCTCTTTATATAGGTAATTTTAATAATCGAGAGATTTATAAATTATCTTCAAGAAAAAAAGAATTAGAATATGTAGCTACGGTCCCTGATTCTGGAACAGACTTTCCTTTTCTAGCTTTTCTTGCATATGCAAATGGCTCTCTTTTTGGGACTAATTATGGAGAGCATAAAATCTATAAAATTAATCCCAGATCGATTGATGATGTAGAGATATATGCAGGTAGTTCTAATGGCAATGTAGATGGTAATATTTCTGAAGCTACATTTTCTTATCCTGCAGGAATTATTTCAAATAGATCAGGAAGTGAATTGTATGTTTCTGAGTTTAGTGGATTAGGAAATGTGAGAAAAATATCCAGAAGAAAGAGAAGATGTGATTTTTATATAGGACTTAAAGCTTATCCAAATCCTGTTTCTGAAATATTGAATGTGGCGATTGACTCAAAGGAAAAAGGAACCTTTAAGATTAAAATATATGATCTATTCGGTAGAAAACTTGTTTTTCAAAGTGAAGAGACAAATGAAACTGAAGATATTTTAAAAACAATTAAGGTTGAAGGTTGGAAAAGAGGTTTTTACAAACTAGAAGTTTCTAAAGGAAGCTGTAAACGTTATAAGCTAATCATCGTAAGATAAGTTAATAGTAGTTCGATAATTTTGGTATTATCCAAACACACTATCAATATTGTAAACTAACATAAAAAGCTTTAAAGATATATTTACTCTAAAGCTTTTTATGTTAGTTTATAAATTATTTTTTTTAAATCTGACTCATTCCACCATCAACTTCTAATTCTATACCATTGATATAAGAAGCATCGTCGGAAACTAGAAATAATGCTGATTTGGCTATTTCTTCTGGTGTGCCAAAACGACCTAATGGTACTCGTTGGGCAAAACCTTTACCCATTTCTTCGGTAATATCTTTTGGTAATCCCATTTTTGTAAAAATATCTGTAGCAATTGGACCTGGAGCAATAGAATTTACTCTTATTTTTCGGGACTTAACTTCTGATGTTAATACTCTTTGATAGGCACGTAATGCACCTTTGGTTGCAGAGTATATTCCGAGGCCATCAAAACCTCGCTGTGTAACTACAGAGTTATTAAATAAAATCGTTCCTGCATCATTTATATGCGGCAAGGCTTCTTTTATGGCTAGTATTGGTCCTTTTACATTGATATTAAATATCTCATCATAGTGCTTTTCGGTAATTTCATCAGTTGGAGTAGGTTTTAAAACAACTCCAGCATTAAGAAATAAAATATCAATGTTACCGTATGCATTGATTGCTTCCCTGATTAATCTTTTGTTATCTTCTGCTATAGATACATCTGCAGTAACAGTAATGAAATCTCCTGTAAGAGAAGCTGCTACTTCATCTAATGCTTCCTTACGCCTTCCAGAAAGCACTACCTTGGCACCTTCTTTTAAATATAGTTTGGCTGTTGCTAGTCCGATTCCACTATTTGCACCTGTAATGATGGCTACTTTGTTGTGTAATTTTTTCATTCTATTGTTTTTAATTATAAATTTTGTTAATCGTAATTATTTCAGTTATAACAATCAAATAGAGTTGTTTTTATAGAGTTTAAGTTTGTGTTTAAAAAAATAGGAGTGTAATTGATTATTACATTTAGAATTATTTGTCTACCTGTTTTTTTGGGATTATCAATTGTATATGTGCTCAAAAAAAAAGTAATGAACTTATCCTTTTTTTTCTGATCTTCAGATTTATGACCGGTATAAGCATTAATTTGATTTGTTTCAGAAGAAACTATTAATTCGAAGAAATTTTGTGATAGTTCTATTAACGAATACCACTTGTGATTATCATTTTCTTTTCCCATAGTATACTTTCAATAAGTTATATGCCAAATGGGAGGAGTTTGGAAATTTGATAAAGAATTCGTAAAAATTATGTAAATAATAGATTTTAAAGATTGTAATATACAAATAATGTATTTTTTATACAAAAATCTATTATGATGAGTTTTTATTAGCTATCGCATACTAGTAGAGATAAAGTGATGATTTAGAAATAGAAAAAGCTGATTATTCTTATAATCAGCTTTTTCTATTTCTAAATCATTTATTTCTTAAATCTGACTTAATCCACCATCTATTTCTAATTCTACACCATTAATATATGATGCATCTTCTGAGGCTAAAAACAATGCAGATTTTGCAATTTCTTCAGAAGTCCCAAAGCGACCTAGGGGTACTTGTTGTGCAAACCCTTTACCCATTTCTTCTACTACATCCTGGGGTAATCCCATTTTTCCGTATAGAGGAGTTGCAATAGGTCCCGGAGCGATAGAATTTACTCTAATACCTCTTGATTTCACTTCAGAGGTTAAAACACGTTGATATGCACGCAATGCACCTTTGGTTGCAGAATATACTCCTAATCCATCAAAACCTTTCTGGGTAACAACAGAATTGGTAAAAAGAATAGTTCCCCCATCAGTGATATGTGGCAATGCTTCTTTTGTCGCCAGGATAGGACCTTTTACATTTGTGTTAAATAAAGTGTCATAATGTTCTTCGGTTATTTCGTTTGTTGGAGTAGGAGGAGCAATACCTGCATTAAGAAAGAGGATGTCAATTTTACCATATTTTGCAGTTGATTCTTCGATTAATCTTTTGTTATCCTCTGCTTTAGATACATCTGCTTTTATTGTAATGAAATCCCCTTCTAATTCTGCTGAGACTTCATCCAGAGCTTCTTGACGTCTTCCTGAAATGACTACTTTGGCACCTTCCTGTAAATAAAGTTTAGCGGTTGCCAATCCTATTCCGCTATTAGCGCCGGTAATAACGGCTACTTTGTCTTGTAATTTTTTCATTTTATTATTTTATGTTAAGATGTTTTATTTGAAACAATCGTTTCAAATCGATTAAAAAAAATATATTAATAAAGTACTTTAACTAAGTTTTGTATTAAATTTCTAAGGTCTTCTTCATTTTTATTCAATATTCCTGTCATTCGCAATCCTTGTATGGATGAAAATAGATAAAGCGCATATTGACTTGCAGTTTGATCTTGATTAAAAATTTTCTCCATTTGTCCGTTGTATACAATATCCTCAAGCATAGCAATCATTCTATCTTGATTTTTTTCCATGAATGCATTGATTAAAGGTTCCTGATTTGTCATTTCCGATTTACAATTTACTATTAGGCATCCTTTTTTATCATCATCAATCAATATTTCATCAAGATACATTTCAAAAATTGCATTTATCATATCAGATGCATTATGAGCGTGAATAAGTCTACTATCCATTTGTCCACCAACACTGGATTGATAATAAGAAAGAACTTCTAAGAACATACTTAATTTACTACCAAAAGAATTATAGATACTAGACCGGTTTAAAGCAGTTGCATCCACCAAATCTTGCATAGAAGTACCATTGTATCCCTTGATATGAAATACTTCTGTGGCTCTTTGTAAAACCTGGTTTCTGTCAAATGTTTCTACTTTTGGCATTTTTAATTGAAATGATCATTTCAAAATTACGTTATATTTGGATTCAATATTGTTATTAAAATCATAATTTTTAAAAATTATTAGATTTCTAATTTCATAATGATATCCGTTTGGATTTCTGTTCCAAGCATAAATTCATGACTATCAATGGTTTTGAATCCATTTCTTTGATAGAATCTAATAGCTCCGGGATTCTGATCCCAAACACCTAACCAAACATAATCTGCATTTTTTTCCTTAGCAATACGTATTGATTCATTTACTAATGATTGCCCAATCTTTCTACCTTGATATCTATTTAAGACATAAATTCTTTCTATTTCAAGCGGATTACCCTGCATAGGCTCAGTTTGGGCATCTCCCATATTTAGTTTAATGTATCCAGTTATTATATTATCTAACATGGCAAAATAGAAAAATGAATTATAGTGTTGAAGTTCCTTCGTAATTTGCTCCAGGGTAAATTTTTCATTCAGATAGCTTTGGATATTTTCCTCAGTATTGGCTGGTGGACCAAAGGCATCATAAAAGGTTTGTCTTCCAATTTTGGTCAATTTTTCACTATCTGTAAGGGATATTTTTACCAGACGTATTTCTTGAGAAATCATAAGTATAGTATTCTCAACTAAAATAACAAATAGTATTCATTTTATCAAAGTTAAAAGGTGACTCTATTACAATAGAGTCACCTTTAATACTAATACTAATACTTAATAGTATAATAATCTAAGTTAATTTTTCATGAATTGAAGAGTAGTATTCTTACTAGCACTTCTTACCATTAAAAAGTAAATTCCGTTTTGAAGACGAGATACATCTAGTTTCATGTTATTTTCTGTTGATGTAGTTTCTCGAATTACTGTTCGTCCTGAAAGATCTCTAACAGATATAACATCTTGTTTTGCGATACCTATAAGTTGTAATTGATCTTGTGCAGGGTTAGGGTATGTGACTATTTTAGTGTTATCTAAAGCAATTTTGGCACTGGCTGGCGCATCATAAGTAATAGTTAAAACGGGTTTTCCAGTCGCAGCTTCAGAAGAATTGAAGTTAGCATCTCCACCGCTAGCCTGGCTAACGATTAAGGTTAAGAAATTACCACTTACAGTAACACCAGTTAAAGCGATATCCTTAACTGCGCCATTTGAGAAAGGGCCATTTACATTTCCTAATGAAGCACCTTTGGCAGGAGCATTAGCAGAAGTTAAATTCGTTTCTGTCCAATTGCTATTAGTTCCCAGGTTAACGTTAATTACTCCGTTACCCACATCAGTATTTCCTGTAAGTTTTAAACTTGCAGAAGTAATAGCTCCAGTGATACCCGAGACATCGAATTTTAAGTAAGAAACACGATTTGTTCCATCAACATAAAGAACACTATTATTTATTGTAGAATTATTACTTGCTTGTATGTAAGCATCATCTACAGGGTTTAAAGTTGCTGTTTGCGGTGTGGTAGTTGTACCTCCAGAAGTACTACCAGAAAGTGTAGCAACTGGACTTGGTCCATTTCCTCCTGCACCACACAGAGAACGTACCACAAAATCGTATGTAGTACCAGCTACTAAATTATTAACAGTAATTGATGTAACACCTAAAGATCCAGAAGCAAAAGCGAAAGCACCAGATAAAGAACCTGTATACGTGCCATCATTAAATGCTCTTACCTCAATTGTTCTAGTATCATTAGAAGTATTATCAAAAGATAAAGTTGCAGAGGTATCAGTAACACTTGATACTGTTAACCCTGTTGGAGCAACACTACAATCAGCAGTATTGATAGCATTTACAGTGATCGTACTGGTAGCAGTGAAGTTTCCATCTACAGAAGTAACAGTAATAGTTGCAGTTCCTGCATCCACTCCTGTAACTACACCAGTACCATTAACTGTTGCTATAGCAGTGTTGCTAGAGCTCCATGTTACATTTTTATTAGTTGCATTAGCGGGAGCTACGGTTGCAGTTAAGTTACTAATTTGTCCAACATCAATTGAAGCTGTTGTTGGCAAAACACTTATTCCGGTTACAGCAATTGTAGTGGTACCTCCAGAAGTGGTTCCGGTTACTATAGGAGAAGTAGTACTAACTCCTGGAGTTCCTCCAACGCATAAAGCACGGAAAACAAAATCGTATGTAGTACCAGCGACTAATCCGTTAATTGTAATAGAAGTACTTCCCGCAGGTGCACTTGCATAACTTGAAGCTCCAACACTTACATTTCCTGTAAAAGTTCCTGGTGCGTAAGATCTTAATTCAAAAGTTCTGGTATCACTCGCAGTATTATCAAATGATAAAGTTGCAGAAGTATCAGTAACATTGGATACTGTTAAACCTGTTGGTGCAGCACTACAATCGGCAGTATTGACTGCATTTACAGTGATTGCACTAGTAGCAGTGAAGTTTCCATCGACAGTAGTTACCGTAATAGTCACAGCTCCTGCAGATATTCCAGTAACTACACCACTAGTATTAACCGTCGCAATTGCGGTGTTACTAGAACTCCATGTTACATTTTTATTGGTTGCATTAACTGGAGCAACAGTTGTTGTTAAGTTACTCGTTTGTCCAACATCAATTGAAGCTGTTGTTGGCGAAACGCTTACTCCGGTTACAGCAATTGTAGTTGTACCTCCTGAAGTAGTTCCTACAACTGTTGGAGCTAATGGACTTGCTCCTGGAGTTCCTCCTGAGCATAGAGCACGGAATACAAAATCATATGCCGTACCTGCTTGTAAATTATTCATAGTAACTGATGTACTACCTGCAGCTGCAGCTGCAAAACCAGATGAAGTTGCATTTATATCTCCTGTAAAAGTTCCTTGAGGGAAAGCTCTTAATTCAAAAGTTCTACTATCATTAGTAGTATTATCAAATGATAAAGTTACAGATGTATTGGTTACACCTGATACTGTTAAGTTTGTTGGTGCAGTATTACAATCAACAGGTGTTGGTGTATTGTCACTACACCTAAATTCTAATGATGTCCAACGTCCTCTAGAAAAAGCAGTACCATTTCCTTCTGGAATATTACCATTAGTATTAGAATTAAATTCTACTCTAAGTACGGCTTCATTGGCCACAGTTATGCCTGTAAAAGTTTGACTAGCCGGAGCATAATCTGTAGTTGTAGTAGGGTTTTGGAATGTACCAATTAATACTTCATCTATAAATATTCTATAGGTACTTTCACCATCTAATTCGGTAAGTGTATTAATAACGACATCATAAGTTCCAGCTTCACCACTGAATGAAGTTGTTGCAGCAGCAAATTGATCTTTGTATTGTGATGCATCAATTGCTAAAGCATTTCTTACAGTATCTACATATCCAGGAGCAAACCCAGTTAATTCTCTGTTGGCAAAATCAGTAATAGCGCTTAGGCTTACATTAGTACAAGAAGATCCTCCACCGACAGTAACAGTACTTGTAGCAGTAAACCCACCATCAGCAGTTGTTGCTGTGATAATTGCACTACCGGTTGCAACACCAGTAACTACACCAGTCGCACTAACTGTAGCTACTGCAGTATTATTTGAACTCCAAGTTATACCTCTATTAGTGGCATTAGAAGGGGTAAAGCTTGGTGTTAAAGCACTAGTCTGACCAGCATTAATAGAAACCGTTGCAGGAGATACAGAAACTCCAGTTACAGCTATAGGGGTAGTATTACCCTCTCGTGGAGATTCTGGAGTTGTAGTGTTCATTGCTATAGTTCCTTTTCCAGTTTGGAACATAAATAACCTATCTATAACATGTCCCTGTGAACGTCCTGCTACTTCAATAGAATAATAGCCGGGAGCATCAAAGTCAGCAAAAATTACTAGTCCGTTTTGACCGTTATGCTCACCAAAACATTCATTAACAAAGGCATCTTTCTGTACCCATACTTTCATCCATTCATTTAGACTTCCAACCTTGGCACTTCCTTTTGTTCCATAAAAATCGGTTCCGTTAACTTTTAACCAGGAATCATTTGCACCATCAAATGTTGTTGAATTGAAACCATATCCTGTTCGCCAAATAAATTGATAAGTACCAGGAGTATTTATCTTGATATCATATTTTAAAACTCCATCAGGAAGAGGATCAACGAATTGGCGATCTGGACCATCATATTGGATATAACCATTACCTAAAGGCTGATTTCCTCCAGTTGTTTTTTTCGACCAAAGTGAATTTGTGGGAAAATCAAGTGATTCAGTATCAATGACTAAATAACCATCAGATTCTACCCAGGCACCTGTTATGACTGGCGCAGGAGTAACAGTAACTGTAGAGGTATCAGTAAAACCACCATCTTGAGTAGTTACAGTTATAGTTGCTGTACCTTCTGCAACTCCAGTTACAACACCGTTAGCATTTACCGTAGCTACTGCTGTATTATTTGAAGACCATGATACATTTCTATTAGCGGCTGATGAAGGAGTTACTACTGCTGTCAAATTAGATGTGCTTCCTACATTTACAGATACCGTTGCTTGTGTAATGCTTACTCCAGAAACTGGATCTGTACCATTTTGTCTTACTAAAGCAACCCAATCAGAGTTTGCAGAATTAGGAGGGTTACCAATACTTCTGTTAGCACCACCAGCAACCTGAGTAACACTACCATTTAATAGCGCTCCTCCGTTACGTGGATTAAACCATTGTACTGAGAAGTCTCCTGATTGTCCATTTAAGTTTAGATTGGTTGAACCTCCATTTTCTAGATAGATTACATAAGTTCTACCAGTTTCAGCCAAACAGTTTGCAGAACCTGAAACTAAATTGTCATTATTTGAAGTTTTCCAAAATTCAATATTATTATTTTGAAAAAAATCAATTACAGCATAACGTGACCAGTTGAATAATGTATTAAAACGGTTAAAATTTTCGGTTTTAAAATCACCTTGTCCACCACCATACCACATTACACCAGGTCCACCAGCGATCATAGTTTTCCAAAGAATACGGGTTCTTGCTTCTGTTTTTACTGAGCTATTAGCGATATCTTGCGATGTAAATATTCCAGTTCCACCAGGGTTTTGTTCATCAGAAGCAACTACCCATGGAGTTCCGTCATTTTTGGAATTATTAATCCAAGTTAATATTCCGTCAGGACCATTATAAGCAGAGGCATAATTATTTTTACTAGAACTCTGTATAGATGCTCCTGTTAGTTTTGCATCAAGACTTAACCAAGTTGTGTACTTATTGTGTTCATCTGGATATGTGTGAATTACACGATGGTTTTGCCAAGGATCATTAGCAGCCATAAAATCAATACGTTCGATAGCACTGGCAGGAGTTCCTCTATATTCTTCAGAAAAATTCCATTCTACTGCAAGATGATGCCCAAATCGTGCAATCATTTCTCGATAATATGTTTTTAATTCGGTACTGTTTAAAGCATCCCAGTTTTCGTTTTCAGCTAATTTTAAATGTAACAATAACCCATTTTGTTCAGCATGATTTAAAACAATTTCCCATTGTTCTAATTTAGATACGTCATAAACAAATTTAGCATTAGCGGTTGTCCATGGGTATACATTTTTATCATCACCTCCAAAAAGACTCATAGAAACAGAGTTCATTTTTTGATCTTTCAGATAATTTAAGGCACCGATAATATTTTTACCTTTACCACCATCCCAGGTTGGGTCAGTGTTGTTATAATCTGTAGCATGTGGGTTAAATTGATGTTCTGGAGTAAACCCAGAATTAATATTACCCGCTACATCAGCATCAAAATCATTATAGTTTAAGAAATTTTCAGGAGAATCAGGACCTAACTTCAAATAGTATTCTCCTGTTTCAGAGAATTGAAGATAACGACGTTCACTATCAGTACCAGTTGTTTTATAGACCAAACGTCCTTTTGCTCTTAAATCAGGAGCTGTTTTATTAGACGCAGTAATACTTCCAGCACTTCCTGTGAGATTATGCACAGGAGAAGGTAGATTACCAACATTACTAATTGCAATATCATTACCGGTATAATACAATACACGATATGTCCAGTTTCCCGTTTCATCGGGTCTTAGATAAGCCTTATATACTTTACCTTGTTTTGCATTGGTGTTAGCTGCATTTCCATCTGCAGCAAAAAACCCAGGTACTCTGATATTTCTACCACTTGGACTTGTGAAAATTACATCCATTCTAGTATTTCTAAATGTGGCTGCAGCTTCGGTTAAATTATTCCCTGGTAATGTTAAGGAAACAGTTATTTTATGCCATTTCTGGAGTGTTCCGCTGACATTGACGGATTGCGAATGCCCTCTAAAGGGCATAATTAATAACATCACTATTGTTAATAATGATGGAATTAATACTGGAGTTTTTTTCATGATTTGTGTTTGTGTTAAAAAGTTTTTTTAGTTAAATAGTTCTGTTTTAAATAAACTGCACTAATGTATTGTTACCATAATGGAATCACTATAGTTATTACATAAAAGAAGGGTACAAATGATTTTGTACTCCATTTGTACACTATGTACCCTGTTTGTACCCCTCTTAAGAAATACTCCCGTTCTTAATACATGTTTTTGGTTAAATATATTAAAATCAACATTTTAAATATGAATAAGGTGGTTTGAAAGTTATTTTTTAATGTTACTCTTAATATGAAGGCAGTAGGAGCTTCCAAAGTGAGATGGCAGTAATAATTGTCTAAAAGGACCCATAAACTAAAATGTTAGAAGTCAGTTTTATATAAGGTTTATTTGCTGAACGATTTAATATTTATAAGTATAATTAGAGCTGCTATATTATAAATGACAGAAAGAAGAATTTCTACAGTTAAAAAAAAATAATCTATTAATGAAATGTTTTTAACTGATTGATAATAGGATATAGAGTGCTGTAATGTGCGAAGGAAAGATAAAAATGATATTGGTTTATTTCACTATCTAAATATGAAATTATAAGCTTTAATAACTATAAAAACGCCATGCATTTATTTTGCATGGCGTTTTAAGATATTGAATGATTTGATTTATTTTAATTTTTCATAAATCGAAGTGTAGTACTTTTACTGTTGTTTTTTATTGTTAAAAAGTATACTCCTTTTTGAAGGTTAGACACATCTAGTTTCATATTTTTTGTTGTTGATGTATTTTCTCGAATTACAGTTCTTCCTGAAAGATCTCTAACGGATATAACATCGTGTTTAGCAATACCAAGTACTTGCAGTTCATTTACTGCTGGATTTGGATATACCATTGTTTTAGAGGTGTCTAACGCAATTTTGGCACTAGCTGGCGCATCATAGGTAATAGTTAATACAGGTTTCCCATTAGCATTTTCATCAGAAGCAAAACTAACGTCATTTCCTCCAGTTTGTGTTACTACTAAAGATAAGAAATTACCACTAATGGCTAAATTACTTAATGTGAAATTTTGGGCTTGATTTAAGCTATACGTTTTGTTTAAGTTTCCTAACAAAACACCTTTGGCAGGAGCATTTGCTGTATTTAAATTAGCTTCAGTCCAATTATTACTATTACCAAGGTTTACTTCTATGTTACCATTACCACTATCACCACTTACAGTTAGTTTAAGTGTAGCGGCTGTAATCGGCCCATTAATACCTGATACGTCAAATTTTAGGTAGGAAACTCTTTTTCCACTTTCAGTACGTAATATAGAACTATTGTAACGAGTATTTCCTTGCAGGAATGCATCATCAATGGCTGATAATGTTGTAGTTTGTGGAGTGGTTGCGGATGTACCTCCTGTAGTACTTCCTACGATAGTAGGAGCTAGTGGACTCGCACCAGGAGTTCCTCCACTACATAAAGCTCTTAATACAAAATCATAAGAAGTTCCGTTTTGTAAACCATTCATCGTTATAGAAGTACTTCCGGCAGCACCAGCAGCAAATCCTACACCGCCAGAATTAATGTTTCCTGAGAATCCACCCTTAGGGAATGCCCTTAATTCAAACGTACGTGTATCATTAGCAGTATTGTTATATGATATAGTGACCGAAGTGTTCGTAGCACTTGCAATAGCCAGATTAGTAGGTGCTGTACTGCAATTAGCAGAACCGGTTGGAGTAGTCAAAGTTAATACAGCACGATCAAAGTTAAACAAGAAACCAGCAGTACCAGTATACGTAAAACGAATTTTTTGTGTACCTGCAGCCAAATTCAGGTTTCCAGAAACAGGAGTACTATAGTTATGCCAGTCATTATTTACAGGAACAGTTAAGCTTGCCAAATTATTTCCGGCAACAGAAGCTACAATATTTCCTCCCACACCATTTGAAGATACGAAGGCATCCATTTTATAAATACCCGCATTAGCAACATTAATATTGTATTCTGTATAGTTATTATTTGTAATAAATCCTAAATTTTGACCGCCTCCTGGTGTGTTTTCAGCTTTTACTCCTCCATTTTTAGCGACAAAGTTTTCTACTTGAATGGTTCCCGGAATAGCAATTGAAGTAGGGTTAGGGTTTGGATTATCACAATTTGCTGCAATAGGATTGGCTCCTGCACCAGATGGCTTAGTATACGCTTTTGATAAAATAAATTTATCCATTTCAAAACCATCTTCTCTCATAGAAAACGAAATGGTATGAATACCAGCGGTAGGTACGTTTATAAATATTTGCTGTGCAACTCCACAGTGATTAGCATTCGTACGTTGTTTACTTTCCCATGTCCAGGCATTTTTACCGGCACACCATTGCATTTTCTTTCCAGAATCTGGCCAGGTACCATCAATACCAACATGTATTCCGTTATCCTCGGATCCAGTAGAATACGCTCTTACCCAAACAAAATATTTACCTGGAGAATTAAATTTTACTTTGTAATCTAATACTGCAGCGACACCTGGTGCATCAGAAAAGCTAACTCCAGGAACTAGAGGGTCACCATGCGTTACACGAGTATCAGGTAATAACTCAACATATTTTCCTCCACTTGCAGCTCCTTGATGACCTGGATCTGGATCTGGATTAGGCGTGCTACCATTTCCTCCGCTACCAATAATAAACCACTCTCTATCTTTAGTTTTAGATTGTTTTACAAAATCTTCAGCTTCGATAGCTGCTACACCATTTTTTTCTTCAAATGTTTTACCAGTACATGGAGTAGGGTCTGGACCAGGGTTTGATGTAGTATTCATTACATATCTTGACCAAAATTTGTCATGTGTATCTGCATTTGAACCTATTTCAAAAATCCACCAGTTTTCTACACAATCTGAATAATCAACACCATCTGTGAAGAAGAATGACCAATCATGGGGAAATCCGTTTGGGAAATAATTGTTGAAAATACGATCAGCCTCTGTCCATAGGGTTTTAGCTACACTATTGGGAGAGTTTTTAGCTTGATCAACAAATGAATTACTTCTATTTCTGTACATAGGAGTAGACCAGGGTCCATGATCTCCCCAACCATCGTTCCAACCAGCATTTCCATCATCAAGAAGAAAATATCTAGTATTTGCTTTTACATTGTT
>NZ_VLNR01000088.1 GCF_007489275.1 Aquimarina algiphila
TTCAACTTGGGCAACTATTGCCAATTTAAAGCCTAAATTGTAATCTCGTTGTGTACGCTTCTTCCTTGGTTGTTCTGAATGTTTCATAAATAAGTCAATTTTGTGTCAACTTATTTTAGGACAAGACACTTAAATAATGGTTAAAGCCGAAGGTAATTCTTCGGCTTTTTTGTAATTTCAAATAAATTGGAATAATGAAAAGCCTTATTTACACCATCATAGTAGCCTTTTTGATTATTGGCTGTGCTTCTACTGATACCAAAACCATGGATGTAGCTTCTGCAGATACAGGTTCTGATACCATAAGAATTGCAAATGATAGCTTAGAGTATGAAATCATAATTATAGAACCCGGATTTAATGCATGGCTTGTCACTCAAAGGCCCAGGGGGTTTTATGGAGAAAACTTTTTAGAATCCAGAAATCGTATATATGTTAACGAGTTTAATCAACGAGTACTACAACCTCAACGATTTAATGCAAACTTATATTTTCAACAAATTAATTATGAACCTAACATTCATTATGGATACGAAGTAAATTATCTTCTTTATAATTACTTCTTGTTTTTTGAACAGCGTTATCGACAAAGATTTATTGTTTCTAGAGGTAATAGATTTTAAATTACCTAACCTAAAATTTATCAGTTTACTATAGAAAATATATTGTTTAGTTTAGCTTTAATTGTATTTTTGCCCCATGCAAAAGTTTAAAGAACGATGGGAAATAAAATCTAGTTGGCAACTAATATTTCCAATGCTAGGATTACTTAGCTTGATATTCTCGGGATATCTTATTGCAAAATATATTCTGGGGTTGATAGATATCTCCAAAACCGATAGTATTTACTTTGGTTTGCTCTCTGCAATTACAATTTTATTATCATCTCTACTCCTTTTTATTACTTTAAAACTTTTTGGTGTTCTTGAAACCAGATGGAGTGTCAACTATAGATGGGAACTCATTGCTATTTTTATGGTTTTTGCTATTACCGGTTCAACAGCTGCAAGAGTCTCAGATCCTATACTCTCATTTTTGAGTTTATCCAAAGAAACTACCAATGGTTGGATATATTGGCCTATTAGAATCCTACTCGTCTTTCCGATATATCAGGTACTGCTTCTTATAGTAGGGTGGATATTTGGCCAATTTAAATTTTTCTGGAATTTTGAGAAAAAAATGTTAAGCAGAATGGGGTTTGCTCGTTTTTTCAAGGATTAAGAAATATCTAAATCGATAATTTTATTCACTTTTTCTTTCTTAATTACGTAACTATATACCCACATTATTGTAAAAGATGGTATAACATCTAATCCAGGTAGCGCTTCTTCTACAAAAGTAAACACCCCTGCTGCTTTACCCATATTACCTTTATACATTCTTGTCATAAGCCATCCCGCCAAGGGCGCCCATAATACATCAGCAAATTCTCCAATTCCAGGAATTATATAGCTAACCATTCCTAGTCCGTCAAAAAGTAAACTAAGTCCTAATTTTTTGTACTTATCTTTTGCCATACATTTAATTGTTTTAGGTTTAATATACAATAAATAAAGCAAAGAGTATTCCAAAAAATAATTATCCTAGATCGGCAGTTATTAATCTTAAAAACTCTGTTCGGGTTTCGATTTTTTCAAATTGCCCTCTAAAACCTGAAGTCGTAGTCACAGAATTTTGTTTTTGTACACCTCTCATCATCATACACATATGAGAAGCTTCGATTACCACTGCTACACCTTTTGGTTTAAGAGTATCATTAATACATTCAAGAATATCATGTGTTAATCTTTCCTGTACTTGTAATCTTCTGGCAAAAACATCAACAATTCTTGGCAATTTACTTAAACCAACAATTTGACCATCAGGAATATAAGCGATATGTGCTTTCCCAAAAAATGGCAACATATGATGCTCACATAATGAATACAGCTCAATATCTTTTACAATAACCATATCATCATAACCTTCTTTAAACATTGCTCCTTTTAATATTTCTGCCGGGTCTTGATGGTATCCTTGGGTAAGAAATTGCATAGCTTTAGCAGCTCTTTCTGGAGTTTTAACAATACCTTCTCTATTTACATCTTCTCCAAGGTCTTCTATAATTGATTCAAATTTTTGTTTTACTTCTTCAGTTACTTTTATATTGTATTCTTCAAAATTCTTATATGGCATAGTACTTAATTCTCTATTTCTTTTTTCAATTTGTTTTTAAAGGTAGTATATAATTTGTTAAGTTTTGGATCAATTACAAATTGACAATATCCCTGACTACTGTTTTGATTGTAATAATTTCTATGATATTCTTCTGCATTATAAAATGGTCCTAATTCGGTAACTTCTGTTACTATCGGATTATCAAAAATACGCTCCTTATTTAACTCTTCAATTATCTTTGTCGCAATTTCTTCCTGATCCTTATCAACATAAAAAATAGCACTTCGATATTGTGTGCCTTTATCAGCTCCTTGACGATTTAGTGTCGTCGGGTCATGAGTAGCAAAAAAGATTTCTAATAGTTCTTTATAGCTTATATGTTCTGGATTATATTCAACTTTAATAGCCTCTGCATGGCCAGTTCTTCCTGTTGTAATCTCTCTATATGCCGGGTTTTTAATGGTTCCTCCTGTATATCCAGAGATGACTTGATTAACTCCTTCTAAACGTTGAAAAACAGCTTCTGTACACCAAAAACATCCTCCTGCTAAAACTGCAATTTGTGTAGTATTTTCTCCCATAGTAATGTTAAAAACATTTTTTTGTTTAACAAAAATACGTCTATATTAAACATTTTTTATTCTTTTTAACTTTTCGTTAGTATGCCGTCTCCTAATACAAAGTTAGTTTTGCACATAACTCAAAAAAGTAAGGTTTTTATTACGATTTCATGAATTTACAACTACGCTCCAATACTTGTGTATTAGTTTTATTGTTTTTTATTTTACATTCTTTTGCACAGGAAAGAAAAGAAATTAATGCCCAAAGAATTAGTAATCCTCCCAAGATTGATGGTATTCTAGATGATGATGTTTGGAAAACAATTCCGGCAAATGGAGGGTTTCATATGTGGAGACCTGGAAATGAAGGAGAAATACCTCAAAACTTGCAATCTGAAGTAAAAATGGCTTATGATAATAAAGCCGTTTATTTTGCCGCATATTTACATGATGATCAAGTAAATAGAATGTTAAAACAATTTAGTCAGCGAGATAATGTATTTGTTCAGGCCGATTTTTTTAGCATTGGTATAAATACGTATAATGATGGTATAAATGAAACCCGATTTTTTATTACCAGTGCGGGAACTATTGGAGATGCAAGAGCTGATCAATTTGATGAAGATTTTAGTTATAATGTAGTTTTTGAAGCTAAAGTTTCATTTGATGAAAAAGGCTGGTACGCAGAATTCAAAATTCCATATAACGCATTACGATTTCCTGAAGTTGATGTACAAGATTGGAGTATAAATTTTTATCGAAGACTACAAGGCCGTAACCAAACACATACCTGGAACTTTATTGATAATAAAGTTGGACAACAAACGCAATACAATGGCCTGGTAAAAGGTGTTGAGAATATAGATCCTCCTGTTAGACTTACTTTTTTTCCTTTTGTCCAAGGTTTGGTTTCTCATTTTGATGGAGAGACTGAAACTGATTTTAGCGCTGGAATGGATGTAAAATATGGATTGAGTGATAGTTTTACTTTGGATGCCACATTAATTCCTGATTTTGGACAAGCTTCTTTTGATGAAGTCCGACTTAATCTAGGGCCGTTTGAACAGACTTTTGGAGAAAATAGACAATTCTTTACAGAAGGCACAGAACTGTTCAACAAAGGCGATATTTTCTTTTCCAGAAGAGTTGGAGGAGGTCCTTCATCATCTATATCAGATGATGATCTCAATGAAAATGAAGTTGCAGAAGATACTCCTTCAAAAATAAATTTACTGAATGCTTTAAAAATTTCAGGAAGAACTAATGGTAATTTGGGTATTGGTTTTTTTAATGCAATAACAGAAAAAACAGAAGTACGAATTACAGATACAATTACCGGTTCTGTCCGTAATGAAGTGGTGGAACCTTTGGCAAACTACAATATATTTGTTTTGGATCAACAGTTTAATAACAATTCTTCTATTTCATTAATCAATACAAATGTTACCCGTAATGGAAGTAAATTTAGAGATGCTAATGTAACAGGTTTAGCATGGAACCTTGCCAATAAAGCGAATTCATATCGCTTAACCGGAAGAACGATCGTAAGCCAGGTAAACCTGGCAGATGAAAACATTGGTGGTTTTTCTTCAGAACTTGACTTTGATCGCATCAAAGGAAGGTTTAGATATGGATTCGGCCATGATCTTGCGAATAAAACCTATGACGTTAATGACTTGGGGGTAAACTTTAGAAATAATTTTAATAATTTTAGAGTTAATGCGTCATATGAGATTTTTGAACCTCAAGGTATTTTTAACAGGTATCGTATCAATGTTTTTGCAAGACATCAACGTTTATATGATCCTAGTGTACAAACCCAAAACTCCATAGGACTCAACTCCTTTTTTGTAACTAGAGAACGCTTTGCTTTAGGAGCCAGAGGATCTTATAATTCTAAGAATCAAGATTATTTTGAACCTAGAGTAGATGGAAGATTTGTAACATTCAGCCCTAGTGCCGGTGGAAGAATATTTGTTTCGTCTGACTTCAGGAAAAAATTTGCTTACGATATTAGTGCAGGTACAAGACAATGGTTTGGAGATTCACAAAAAATTTATAGAGTAGAAATTTCTCCCAGATACCGTTTTTCAGATAAATTATTATTAATCTGGAGATCAGAATACTTTAACAGACCTAAGAACTTTGGGTATATTGATGATAATGATGTTGATGTATTTCTGGGACAACGGGATATTATATCCTTAGAAAACTCTCTTAGTGCTAGTTATAATTTTGATCCTTTTAAAGCAATCAATTTACGTTTTAGAAATTTTTGGAGTACAGCTGACTATTCTGATAATGTATTTTTTATTCTTAGTGAAAATGGCTCAAGATCACGCACTAATTATGACATATCAGAAAACAACCCTAATACAAATTTTAATATCTGGAACCTGGACCTGAGTTTTAATTGGCGTTTTGCTCCAGGTAGTGAAGCTACACTACTCTATCGCAATCAAATATTTAATGATGATGAATTATCTACTCTAAATTATACGCAAAGTTTGGATAATCTTTTTAGCCAACCTATACAACATACATTATCTTTAAGAGTAGTATATTTTCTTGATGTGAATAATTTAAAACGTTCTTCTAAAGGATAATCTTGGGGATTCTATGGATATTGATTACTTTCACTCCATCAAGTCAAAAAAATAGATGATTAAGGCAAATAATATTCATAAAAATTATGGAGATCTTCATGTACTTAAAGGGGTAGATCTTCATATCAAACAGGGAGAGATTGTATCAATTGTTGGTGCTTCTGGCGCAGGAAAAACGACATTATTACAAATTTTGGGCACATTAGATCGAGTTAGTGAAGTACAAAAAAGTAACTTACTAATTAATGAATCAAATATTAATTCATTATCCCAGAAACAACTTTCAAAGTTTAGAAATGAACAGCTAGGGTTTATCTTTCAGTTTCATCAATTATTACCAGAATTTACTGCTCAGGAAAATGTATGTATCCCTGCTTTTATAAAGAAAACTCCAAAGGCAGAAGTAGAGAAACGAGCAAAAGAGCTTTTAGACTTTCTTGGTCTTTCTCATCGTTACAACCACAAACCTAGCGAACTATCTGGTGGTGAACAACAACGTGTAGCCGTTGCGAGAGCACTAATTAATAATCCAAAAGTTATATTTGCAGACGAACCTTCTGGAAACTTAGATAGTGAAGCAGCAGAAAATCTACATAAATTATTTTTTAAACTTAGAGACGAATTTGGTCAAACTTTTGTAATTGTAACTCATAACCAGGAACTAGCTGATATGGCAGATAGAAAACTGGTCATGGTGGATGGTAAAATTGTTGGATAATCCAGGTGAAAAAGTTAAATAAAACCGAGCTTAAAGAATTTCTTGATGAGAAAGCTACTTTCTATGAACAACCAAAATTTATAGAAACCGATCCTGTACAGATACCCCATCTCTTTACAGAAAAAAAGGATATTGAAATATCGGGATTTTTAACAGCCACTATTTCCTGGGGAAATCGCAAAAGTATTTTAAATAATGCTCATCGGTTAATGAATCTCTTAGGGAATAGTCCTCATGATTTTATTATGAGTCATACAGAAAATGACCTGCAAAGCTTAGAAGGTTTTGTACATCGCACCTTTAATCATATAGACCTCTCCTATTTTATTACAGCTTTACATTATTTATATACTAAATTTGATGACATGGAGAGTTTTTTTAAGCAATTTGCTTCAGAAAACACACTCCAAAATGCTATTCATGAATTTAAAAAAGAATTCTTTAGTCTTCCCCATCAATCTAGAACCGAAAAGCATATTAGTGATCCTCATAAAAATTCTGCCGCTAAGCGCATTAATATGTTTCTGCGGTGGATGATACGCGATGCTAAAGCTGGTGTTGATTTAGGAATATGGAACAAGCTCTCTTCTTCTCAATTATCATGCCCATTGGATGTACATTCTGGAAATGTAGCTCGAAAACTGGGGTTATTAAAACGCAAACAAAATGATGGAAAAGCATTGTTACAATTGGATACAAAACTTAGGACATTAGACCCTATGGACCCAGTTAAGTATGATTACGCATTATTTGGTCTTGGTGTATTCGAAAAATTCTAAGTTTAGATTCATTCTAAAGAGTAATGTTAATTTTACGTTGTAAACATTCTAGTGATATTTCTTTAATAAACATAAAACATCTTCGTAAAGTAATTCAGATAGAGCCTGAGTTAAATTTGTGTGAACAAAAAAACACACACAATCATGAAAAACTATTTTATTCTCGCTTATCTAATATTAGCTTCTGTTCTTATTTCTTGTGACGATGATGATTTTAGCGGCCCAGTTAAACCACCAACAGGAAAAATTGAACTAAAAAATCATTCTGTTTCTCCTATTCTTGTAGAAAAAACTCCAGAATTTTCAGATATAGAAATTTATAACCTATTATCTTCTGAAGATACATACATTCCGGATTTTACGTATGGATCTATGGCCGATGGTGCTGGATTACTTCGCAATAAAAATGGAACTTTCACCTTAATCAATAATATAGAGGCTGATTATTCTGTGGCTAGAATTACTCTAGATGAAACATTCAAACCAATCAAAGGAGAACATATTCTTAATGCATTAGCAACTGCTAATACAGCGCAATGTTCTGGCTCATTAATCACTCCATCTGTACATGGTTTTGGTCCTTTATACCTATCTGGAGGTGAATGGGGAGGAAACTCAAAAGGAGTTTTTGCTACTGACCCATATAAAGATGCATCAGAAGCTTCTGCTCCAAGAATGTTACCAGCATTAGGACAATGGTCAACAGAAAATGCCGTAGCGCTTAGCAGACGTGCATATCCAGGAAAAACAGTAGTTTTTATAGGAGATGACAATAGTAATAATGAAGTTCCTTCTGGACAACTAGGAATGTATGTAGGTAGACAAGGAGACTTAGAAGGAGGAAAATTATACGGACTAAAAGTTACTTCTCCAGATGTTACTTATGAAATGGATATGGAAGAAGGTGTTGCATATGATATGGAGTTTGTAGAATTAAAAGAAAAAGATATCGACTTATTGGATGCTGAAGCCAAAGAAAAAGGTGTTATGGGATTCTCTAGATTAGAAGATATAGACTGGAGAAGAGGACTTAGTAGTAATAATCGAGAAGTATATCTTGCTGTGACTGGTAGAGATAAGCCTGGATTAATTGGAAAAGGAACTCGTTCTGGAAGAGTTTATAAAGTTGAATTAAATAGTAGAAATCCATACGGAGCTGGTAAAATAACTTGTGTATTAGATGGTGATAAAGTAGGTGGTACAGCTGAAGCTTTCCACAGCCCTGATAATATTACAGTAACAGAAAACTACGCATATATACAAGAAGATCCAAACGGAATTCAAGGGTTCAAACCAGCTGCGAATCACTATGCCAGATTATATCAATACAATCTGAATACAGGAGAATTAAAAGTAGTATTAGAATGTGATCAAGTTAAAGCTGCAGGTTCTGGATATGGTAGTGTAGATAGAATATGGGAAATCACTGGTATGATCGATATTTCTGATGTTATCGATGTCGATGATACATTTCTTATGATTACTCAAAATCATGGATGGGAAAGAGCTGATGGAGTACCATTTACTGATCCAACTGCAAATCCAGATGTTGCAAATAGCCGAAAAGAAGGAAGTATGCTATATGTAATCAAAGGATTAGAAAGATAATATATGACTCAATTTTCATTAAATCTTAATAAAGAGGCTTATTTTATGATAAGCCTCTTTATCATATCGATAATTAGCGTTACTTCTTGTTCTGAACAAGTAAAAACACCAGAAAAAATACCATATAACAATCAAATGAAAGAACAATTCATTGATGATATAACAATGGCTATTAATACTCTGGATAGTGCCCGAACGAATACTGGTGATCTTAAAAAAAACTTTTTGAAATCACGAAAATATTTTAAAAAAACCGAGCCAATTTTAGCTTCTTTAGATATTGAAAATTATGGTTTTTTAAATCAACCTAATATTCTAAAAATCGAAGAGGAAGATTATACCGATATCAAAATTAAAAACCCAAGTGGATATCAGGTTTTAGAAGAAGAAATCTTTACGGAACAAATAGATACTATTGTAATAAACAAGCACTTGGACTTGGTTTCAAATCGACTAAAATTAATAAAGAAAAACATAAGTTTTAACCACATAAAAACATATCATTTCTTATGGTTGTTAAGGAAATCAATAATTCAAATATCTCTCACAGGGATCACTGGATTTGACTCACCAGTTCTAGAGAATTCTTTAGAGGAATCCAAAACTGTATATCAAAGTCTAAAAACATACTTAGCTATTTTTGAAAAGGAGTTTAAGAATAAAAAATTATTTGATCATTGGAATACAGAAATAGATGCATCAATTAGCGATTTAAAAGGTGATTTCAATACATTTAATCGTTATGATTTTATAAAAAATCATACGCATAAACAATTAGAACTTTGGAATAAAATAGTTGCCGACTGGAACGTTAGTTTTCCTTTTGAGCTGGCAATAAAAAATGACGCAACTTCTCTTTTCTCTGCAAACACTTACAATAACACCTATTTTGCGGATAGAAACTCGGGAAAAACAACTCCAGAAAAAATAGCTCTTGGTAAAAAGCTATTTTATGACACTAATTTATCTTCTGATAAAAAAATAAGTTGTGCTACCTGTCATCATCTTGATAAAGCTTTTACCGATGGTCTAAAAATAGGTGCAGGTGTTACCCGTAATACACCTACTCTTCTTTATTCTGGTTTACAACAGGCATTTTTTTATGACAAAAGAGCTGGTAGCCTTGAAGGACAAATCATAGCAGTGGTAGAAAATGAAAATGAATTTCATACAGACTTAGAAACTTTGGGAAAAGTAGTCGCTCAAGATAGTAGTTACCCCAAAGAATTTAATACTGTTTTTAAAAATCAAAAAGTCAATAACGCTCAGATAAGAAATGCTATTGCGAGTTATATAAGAAGTCTAGCCCCTTTTAATTCTAAATTTGATCAAAATATTAATGGGATAGAAAATACCCTTACCAAAAGTGAGATTAATGGTTTTAATCTTTTTAATGGAAAAGCTAAATGTGCTACATGTCACTTTGCTCCTATTTTTAATGGTACTGTACCTCCAAACTACAGAGAATCAGAGATCGAATTAATTGGAGTGCCTAAAGAAAATGATACAATCAATGCTACTATTAGCGAAGATTTAGGAAGATATGATGTATATAAAACAGAACAGAGAAAGCATTTTTTTAAAACTTCAACAGTAAGAAATGTGAGTAAAACTGGCCCATATATGCATAATGGAGTATACCAAACATTAGAAGAAGTACTTGACTTTTATAATCGTGGAGGTGGTGCAGGTATAGGAATCGATGCCACATACCAAACTTTGCCTCCTGATCCATTGCATCTTTCAAAAGAAGAAATTAAAGATATTATTGCATTCATGAATAGTTTAGAAGATCAAACCAAATATGAAAATTAATTGTTGTTAATATCTATCAGGTAATTGTAAACTCCTATACTAATTGATTAGTATGGGAGTTATATTTTATATAAACTTAAGCATTCTAAGCAAATTCATTAAAGTACTTTTTTAAATAATAAAATCATGTAGCTGTATTACGGTAATCACACAAAATAAGTACGTAATGCTAATTAATTCTTAATATGTAAGTTATTTTTGTTAATTTTATTAAGAATTGAATGGTTCTAAATCAATTCTATGACGAGGATGACAGAAGCTGCAAAACCAACAAATGAAAAGCTCAGACTTGAAGCTTTACATTCACTAAATATTCTTGATACAGAATTCGAAAAAGAATTTGACGAGATTACTACACTTGCCTCATTTCTATGTGATGCAGAAATAGCATTAATTTCTCTTGTAGATAAAGATAGGCAATGGTTTAAGTCTAAATATGGTTTAGCTATTTGTGAAACACCAAGAGCTGTGTCTTTCTGTGCGCATGCCATTCTGGACCCCTATAAACCATTAATTGTTGAAGATGCTCGTAAAGATCCTCGCTTCTGTAATAACCCTCTCACCGAAGTTGATAAAATTGTAATCTTTTATGCAGGAATTCCCTTGGTAGATAAAGATGGTTTTGCTTTAGGTACGTTATGTGTTATTGACAGTAAACCCAAAAAGCTTTCTCAAAAACAAATAGAAGCACTTAAATCTCTTGCCAATCAGGTAATCATGCTTTTTGAACTAAACAAAAAGAATAGAGATCTTGAGTATATGCAGTCCAAACTAAAAAAACGTAATGATTCTTTACGAGAATTTGCCAGAGTAATATCTCATGATCTCAAAATGCCATTGGCTAATGTTATTACATCTACAGATTTATTAAAACTTAAACTTGGAGACAAACTGGATTCTGAAAGCTTAGAATACTTTGAATACATTAAAATCTCATCGTTTTCAATGAGCAATTATATAGGTGATATTCTTGAGCACTATGAAAGTGAAAGTCTCATCAATCATAAACCCGAAAAATTTGTTCTAAACGATTTACTTCAGGAAATTGTTAGTTTACTTAGTATTAAACCAGATTTTACTATTAATTTCCCAAAAGAAAATCCAATTTTAGAATCGAACAAGCTTGCGCTAAAACAAATCTTTTTTAATCTTATCGGAAATAGTATTAAGTACAATGATAAAGAACAAATTATTGTATCTATCGAAACTAAAGAGGATGATATTTTTTATCATTTCAAGATAACCGATAATGGAATGGGGATTCCAAATAATAAATTAGAGGTGATTTTTGATCTTTTTACTATAGCTAACCATACTGACAGGAATGGTAATAAAGGTAATGGAATAGGTCTTTCAACAGTTAAGAAGCTTGTAAAAAAGCTTGGAGGTGAGATAAAAGTATCTTCTCAGGAAAAAATACAAACAACTTTTGAATTTTCTATCCAAAAGCCAAACTAGCTCTTTTCATTTTTTATATTAAAAAGGAGCTTAAAAATTAAATTTAAAATTCCAGAATAATTTTACTATTCACTTTCATTAACTTTTTGGTATCCGTTTCAAGATCCCAATCATTATCGATTATACCTATTGGTGCTAAAGCTGGAAACCATTTTTGAGGCAAATCATATAAATATTTCCTTATATCAGACAATAGTTGTTCATCTTTACTATTCTCAATTTTTATATCTGTAACTGTTCCATTCGTTAAAACCACAAAATCAATTTTGACACCATCAACATCAAATTTTGATCGTATACTTTCCTTTATATATGCTATAGCGATATCATTTGTTTTGTGCTTCTTAATATCATATACCGATAATTGTTTTATTAATTTATTTTCAACCGGATAAGGAATCCAATATTCATAAGAATCATGAGAAGTACCGCCCGAATTGTATACCGTTTCTGTCTCTATTATGGATGCATCTTTTTTACAGATTGCATACGTTATATATGGTTTTAATGAGATATCAGAAGATTGAGATATTCCCAAAAATCCTGCGTAAACTTCTATATCTATAGTTTTATCATTGAAATAATCATTCCACAGTATATCAATCTGAGAAAATCCTGAAGGAAAATCGTCTGTAGATAATGTAGACATCAAATAATCATTATCCTTATAAAAAGGATTCTTTATGTATACTTCTTTTACTTTAGTCATACCCGTTTCTGGATCATAAGAACCTGTAACATCACTTTCTAATGTTTTTATATAGGGAAAAAACTTAACAATCCATCCCGAAATATAAAAAGCACCATATTCACTAGCATTTTTATATATATCTTTCCAAAAAACCGTATTGATCTCACCTTTGGACGCATTTTCAAATTCTTGTAAAACAGGTTTTAATTGATCTATCCAATCATCCAGCCCATATCCTTTAAGGTTATCTATATTTGCATATATTTTTCCCCAATCTTCAGGAATACCTTCTATTGTTATATACGGAATCCCACAGCCCGTCTCACCAACATATTCAAATGCTTGTTCAAAGCTTTCTAACAATGTTACTTCAAAAGAAGTAGTTTCTAAAGATGTAGTTGTCGAAAAATTCGGCACCATAGCCTTATACAAATTTTTCTGAGTATACTTTTTGGTTTCATTAGATAATGATGAAACCAATTTACCCCAATGTTTTGCTCCTTTGCTTAAAGAATCTTCTCTACATTTTATTTTATCGGGTTTATCAGTCACAAAAATTTTATCTTCTAATGTTTTAAAATTCTCATTAACATGACAAGAGAAACCTTGAGCAATAGCTAACCAAATAATATCTGGTGAAAGTACTAATGGCCTGTGAGAATCATATGCTAATTGTACCGTTTCTAAAAAAATATTATTTCCAGAATATACAAGCTCTTTTTTTTCTGATTCTTCAGGTAAAAAATAGACTTCTTTTCCTATAGCCTTTTGGACTGCTACTTTGCAATTTACTGTAGATAATAAATTAGTAGCCATTTTTACATTAGCTACTTTAAATTGATAACTAGCATTACTTGCTTTCAATTCATCTTTGGTCTTAAGAAAACCATCAAAAACATATGCACTTTTATATGCTTCAAAAACTACTTTTACCCAATTTCCTTTTATAACTGTATTCTCGTCTTTAAGCTCTAATACTTGATCTGTTACTTCAATTACCTCTACTTCACTTAAATACTCAAATTTCCCTATTTTATAACCAGTCAACCCAGGTTCATCCCTTATTACTAATCCTTGTTTAGCAATGACCACCAGTTTTTCATTAGTTTCTTCTTCACCAAAATCGATAGCATTTTCTGTATCTTCAGTTTTTTCAATAGCTTGTCTATCGTTATTTTCTTTGCATGAAAAAACCAGTATACTTAAAAACAAAATACAGTAAATCCATAATCTGGACTTCATAGACACATAATTACATTTCATATTTTATTATGCTTTTATTGTTGCAACACAAGCTGCTGCACATTTTTCTCCATCAATTGCTGCCGAAATTATACCTCCTGCATATCCGGCTCCTTCGCCACAAGGATACAATCCTTTAATTTGTAAGTGCTCTAATGTTTTCCAATCTCTTGGAATACGAACTGGAGAGGAGGTACGTGATTCTGGAGCGTGTACAACAGCTTCATTAGTAAGGTACCCACGCATACTTTTATCAAAAGCTTTAAAACCATCCTTTAAAGTATCATGAATAAATTCTGGAAATACAGCATTCATATCTACAGATGTTAAACCAGGCTTATATGATGTTACTGGAAGGTTTGATGATACCTTTCCTTCAACCATATCTATTAACCTTTGCGCAGGAACTCGTTGAGTTCTCCCTCCTACTTTCCATGCTTGCTGTTCAATACTTTTTTGAAAATACATTCCAGATAATGGCCCATAATTAGAAAATGGTTTAAAATCTTCCATTCTAAGTTCTATAACAATACCACTATTAGCCGTAGGTTGGTCTCTTTTTGAAGGAGACCAGCCATTGGTGACTACTTCTCCCGGACTGGTTGCACAAGGAGCAATAACTCCTCCAGGACACATACAAAAAGAATACATGCCTCTGCCTCTAACTTGCTTAACAATACTATATGGTGAAGGAGGCAAATATGGACTTCGCACTTCACATTTATACTGGATTTGATCTATTAATTGCTGCGAATGCTCTACACGTACTCCCAAAGCAAAGGGTTTTGCTTCGATCTCTATTTGTTTATGATATAATAGTTCAAAAATATCTCTTGCAGAGTGTCCGGTTGCCAAAATCAATTTATTAGTAGCTATAGTACTACCACCTAATAATGTAACCCCATTAATTTCTGAGTTCCTAATTTCAAAATCAATAACACGAGTTTCAAAATGTATTTCTCCTCCTCTTTCTATTATCTTTTCACGTATTGCAGCTATAATACCAGGTAGTTTATTTGTTCCGATATGAGGATGTGCTTCTACAAGAATTTGGTCTGTGGCTCCAAAAGCAACCAAAAGTTCTAAAATACGGTTAACATCACCTCTTTTTTTAGATCTAGTATACAATTTCCCATCACTATATGTTCCTGCGCCTCCCTCGCCGAAACAATAGTTAGAATCTTCATCAACAATATGGTCTCTATTAATTGCTTTTAAGTCTCTACGGCGTGTTCTAACATCTTTACCTCGTTCTAAAACGATAGGTTTACATCCTAATTCTATACATCTCAATGCAGCAAATAAACCAGCTGGACCTGCACCAATAATTACAACTTCTGGAGCATTGGATACAAAAGGATATTCTGGTAGTTCGATACTTGAATCTACAAATTCTTCTTGTACAAAAACTTTTAGTTTTAGATTAACCTTAATTGCTCTTTGTCTTGCATCTATAGAACGTTTTAAGACTTGTATATATTTAATTTCCTGTAGAGGAATATTATTTTTTTTGGATACTGTAGTCTTTAACCGATTAGGATTTGCGGCAATCTCTGGAGAAACTTGTATAGTGAATTCGTGTTGCAATGCGGATTATAATCTTGAATTTCCTGCGAATATACAACAATCTTTGTTTCAAAATTATATCGATAAAATTCAAAAATAACAGCTAAAAATAACTCAAACAAGCTACATTTAACATTTAATTAAGGTTTAAGTTCCTATCTTTGGATTTAAACAAACCTTAAATTTACAATTATGAAAAAGCTTTTTTTATTAGCAATTGCAGTAATTAGTTTTTCAGTATCTTCAAATGCACAAGACATCAAATTCGGTTTTAAGGGTGGGGTAAATTTTGCTACGCTCAATGGTGATGATGTAAATGATAATTTGGATGGAAGAACAGGATACCACATTGGTGCCGTTTTGCAAGTTAGTCTTGCAGAAACTATTGCTCTGCAACCTGAACTTTTGTATTCTGCGCAAGGAATAGAAGATACAGATATTGATTATCTAAACCTTCCTGTCCTTGTAAAACTTAAATTTGCTAAAATTTTTAGTGTAGAAGCCGGACCTCAATTTGGTTTTGTAGTTAATGACGATTTTGAAGTTGGTGATCCAGAAAGTTTTGACCTTAGTGGTGCTGTAGGTGCTGGAGTAGAATTTGGACCATTTTTTGGTCAGCTACGTTATAACTTTGGTTTTACAGACGTTATCGATAATGTAGAAGCTAAAAACTCTGCTTTTCAGATATCTGTTGGATACTATATCTTCTAATAGAACATAATAAAAAATCAAAAAAGGACGGAATCAAATTTTTCGTCCTTTTTTTATGCCCAAAGCTTTGTTAAAATTAGGTTTAAGAATAAAAAGGTTACGTAGCTTTATATATGAACAAAACACGATCATACGTCTCAATTATTAGCTAAAAACAATTATTCTTAAAGCCTATGAATTCAATATGGAAACGTAGAATCATCAAGGCTTTTATTATACAAAAGCTTAAAAAAAATGATCCAGATTTACAGTCTGATTTTGATCAAACATCTCAAAAACTCAGAGTAACCCTAATTTCCCTGTTTAAAGACGTCTTTCTGATCGTTTTAGGTGTAATTTCTGCTGCTTTTGGTCTGGAAAGTTTTTTATTACCTAATATGTTTATTGATGGAGGTGTTACTGGAATATCATTACTTGTTTCTGAAATTACATCTATCCCACTCTATATCCTTATAGTGGTCATCAATATACCTTTTATATTTCTAGGATTTAAAGTGATAGGAAAACGATTTGCCATACGAGCAACTATTGCAATATCAGGATTGGCATTGTCTCTTTTGCTCATTGACTTTCCTGAGGTTACTCAAGATAAATTATTAGTTTCTGTTTTTGGAGGTTTTTTTCTTGGTGCCGGAATCGGACTTTCTGTGCGAGGAGGGGGTGTATTAGATGGTACTGAAGTATTAGCTATTTTTATGAGTAAAAAATTAGGAACAACGGTTGGGGATGCCATTACTATTATCAATGTAATTATCTTCTCTGCTGCTGCCTACCTTCTATCTATAGAAACAGCTCTATACTCAATGCTCACCTATCTTGCTGCTTCTAAGACTTTGGATTTTGTAATTGAAGGTATTGAAGAATACACTGGAGTTACTATTATTTCTGAACATAACACAAAAATAATGGATATGATTACTCATACCATGAGACGAGGAGTAACCATATATCAAGGAAAACAAGGATATGGAAATCATGGTCATATGAATGAGATAGATATTCTATATACTGTAGTAACCCGACTAGAAATTAGTAAATTGAATAGAGAGATCGAAAAGATAGATCCTAACGCTTTTGTTATTATGCATAGTATTAATGATACTAGAGGAGGTATGATCAAGAAGAGATCAATTTAAGTAATAATAAGGCTTTATATTTCATTTTTTATAGCTTGTTAGTAGAATGTATCAAAGCCTTTTTCTAATTTTTTAAACATTTCAAAATACAAATCTAAATTGTCATCAGAGTCAGAGTATTCATACTCATCTGTAACACGAATCAAAATAGGTGTGTTATCAATATTATAGAAACAAAACAGCCTTTTCCTTTGATCATCCCCAATAATAAAAGTATTTGTTTCTTTTTGTAACAATTTTAATTCTGATCCCGTATATGTTGTACTTAGAAGTTTTGTGGTTGCATTTTGAAAAAAAGTGTTTAATCTTAGATCAATTGTTTTGGAGATTTTTAATTTTTTAAAATCCTGTTGGATTGTATCAACTTTTTCACCTCTATAAACGTTAATCTTCATATCAAAATCTGGTACATTTATTTCAATATTTTTTTCGGGAGCTATTTCCTTTGAAGTACTTTTTATGGTTTCAAAAGCTAGATTAGCTAATTTTCTATGATATCTCGTCAATGTAGATGTTATATGACTCCAGTTCTCTTCCTCATCAATACTTTTCACGATATGAAAATTTCTAGCCATCCTTAATTTTGATAAAGCTAGAGTGAATAAATCTCGAGAAGAAAGATCAGAAAAAGGACCAGATTTTTGATAATTGATAAAAACCTCCATTTTTCTTAATTCTTCAAGGTAATTAAGGTGAATTACATTAAAATTTCTACTATCTCCATAAATAACAAAGCTTTTATCATCCGAAT
Organism: Aquimarina algiphila; assembly: GCF_007489275.1. Lineage (GTDB taxonomy): Bacteria > Bacteroidota > Bacteroidia > Flavobacteriales > Flavobacteriaceae > Aquimarina > Aquimarina algiphila. Next base: position 17,799 of record NZ_VLNR01000088.1, read on the forward strand.
AAAAAATTTTGTTTTGTTTCGCACTTGATTGTAAGCCTTGTATAATCTTTTTTATAGTGATCGAGCCTTTATCAGTATTTATGTAAAAGAAATTAGAATAATCTTGAAATACCATATCCTCAACATTAGTATCTTCGATTTCGATTCTAAAAAAATCTGGATCATCATTAGTGATTAGAGCATCTCCCAAGCTTATTTTAAAGACCCCAGAAGTCGTCTCGTTTAAAGTATAATTTATTGGTGTAATACATTTAAAATTAGACAATTCCCAAATTTTATCTGTACTTGGTTTTGCCAATGTTTTATTGATTTGTAAAGTATCAACGATGTAATTATTCTCTTCTTCGTTTTCAATCATAGATAGATGCTTAGAAGTAACCGTAAAATATTCAGTTTGTGTTATAGATGATAAATCAAAACAGGATACAATAGTAAGTGACAAAAGTACAAATACAACTTTGTTTAAATTCATTAGAAAATATTTTAAAACAATAATAAATTTAGATAATGATACATTTACAAAAATGATCTAGTATATATTTGTAAAGTATTAGTACATATTCGTACTTATTTATGTTTTATTATTCTTTCCGAAGTTTATTAAAAGAATTTTTAATTCCGTTTCTGTGAATACTATTTATGATTTTGGTACTTCAATTAATCTAGCCATTATCATTTTAATCTCTCAAGACTTTATTTATAAATACAATTACCTTCTTGATCTTCTTTTATAATTTCTGTTATTACCTTTTGGCTTAGGTTTATTGTATGATCTATTTTTTGAAGCAGGTTTTGTGTTTTCAAAACTTGTAGTAGGTTCAAATCCTTCGACCACTTCACTTTGTAATTTTTCTCCAAGTAACTTCTCTATGCCACGCACATAACTTAATTCATCTTGGCACACCAGTGAAATTGCTTCTCCGCTAGCTCCTGCTCTTCCGGTTCGTCCTATTCTATGTACATAATCTTCAGAAATGTTTGGCAATTCAAAATTTACCACATGTGGTAATAAAGGAATATCTAACCCACGAGCAGCAATATCTGTTGCTACCAACACTCTAATAGTCCCTTTCTTAAACCCTCCAAGAGCTTTAGTCCTTGCTCCTTGACTCTTATTTCCGTGAATAGCTGCAGCACTTATACCACTTTTTACCATTTTTTCACTTAATCGATTTGCCCCATGTTTTGTTCGGGTAAAAACCAATACTTGTTTCCAGTTTCCCTCTGAGATAAACTTGATAATAAGTTCTGATTTCCTTTTTTGATCCACCCTGTATATTTTTTGGTCAACCTTTTCTGCTGTAGTGTTTTCTGGTGTTGCTTCAACCCAAACAGGGTGATTTAGTATCCCATTAGCCAATTGTTTAATCTCTTTTGAAAACGTTGCCGAAAACAATAAGTTTTGTCGTTTGGCCGGTAATAATTTCAATATTTTGTTAAGATCTCTTTGAAATCCCATATCAAGCATACGATCAGCCTCATCCAAAACAAGAATCTCAATATTTGCCAGAGAAAGTGCCCTTTGATTATGTAAATCCAATAAACGTCCTGGAGTAGCTACTAATATATCAACTCCACTCCTTAAAGCTCGAATTTGAGGATTTGCATTTACTCCTCCAAATATCACCATAGATCTCAAATCTAAAAACTCACTATACGCTTTTACATTATCCAATATCTGAGCTGCTAATTCTCTGGTTGGTGTTAATACAAGGGCTCTAACAGGTCTTTTTCTTAATTTTTGTCCTTGAGATAGTAATTGTAATAGAGGTAATGTAAATCCAGCTGTTTTACCTGTTCCGGTTTGTGCAGACGCTAAAACATCTTTTTTTTCTAAAATTGGAGGAATTGCCTTTTCCTGTATGGGAGAAGGTGTAGTATATCCTTTTTTATTAATTGCTTTTAATAATGCATTGGAAAATCCTAATGTATTGAATGACATATAAATTGTTTAAGAAATAACAATGTATATGAAAATGCCATTTCTGAATGAATGTGCAAATGTACATCATATTTTTAGGATATACTTTACGCATCTTAGATAGTAACTCTCTATTTAAAAATCTGCTTGTATACTATCTAAGAAAAAAAGCCGAGATTACTTTTCTCGGCTTGCATTTTCTTAGTCATAAATTTCATTGAAATATTAGTGGACCTCGATATCAGAAATTTGGGCAGATAGGGTCAATTCCATCCAGACAGATAAAGTCTTCCTGTACTCTACAAACTTGTCCATCTACAAAACAAAAACATGGCCCACCAAATGGAGGTGCCCCCGGATAAGTACAAGCGGAAGGAATTCTTGCTCCTCCTCCATTAATTGTTCGTTGTTCATTTTTGCTCAATTGCTGAGTTTCGCTGAGTTTTAAGAGTTTTTTTAACATAATAAAAAAATTAAATTATACCGCAATAATTTTAAAGACGCTCACGGTTTACATCTTATTGGCAAAACCTTATGCTCTTTATCTAAAATTATTATTTGTTTTTCTTGTTAGGGCATAATGTTCTCATCTTGTTAAATATCTAAAATGAAAATAATTAAAAACGAAAAATCTATTGAATACACTCTGTAAGAAAGGCTCTAAGGTTTCAACTTATACATTGAATAACGAACCCGTTTGCAATCAAAATTAATTAGAAAAAAGCGTTATATCTTTTAATGAATAGTTAAACTCTTACTAAAATATTATAAGAAAATTTATGTGTCAAAGATTTGCCAAAAAGATTAAAGTTTTAGGAGTTAAGAACACTAGTTTTTATAAAATATCATGGGATAATCTAATTACTTCTTATACTACGATTTTGTTATCGTCTTTTTATTTCCATATTTCTTTATCAACACTTTTTATATATGATATCAATTCACTAAGTATATGTATAATATCATAGAATATTAGTTTAGCTCTTCTTCTTGTTGAGCTCAGCATAAAATCATAAAAAAAGCAATTTAAAATTACTATATTTACTGCATTATTATAAAAAACACTTATTCATTTTTACACGTTTTTCAAGTATTTATTTACAAGTTAAAAGTTTAAAAAATGAAATCAACTGATAATCAAAGAGATTAATCCCAATTATAAAGAATGCAGTTTAAACACCCAGAATTTCTTTACGTTCTTTTTGCTCTTATCATTCCCATTTTAGTTCATTTATTTCAACTAAGGCGTTTTCAAAAGGTAGATTTTACCAATGTACAGTTCCTTAAATCTGCAACGATACAAACTCGCAAAAGCTCACAAATTAAAAAATGGCTTACCCTTTTGACCCGTTTGTTGGCATTAGCTGCAATTATTATTGCTTTTGCACAGCCTTTTATAGCTCTGGAAGAAATTGTTGGTAAGAAAAGTGAAACAGCAATCTATCTGGATAATTCTTTTAGTATGCAGGCTAAAGGTTCTAAAGGACCACTTTTGAAACGTGCAGTCCAAGAAATTTTGAGTGATCTTCCAGAAGAGGAAACCATATCTCTATTTACAAATACAGAAACTTTTATCGATGTTTCTAAAAGTGATATCCTTAATGATTTGTTGCAGATAGAATATTCTTCTAATCAACTTTCGTATGCTGCAGTTTATCTTAAAGCTAAACAATTATTAAGCTCGTCTTCAGAGACAATCAAACGAGTGATTATAATCTCTGATTTTCAGCAAAAAGAAAACGTATTTAGTTTACCAAAAAACTCAGACTCCAAAATTCATTTAGTACAACTAAAACCTGTTACAAGACAAAATATAGCTATCGATAGTTTGTATTTGCAGCGTAATAAGAATAATGAGTTAATGCTTAATACCGTACTGAGTAATACCGAAGTTTCTACAGAAAATATATCCATTGCATTATATAACAATGATAAACTAATCGCTAAAACTGCTGTCACAATTCCTGAAAATGGTACTACTCAAACTGAATTTCGATTAGATGAAAACACCAAAATTAATGGGCGTGTAACTATAGAAGATCCAGCAATTACATTTGATAACTCAAGGTATTTTACAATTAATACTCCAGAGAAGATTAAGGTTGTGGCTATTAATGAGGCCAATGATAGTTTTATCAAAAACATATTTACTTCGGATGAATTTTCTTTGAGTAGTAGTTCTGTTAATGAACTTAATTATAATGATCTCAACAATGCAAATTTGGTTATTATAAACGAAGTAAAACAAATTCCTATTTCTTTAATTAATGCTTTAAGATCTTTTGCTAATCAAGGAGGAACTATTTGTTTTATTCCTGCTACCGACGGCGATATAACTTCCTATCAACAGTTCATCACTGGATATTCTAATCAAGGATTTATTGAAGAAAAGAAACAGGAAAAGAAAATAACAACCATCAATTTTTCACATCCTTTATATCGAGGAGTATTTGATAAAAGTGTGACTAATTTTCAGTATCCAAAAGTGAATACTTATTATACAAGTACTTCCTCTGGTACAATACTGTCCTTTGAAGATAATACTCCATTCTTATATAAAACGAATTCATTATATGTTTTTACAGCGGCGATAAATCGTGAGAACTCTAATTTTAAGAATTCACCACTTATCGTTCCTACATTATATAATATTGGAAAACTTAGTTTGCAACATACAGATATATCCTATACCATTGGTCAGACCAATTCTTATGATGTACCTATATCTCTAGGTCAAGACGGAATATTATCATTGGTTTCTGATCAAGAAAAGATTATCCCCTTACAACAAAGCTTTGCTACTAAAGTAAGAATAACAACTGATGAAGTTCCTACAAAATCTGGAATTTACAGCTTAGAAAACAAAGACAATACTATTCAACATGTAAGCTATAACTATAATAGCCTAGAAAGTGATTTACAGTACTATAATCTAAATACAACAAAAGAATATCAGGTTAGTGATTCTGTAACTGAGCTTTTTGATCAAATAAAAGAAGAGACCAGTGTTAATGAACTTTGGAAATGGTTTGTTATTTTTGCGCTGATATTCTTATTAATTGAAATATTACTATTAAAATACCTAAAATGAACTTCTTACTAAAGGCTGCTACTATAATTGATCCTGCGTCACCTTTTCATAATAAAACGGTTGATATTTTGATTGAAAATGGCATCATTGCAGACATAAATGCTGCCATAAAAGCCTCTGACAGTGTAGAAGAAATAGCATTGAACAATTTACATGTTTCACAAGGATGGTTTGATAGTAGTGTTTGTTTTGGTGAACCTGGATATGAAGAGCGAGAGACAATAGATAATGGACTACAGGTTGCTGCAAAAAGTGGTTTTACTGCTATAGGATTACATCCAAATACTTTTCCTGTTATTGATAATAGTGCATCTATTAGTTTTCTTAAAGGAAAAGCACAGAATCATGCTGTATCTCTATATCCCATCGGAGCTTTAACTACTCAATCAGCTGGAAAAGATATGGCAGAGCTTTTTGACATGCAACAAGCTGGCGCAATTGCCTTTGGAGATTATAAAAAAGCGATACAAAACCCTAATTTATTAAAAATAGCACTACTTTATGCTCAAAACTTTGATGGTTTAGTGATGTCTTTCCCTCAGGAAAATAATATCGCGGGAAAAGGAATGGTCAATGAAGAAGAACAAAGTACATTATTAGGATTAAAAGGAATTCCTGCTTTAGCAGAAGAATTACAAATTGCAAGAGATTTATTTTTGTTAGAATATACTGGAGGAAAATTACATATTCCAACAATATCGACGGCTAAATCTGTTGAGTTGATACGAGAAGCAAAAGCTAAGGGATTACACATAAGTTGTAGTACAACGGTTCATCATCTTGTATTAACTGATAAGGAACTGGATACATTTGATACCAATTATAAGGTATTACCTCCACTTCGAATACAAAAAGATGTAGATGCATTAATAAAAGGCGTAGAAGACGGAACTATAGATATGGTTACAAGTGATCATAGACCTATGGATATAGAACACAAAAAAGTGGAGTTTGATAATGCAAAGTACGGAACTATCGGATTAGAAAGCGCTTTCGGTATACTTAATCATTTGTTGGGTATAGAAAAAACAGTAGATATGCTTACTAATGGCAAGTCAATATTTGGAATAAAAAATACAATAATAGATAAGGGTAATAAAGCTGACTTATCTTTATTTAATTCTAAAAATGATGCTATATTTACTGAAAAACAGATCTTATCTACTTCTAAAAATTGCGCTCTAGTTGGAAAAAATATATTAGGAGAAACCTATGGTATTATTGCTAATGGAAAAATGATATTGAAGTAGATCATAAATTAATAATTCATTAATCATGGAATCTGATTACGCAAAACAAGGAAAAACAGCAGCTATAGTAGCTTATATCACTATAATTGGTACAATTATAGCTTTTTTTATGAATCAAGGCAGTAAAAATCAATTTACTAACTTTCATTTAAGGCAAGCGTTAGGAGTTAATATTTCATTTTACATATTAGGAGCATTGGTTAGTATTTTTGATTCCTGGCCAATATCTACTTCATTTTATGTGTTTATTCTTGTTCTATGGGTTTTTGGACTTATAACAGCAATACGAGAAGAACAAAAAACTGTTCCAATACTTGGGCCTTTGTTTCAACAATGGTTTAGTTTTATTAAATAAAAAAAGAGCATCAGTATTGATTACTCTTTTTAAATCTTTCTTTTGTTTAACTCTATAACAATTATTCAATTGCCTTTGGGCTCCATTTTAAGAAGTTTGGTTTTACGACTAGCATAGCCCATCCCCAAAATTGATTATCCGCAGGTTCAGGTACTCCTTTAAGTATTTCCATAGAATCAGAGGCAAACATATGAGAGTATCCTATTTTAAGTGTTGCAAAAGCTAATAGTTTTTGTGTAAATACAATATCTATTTCAGTTCCCAGGTAAT
>NZ_VLNR01000089.1 GCF_007489275.1 Aquimarina algiphila
AATTCCAAAATTAAAATTTGCAAATGAACTGGAAGTATTAATAATCAAAGATATCATCCTAAAATGTGGCGGAGATCCTAATAAAATTAATGAAATAATAAACTCAACATAAAGGTTTCGAACACTTATGATTTGCAATCCGTGCTATAAATTTATTTGCCTGTAGAATCAAACAAAAATGAGTTACGTACAATGAAAACACCACTAGAAAATACCAAAGAATCACAACAAAAAACCATAGAACGTGTACAAGAAGAATCCAGTACAGATGGTGAAGCTACGATTGCCGACAACCGTCCTGCTATAGCTATACAACGCAAGTTAAGATCTGTAATGGGTAGTACTGAAGGTACGATTAATCCCATCCAACGAAAAAATAAAACAGGCCTGCCCGACAGACTAAAATCTGGTATAGAAAACCTCTCTGGCTATAGTATGGATGATGTAAAAGTGCATTACAATTCCAGTAAACCTACCCAACTACAAGCTCATGCCTATGCACAGGGTACGGATATACACCTAGCACCTGGACAGCAAAAGCACCTGCCTCACGAAGCTTGGCATGTAGTGCAGCAAAAACAAGGTCGGGTTAAGCCCATGATGCAGTTTAAGGGAAAAGTGAATATTAATGACGATGCTGGCTTGGAGAAGGAAGCCGACGTGATGGGAGTTAAGGCAGTGCAGCATGCTAATAAGGTAACTGGCAAACCTTATAAAGTTGTAATGGCAAACGTGGGTACTGTACAGCGGAAAATAAATCCTCATAAGCTTAATTTGGTAGGAGAAAGTCATAACAAATCAGAAGAAAGAAGAGGTAAAGAAAAAGAATATACTGAAACTATTTTTGGTGCAGAAGGAGAATATTGGTTAGAGAACGAATTTAAAGTATTGAATAATGACGGTGGTTTTGAAAGATTTGGAGATCCGATTCATTTGAGGGTGATCAACAGATTAACTAATATCAAATTAGGTATACAAGAACTAAAAGATAAAATGAAAAAAGAAAGGTCAAAAAACAGCCCTGCTACTCTAGATAGAATAAATGAACTTTTAGATCGTCTAACTGATTCAATACAGCAAGCTTATGGACTATTAAATGACCATCCTGATCTTACAAATGGAATTACTTATTCTGAAAATTTTATTAAAAGAAATAAAAAGAGACTATATAGCAACCCCCATAATTCTCCCGAGAATATTATTGAAATCTTAAAAAATTCTATGAACTCAATAAGAGCTTGTAAAAATTACTTTTCTAATAATTACCCTCTTCAGAAGAAATATATGAAAAATAGTTATATAGATTACAGGTCCGCTCTAAGTGCTTTACAAAATAGCTATGCAGATATCGAAACTATAAATACCCCAAAGAATGTTTTTGAAATTAACCTGCATGAATATAATTATGGATATTATCTTAAAAAAGCATTTAACAAGTTAAGAAAAAGCAGAAGCAGGCAAATGCATGAAGCCGCTATGTTAATGAAACATAAAAAAGGGGTATGGACAATGGGAGAGCTTCATATAGTTGATATTATAAAAGAATATGGAGAGTGCGATGACTACAATATCGAAAATGAAGAAAGTTACAATATCGAAATAGATGAATTTATTGAAAGTGAAAAATAGAAATATTTCACCGATACTGCTAGTCTGTGACTAATGGTGTTAACAATGGGAAGAAAAGAATATAAACCAGATCGATCAGATTTGTAATCTGTATAGCATATATCATTCCACTTTTAGTTTAATAAAATGAGTTACGCAAAATGAAAACACCACTAGAAAATACCCAAGAACCACAACAAAAAACCATACAACGCGTACAAGAAGAATCCAGTACAGGTGGTGAAGCTACGATTGCCGACAACCGTCCTGCTATAGCTATACAGCACAAGTTAAGATCTGTAATGGGTAGTACTGAAGGTACCATTAATCCCATCCAACGAAAAAATAAAACAGGCCTGCCCGACAGACTAAAATCTGGTATTGAAAACCTATCAGGCTATAGTATGGATGATGTAAAAGTACATTATAACTCTAACAAACCAGCTCAATTACAAGCGCATGCCTATGCACAGGGAACCGATATCCACTTGGCGCCTGGACAGCAAAAGCACCTGCCTCACGAAGCTTGGCACGTAGTACAACAAAAACAAGGCAGAGTAAAACCTACCAGACAGTTAAAAAGTAAAGTTCCTATTAATGATGATGCTGGCTTGGAGAAGGAAGCCGATGTGATGGGGGCCAAGGCACTTCAAATGAAGCCAATGGAACCTGTAACTACAGGAGATCCATGGGGAATTAACGATTCCGTAATTCAGCAAGTGCCTATGTATATGGATACTTCCAGGAAAGTTTTTCAATTAAGAGGAGAGAAGACAGCTGTATCAAATATTTATAATGCAAAAGGTACAGCGGATAAAAGGGTTGCTCGAGGCAATAGACGAGGTTCCATTACTAGAACCAAAGGAGACAGTTTTGCCCGATTAGTTGCTTTTCGGGATTACACAGATAAAGTCAATCCTTTGAAAGAACATGCGATTCTTTTAGCGCAAAATGCAAGTATACTTAACCCAACCCAATGGTACAAGAACAACGCGGAAGCCATCAAAGGTTGGGTTGCTCGTCAATCAGAGATTGGTAATTGTGGTGAGTTTGGTAGTATGTTAGTGGAGGAATTGCTTAGAAACACTAATGATCAATGGGTACATAAATGTATGATGTACCCAAGATCAGAATATGATCATGCTTTTGTAGTGACCTATCCTGAAAGAATACCAGCAGGGGCTACCATGCCTGAAAGTGTCGATAAACGTGTGGCCATTGTGGCAGATGCATGGGATGGCTATAAAGTAATGAATGTGGAGACTTTTTGTGATGGACATAATGCATATAATGCAGAAGGTCTTGATCATACTAATATCTTTATTAATAGCTCATATAAGGCCAATAACGAAGATACAATAGTTCCCATAAGAGAAGGTCTTAATGCTTACGCTCAGGGTTTTTATGATTGGTACCAAGAACAATTGGAGGCAGGTGAAGGTAATAAATATTTCAATTATCGTGATTATGCCAAAAAAAATGACATTTCCGGTACATTCGGAACTGATGGTAGTAATATTAAAGCTGGATTTCAGGATTTAAGACCTATGTCTGCCTTATTCCAAAAAGGGAAAATCCCTTATGATGATGATATACTCAATGCCAGAGATTGGTGGACCAATCCAGCAGGTACTTTCAATGTGGGGAACCTTAATGCCAGTGGCTGGTCTATTTTTTCGAATGCCTCAAGAAGGGGGGAGGAGATACAAAACACTAATAATAATAAAAAATTCGGACAGTTTTTGCATGGCACCTCGCTTCATGAATACTTGCGTCTAGCAGAATTCAGTAGTGTAAACGATGTTGTTGTGAAAGCTGCTAATTTGAAAAAATTGAATGATTGTATTGATAGACAGTCACTGGTCAAAAGGCAAGAAATTTATAACTTATTGGATGATACAGACCTGACATCAAGTTTAAATCGCAGGAGCAATAATGCCAAAGCTGAGCTACTCAATGGTATTCAGGATGCCAGGGTGACTAACTACTTAAACACTCAGGTAATTAATGATGCCGCGAAAATCCTTAATAAATTGGAGTCAAATAAGGTGAAAACCTATTTAGAGTCCCTAAGTGAAGATGATGCTACAAGAATCCTGAGCCGGATGAATAATAAAAAAATGCAAACCTATTTGATTACGTTGGAAGCGGAAAATTGTGCAAAAATTCTTGATCAATTGGACTTAAAAGGCGTAGCATACTATTTTAAAAATAAAGGCCTAAAAGCGTCAGTCGATGTATTAGAAAAAATGAGTTTAGACAAATTAAAGGCGTACGTTCATAGTAGCTATTCCAGACCTATACCTTTTTTCAACAAATCTCTTTTTAAGTTTATTATCCAAAGCAACTTTCCATACAAAGATCAAATCATCGAAGAGCTTCCCGTTGCCCTGGCAGCGGAAGTATTGAAAGAGGAGAGTGAGGCTAATCGTAAGAGTATCATGCGTAAACTCAGTAAAGATAAAAGTTCGGAAATTGAAAATGAAATTAAGGGGCTAACTACTGAAAGTTAGCCGTGCTACCGCACGATTAGCTTCCTGCTCTGCGAAGTTTGCAACTTCGTAGCGTCAACAGTTAGTAATAGCTTGTACTATAGCAAAGAAGAAAATATTATAAAACAAAAGACGCGTTCTAAAGCGCGTCTTTTTATTCTATTTAGTTACCTGTAAATATCCTTAATTATGAGATATCATAGAAGTATAGGTATCTTTGGAAGTACCCGTAGTTACTATAATAGATGTGTCACCATCATTATTAACTCTCAGTGTTGCTATATCTGATAAAAACCGTACAGAAGCAAGGTTCTTTTCGTCCTTTGGACCTTTAGTGAATTCAAGATCTTGAGTCCAATAATTCATAAAAAAGTTAATGATGAGGTCTTTACTACCCTCAAAAACTACTTTAGTACTGATCAGCTTTCCGGTAGGTAACTTGTCATAATATAACTTATATGATATTTTTCTCTTTTCGAGTTTGCCAGGAGCGCCGCTTTGGTGTACCCACTGTAAACAATTCGTTCCGCAGGTTATAGATTTGGCTTGCCATTTTGTTTTGTCCCGAATAAAAGATTGAACCATAGTGCTAACACCATAGGCATAATCTACCTGGTCACTTGTAGTGTTGGTAAGTAACCATTGTTTGTCGTGTGCAGCTGCTGCCGCAATATCCTCTTGCGAGTAATTTGTTTGGGCAAAAAAAGTAAGAGGAAATAAAAATAAAAGAAGTAATAGTTTTTTCATAAGCTATTGATTTGTAAATGTTTGAACTTCAATTTACGAATTTTTTTGAAATTTAATACTAATAAGTGCCACTAAAGATTGGTAGATTATTTAGATAAATGTTGAGAATAAAAACAAGCTATAAGCTTTTGTCGGTAGTAGAGGCATTTGTAGAGTACTATCATTATGATTTAAAATACTACCTAATATTGTAAACTTTTTTAGAATTTGATAGATAATCTTATCACATTAGTTACAATATATTCATCTTTAGATTTTTAACAAAAACTGTTAAAATACTACTCTTTGTCCCTGATTATCTGCAAAACCCACTTATATAAGTGGGTAAGGGGGACTTATATAAGTGGGTGTTGTTGTATAAAATATTGTATAAGGGTACTTGTTATAGTGGTGCGGCTTCGAGATGAACAAGGGGTAGGGTACTTAAAACAGAAGTGCCACTATCCTCAGAGGGAAGTAACGCTATGCTCAGACAGAAGTAACACTTCTGTCTGAGCATAGTGGCTCCTGCCTTCATAAGAGGGGGTGGGTACTATAGAGGTGGGGGCAGGGTACTACAGAAGTACCTTAAACACATGAGTTTGTGTTAACTTTTTAACACATCTCATATAGAAAAATCTTAATGATACAGATTTAATCCACAAAGCTGCTGTATGAGTTTTTGTGAGTTAGTAGTGTTTTATGTTAAATTTGGCATAAAAATTGGATTCAATACAATGAAAGCAATCATGGTCATAATGATGTATTATGAAAGCAGTTTTAACTAAAAAAATAAATTGTACTATCACTGAATGCTTTAATCAAAATCATTTTTAATAACTAACAAATTTATCTTTATGAAAAAAAATCTACTTTTTGCATGTACACTTGTATTTTTCTCTATGTTTATCGCTTGTAGTGATGATGATACCACAGAACCAGAAACAGAATTCATTGACCAGGTACTACAAGGTAAAATTGATGGAGAAAGTTGGGCCTTTGTTAATGGTACAAGTAGTATTGATGATAAAATCCATCTGGATTTACTAAGTACCGAAACTGAATGTGGTGCGTCTAATTTTGAGAAAAAAAGTAGAATCATCTTTTCTATCACTAATGCCGTGGGTATTTATGAACTCAAATTTGACTTTAACGATTTAGATAATTCTCAAACGGTTACCTTATTGAGTTATGACGAAGAAGGAATACCTCTAAATAATATTGCCACAGAAGGTACTGTTGAAATCACTGACATTACAGAAACTAAAGTCATTGGTAGAATCAATGCAAGAAGTGACGATAACAGTTTTGTTAATGGTAACTTTGAAGCTTCTGTATGTAACTAATTAGAACCTCAAATAATACAACCAATGGATCATTTTATATCGGTTCATTGGTTTTTTATTACCTGGTATTGACCTATGAAATACTTTCTACAAAATCTAAAAAGACGTTCTTATGGCGTTCTAGATCCATATCAGGAGAAATTGCTACACGGGCAATATAATCTTTGTCACCTTCTTTAGTCGTCCCTTGGGTTGAGGTTGCAGGTATCGTCCAATAACATCCCTTTAATTGCCCATAGCTTACACAGTATTTGCTTTCATTAGGGATTTTATTAATCATCAAGTTGATCAATTTTAGGTTTAAAGCTCTTTTATAAGATTCTTTTTCTTCTTCAGTATTCCCTTTAGTAGGGAGATCTAGTGAAAATACAGACGGAGTAAATCCTTGTTCTGCCAAGTCTTCTGAAACAAAATTGATATTTGCCTCAGGTAAAGTAGCGTTGATAAAGGTTACAAATTCTCGTGTATTCTTATAGGCATCATGAATCCTTTGATTCATAGAGGGCAATTGTTTTGCTAAAATTTCCATCTGAAGATCCGTAGCTTCGTTATCGCAGAGTCTTAGATGTAATTTTATATTGTCCATCAAAGCTTCGGATTTTTTATTGGCTACACAGTATCCTGCAGTACATTGACCGCCACTCGGAAATTTAGAACCACTCACATAAGCAATCGTTCTAACGGTAGAGAGTATGTTATCTTCACCCAGAAAGTGGACATTCGGACAAAATGTTTGATCCAAAATAAAAACAGGATCAATAGCGGTTTCACCATCCCTGGTTTTACGTTCCTTGCTTAAAACATCTTTTAACTTGATAAGATCAGGAACTTCAACTCTAGGATTTGTCGGAATTTCTGCAATGATATAGGGAACAGCATCTTCTTCAGCAATTTTGTCTAAAACAATATCTATACTTTGCACCATGTCTTTACCACCATCAACAGGTAAATCCATAACTTCGACAGTATCAATACAAGCAGCAATTCGTCTTGCCTGGTCATTTGTACCGCCATAACAATTTGGGGGAACAACAATTTTAATAGATTTTCCTTTATGCTTTTCGAAAGCATCATGTATTAACCCCATCATAATTGCATATTGCATAGATAGTCCGCTAGACGCTACCAGAGCCTCTATACCTGTACTTGTAATCTCCTTTATAGAAGCTAAGACCTGTGTTTTATTAGTCTCGATAGTACTAGTTTTATGATTAATAGAAGATTGCTCTACTAAATGCTTTAAGGTAACCAATGTGTTGGCCGGTGTCATTGCAATGGTCTCTCTTCTTCTTACATGCTGAATTTCTGAAATATAACCTTCATTTTGCTCTCCATTTATTAATAAAATACTTCCCAATTGAGCATTTATATTAATAAAAAAATCAACATTTGGGATGAGATCAAAATTGTAAATATCATCTTGTTGCGAAATAAAAACAGTACTGCCGTCAAACTCAGAAATAGCAGATGCGTCCTCTACATGTTTGATGTCAAATGTATAGCCATAAACATGCTGTAGTATTTCTGTATTAAAAAAATCTGGTAATTCGCCTGTGTAAACGATTTGGGTATTTTTGTTATCTAATAGGTTTTTTCTTAACACTGCAAGTATAGGAATTGTCATTGATGAAAAACTGATGACATGTTCTGCCTTAAGATGATGCGTCTTAGCAATTACCCATTCTAGGACACAAGATAAAGGATGTCCTAATCGAATATAGTCAAACGCAGTAGGTAACTCATGTAGCGATGATGATTGAGAATTATGGTTGGTATATAAGATCTCAAACTGTTCTAAAAATTGAGTTTTGGCCAATTTTTCATCATAAATATTAAGTCGATGGGTGGTTAGATTTAACCAGTCACTTGGCATATTTTCTAAGACATCTTTTATATATGTTAGCATGTTATGATCTTGCATAATATTCACCTTTAGATAAGGCGGCAAATATACGGCAATTAGATTTTTTTAAAAGTATTTCAAGGCGTTTTGTTATAGGTTTGTTGTACGCATTTGTGTCGGGAAATTTTATTTATTTGTCGGATTTGATATAGTTTTTTAATCCATATCGATATAAATTTGGTAAATACCATATGTCAGATTACTTTTATTAAAAACAAATTAAATATGAAAGCTACCAGTATTGCAAATCACGAGAAAACTTTCTTTGAAACCGGAAGAGACTCAGACGGAAAAGAATTTGTTTTAACAGAAATGACAGTACCTATTAAAAGTACAAACCAAGTCATGCCGTATGTACGTTGTAGACCAAAAAATGGAGATACTTCGTTTTATTTTCAAGAGAAAAATACAAAAACTCAAATCGTATTGCATTATACTGCTGGGTATATAAAAGGAGATGTAGCAGCTTTGTCCAAACCAACAAGAGAAGTATCTACTCCATTTATTATTGCCAGAAACGGTAAGATACTCAACTTATGGTCGTCTGCTTTTTGGTCATACCATTTAGGTTCAGGAGCTGTTGGAGGTAATACCAATGGTGGTAAACGAACCATTGCGATAGAAATGTCTAATATTGGTTTCTTAAAAAGAATAAATAACCAATTGGTTACCGTGTATAGTGATACTGATGTGTATTGTGATATAAACGAAGAACAATTTTATACAAAACTCGATTCTCCTTACAGAGGAGAACTATATTATGCCACCTTTACCAAAAAGCAATACGATAGTTTATTGCTGTTACTTCGTTATCTCACTGCAGAATATAATATACCAAGAGCCCTTTTGACAGAGGATAAGCGATATATAACAGTGGCAGAAAATGAGTTAGTTAATTTTAAAGGTATCGTATCTCATGTCAATTACAGATCGTCGGGCAAGTGGGACATAGGTCCTGCTTTTGATTGGGAAAAAATAATTGAAGGCCTGGTATAGAACTCTTAAAGCTACATTGTGTCGGAAAAGTCATATCATTTGGCGTGTTTGTTATAGTAGCATAACCATGTGCTAATGTAATTTTGTTAAGTAGGATAATTTGGATTAAAAATTATTCTCAAAGATAAAATCATTGCACATGAAAAATTTCTATAAACTTATATTTGCGTCTTACATTTTACTTTTTATGTATGGTTGCGCGAGTTATGCTCCTAAGGATAATAAACTTTCTATAGTTTTATCAAAAACGCAGAAAGCAATAACAGGTCTTGCAGAAAAAACAACTGTTACAAATGATGATAATCTTATCAAGGCATTCAGTAAATTAGAAAAAAAGAGTATAGAATTATTTCCGGCTTTAGAAGTGTGTAATAAAAAATATGCACTTACACCAGAGTATATGGCTACGCTACAAGAAGCACAAAAAACATTAGAGCGTTTACATAAAGATTTCAATACAATATCCAATAAAACATTTCTTCTTGATGCAATATACCTGGATTACGATGCCAAATTAGCATCTATTACCAGCAGTGCCAAAAATGACGCAAATACCAAAATCAAGGTCATTGTAGATTCTAACGAAGAAGAAGGTTATTTTGTTTTTGGAAAATTGTCATATGAAAAAGAGTTAAATATAAAACGGTTCAGGTTTAATAAACCTACCCATAATGCTTCTCAGGATTTTGTGCCGGGTTATTATTTATTTTGGTTAGAAAAAGAAGACCGGATAGGGGAACCAGAATTGCACCTGATCATGAGTGACGGGACAGAAGAGGAGAAAAAACTAGTTTTAAAAACACCTAAATAATATAAAAATGCTTGTTTCTAAATTAAAAGAAGTTTGGAAAGAGATTACGCTGCTTAGTACTTGGATTGCTTCTGTAGCAGGTGCTTTTATTATACCATTACCTTCTTGGCATGCGTCTGATGAAAACACTTCTTTTTTTATGAAATTCGGAGTGTTTATTGCAACAGCACTTGCCGGATTTCTGATTTTGTATTCACATAAAAATAAATTGATTAGGACCTGGATGCGCTTATCTGTGCAATTTATCGTACTTCTTATAGGGTTTTATGCCACATATCATTTTGCTAGAGAAACGAGAACATTACCTTATATCGATAAAGATATTGTTATTGGTAATGAAATGCTGGATGATAACCCTTTTGAGGCGTTTAAGGCATCACATGGGTTTTTACCAGCCAGAAATGAACAGATGATGATTCTTTTGGGCGATCCCGAAAAAGCTTGGACCAAAAAGAGTATCATGTCTAATAGAATACAATTAATGGCACTTTTATTTTTTTGCTACCTGTTTTCTGCCGGGTTTATTATTTCTTTTTGCAATCTGGTGATTTTATATAAAGATAAGTATAGGATTAAGATTGAAGCAAAATAAGTGTTGGTATTCAAAAATCGCATTATCTAAATTTTTATTTTAGATTGCAATCCATAATCTATTATGTTTTTGTCATTCTAGTTGAGATTAGAATCTTTTCGAGACGAATCAAAGTTTTGATTTACATCGATAAATCGCATCTTATCCTCATTGATTTATCTCAAAAAAAGCGATAACACATCTTCTAAGCTAAAATCCTTACCGATCTTTTACATCTAAAATAAGGTTAAGGCAAAGGAAGCTAGTGCTTTATATGATTTAACATTTGTTACTGGTTTGATTAAAAAAATGATAAGTAATTTTATAGTCAATTGAAAAAGCTTGAAACCTATCCTGCTTGTAACCATTATTTTTCATGATTTTTTTTAAATTTTCCTTATATCAATTAAAAAGACATATATGTATAAAAAGATCAACTCTTTCAATTGTCGTTGGCGTCTTTTTCTATCTCAATTGTATACAGGTAGCAGCAAATACTCAGAAAATTGATAGCTTACTGGATCAATTGAATTCATATGAAGCAGAAGATACAGTAAAAGTAGATCTTCTTAATGCCGTTGGTTTTGAATATTGGATTGTAGATGCTAATGAATCAATTAATTTTGGAAAAAAAGCATTACGATTATCAAGGTTATTGGGATATGCCAATGGTTTGGCTAAAGCAAATCGTATAATAGGAGTTGCTTATTGGGCGCAAGGCAATCAAAATAAAGCATTAGAACATCTAAACATTTCTCATAAAGTATATAAAAAGATACAAGATAAAACAGGATTAGCCAATACCAGACTTAATATAGGTATGGTGTATGCAGACCTCAAAGAGTATGAAAAAGCGTTACATAATTATGAGCAGGCCATCAATGAGTTTACTGCTTTAGAATTAAAAAGCAGAATAGCGACTACTTTTACTAAAATAGGAACTATCCTTATAGCACAACATAAAGATTCTGAAGCGCTGAAGTATCTTACAGATGCATTACAAATGCATACCGCTAATGATTTTATATATGGGATATCAGAAGCGCATAATCGATTGGGAATGTTATACCTTAATAAAAATGAAATCGAGCAAGCTTATTATCATATTAAAAAGTCAATGACATTGGGTAATGAAGTTAGTGATATTGACGGATTAACCAATAATCTCATTATTTACGGAAAAATTCTAAGACTTGATAATAATTTAGAGGAAGCTGCAATTGAATTAAATAAAGGTTTAGAACTGGCTAAAGAAAATCACCTAAAGAAATATGAACTATTTGCTTATGAGGAGTTGAAAGAGCTTAAAAAGCAACAATATAAACCAGAGGAAGCCTTAATGTTTTATGATAAATATATAACATTAAAAGATTCTCTTTTTAACACAGAAAAAGCAAAGCAAATCGCTTATTTAGAATTCAAAAATGCATTAGAGCGAAAAGATAAAGAATTGGAGGTGTTAAAAGAAAAAGAAAAAACGGATAACTTAATAAAATTGCTTTTGGTTCTGGGAGTTACTATTATATCTATTGCCGGATATATGATTTACGCCATAGCAAGGCAGCGAGCTAGAAAAAGTAAAGAATTGTCTACCAAAAGCCAAGAACTTCTGGAATCTGTATATGCCCTTACCCAAAAAGATTTAGAAAATTCTGAATTAAAGCGACAGGAATTAAAACAACAATTAGATTTTAAAAATAAAGAACTTACCTCATATGCTCTTAATTTTATTAAGAAAAACGAAGTAGTACAGCAATTGCATAGTACCATACAAGATGTCAAAAAATCTTCCAATATTGAAAAAGATAAATTGATAGCAGACCTTAATAGAATAATACGAAAAAACTTAAGTATTGATAGAGATTGGGAGGATTTTAGTAGATTTTTTGAAGATGCACATCAAGGTTTTTATTCTAAATTAAAATCAAAACATGAAGATTTAAGCACAAATGACTTAAAAATTTGCTCTTTAACTCGATTAAATTTGAATATAAAAGAAACGGCAAGTATACTTGGGATATCACCAGAAAGTGTAAAGACTGCACGATATCGTCTCCGTAAAAAACTAGGTTTAGATCCTCGAAAAGAAATTCTTACCTATTTAGTACATCTAGAAGAGGAATAAGAAATTTATAAAAAACGGTAAACCGCAAAACTCTGATTATGAGTATTTTGATTTTTTTATGTTTACCTTTTGTACACTTTTTTTAACAACTAATCTCGTTAGGTCTACGTATTGTAAACGTTGTTTCTATTGAAAGTTTTTCATCCTTCCATACTTTTAGTATCCCAACTTATGATATTATTTAAGAATATCATTTTTATAGTAAATAGAAAAAAGACTAAGCTACGTAAACAGTCAAAAAACATTTTATTCTATAAAAATATACTTTATGAAGCCTGATACTAAATATACAAAAAACGGTGATATTAATATTGCATATCAAGTTTTTGGTTCAGGTCCTATCGACTTAGTTTATATCCCTGGATGGGTTTCTAATATCGATTGGATGTGGGCTTGTCCAGAACTAGTGAGTTTTTTAACAGAATTAGGAAAAATAACTAGAATTATTCTATTTGATAAACGAGGAACCGGACTTTCTGATCGTGTAGCAGAGCTCCCTACCTTAGAAGAAAGGATGGATGATATTCGAGCAGTGATGGACGCTGTTGGTTCACAAAAAGCCGTATTGTTTGGACACTCAGAAGGAGGATCTGTTTCGGCATTGTTTGCTGCTACATATCCAAACAGAACTATTTCTCTGATTGCTTTTGGGATATTTGCTAAACGCATATATGCGCCTGACTACCCTTGGGCTCCAACCAACGAAGAACGTCAGGAAGTTTATGATATGATTGAAAATAGTTGGGGGAGTGGAGAGATGAACCTAGAGTCACTAGCCCCTTCAAAAGCCAATGATAAAGTGTTTATGGATTGGTTGGCTAATTACTTTCGTTCAGGAGCTAGTCCAAGTGCAGCTATGATATTAACAAAAATGAATACAGAGGTAGATATCATTAACATTTTAGGGTCTATAAAAGTTCCTACCTTAATATTACAACGTACACATGATATTGATGTCAAAATAGAGGAGGGACGATTTATAGCAGAACGTATAGAGGGAGCTAAATTTGTTGAGTTTGAAGGTAGCGATCATCTGTTTTGGACAGGTAATACCAAAGTAATTTTGGAAGAGATGAAAGCCTTTATTTTAAAAATAAGGCCAAAACCAGTATATGAAAAACGACTCTGGACTATAATCGTTGGGCGCATTATGCCTTCAAAAGCAAATAGCCCAAGACATCAAAAATTTATTAAACAATATGTAAAAGAATATAGAGGGAATATAGTTCAATATAACACAGAAACATTTACCGCCACTTTTGAAGGGCCAAGTAGAGCAGTACAGTGTAGTATGGATCTGGTAGATAAAATTAGGGATTTGAATGCCCAATTGACCATCGGTATTCATATCAAAGAATGTTTGGTAGGGAATCCTGTAAACAAAGAGATAGAAGATTTTGCTACATTAGTTTTTAAGAAACCTATACCTAATCAAATATTGTTAACTCAAACGGTAAAGAATTTACTGGTAGGTACTCATGTGAATTTTACACCACATAAAACAATTTTTGAAACTGAATCTGGTGAATCTCTGTTACTCTTTATTGTTACTGAAAAAATTAGGCATACTATAGAAATCAATAAGGTTGATCATAATACAATGTTTCAAAAAGACTCTTTCCTGGAAAAAGTACTTCAAAACATTGATGATCATCTTGGTAATGAACATTTTGG
This sequence comes from Aquimarina algiphila, assembly GCF_007489275.1. Taxonomy (GTDB): domain Bacteria; phylum Bacteroidota; class Bacteroidia; order Flavobacteriales; family Flavobacteriaceae; genus Aquimarina; species Aquimarina algiphila. Next base: position 14,253 of record NZ_VLNR01000089.1, read on the forward strand.
TGTAGAAATGCTTTGCAGGGAAATAGGTGTTAGTGAACGGCAATTGCAACGAAAACTTAAAGCTATTACCAATAAATCTCCTAATAAATTAATTTGCTCGGTACGTTTACATCGTGCCAAAGAGTTAATTCTACGTCAACAAAGTACTATCGCCGAGATTGCTTTTCAAGCTGGGTTTTCTAACCCTTCTTACTTTTCTAAGTGTTTTAAAAAGGAATTTTCTGTAAGTCCGTCTTATTTTGCTTCTGGTATTTTAAATGGTTATTCCTAAGATTAAGGAATCGGTATTTAAGTTGCTTATTGAGTCTAAATAATTCGAAATATTGTTTTACGAATGCTTCTCCGTCAATTATTATGCCTTATGATCCATTCTTCAGTAAAGTAATTTACAGAAGAATGGACCTTGAATTTGATTAGCAAATAGTTTTGATATGCCTCACTTACTCATTAATGTGACTGAGAGACGAGCTGTCGTTGATCTACAATTCGTCCAATAAACCAAATGAATGGCTCTATTTGCCCTTTTAGCATACAGTTGCCCTTACAAATACTATGAAGTAATCCTTGTACATCAGATGATTGCAAAGCAGAAACCGCATTTTTGTCAGTAAGCAGTAAAGAACAAGAAGGTAAATCACAACTTTTATGAGTATTTAATGTCACGTCTCTATCTTTTAATACAATTGTGATAGGTTCAGACTGTTCAGAAATACGAACAGATATAGCTAAGTTTGGTGTAGGAGCAGAAACTTCAGCTATTGATTCTTTAAGGAAAGAAGAGAATGTAGCTGCCCATGCTTTGATATCAGAACACGTTATGTTTAAATCTCTTTCTTCATTATTTGTGGTAGCGAGTTGTTCATCTACTTCGCGTTCTGCCTGGATGAGTGCTTCTAGTGTTTTGTCCACGTCATCACGTGTATGAGCGGCCGAGCAAATAAGTCGTAAACGACCTCGCCCACTTTCCACAATTGGATAGGTTACAGCTGATGTTTGAATACCACGTTGATATAGATTTTGTACTATTGCATAAAGTTTATCCTTGTTACTAAAATGAGGAGTGATAATGGGTCCGTCCCCAGTCCCTAGATCATATCCTGCATCTTCAAACTGCTGGCGCATATAACGAGTCGTGTCCCACAGTCGTTGACGCAATGCATCATCTACACGAAGACGTCGTAACGAAGTAAGTGCTGCTGCCATGTCTGCCGGGCTAATAGAAGCCTGAAATATGTAGGCTCTGGAAGATGACTTCATAAGGTCAACATGTTCCTGGCTGGCTGCAACAACTCCGCCTAAGCTTCCTAATGCTTTACTAAGTGTTGTCATAATGAAATCTACCTCTTCAGTAACGCCTTGAGCAGCGCAAATCCCGGCTCCACCTTCACCGTAAAAACCAAAAGAATGCGCTTCATCTACAAGAACGAGTGCATTATATTTTTTTGCTGTACGTACTATTTTTGCAACCGGTGCAGCACCTTCTCCCATGCTATATACACCTTCAAGCACTACCATAATACTACAATAAGGAGACACTTCCGACTCAAGGACAGCCTCTAGATCAGATGCATCATTATGTTTGAAGGTTCTAATAGTTGCACCGCATAGACGAGCACCATCAACAATGGATGCATGACAGAGTTGATCGATAACAACAACATCGTTTTTTCCCAGAATCCCTGCAATAGCTCCAACATTAGCTGTATATCCCGTTGGAAACAGGCAAGCACTAGGTTTTCCTACTAAATCGGCAAACTCTGTTTCAAACTCAAGGTGTTGATTTGTCATACCTGAGGCCGCTGCAGATGTACCCATTCCGGTTCCAAAACGTTCTAAGGCGAGAGAAGCTTCTTCCATTACTTTCTGATCACGATTCAGGCCTAGATATAGATTAGTCGTCCAGATAATAGCTTCTTGCTCTTCATCATTATAGGCATCTCCAACGATCCCTTTGGTGGCACTTCCAGTTCGTAATACCTTGCTGTAAGGGTTTCTGCGATTGTCATTTACCATACGTAAAACTTCTTGAACCAGCTTACTTTTATCATTTGCGTTCCATGAGGATGCTTTTGCAGCTTGAAATGTTGGATGACTTGATTGGATATGTGTTTGAAAACTAGCAAGTGAATCTGTAGCTACACTAGGCAATTTATCTGTTGCCTGATTATCCTCACTGCTTCCCATTATGTTGATAATATAATTGACCAACGCATTTGGAGTAGAGTGTTCAAAAATTGCTTGAGCAGGCAGTTTTTGCCCTAATAATTTGGTGAGTCGACTACTAAACTCCAATGTAGTTAAGGAGTCAAGACCAAGGTCATCGAATGAATGATTTGATGCTACATTTGCAGGATCACCTAAGTTGAGGAGAGAAGCCACTTCGTTCTGAATGATCGAAAGTATTACTTCTTGTTTTTCCTTTTTAGAACCAAGCAAATGTTGCATGAGAATGTTGGTGCTTTTGGTAGCTTCTACATTTGAGGATATGGTAACTGGACTTTGTTTAATAGGCTCCTCCTTTTCTAAATTCATGAGTTTTTTGCGATCCAGTTTGTCATTAGGTAAAAGAGGTAGTTCTTTTAGGTGTTTTACAATCTGAGGAACCATGTATTTTGGCAATCGTTGTGATAAATAAGATTTTACTCTCTCTTCTGTTACCGTTTCATCACGACTTACAACATAGACCACTAGTATTTTCTGACCAATGCCTCCGTCTACGGCTGCTGCCGCAGCGGCGTCAATCCCTTGCATAGATTCAAGGGTTGATTCAATTTCTTCAAGTTCAATTCGAAAACCCCTTATTTTTACTTGTTGGTCTACTCGACCAAGAAATTCGATCTCTCTATTTTCTGTCCAACGACACAAATCACCTGTTTTGTATAATCGATTATCAGGAATAAGGTCGTTAGATTCTATCTCTATAAAACGTTCCTTGGTGAGGGCTTCATCGTGCAAGTATCCCTTTGCAAGCTTGCTTCCTGCAAGATATAATTCTCCAGCTACTCCTGTAGAAACAGGTTGTAAATCATCATCCAAAATGTACGCACGCGAGTTTGGTACGGATTTACCGATAGTTACGACTTTGGTGCCAAGAGGAACTTCGGCAATGGTTGAATACACGGTGTCTTCGGTAGGGCCATATGCATTTAATACACGTAGATCAGGATTTTGTGCATATACCTGTTCAACCAGTGAGCGTTTGAGGGCTTCACCTCCAAAAACTAAACATTGTATCCCCTCAGGTAATCTTTCAGTAGCAAGTAATGCTTGCATTGAGGAGGCAACCATTACACATGTTCTCACCTGATCTATTGCAGGAAGATTAGTTAACTCCAGTGCATTTTTTGCAAGTATCACTGTACCACCAAGTGATAAAGTACCCATGGTTTCCATAACCGAAGTATCGAAACACACAGAGGCACCAGCAAACACTCCTTTTAACTCTTCATTACTGAATAGTTTGCGCATCGATTGACTCATGTATACCACACTTTTGTGTTCTACAGCTACTCCTTTTGGTTTTCCTGTTGAACCAGAAGTGTAAATTACATATGCCAAATCGTTCTCTGATGGTCGTATTAAGCAATCTGTATGATTTCCTAATGCATTGATCCATAAAAGTTCAGGTACTTGACTGCATAAGTTTGCAGAGGATTGATTATCCACAATAGCGGCAACAGCGCGAGAATGCTCTAACATATATTGAATTCTATCTTGCGGATATGTGGGATCCAAAGGTACATACGCACATCCAGCTTGCATCACACCAAGTAACGTAGCTATCAGTTCCCAAGAGCGGTTCATACAAACTCCAACCAATGATCCTGGTTTTATACCACGGTTCATAAGCTCTCCGGCAACTTCATTAGCTCGTTTTATGAGGCTTTTATAGTCAATTTTGATCTCACCATCGATAATTGCTGTGCGTTCTGGATATTCTAGCATTTGTTTTGCAATCAGTCCGCAAATTGTTGTTTTTAAATCATCACCTGTTTTTTGAGAAAGCTCTTTCTCCATTAATTTTTGCAAGTCCTGAGAGGTCATTCTAATCATCTCTTTTGTATAATTTACTCCCGCTGCACTCAACATGCTTTGTCGGTTATTAGCTATTTCATCCTCGCTTGAGCCTGAATTAAAACGGTCTAATTTGTCTTCATTGGTTAACAGTTCGCTAAAAAACTGAGTTAATTTGTCCATTTTTTTCTTTTTTTATAAAGTTAAAGAGAGTATAAATATGTCCAATAAAAATGAAGTATACAATACGTGGACTTAACGAGATTAGTTGTTAAAAAAAGTGTACAAAAAATAGACGAGCACTATCAATTTATTGATTTTTAACACTTTAGTAATTGGTGTTCTTCATGATGTTGAATAATGTTAGTCAAACTTAATGCTCTTTTTTCTGTACTAAATAATGAGATTAAATAATCTTATGCCGAAAAAAGTTTGATATGTTGAAGACAGAAAGATTACTTAGACTTCTCATAAGTTATAACTGTATTTCTAAGATTTTTTTTGAACTGTTAGGAGTGTTCAATAGTTCCTGCTTTATAGAGCTAATTTTTACAGATTTTAAGAGTGGAAGTGTTTAGTGTATTAAAAATTAATGTATTGAATTGATTTAAAAAACGTAGTAATCGTATTGGTTAAAAATAATGATTTACTGCACTCTAATTTTCTTTTCTCTATACAATATTTCTATGTAAGTTTTTGTACTAAGAAGTGGAATGGTCTCCTACAATAACATTAGGAATACTACTTTGTAATATCATACATTTTTATAATAGAAATAGTGACTCAAAAATTGAGAGCCACTATTTACTAATTAGTTAAGAGTATTAGTAAAGTTGAGTTGAGTATAAATTTTTCAATTATTTGGAATCATCCAAATACTAATCTTCAACAGAAATATGGATTGTACTATTCATTTTAAGTTTCTTTCCTTCTAACCTTGCTTGAGCAAAGAATTCTTTAGCTATAATTTGCTCACGTAATAATTCATCTATTCTTCCACTATCATATTCACAATTGTCACTAGCATTTCCTTCAGTAATTGATAAACGGTTTAGTTTGTGAAAATTAATTTTTACATTAAGTACAGAGTTAATAATATCTGCTGCTTCTGATGCTGTAAAATGGCCATCAATCAAGCTTATTTTTTGCTCTGTTTTCACTTCTTTTGATGTTTTTACTATGGCTTCCATGTTTTTATATTATTTTTTTATTTATACTACAAAGGTTGAATTAATATGTTATATATTTTTATTTATATATTTTATTGTCATCATAAACAATTGTTATGATAGCTGTATAATGCATAGGTATAGCGGCATTCCTAATGTTATATTAAAAGGAAAAGTGATTGCAAGAGCCATAGGGATATAAAGACTTGGATTAGCTTTTGGAATTGCAAGTTTCATTGCTGCAGGTACCGCGATATAAGATGCACTAGCGGCTAGTATGGCAAATAGAAGTCTATTTCCTTCTCCAGAGCTAAAAAAACCACTTACAACCGCAACAATACAACCATTAATAATTGGTATAATGATGGCAAATAGAAATGCAAACCATCCTTTTTTAATAAAATCAGAAAGTTTACGTCCACTAGTGATTCCCATATCAAGAAGAAAAACAGCTAGGAACCCCTTAAATATATCTGTAGTAAAAGGTTTGATACCTTCAGCTTGCGCTTCACTTGCAAGTAGACCTACAATCAAGCTACCTATTATTAGTAATACGCTACCATTGGTAAGAGCATGATGAATTACAGTTTTCATAGGAATTTTATCTTCTTTTTTATTTTTTTTGAAAATTGTGATTAGTAATAACCCTACCATTATAGAAGGAGCTTCCATTAATGCCATTACAGCAACCATATGTCCACTAAAAGCAATCTGTTCCATTTCTAAAAACGATATGGTTGTCACAAAGGTAACAGCACTCACAGAACCATAAGATGCCGCAATAGCTCCTGCATTATCTACACTAAATTTTCTTCTTAATATAAAATATGAATATACAGGAATGAAAATAGCCAGAAATATTCCAAAGAGTAACGACCATAGTATTTCTGTACTAAATACGCTGTGTGAAAGCTCTTGTCCTCCCTTAAATCCTATCGAAAGTAAAAGGTATAATGAAATGAATTTTGATGAGTTTTCGGGAATAGAAAGATCGCTTTTAAGTTGAACTGCAATTACTCCTAAGAAGAAAAAAAGTAATGCAGGGTTGGTTAGATTGTCGATAAGTAAATGTAAATCCATATATACTTTAATCTGATATTGTTATGGTGATTTATTTGAAAAACAGGAAGTTGTTTATTAGTTGTTTTTAGATATAAATCGTGGGATACACAATAAACTTACTATGGCCGTACACACTAGAATTTCTTTTAAAAAAAGATGACTACTTCTTATAGAAAGTATAATAAATAATAGGAAAAGGATTGCAATTATAATGAAGTTAATGATTTTGGATAATTCTTTTTTTCTTTCAAAATATGATGGCATGACTTTTACTTTTTGAAATTCTTTTTTCTTTTGATTAAAATCTCTCATTGGTTTTATTTTATGCAAAGGTGTATGTATTATTTCATATATTTTTATTTATATTTATAATCAATTATATAAGTTTATTTTATGCATTATACTCTTCATCAATTACAGATTTTTTCTAAAATAGTTGAAAAACAGAGCATTACTAAAGCTTCTGAAGAGCTGCATTTAACACAGCCAGCGGTTTCTATACAGTTAAGAAATTTTCAGAATCAATTTCCAATTCCATTAACTGAAGTAATTGGGAGAAAGTTATACGTGACAGATTTTGGGAAAGAAATTGCAATGGCTGCAGAGAAAATCTTACAGGAAGTAAAGGATATAAACCATAAAACATTAGCATATCAAGGACAGCTATCTGGGGTGTTAAAAATTTCGGTGGTATCCACAGGCAAATATATTATGCCCTATTTCTTATCTGATTTTATAAAGCAACATAAGGGAGTAGAGCTTATTCTTGATGTTACTAATAAGGCACAGGTGATTCATAGTTTAGAAAAAAATACAGTAGATTTTTCATTAGTATCTGTTCTTCCTGATAAATTACAGATAGAAAAAATTAAATTAATGGAGAATCAACTTTATTTGGTAGGAAATAAAGATGAAAAATTCGAAAAAAAGGTATATGATAAATCTATTTTTACAAAATTACCTTTAATTTATCGAGAACAAGGATCAGGTACCAGGTACACTATGGAAAGGTTTATTGAAAAGAATAATCTACCCGTAAGTAAAAAAATGGAGCTTACCTCTAATGAAGCTGTAAAACAAGCCGTGACTGCAGGACTCGGATATTCTATTATGCCTCTTATTGGAATACGAAACGAACTTAAAACGGGACGTTTACAGATTATTCCGATAAAAGGTTTCCCGATCAAATCTAATTGGCATATGATTTGGCTTAAGGATAAAAAATTCTCTTTAGTTGCTACAGCCTTTCTTGAGTATTTGAAAAAGGAAAAAAGTACGATCATCAAAAAAAGATTCGAAAGCTTCTAAATAATTATTTATTACTTTTTATTTAATGACTGTATATATAATACCTGAGTTTTAGTGTTTTTTTGTAAATGAAACGTGTTTTCGAGCTTATAAAAACTCATTTAAATATTAGATTTCAATACTGGTTTGCTATTATATTTATTGATCTTCCTTTTATTTGAAAAATTTGATTTTTTAGATTTAAATTCCTTTGCTAATAATTCCCTAACCCTACTAAAGATATAAGTTGAATTTCCCCTTCAAAGATTAGGGGATGAGCAATCGGGAAATTTGTCGTACCCCAGTTTTATAAAAACTATTTATATTAAATAATTTTATGTAAATGATTATAAATATAAATAAAAATATATGAAACATTTTATGGAAATTTGATTCAAATAATAAGAATATCAAATAACCTTAAAAGATGAAAAAACTAATTTATATTTCTTTAGCTATTATCCTTATATCTTGTAATACCATTTCAAATGATTCTCGTTTTGGAGTGGTTTATCAAGATTCAAAAACGGCACAAATATCAGATGACAAGTCAGATTATTGGTTAGCAAAACAAAATACTTTACAGGAAAATTTTATCAGTACTCAAAAATTTTATAAAGAGGAAGGTTCCTTAATTCTTGATTATAAATACCCTCATCTCGATGAAGAATATAATCCTGTATTCAGCAGTTTTAATTCTTTTATAGAAAAGACGTACTTAAGAACAGAAAAATCAGTCCAGCAAGTACTTCATAATAATGATTTATCCTGTGACCCTATATTTAAGGATGCTGAAAGAAAGCGAAGGAATATTGATTATAAAATTTATACTAAGAATGATCAATTTTTAAGCGTTCTATTATATAAAACAAATTATTATGATGAAGAGCATCACAACTCTTTTATGTTCAAAGGCTTAAACTACGATTTAAAGACAGGTATGTTTATTACATACAGCGATTTATTTGAGAACAATAGCGATAAATTCTTACTATTTAAACTAAATCAAGAATTACAGGCACGTATTGGAGGACAAGACTCTTTTAATGATTGTTGGGAGTTTACTAAAGATAAATTTGAGGTATCCAAGAATAATTTTGTTGTCAATTCTGAGCACATAAAATTTTATTTTGATGACTGTGCAGTATGTCCAACATATTCGGGAAATTATTTTCTAGAAATACCATTAGAAGAATTATCGTCCATTTTAAAAACAGGAAAATCAGAGAGCTCCTATTTTAAATCTTAAATCAAAAAGTCATGGTAAAAATATGGATCATTCCTAAAAGTAAATCACAAGCAGATGAAATCGTCGAATTCTTATTAAGAGGTAAGTATCTTTTAACAGTTATGATCTTAGAAAATTGTGTATTGGCTAAAATTGACAGAAAAAACCAAACACATCGATTAAATAAGACACTAATCTCTGGAATTATTAGATCCTTACAGTTTAACAATTTAAATGATCGTCTTAGAAAAATGTATCCTTCTAATATGCCAATATTGTATTCGGTTCCTATCATACAGATGGATCCACAGCAATCAGAAGCTATCGCAGATTATATAACTGTATTTTAAATAAAATCCATATGACTAAAAATCAAATAATACAGAGTGTATATGAGTATGTGCAAATTGCTTTGGGAGTAGTATTAGCGAGTATAGGACTGAAGGCTTTTCTTTTACCCAATGGCTGCAATAACTAATCAAAAAAATGAATATTGAAACATGTGCGACTATAATTTTTAGATAACTTAAATTACCCTAACCCTATACTCCTGTTTTACTCCTAAAAACTTTTTATAATCAAAATGGGAATTAGGTGAAATACCTCATACTGATTTAGAATTTATATGTACTCATCTAAAGACACAAATATGATACTATCATCACACAAAACAATTCTTGAGGATATTCAGATAGCTAAAGAAAATGGGTTTGCCGTGGATTTTTTATTCAAAGACAATATCATATATGATCGCGCAACTAATAAGGGATATACTAAAAACGATTGTGTTTTGGTAGAATATTGCAGGTACGAAGGATTGAATGATCCTAGTGACGTTTCTATTCTATTTTTAATTGCATGTGATGATGGAATTAAAGGTTGTTTAAGCAATAATTACGGAATATACGCAGATATTGACCTAATGCAATTTGCACTATCACTTAGAAGTCAATATCAAGAAAGTTCTTAATAAAAGATTAATTTCAGAAAGCGATCAATTACAAAATGCAAATTGATTTTGGGATACGGCAGGTACTTCATATGACCAGAGCAGGTATCGCATGGAAACTCTTGGTAGCTTATCAGAATGCCCTTAAATACTACATATACTAGGAAAAGAGAATCATTTGGAAAATCTATAGCCTCTTTTCAATTCATACAGATTTAAGGATATGATGCCATATGTCATCTCATTCTTTATAGCTAAAAATAACATCTCCTTAATACGACATTATATTGGAGATTCCTATGAAATTGACCCGGGTATTCCTGTTTAAATAGAGCATAGCAAAACAGTTCCCAAAAGCGTGTTTATTTCAGTGTTAAAATTACGATTTTTTTCTTTTTCTTCTCATCGACTCTCC
>NZ_VLNR01000009.1 GCF_007489275.1 Aquimarina algiphila
CAGACCCAACAACAGCTATAGATTATAGCAATCCAGTGAAATTTACAGTAACAGCAGAAGATGGTACAACCAAAGAGTATACAATAACAGTAACTGTGTTAAGTGCAGCTAGTACAGAAAAATCAATAACTAAGTTTACAACAACAGAAGGAATAGACGGAGTTATAGATGAGTCTTCTAAAACAATAGTAGTAATTTTACCATCAGGAACATCAAAGACGGGATTAAAAGCAACAGCAGTTATATCGGATAAAGCAAGTATTAGCCCAGACCCAACAACAGCTATAGATTATAGTACTCCAGTAATATATACAGTAACGGCAGAAGATGGTACAACTCAAGAGTATACAGTATCTTGCTCATTTGCGAAATTCACAGAAGCAGATTTTGTAGGAGAATTTATTGCCCAAAAAGCTAAACTTGTGTCAGTGATAGATGGTAATACTACTATATTTTATGACGATGATTATACCTTAGATGATCAAACTCAAAATACAAATCTTTCTGCTGAGTTGTACTTTAAAGAAGATAATACAGGAGTTTATCGTATTTACAGATCAGGATCTATTACAGTGAGTTCTTTTAAATGGGAGGTAAATAAAGAAGGTAATAACTTAATTTTAAAAGGTATGGATGTTGGTTTTAAAGAAGATTTACCACATTCTGTTAATGATTTAACTTTTAATAATGGTGAGTTAAGTTTTGTGTATTCTTTTGGTACAGATTTAGAAAGAAAAGGAACAAGAACATTAACATTTGTTTTAAAAAAGAAAGTAGAGTCAGAGTCAAAATAATTGATTGAGTCGTCCTAAAATAGGTTGACAATTTTACGATATTTAATTTAGTCCTGTGAAGCTAGCTTCACAGGATTTTTTGTTATGTACAAAATTAGGTGTTTTTAAATTAAGACTCCAATGTGGTCTTTTGTTATTATAAGTTTCTATGGATTGTTCTATTAATTTTTTGAGTTCTGTTCTATTATTACAGATATTGATTAAAAATTCACCTTTCAATATTCCATTGATTCGTTCAGCAAGTGCATTTTGATAACAATCATACCCATCGGTCATTGATGGAATTATCTTATGTTTTTCTAATGCTGACAGATAGGTGGCAGAACAATACTGTAAACCTCTATCGGAATGATGTATCAGATCTTTAGTAGTTTTTCTATTATGAGTTGCCATTTTTATGGCCTGTACCACATTTTCTGCACTCATATCATCACTAAGGTGGTAGTCCATTATTTTTCTACTATAAGCATCGGTAACCAATGATAAATAATGAGTTCTTTCTCTGCTTTTAATATAGGTGATATCGCTAACAAAAAACTCTTCAGGTCTTGAAGGACTAGTATCTTTCATTAAGTTAGGATGTTTTCTAAGCCAATGTTTAGAATTTGTGGTTTTTGTATAGTTTTTCTTTGGTTTTATCAATAGGGATTCACTACCTAGGTAATCAAATAGAGCATCTCTTCCTATTTTGATTCCTTGACGATCAAACTCTTCTTTCAATAAAAAATATAGTTTTCTAGTACCTAGCCTAGGCATATCCATTGGAACTTGTTGTACTAGATATTTTACCTGACTAAGTTGCTTATTACGAGCCAGTGATCGCTTTTGTGATTGATAGATCGCCTGTCTACTGATCCCAAACAATCGACAACAACGTGACAGACTTATTGGTCTTTGTTGCTGGATGCATCTGATTGATTGGGTAAAAACTTTTTTCTGATCCCAGTGCCATATTGTTTATCTGAAATATCGATCATGGTATTGAGAATCTCATTTTTGAGTTTTTCATCCGAAAGCTCACGCTCTAATCGCTTGATCTTTTGTGCTGGTGTTTCTTTTGATTTTGGCATTTGGTGTTGAATTGGTTTACTCCAGTCTAAAGTACCATGTTTTCGTAACCAAACCAAAACAGTACTTCTCCCCTGTATACCATAAGATTTTTGGGCTTGCTTATAGGTCAGCTCACCTTTTTCAACTTGGGCAACTACTGCTAATTTAAAGCCTAAATTGTAATCTCGTTGTGTACGCTTCTTCCTTGGTTGTTCTGAATGTTTCATAAATAAGTCAATTTTGTGTCAACTTATTTTAGGACAAGACAATATAAATAAAAAGGTCTGAAAATTAATTTTCAGACCTTTTTATTTTAATATTAGTATTCTTTTCCTTTAAAAAGAGTAACGCTGTGGACCTCCTCGTCTAATTTCTTCGTTAGCATAAGCTTCGAATTTTTTGAAATTCTCTCTAAAAGCATTTGTTAACTTAAATGCAGTTGTGTAATACGCTTCATCATCATTCCAAGTAGCTCTCGGACTCAACACACTTGTAGGAACACCAGGACACTCTCTTGGTTGCGCTACTCCAAATACCGAGTGAATGTGATATTTGTCGTATGAATATGTTCCTAAATCTCCGTTTAACACTGCGTTTATCATAGCTCGAGTATACTTCAGTTTCATTCGGGTTCCTACACCATAAGACCCTCCAGTCCAACCTGTATTTACAAGCCACACATTTACACCAGTATCATTCATTTTCTTAATTAACATCTCTGCATATTTAGCAGGATGCAACGGCATAAATGGTGCTCCAAAACATGCAGAAAACGAAGGTGTAGGCTCTACAATCCCTGCTTCTGTACCTGCTACTTTTGCAGTATATCCAGACATAAAATGATATGCTGCCTGACTAGGTGTTAGCTTAGAAATCGGAGGAATTACTCCAAAAGCATCAGCAGTCAAAAAGAATATATTCTTTGGGTTTTTACCAATAGAAGGTTTCTGTATATTTTCAATATGATGAATTGGATAGCTAACTCTGGTATTTTGAGTAATTGACGTATCAGCAAAATCTACAACACCGTTATCGCCAATGATTACATTCTCAAGAATTGCTCCTTTTTTAATTGCTCTATATATTTCAGGCTCTTTCTCTTCGGCAAGGTCAATAACTTTTGCATAACACCCTCCTTCAAAATTGAATATGGTATTTTCTTTAGTCCACCCATGCTCATCATCCCCTATCAATTTACGGTTAGGGTCTGTAGACAATGTAGTTTTACCAGTACCAGAAAGACCAAAAAATATAGCAGTATCTCCATCTTCTCCTACGTTAGCAGAACAATGCATAGGAAGCGATTCCTTATACACAGGTAAAATAAAATTCAACGCAGAAAAAATACCTTTTTTAATTTCTCCAGTATATCCTGTACCTCCTATTAATGCAATCTTTTTTTCAAAATTTAATATCGCAAAATTGTGTTGGCGCGTACCATCTACAGCAGCATCTGCCATAAAACCTGGTGCATTAACAATTAACCATTCTGGATCAAAATCTTTTAACTCCTCATCTGTTGGCCTCAAAAACATATTATACGCAAACATATTTGACCAAGGATACTCGTTAATCACACGTATATTTAATTTATACTCGGGATCTGCACAAGCATAGCTATCACGCACAAAAACCTCTTTTCCAGAAAGGTAGTTTGTTACCTTATCGTACAGTGCATCAAATGCATCTGGATCAAAAGGAATGTTGATATCTCCCCACCACACTTTGTCTTGTGTGATCTGATCTTTAACAATAAAACGATCCATAGGAGAACGACCAGTAAATTCACCGGTGTTAATTGCCAGTGCGCCTGATGACGTAATCTTTCCCTGACCTTTTTGCACTACTTCATCCTCAAGATCTTGAGGTGATAATTGGTAGCGCATTGTAGCATTTTCAATACCGTAATGCTTTAACGAAAACGTTTTCGTAATTGGATACAGTGGTTCCATAAAAATATGTTGTGTTTTGTTATGTACGTGCAAAATTATAAATAATAATCACACCAACCGATAAAAAATCATTTAATCTTAACTAACGAAATTATAAAGAAAATCCATCCAAGAATTAACAAAAAACCTCCTAAAGGTGTAATAAAACCAATACTTGACAGAGAAACCCCTAATACTTCATCTATTACCAAAAGGTATATTGACCCCGAAAAAAGGGTTATTCCCCCCAGAAATAAATAAAAAATTCTCTTTTTGGAAGTAGAACTCAAAATAGTCATATTTCCTAAAATCAAACACACAATCGCATGATACATTTGGTATCTGACTCCGGTAGTAAAAGAATCAATACTTTCTGCGTTCACTAATTTCTCCAATCCATGAGCTCCAAAAGCTCCTAATAACACCGCAAGCAATCCCATCACACCCCCCATAATCAAAATTGTTTTATTCGTAGATATTTTATTCATAATTGACTATACTAGCTATTAAATTTTAAAATTTAGACACATTTTTATCAAAAACATAATTAATCCGTCAAAATTGAGAACCTACTTTTTACGGTATTTACTACATTCGTATCAAAGTTATTAAAATATCATCAGGTATGCGAAAGATCTTAGTTATTGGTGCAGGTAAATCTACAGCGGTATTAATTAAATATTTTCAGGATAAATCTATTACTGAGAATTTATTTATAACGATAGGTGATATTTCTGTTGAAAATGCCAAAAACTTGGCAAATGATCACCCAAACACCAAAGCAATTCTTTTGGATGTTTTTGATCAAACTTCTCGTCAAAATGCTATTCAAGATGCTGACATTGTAGTTTCTATGCTTCCTGCACGTTTTCATATCGAAGTTGCAAAAGATTGTTTGACGTTTAACAAATGTATGGTTACTGCCTCCTATGTAAGTAAAGAGATGCAAGAACTCGATACTGAAGTTCGAGAAAAGGGATTGATTTTCATGAATGAAATTGGGGTAGATCCTGGCATTGACCATATGAGTGCTATGCAAGTTATAGATCGCATACGTAACCAAGGAGGAAAAATAATTCTATTTGAATCCTTTACAGGCGGGTTAGTAGCTCCCGAAAGCGATACTAATCTTTGGAATTATAAATTCACCTGGAATCCCCGTAATGTAGTAGTAGCTGGGCAAGGTGGAGCAGCAGAGTTTCTTCAGGAAGGCACATATAAATATATACCATATCATAAATTATTTAGAAGAACAGAATTTTTAGAGGTTGAAGGTTATGGTCGTTTTGAGGCATATGCAAACCGGAATTCATTAAAATACCAGAGCATCTATGGATTAGAAGATATCTTAACCCTTTATCGAGGGACCATAAGAAGAGTAGGGTTCTCCAGAGCCTGGAATACCTTTGTGCAATTAGGCATGACTGCTGATGATTATACTATTATGAACTCTGAGCATATGAGTTATCGAGATTTTACGAACTCTTTTTTAGCCTACTCTCCTTCTGATTCGGTAGAATTAAAACTTCGTCATTACCTCAAAATAGATCAGGATGACATCATGTGGGATAAGCTTCTAGAGCTTGATCTTTTCAATCCTAATAAAAAAATTGGAATTCCAAATGCAACACCAGCGCAAGGACTTCAAAAGATTTTGATGGACAAATGGACACTGGATGACGGTGATAAGGATATGATCGTCATGTATCATAAATTTGGTTATGAGTTTAATGGTCAACAAAAACAAATAGATGCAACTATGGTAAGCACTGGTGAAGATCAAACATATACTGCTATGGCTCGAACTGTGGGACTCCCTGTTGCAATGGCCACCCTGCGCATACTAAACAAACAAATTTCTCTTACAGGGGTTCAGATACCTATCCATGAAGAAGTATATGCTCCCATACTTAAAGAGCTTGAAGAGTACGGTATTATATTTAAAGAAAAAGAACGTGACTATCTTGGTTATAATCCTGATGGAGTAAAAGGATAAATCACATTAGTAGTATAGAAAGGAAATCTACATAACAAAATATTACAATAAAATATATTTCAACTTTACACATCCATCAATTTTACAAAAATACATGCTTTTGCATTTCAATTAAAAAGCATTAATTGCGTTTTTAATTAATATCTGTAACTTTGTATATTATGAAAAATCAAAATTCAACTTTGAAAATTGATGGAATTGATAAAGAAATCCTACGTAATCTTATGGAAGACGCACGAAGGCCTATTCTTGAAATCGCAAGAAAAGTTGGTATTTCTGGAGCAGCTATTCATCAAAGACTGCGCAAATTAGAAGCCTCAGGGCTTATCGCAGGGTCAAAATTTGTTATAGACCCCAAAGTACTTGGATACAAAACCATGGCTTTCGTTGGAGTATACCTGGACAAAGCCGTAAGCAATCCTAAAGCTGTAAAACAACTGCAAGAAATTCCTGAAGTAATTGAATGCCATTATACCACAGGAAATTGGTCTATTTTTATTAAAATCTTATGCAAAGATAATGAGCACTTAATGATTGTTTTAAACAAAGATATCCAGGCAATAGAAGGAGTATCCAGAACAGAAACTTTCATATCACTGGATCAGCAAATTGATCGGCAGATTAAAATATAATCAGACCTTACCCGTCAGAAAACAGATAAGATCTGATCCATAAATTATTTAATCTCTTCTACCTAAAAAAATGGAAATAAAATAGAGTAATGTGGCTAACGAACCTAAAGCAGCAACCAGATATGTTCTGGCCGCCCATTTTAAGGCATCTTTAGAAGCAGCATGCTCTTCTCTAGTTACCATATTTGTCTTTTCTAACCAAGCCAGCGCTCTATTACTTGCATCATA
The DNA here is from genome assembly GCF_007489275.1 of Aquimarina algiphila. GTDB lineage: Bacteria > Bacteroidota > Bacteroidia > Flavobacteriales > Flavobacteriaceae > Aquimarina > Aquimarina algiphila. The sequence goes on from NZ_VLNR01000009.1 coordinate 6,632, forward strand.
CTCTACAGGTAATGTTATAAATGTAAATAAAGTAGTCACTCCAAAGAGCAAAATACCGACTAAGAAAATAGTATTTCCAAGCACCATCCCTGAAGCAGATAAAACTAATCCTGCCATAATGACCAAGTTAGAGAGTTTACTAGAAATCCCTACTGCTGGCACTATTTTGGATCGCATGGTTAACCAACTATAGGCAGTAGCATGCTGTACAGCATGTCCACACTCATGAGCAGCAACAGCGGCAGCGGCGGCATTACGTTGATTGTATACTCCTTCACTTAAATTCACTGTTTTATTCAACGGATTATAATGATCGGTTAGCATTCCTGGTGTCGAAATTACTTTCACATCTCGTATCCCATTATCGTGTAACATCTTTGTCGCAATTTCTGCTCCGCTCATTCCATTTTGCAAATGAACATTAGAATATTTCTTGAATTTACTTTTAAGTTTATTGCTTACATATGAACTCACAAGAAATATAATCCCTGCAATGATATAATATCCCATCATAATTCAATACTTTTTATACTTATTAATACGGGTACATAAAATACAAAAACCTCGCCAAAATAGCGAGGTCTTTGTTTAAATAAACTTGAGTTAGCCAATAAATCGAGTCTACTTTAAATATCCATTCACATCCTCTAGAGGAAGGTTAAAAGCTTCTGATATCGCAGGATACACTACGTCACCGTTAATAACATTTAGTCCTTTTTTAAGTGGTTCATTCTCTGCACAAGCCTTTTTCCAACCCTTATTTGCCAATTGTATTGCATATGGCAAAGTGACATTAGTTAATGCCAAAGTTGAAGTATATGGCACAGCTCCTGGCATATTTGCCACAGAATAATGCACTACATCGTCAATAATATACACAGGATCCTGGTGAGTTGTAGGTTTTGTTGTTTCAAAACAACCACCTTGATCAACCGCCACATCAACTAATACAGTTCCCGGACGCATCTCCTTCAGCATATCTCGGGTAATTAATTTAGGTGCCTTAGCTCCTGGTATTAATACTCCTCCAATAATTAAATCTGAAGTTTTTATATGTTTACGAATATTATGTTCGTTAGAAAATTCTGTATTCACATTAGCAGACATTACATCATCAAGATAACGTAATCTCTTTATACTAATATCCAAAATTGTTACATCTGCACCCATTCCCGCTGCCATTTTTGCTGCCTGTGTCCCAACAACTCCGCCTCCAAGTACCAACACCTTTGCTGGTGCCACCCCTGGAACTCCTCCTAAAAGAATCCCTATACCTTTTAACGGTTTTTCAAGATATTTTGCTCCTTGCTGAATAGACATACGACCAGCTACTTCACTCATCGGAGTTAATAACGGCAAACTACGATCAGGATCTTCAACAGTTTCATAAGAAACACAAACCGATCCACTATCAATCATAGCTTTGGTAAGAGGTTCACTAGATGCAAAGTGAAAATATGTAAATACTAATTGATCTTTTTTAATCAATGTATATTCCTGCTCAATAGGTTCCTTTACTTTAATAATCATCTCAGCAGTTTGATACACCTCTTCAATGGTAGCCAATATTTTACCTCCAGCTTTGGTATATTCTTCGTCCTCAAAACCACTTTGAAGACCAGCATTTTGCTGAATGAAAACGGTATGACCATGTTTAACAAGCTCCATAGTCCCGGCAGGTGTAAGACCTACTCTGTTCTCGTTATTTTTGATTTCCTTAGGAACACCAATTATCATATTCTTATTTTTTGGTCGAAAATAGCTGTTTTTATGAAATAAAACAATAAAAGATACCCTAAAAATATTTTATCAATAATTTTACTAGGTTATCACTTTATTTGTTAAAAAACAAGAAAAATTGAAAATTTCTATTAGTTTTTATATCGATACTTAAAATAAAGTAATAGAAATCCTGATATCGCGGTTATGAAATTCGCTAAAATGATGGGTACACTATTGATTAAAAAACCATAAATAAGCCAACAAAGCACTCCAATGACAAAAATATACAACATTGACAATGATAAACTATCGGTAGATTTTGTTTTCCAAGTTTTGTAAACCTGTGGTAAAAAAGCAGTTGTGGTTAATATTGCTGCCACTAATCCTAAGATTTCTATTGGATTTATCATAATCTAAAAAAAAGAGTACACTTCGACAGACTCAGTGTACGATTCTACAAATTCTCATAACAATACTCACCCTTCAAGAGCCTTAGAATTCGACAATAAAGGTAGATTAAAACTCTTGTCAATTATTATTAAGGTTACTTATCCAACCACATTAACAATCTTACCAGGAACAACAATTACCTTTTTAGGTGTTCGTCCATCTAGTTGTTGTTTCGTTTTTTCATGTCCCATCACCTCGGCCTCGATCTCATCTTTACTTAAATCTAAAGACAATTCTAATGTAAAACGTGTTTTACCATTAAACGAAATTGGATATTGCTTTGTACTTTCTACTAAGTGCTTTTCTTCGAATATTGGGAATGCTTCAGTAGCAATAGATTCACTATGCCCTAGTTTTTGCCATAACTCCTCGGCAATATGTGGTGCATAAGGAGAAACCAGTATTGTCAATGGTTCTAATATCACTCTCGAATTACATTTCTGAGCAGTTAATTCATTCACTGCAATCATAAAGGTACTTACCGAAGTATTAAAACTAAAATTCTCAATATCTTCTTCTACTTTTTTAATGGTTTTATGTAAGGTCTTAAGACTGTCTTTGGTAGGTGCTTCATCAGTTACATCAAAAACATCTCCATTATGATATAATTTCCACAATTTTTTTAAAAAAGAATGCACTCCAGTAATCCCTGCAGTATTCCAGGGCTTAGCCTGTTCTAGCGGTCCTAAAAACATCTCGTATAATCGTAAACTATCTGCACCATATTGCTCGCAAATACCGTCTGGATTGACTACATTATACCATCGTTTAGACATTTTTTCAACTTCACGGCCAACAATAAATTTACCATCTTCCAGAATAAATTCTGCATCTTTAAATTGAGGTTGCCAGCTCATTAACTCTTCTGGAATCAGTTCATCTGAAGCATTAATCATATTAACATCAACCCGAAGTTCTTCGGTTTCATACTCATCTTTTATTCCCTTAGAGACATATGTATTCGAACCACTAATCCTATATACTATAGCACTAGTCCCTAAAATCATCCCCTGATTGATCAGTTTTTTGGCAAATTCATCAACTGGCACAACACCTCTATCAAACAAGAATTTTTGCCAGAAACGAGCATATAACAAATGACCCGTTGCATGTTCGCTTCCGCCAATATATAAATCTACTTCTTTCCAGTAGTTAATTGCTTCCTTAGAAAATACCTCATCTACGTTATGAGGATCCATATATCGATTAAAATAGTATGAACTCCCAGCCCAACCTGGCATTGTATTTAATTCTAAAGGAAATACATTAGTATCATCGATTAAATCGTTAGACACCACTTTATTATTCTTAGCGTCCCAAGCCCAAACTGTAGCACGACCTAAAGGAGGCTCTCCAGTTTCGGTAGGTAAATATTTTTCTACTTCGGGTAATGCGATCGGTAAATGCGCTACATCAATCATTTGTGGCATGCCATCTACATAATATACCGGGAATGGCTCTCCCCAATACCGTTGACGACTAAATACCGCATCACGTAGTCGGTAATTAATTTTTCCTTCTCCCTGACCAATCTTTTCTAACTCAAAAATAGCAGTTTTTGTTGCTTTCTTATAGCTTAAACCATTTAAGAAATCAGAATTAGCAATGATGGTATTTTCCTTATCGGCAAAAGCTTCTTCAGAAATATCAACTCCTTCAAAAATATTAGGGATATCGATTTCAAAATATTTCGCAAAGTCATAATCACGCTGATCCCCACATGGCACAGCCATTACAGCTCCTGTACCATACCCCGCCAATACATAGTCTCCTATCCAAATCGGCACTGGTTCTTTGGTAAAAGGATGTTCGGCATATGCACCGGTAAACACTCCACTAATGGTTTTTACATCAGCCATACGTTCACGTTCGCTACGTTTTGCCGTGGCTTCTACATAAGCTTGTACTTCTTCTTTCTGCTCAGAAGTAGTTATCTTTTGAACCAATTCATGCTCTGGAGCCAAAGTCATAAAACTAACTCCAAAAATAGTATCTGGCCGTGTTGTAAATACTTCGATAGTAGCCTCATGATCCTTTACATTAAAAGTTACACTTGCACCTTGAGATCGTCCTATCCAATTGGTCTGAGAATCCTTTAGCGGTTGTGGCCAATCAATCGTATCTAATCCATCTAATAATCGTTGTGCATACGCAGAGATTCGCATACTCCATTGCGTCATTTTTTTACGAACCACAGGATACCCACCACGTTCTGAAACTCCGTTTACAATTTCATCATTTGCCAAAACAGTTCCTAATTGCGGACACCAATTTACTTCGGTTTCTGCTAAATAGGTCAACCTATATTTTAACAATACCTCTTGTTTTTCTTTTGATGAAAAACCATTCCAACCTTCTGCTGTAAATGGTTCTACATCTTCATCACAAACTGCATTTACGTTTGCATTCCCTTCTTTAGTAAAAATAGCTTCGAGATCAGTAATTACTCTCGCTTTATCCGCATCCTTATCATACCAGGAATTGAAAAGTTCTATAAAGATCCACTGGGTCCATTTATAAAACTTTGGGTCACTGGTTTTAACTTCTCTACTCCAATCAAAAGAAAACCCAATTTTATCTAATTGCTCACGATAACGTGCTATATTTTCTCTGGTTGTAATCGCCGGATGCTGACCCGTTTGAATGGCATATTGTTCTGCTGGCAACCCAAAAGAATCATATCCTTGCGGATGCAATACATTAAATCCTTTATGACGCTTATATCTCGCATAGATATCACTTGCTATATATCCTAGTGGATGACCAACATGCAATCCTGCTCCTGATGGGTAAGGAAACATGTCCAAAACATAATATTTGGGCTTTTCCCTGTTATTTTCTGCGTTAAACGTTGCTTTCTCTGCCCAATATTTCTGCCAATTGGCTTCAATAGTATTAAAATCGTAGCTCATTCCTCTAAAATTAAGACCGCAAATTTACAATTTTATGTGAGTTTACTACTCTTTTTTGTTTTAGTTTTTAGCACTTCTCGCCTTTACCTCCATAGGCTGTAAACATCTGTAGGTAAATCCATTTATAGGTGTGGATATACCTAATTTTATCCCTTCTTTTACTATAAAACCATTAAAATTATCTAATTCTGATGGTCTACCTTCTATAATATCTCGTTGTGTAGAGGCTGTAGAATCATAAGGTTGCTTGCTAATAAAAACCATTATTCGGTCTACAAGGTCTTTTGGTAAGTTTATGTTTTTGCCGGTACCAATTTTATAAATTTCGGTTGCCGTTTGCTCTAAAAGCTCTTTGACATCTGGGTTTTCATACATTTCTCCAATTGTAGCCCTAGTTAACGCTCCCAGTCCGCTAACCGTAGCAATAAACATAAATTTGCTCCATATATCTACTTCAATATCTTCTGATATTGTATTCTTAAAACCAGCTTTATCAAATATTTCTTTTATGTTTTGAAGACGATCTGTTTTGCTTTTATCTAATTCTCCAAAAACAACTTCTGGAGAATGACCAAAATGAGAAATAACACCTGGAGCTTCTATTTTACTGTAAATCCTGCACAATCCTCCCAGAACATATTTTTTATCCAATACAGCACATACTTTTTCTGCATTATCAGCTCCATTTTGTAATGGTATCACCACCGTATTCTCTTTTAGAATAGGCATTATCAATTTTGCTGCTTCGGCTACTTGCCAGGACTTGGTACAAATCAATACCAAATCTGCTTTTTCCAAAGTATCAATATTATCGGTTACCAGGAACGGATGAGTTACAAAATTACCATCGATACTCTTTACTTGTAAACCATTTTTGCGAATAGCATCAAGATGCTTCCCTCTGGCTATTAATGTTACTTTTTGACCTGAATTGGCTATTTTACCTCCAAAATATCCACCAACACCGCCAACTCCTATAACTACTATATGCATATTTAAAATCAATTATATAAATAAGATTGTATTCAAGTATACGTTATTCTTATATAAACCAAAGTTAATTAAAATACAAAACAGAATAAAGACTCCCATTCTACAACAGGATTAATTCGATTAATTTATTTTAAAATGTGCCTCATTTTATAATAAAAAATTATAGATCCCGTGCTGGAACAGGATTAATTCGATTAAGGTATTCTAAAAATGTACTGCATTTTAGAATACGAAGTCTCATTAACTTTATTATTTTTACCAGAAAATTAGATTATCTATGAGTTCATCTTTTGAAAAATACCAAAAACGACGACTAATTTCTTCTTATTTTTCTGTAGTTATTAGTATATCGTTAGTATTATTTTTATTGGGCTTATTAGGACTATTGGTTTTAAATACAAAAAAAGTTGCTGATCACTTTAAAGAGAAAATCGCACTTACAATTTACCTAAAGGATACTGCCAAAGATGTTGAGATAAAACAACTTGAAAAGACTCTAGCATTAGCAGAATATACCAAATCCACCACGTTTATTTCTAAAGACGAAGCTGCAGAAGAGCATAGCAAGGATATTGGAGAAAATTTTATGGATTTTCTTGGATATAATCCACTTCAGAATTCAATTGACGTATATCTAAAAGCTGATTTTGTGGATCAGGCCAAAATTGAGGAAATCAACGCATCGATTGTCAAGAAAGATTTTGTAGATGAAGTAATTTATGACAAACCCTTGATTTCGCTACTTAATGACAACATAAAACGAATCAGTTTCTGGGTATTACTCATTAGCGGTATTTTTACATTTATTGCGGTTCTACTTATTAATAGTTCTATTCGTCTGTCGGTATACTCCAAAAGATTCATCATTAAAACTATGCAAATGGTTGGAGCAACAAAAAAATTCATTCGCAAACCCTTTGTCTGGAAAAGTGTTCGGTTAGGCATGATAGGAGCTTTTGTTGCCTTAGTTGGAGTTAGTGTTGTTCTATATTATCTTAACAAAACCTTTCCCGAATTAGCACTACTGGATGATGAAATTTTACTTGTTATTTTGTTTGCTGGTGTTTTTGGAATTGGAATACTTATCACATGGATCAGTACTTTCTTTGCTACACAACGATTTTTAAACCTAAGAACTGACGAATTATATTATTAATACCAGATACTAATGAGCCCAATAGAATGGAATGTTGATCCTGAAATTGTAACGTTGTTTGGTGTTTTTCCTTTACGTTATTATGGTCTTTTATTCGTCACTGGTTTATTACTAGGCTATGGTCTTGTGAAAAGAATATATAAATCTGAGGGTGTCCCTACAGAAAATCTTGAAAAACTATCTACCTTTCTTTTTATTGGTGTATTAGTAGGAGCAAGGCTCGGGCACTGTCTATTTTATGATTTTGCCTATTTCTCTCAGCATCCACTAGAAATCTTTCTTCCATTTAAAATTACAGATGACAACTGGCATTTTACTGGTTTTACTGGATTAGCCAGTCATGGAGGTACTATTGGTGCAATTCTAGCAATTCTATTGTATTGTTATAAGAGTAAAACATCTTTACTCTGGGTTATGGATAGAGTAGCTATTGGCGCTCCTATTACTGCAGCATTTATACGGTTTGGAAATTTTATGAATTCTGAAATCTACGGAAAGCCAACAGAAAGTAACTATGGTGTTATATTTATGAGAGACGATATGATCCCAAGACATCCTACCCAATTGTATGAAGCCTTTTCTTATCTTATTATTTTTGGGATATTGTGGTACTGCTACAAAAAAACGGATCTAATACAACATAAAGGATTTATTCTAGGTCTATTAATGGCCACCTTATTTTCGGCAAGATTGCTACTAGAAGTTTTTAAAGAAAATCAAGTTGCATTCGAGGATGAAATGATGTTAAATATGGGGCAATTATTAAGTATTCCATTTATAGGGATAGGAATCGCTCTAATAGTGATGAGCAGAATGAAAAACAAACCTCCAATATTCTAAACAATGAAAAAAATTGCTAAAATATGGTTTTCGATTGTTTTGATAATATTTATTGGATTTATGGCAGTAGTGATTCAAACATTTCGCCCTGTACGTGATGTTCAACCTGATGATGTTATGAAGATTGAAGGAATTGTGGACGATCTCCAAGAGGGCGCAGGTTTTGATATCGTTATTACTCTTAAAAATGATCATCATCACTATTATATTAACAGAGGGTTACAATACAATATTGATTTAGATCAATTGCGTTCTAATATTCTAAATAAAAAAGTTACTTTGTTTGGTATTAAAAGATGGACTATATTTACCCGAGATAGCAACATGGGACATATTTCTAAGTTAATGATTAATAACGAAGTGATATTTAACGAAATTAATAACGATACACATGAAAAAACAAGCTACTAAAAACACTCCTTTTACACCTGATTATGTTTTTGGAAAGAAGAACTATGTCGTGATGGCTATTGGAATCGCTGTTATCGCTCTGGGTTTTATTCTTATGGCAGGAGGAGGAAGTGATGACCCAAATGTTTTTAATCCCGAAATCTACAACTTCAGAAGAATACGATTGGCTCCAACCATTGTTTTAATTGGTTTTGGAATTGAAGTATATGCTATTCTACTAAATCCTGATAAGCAGAAAAAATAGTAATACGAATAAGACATCTAAATTCCGGCGGTAATTATATATTTGCATCAAATTTAAGAAAACCGAAAATCCTATATGGAAACTATTGATGCAATCATTCTGGGCATAGTACAAGGACTCACAGAATTCTTACCAGTTTCTTCTAGTGGCCACCTCGAATTGGGGAAAGCTATTCTAGGTGATAAAAGTGTACCTGAAGAATCATTACTATTTACTGTTGTATTACATTTTGCCACAGCACTTAGTACGATTGTGGTTTTTAGAAAAGATATATTTAGAATCATAAAGGGATTATTTGCTTTTAAAAAAAATGAAGAAACTCTATTCTCTATAAAGATCATTATCTCTATGATTCCAGCAGTAATTGTTGGTTTATTTTTTGAAGAACAGCTAGAAAAGCTTTTTGGTAGTAATATTATGTTTGTAGGTTTTATGTTGATCATTACAGCAGCATTACTATGGTTTGCTGATAAGGCCAAAAGCACCAGAAAACCAGTAAGTAGTTCAAACGCCCTTGTGATTGGTATCGCACAAGCAATTGCAATGTTACCTGGGATTTCAAGAAGTGGAGCTACAATCTCTACTTCAGTTTTACTGGGGAATGATAAAACTAAAGCCGCACGCTTTTCTTTTTTAATGGTTATTCCTTTGATTCTGGGAAAAATAGCAAAAGACTTACTTAGTGGAGATCTTACATTTTCATCAGAAAACAGTATCCCATTAGCTATGGGCTTTATTGCAGCATTTATTTCTGGGCTCTTTGCCTGTACATGGATGATTTCGTTGGTAAAAAAGAGTAAGTTAACTTATTTTGCCGTATATTGTATTCTTGTTGGCTTATTAGCCATCATCTTTGGTTTTATTAAATAGCCCCATCTATAATGTTAACCGAACAAGACTATAAGGACGGTCAAATTCTTTTGATCGATAAGCCATTGCAATGGACATCTTTCCAAGTTGTGAATAAACTTCGTTGGCTTATTCGAAAGCAATTCAATATTAAAAAATTAAAAGTAGGACATGCAGGAACATTAGATCCTCTTGCATCAGGGTTACTTATTATCTGTACAGGAAAATTTACAAAACGTATTCAGGAATTTCAAGGGCAGGCTAAAGAATACACAGGTACAATAATGCTTGGAGCTACAACTCCATCATATGACCTGGAAACCGAAATTGATCAGACATTCTCTACCGATCACATTTCTAACGAATCAATACAAAAAGTGACTACTCAATTTACCGGAGAAATCGAGCAGTATCCACCCATTTTTTCGGCTTTAAAAAAGGATGGTAAACGATTATATGAATATGCTCGAGAGGGTGAAGCTGTAGAGGTTAGTTCTAGAAAAATAACCATTGATACATTTGAAATTACCAGGATTGAATTACCTGAAGTCGATTTTAGAGTAGTTTGTAGTAAAGGAACATACATCAGATCACTAGCACATGATTTTGGAAAAGCTTTAGATAGCGGGGCTCATTTAACGGTTTTGAGAAGAACTAAAATAGGATCATTTTCTGTCGAAGATGCTACTACAGTTCAATCTTTTGAAAATCAGTTACAAGTAAAAATTGAAACTACATAAAATATTGTAGAATAAAAGCAGTTATAGATACCTATGGAATTTATAGAAAAACATAAAGCTCTGATTATCACATCAATGTTAATGGGAATTGTTGTTCTTAGTCTTTATAATATCAATATGATTAATAAGCAAAAAGAACAGTCTGAAATTTTAATGGAAATTCCCGAGGAATTCCTTGCAGAGGAAGAAGAGCAACAACCAGAAGAGGAGCTCATCGCTCAAGAAGACAGGCAACTTGATAATGCCAGAAGAACACATGATGCATTTAATGAAGATTTTGAGGATCACGATGAAATCGAAGAGAGAATTAAATCCTTAACTGAAGCTGAGCAAGCCTCTGAAAGCGAAGAAACTCAAACAAATGAAGGTGAAGTCCCTATTGAGGAAGAAGAGAAGAAAGATAGTGATGACACCAAAAAAGAGGAAGCAAAATCAGAAGATGAAGAAACTAATAATAGAAACAGTTCCCTTACCTATAGTTTAAAAGGTAGAAAATCTGTTGATTTACCAAATCCTGTATACACTTGTAATGGAAGTGGTAAAGTCGTTGTGAAAATAGAGGTAAATAAAAACGGATATGTAATCGATACCAAGGTCGACAAAAGAAAATCAACCACTCGAAACGAGTGTCTCTTTGACAATGCAATGGATTATGCTCGTCAGGCTTTATTTTCTCGATCAGATATAGAAAAGCAAGAAGGCTCTATTACGTATTATTTTAACTATGGTGGTTAAATACTATTATAAAAGGTCTATCAAATCTTCTACGATATTTGTTCCTTTATCCTTATTATACCAAACTTGTAAATCTTCTTTGAATTGCGGGTCTAAAGCACCATGCTCTGCCTTATAATCATTTACCATTTGCGTAGCAACAGAAGGTCTTGGACCCCAAGTATTCAATACTTCTTTACTTTTATTATCGTACACTAATAATTTTGGTATTGACTTTCCTCCATTTGTTAAAAAATTATTCATTAGCTCATCATGGTCATCTCTTGAAATAATTTTTAAGTCTATTCCATTATTTAGTTCTGCTAATTTATTCACTACCGGAAGAGATTGCGCTGCGTCTCCACACCAACCCTCAGTTAATACAACCCAGGTTAAATCTAAATCAGCATTAGAAAATTTGGCTGCAACTGATTCATCAATTTTTATGGTCTTATCTAATCGTTTCATTCTGCGCTCATTAAGCATACTATAATTTGTCAACGCTTCTGTTTGATCATGACCTGTAGATTTACCTTCTCCTAACAAGTCACTTACCAAATTCTTATATTCTTCATAGGTATATGAATTAGCAATTCCTTGTTCAATTAATTCGGGTATTGTCATAGTAGTAGGTTCCATAATGTTTAATCTCAAAAATAGTTAGATTGTAAATTTATTTATTACGATTATCTTCTAATATGACGAAAATCATTTCAAAAACTTACAAATAAAGTAAATACCCTGAAAACAGTGATCATCTTTTTACTGTTAATAGTGTACTAGCAATATTATTTGTTTTTAATCTTTGTAAACACCTATGTTTTAATTTTTAAATAATAACTTTACAAGAAAGGGGCTTAAAAAATGAATGTACATTTATCCCCATACATTCCTTTTTAGCATTCTTCTACAAGCATCTGACAGAAAACATCAAACGTATGAAGAAATTAATTACCTTAATTATAGTACTTATCGCATATATATCTGGGAGAGCTCAAGAACACAAAATTTATACATCACTACAAGAAGCTCTTCTAAACAAAGATCAAGTTTATAAATTAAATTTAAGCCATACCAACCTCACTGAAATACCAAAATCTATTGTACAATTAAAACAATTACAATATCTTAACCTAGAGGGAAACAAAATAAATCAATTGTCTGATGCAATTGGAAATTTAAAAAATCTAAAAACACTTAATTTAAGAAAAAATAAACTTGTCAACTTACCAGATTCATTCTGTAATCTACAACATCTGGAAGTATTACAATTATCTGAAAATCAAATTAACAAATTACCAGAATCCATTGGAAATTTAAAAAATTTAGGTTGGGTATTCATACAAGAGAATCATATAGAAACATTACCTGAGTCTTTTGGAAATCTTACACAATTAAAAAAGCTAGATGTAACACAAAATGAGCTTACCCACTTACCAGAAACTTTTGGAAATCTCACCAGCTTACAAGAGTTTTATATTGAAGGTAATCAACTTTCTGATTTACCAGAAACCTTTGGCAACCTAAAAAGTCTGGAAGCAATAAATATCTCTAATAATCAACTTTCTGATTTACCAGAAACTTTTGGAAATCTAAAAAACCTGGAGTGGCTAATCTGTAAAGACAATAAACTGGACCATATCCCAGAAACGATTGCAAATTTATTCAAACTAAAGCTTTTGTATTTAAATTCGAATAAAATTGGAGAACTCCCAAAAGCTTTAGAAAACCTTACTAAACTAAAAGATTTGAACATCTCTGGTAATAAATTGTCTACAGCTCAAAAGGAAAGAAGCAAGCAATTATTGCCCAATTGTAATATCAATTTTGAAAACAGTTATTATTCTCTACAAAAAGCATTACAACACAAAAAAAGCGTAGACATTTTATATCTTTCTGAAAACAAACTGACTGAGCTTCCAGAATCTATTGGGGAACTCAAAAACCTGCAACAACTTTATCTAACAGATAACCAACTCGAAAATTTACCAAAGTCTATTGAAAAATTAAAAAAACTAGAAACCCTTTCTTTATCCTCTAATCGAATTATAACCTTACCCAAATTTGTAGGTAAACTTAAAAACTTACAGGAACTAAACCTTAATGATAATCAGCTTACTTCATTACCAGAAGCCATAGAAGGTTTAAAAAACTTAAAAACACTATATCTATCTGGCAACAATTTATCTGAAGCTGAAAAAGAAAGAAGCAAGCAACTACTTCCAAATTGTTCGATTGAATTTTAAAAATAAGCAGTACTTTAGATATTCAATAAAAAAACCTATATAACATATGCAAAAACATAGATGTGGCTGGTGTCTTGGAGATCCTCTATATGAAGCTTATCATGACAATGAGTGGGGAGTACCTCTTCATGATGAACGTCTTTTATTTGAGTTTTTGGTGCTGGAAACTTTTCAAGCCGGGTTAAGTTGGATCACTATTTTAAGAAAGCGAGATAATTTTAGAGTGGCTTTTGATAATTTCGATTATTCTATTATTGCTAATTATGGGGATGCAAAAAAGGAAGAACTTCTACAAAATGCAGGGATTATTCGCAATAAATTAAAAGTAAATTCGGCAATAACCAATGCTCAGAATTTTATGAAAATCCAGCAAGAATTTGGAAGTTTCAGCACATATATTTGGAGTTTTGTAAATGATAACCCCATTAAAAATAATTGGCCACACTATAAAGACTGTCCTGCTACGACAGAGATTTCTGATCGAATCAGTAAAGATTTAAAAAAACGAGGATTTAAATTTGTAGGCTCTACGGTTATGTATGCTTTTATGCAGGCAACAGGGATGGTAAATGATCATGAAATCGGTTGTTTTAGATATAACGAAGTATAATCTCCTAGCTATTGATAATTGAAACAGATGAGTGTAGTTGATTGGATTGGGTCTATTGGTTTTTTTTAATATTGTTGGCATATTTTCTAAATATTAGCAATAAATTATCAACTAATGATTTAATGTATACGCCATTGAATTTGGTTGGTACTGGATATGCTTGTACTGCATCAATATTACTAAAATATATCCCTTTTATTCTATTAGAAGGAGCTTGGGCATTAGTTTCATCAGGAGTATTAATTAAAAAACACTTCAAAAATCAATAACATCAACGTATGGCAGGAGAAACCAATTTATCCACTTTAATCAAAAAAATGTCTCCAGAGCTGCATCCTGGCGACTATGTTTTTTGTACTACAAATAAAGTTAATCAAATTCCTAGAAAGGATATTATTGGAGAGTTTAAAGAACCTGAGGGGATCACTATAATTCTAGAACGTAAAATAGCTGATCATTTTAATTTGTCTTATGAGTACGTTGCTTCATGGATAACTCTAAAAATTCATTCTTCTCTAGATGCCGTAGGACTCACTGCAGTTTTTTCTAGTGAACTTGCAAAACACAATATTAGTTGTAATGTAATTGCAGGGTATTACCATGATCATATCTTTGTTAGCAAGAAAGATGAAAATCAAGCAATTCATGCCTTAAAAACATTATCCGAAACCTATAAAGGATAATCTCAAAAAGAATTATAGCTTTACTCCAAATGCTAAATCTCCTGCATCTCCAAGACCTGGAACAATATAGCTTTTATGATTTAATTTTTCATCCACTGCAGCAATCCATAACTGCGTACTCTCTGGAAATACATCTTTTATATATGCTATTCCTTCTTCTGAACCAATCACAGACACAATATGTATTTGCTTAGGAATTCCATGATTTTTTATAGCAGCAAAAGTGTTCTCAAGTGTCTTACCTGTTGCCAACATTGGGTCTACCAAAATCAAAGTTTTATCTTGTATTGAAGGAGATGCTAAATACTTTACAACGATTTCAAAATGATCATCTCCGTCTTGATGATCCCGATATGCAGAAATAAATGCATTTTCTGCCTTATCAAAATAATTAAGTACTCCTTGATGCAATGGTAATCCTGCTCTAAGTATAGAGCATAATACCAATTCATTATTAGGAATCGAAATATCTTTATTTCCTAAAGGCGTTTCAACTGTAGTATTTTCATAATCTAAAGTCTTACTAAGTTCATAACTTAGAATTTCACCAATACGTTCTATATTCCTCCTAAAACGCATCGTATCTTTCTGTATATTAACGTCTCTGAGTTCCAGAACAAACTGATTTAAAACTGAATTTTTTAACCCTAAATCATGAACAGTCATTATTTTATCTTTTAAAATTATTTTAAATACTCTATAAACTCATCTCTAGAAATTTCTACAGCACCCAAACTAGCCAGATGATCGGTATACACCTGACAGTCTACTAGTCGTACCTCTTTTTGCTTAAGCCACTCTACCAAGGTAATAAATCCATATTTAGAAGCATTACTTACTTTAGAAAACATACTCTCTCCACAAAATACTTTTTTATCTTCTAAAAAAACACCATACAAGCCTCCTACCAAAGTCGAATCTTCCCAAACCTCAACAGAAATAGCATATCCCAACTCATGAAGTTTTTTATATGCATTTTTCATATCGCTTGTAATCCAGGTATCTTCTTGTTCTGGTCTTTTGATCATAGCACAGGATTCTATAACACTTTCAAAATCTTTATTAAATGTTACTTCAAATCTATTTTTCCTGATAAGTTGACGCATACTTTTACTCACCTTAAGTTTTAATGGAAATAACACCATTCTAGGATCAGGACTAAACCAAAGAATTGGTTGATCATCACTATACCAGGGAAAAATACCATGATTGTATGCCTCTAATAGTCTATCTGTAGAAAGATCTCCGCCTAAGGCTAATAACCCATCACTGTCCGCATAAGTTACTGGTGGAAATTCTATTGCATCTGTTAGAACGTACAAAATATATTTATCATATGTTTATACAACGTTAAATATCAATCAGTTGTTTGAATTGATTAAAAAAATCGCAATATTTGTTAGGACCTTTTAAGATAAATTTTGTTCATCATTGCTTTTTTGAGTTTTATTAAAAGGTTAACCTAAAACCACAATAACGAAAAGTCCGATATCATAAATATCGGACTTTTTTCTTTTATTACCTTATTCTTGTATTTAGAGATTCATTTAGAACGGTAAATCATCATGTTCTTCACTAGAAAAATCTGTTGCTGGTTCAAAAGTATCTGCTGGTGGAACTGGAGGAGCAGAAGCGTTTTGAGCTGCAGGTTGCAAGTTTTCGATTCTCCATCCCTGGATAGAATTAAAATATTTAGTCTCTCCTTGAGGATTCACCCATTCACGACCTCTTAAATTAATACTTATTTTTACATCCTGACCTACCTGAAACGTGTTTAATAAGTCACATTTATCCTGAACAAACTCTACCATAATGTGTTGTGGGTATTGCTCTTCAGTTGTAACTACAATTTCTCTCTTTCTAAAACCGTTGCTCCCAAAGGTTTGTGTCTCACCGATCATCTTTACTTTACCTTGTACTTCCATCTTACTGTTATTATTATTTTGCTGCTAAAATGTTCCATGCTGTATCTATATCATCTTGATCCAAATACTGCTTTACAAATTTATGAATTTCTATTAGGTTAGCCTGCTGAATTTTATCCTTAATATCATTATGTTTATTAACAAACTCCAAAGCAGCTATTTTTTCTGGGATTTTTGCAACATTAGCAAGCTTCCCCAGATCATTTCCTGTAAAAATATCACTTCTTATCACTTCTTCTGGTAAAGAATCAACTCCAATTCCTATTGAACTTAATGGTTTTGGCACTTCAAACATTCCCATATTGGCTCTAGAATACCAATTACCTCCCATACGTGCCACAAGATCAATCTTGTGCTGATCAATTTTATTCTCTTTATCAAGCACTTCTTCATTAATATGCATAAGCAAAACTTCACAAATAATTAGGTTTCCTGCGCCTCCTTCTTCTCCCATAGGCACAATCTGATTTACTTTACATTCGAACTGTACCGGAGATTCTCCAACGCGATAGGCCTTAACTTTCTCTGAATCTATCATCGTAAGTCCTGATTTTATAAATTCATTTATATCCTCAGCATATTCTGTACTAGATAATGACATTTGTTGCACAATATCATAGTTTACTATATTAATTACTACTTCACCTGTTAATTTTGCATTCTCTAACGTATGTTTCGTCGTATTATCTCTAACCCTTCTGGCTGGAGAAAAAATAAGGATTGGGGGATTTGCACTAAATACATTAAAGAAACTAAATGGAGATAAATTAGCCCTTCCATTTTCATCAATGGTACTAGCAAAAGCAATAGGTCTTGGACCAATAGCTCCAAGTAGTAAACCATGTAATTTTCCTGTAGAGACCTGTGATGGATCGATTGTAACCATAATTTGTTTTATATTGAACAAAGATAACCAAAGTTTAGTCTTTGATTTGCTATTCAAATTGGTTTTAGTAATCCCTTTTTATAAACAATAAAAACGTTTTAAAACGTTTATATTTAAGATTTAGTTAACAAGTCTATATGAATTTTTCTGATGAGCGTAATTTTTCAAGCTATTTTATCATTATAGCTGTTTTACTTATAACTGGCCTTGTTTTATGGAACACATCATTATTTATGCAGCGTCTTAAAGATGATGAAAGAACTAAGGTTCAGATATGGGCGCAATCGCAAAAGGCTTTAAATAGCGAGCAATCAGACGATTACCTTGAGCTCTCTATTATCATTGGAGCTACCAATAAATCTATCCCTATAATTATTACTGACTCCAAAGGGGATTTTGTTAGAGATTCTTTAGGAAAACCAGATCCCAGTTATTTTCAAAACTTATCTGAGAATGTAACAAACAGTGAGAGTAGGCTTCAATCTTTTTTAAAAAAATTAAAATCAGAAAATGATCCTATTGAGCTAGATCTTAAAGACACCGTTCAATACATTTACTATGGAAATTCGGATATTTTAAATAAGTTAAAATATTATCCGATGACTATCGCAATAATTATATTTTTACTCATTGGAGTAATTTATTTCTTTTTTACCACTTCTAAAGCTAGTGAACAGAACAAATTATGGGCTGGTATGGCAAAGGAAACCGCACACCAAATCGGAACACCACTGTCCTCACTAGTAGGATGGAATGAGATTCTTAAGACCGAAAACGTAAACCCAGAATATATTGTAGAGATCGAAAAGGATATTGAGCGATTAAAAGTTATTACAGAACGTTTTTCTAAAATTGGTTCTGTTCCTAACCTTGAAGATGTTGATATTGTAGAAGAAACTCGAAATGCTTATACTTATCTTCAATCCAGAAGTTCTAAATTGATTAATTTTTCCCTTCACTTACCCGAAAAGCCCATCACTGTATCTTTAAATTCTCAATTATATAGCTGGACTATTGAAAACCTTGTAAAAAACGCTATCGATGCAATGAGAGGAAAAGGAGATCTTAAAATAGATCTTACAGATGATGCAAAACGAGTTTTTATTAGAATAAAAGATACAGGAAAAGGATTATCAAAAAGTAAATTCACTAAAATTTTCGAACCTGGTTATACTTCTAAAAGCAGAGGGTGGGGATTAGGTTTATCCTTATCAAAAAGAATTATAGAAGAATATCACTTAGGAAGAATAAAAGTGCTAAAATCTGATATTGGAAAAGGCACTACTTTTCAGATCACACTTCGTAAATCCGGAGTCTCAGTATAACAATATTTTTTTCGCAACGTTATAGAATATACCAGTTTTAAACACCAAATCTTAACAAAAGTGAAAACAGAGTATATTACATTAAAAGAGGCAACACTTAATAACAATTGTCCAGAATGTTATTCAACAGATGGCATGATACTTTCTTTTAAACAAAAAAGAATAAAATCAAAACTCCTGGTAAAAACAAAAGGCAATATTATTGAAAGTATAGAATGTAATAAATGTGAAAACAAAATTTTTCCAGGGCAATGGACTATTGACATAGAACGTGTCTATGATTATCATAAAAAAACCATTACTCGTAAATCTCCATCTATACGTTTTACAAGTTTGTTTTATATCCTATTACTTTTAGTCTTGATTTTCATTGTTTTTGGATACATCTATATATCTAATCCAGATCTTCTAGGATTAGCAACTTAGACTAATAGGATTCCATTATTTTTCGGAGTTCATCGTTAATATTAAATGTCTTATCTATATTAAAATCAAAGCAGACCGCCACATCATGACCTTCTGCACATAAAACACCGTCATCGTTATATAATCTATGGTATAATCCAAAACTAGAGTTCTTAATAAATTCTACCTTGGTCTTGATGAGCACATTTCCCGGAAAAAATAAAGGGTGTTTAAAATCACACTTTGTAGACACCAACATAGGACCTTTTTTAGTATCAGCATACATTTTCCCTAATCCTGTAACTTCCCAAAACTGAACACGTGCACTTTGCATGTATTTCATAAAATTAACATTATTCACGTGTTGGTAAGTATCCATTTCACTCCAGTCAATTCGAAGCTTCAAGGATAATTTAAAATCAGAATCCTGCATAAAGTTACATATTCGATTGAATCTCTGCTGCTAATGATTGAAAATCAGAATCTGACATTGATATTTTATGTTGAAAAGTCATTTCTTTCATTTCATTTATCGGAATAAGATGTACATGCACATGAGGCACTTCTAACCCTACAACAGCAATTCCCACACGTTTACAGGAAACTGTTTTCTCTATAGCTTTGGCTACTTTGCGAGAAAAACGCATCAATTCCAGATACATATCTTCCTCAAGGTCAAAAATTTTATCTTCTTCTTTTTTAGGAATACAAAGCGTATGTCCTCTTGCATTAGGATTAATATCCAAAAAGGCGTAAAAATTCTCGTCTTGGGTAATTAGGTGCGACGGAATCTCGCCATTTACAATTTTTGTAAACAGGGTAGGCATTCTTAAAATTTTAGTTGGTTTACGGATTGGTAATATAGTTTATTTATCTTTAAATTAAACCCATAAAAAAGCCTTTTTTAAAAAATTAAAGAAGGCTTTTAGTTTGTTTAAAAAAATATTATTATTTATTCTCTCGTAATCTTTACAACGTCAAATTTCATAATTCCATTGGGAACTTGTATTTCGGCTATTTCGCCTACACTTTTTCCCAAAAGACCTTTACCAATAGGAGAATCTACAGATATTTTTCCTGTTTTAAGATCTGCTTCGCTTTGCGCCACTAATTTATAAGTCATTTCGGCACCATTAGTTTGGTTTTTGATTTTTACAGTAGAATGTATAAGTGCTTTGGATGTGTCCAATTGGGATTCATCGATTAAACGGGCATTAGCAAGAGTTTCTTCTAATTTAGAAATTCTTAACTCTAATAATCCTTGTGCTTCTTTAGCCGCATCATATTCGGCATTCTCACTTAAATCTCCTTTATCACGTGCCTCAGCGATTGCCTGAGAAGCTTTTGGACGTTCTATATCTTTGAGTTGATTTAGTTCATCTCTTAATTTTTTTAGCCCCTCTGCAGTATAATAAGATACTTTGCTCATAACTTCATCGTTTATATAAATACAAAAAATCCCATAGGAATGGGATTTGTTATTCAAAGATAACAAAAAATTTACTGAAGACTACAAATTTACGTAATTTGGCAATACATTAATAGTGTTATGAAAAGGAATGATTATTTTAATCGTTTAAGAGTATATGTGACCTCTAAAACAATGAAAAAATACATGAAAAACAGCATATTTTTATTACAAATTTTTTTGATTCTATCTTGCAGCAGTGATGATCGAAGTGATAACAATCAATTTTTACCTCCATCTAGTATCAACTATCAGATTAACCTTAATCTTCCTCAATTCAATCCTCTTAAATTCCCTGGGAATCATCTTATTGACAGAACTGAAAATGGGAGTATAAAAGGGATTATAATTTATAATATTGATGACTCACAGTATAGTGCTTTTGAGCTTAGTGACCCTAATCACTCTCCTAATGACTGTTCTACTCAAACCGTTGAAGGAATTACTTCTACATGTGAATGTGATGATGGAAATAGTTATAATATCGTAACAGGACAGCAAACTTCTGGAGAAGGTCAATTTGGATTAAGACGATACAATATACGAAGAGACGGAAACACCTTATTTATAACCAATTAGATACACCTAAATCGCACTGAAAACATGTTTTTATGATTCTAAGAAAGATGTTATTGCCAATTATGAGCCCAATCTTTCCAGACCACATCTAATCCTTTACTTTTTAACATTTTAACAACATCTTCTGTTGAACGCTCATCAGAAATCTCGAACTGTTCTAAAGATTGTGGTGCTACCGCATACCCTCCTGGATTAGTTTTGGATTCTGCACTTATTGAAGTGATACCCAAATTAACAATATTTTCTCTAAACACTTCGCTTTCACGAGTCGACATAGACAACTCTAAATCTTCATCTAATAATCGAAAAGCACATATAAGTTGAACCAGATCTGCATCTGTCATTTCTACCTTAGGCTCTATTCCGCCACTAAATGGTCTTAACCTTGGGAATGATATTGAATATTTTGTTTTCCAATACACTTTCTGCAAATAGTTAAGATGTAATGCCGTAAAAAAACTGTCTGCTCTCCAGTCTTCTAATCCAAAAAGTGCCCCCAGACCTATTTTGTGAACTCCGGCACGTCCCAATCGATCGGGAGTTTCTAATCGATAATCAAAATTAGATTTTTTTCCCTTTGGATGATGTTTTTTATATTCTCCTCTATGATATGTTTCCTGATATACTAATACTGCATATAGGCCACTATCGATAAGCTGTTCATAATCTGGTTGATCTAATGGCTGTATTTCTATTGTAATATTTGCAAATTTTGATCTTATCAATTGTATTGCATTATCAATGTAATCAACTCCAACCGTCCTATTAGCCTCTCCTGTAACCAAAAGAATATGATCATATCCTTTAGATTTTAAAAAATCCACTTCTTTTAGGATTTCCTCATCTGTCAATGTTCTCCTAGGGATTTTATTGGTCATACTAAATCCGCAATATGTACAGATATTCTGACATTCATTACTTAAATACATTGGCGCATACATTTGAATAGTATTTCCAAATCTTTTTTTAGTAATTACTTTACTCATTTGTGCCATACGTTCTAAATATGGCTTTGCGGCAGGAGAGATTAGCGCTTTAAAATCCTCGAGATCCCTTTTGTCTTTTCCCAGTGCATGAATTACATCATCTTCTGTTTTAGACAAAATCCCAGATAGTAATGTATCCCAATCGTATTGATTGTATATATTTTTAAAACTATTCATTTAAAAAACTAGTTAACGGACTACTTGCTTCTGCCTTGTGACTAACTGGTGCCAATTTTGCATTATATGCCATACGTCCGGATTGTACAGCCATTTTAAATGCTTCTGCCATGGTTATTGGTTGTTGAGATACTGCAATAGCAGTATTAACCAATACAGCATCTGCTCCTATTTCCATAGCCAATGTAGCATGAGATGGACTTCCAATACCCGCATCTACAATTACAGGAACATTGCTTTGGTCAATTATAATCTCTAAAAATTCTAGTGTTTTCAACCCTTTATTACTACCTATAGGGGCTCCCAAGGGCATAACACACTGTGTTCCTACTTCTTCTAATCGTTTACACAATACAGGATCTGCATGAATATATGGCATCACTACAAATCCAAGTTTCACCAATTCTGAAGCTGCTTTTAGGGTTTCTATTGGGTCTGGTAATAGATATCTTGGATCTGGATGAATCTCTAATTTTATCCAATTAGTTTCTAAAGCTTCTCTTGCCAATTGCGCTGCAAAAATAGCTTCCTTAGCATCTCTAACTCCAGATGTATTAGGCAATAGATTAATTCTAGGATGATCCAGATGGTTTAATATATCATCATTTTTATCATTAACATCTACACGTTTTAATGCCACAGTAATCAGTTCACTTTCTGCGGCAAGCAAAGCTTTACGCATTACTCGGGCTGCGCTAAATTTTCCCGTTCCTGTAAATAATCTAGACGAAAATTCTTTATCGGCAATTCTTAATACATCCATTATTTAGCAATTTGTATTTTTATGTTTTGAATCTTTTTTTCCAGATCCTCTTGATTTGTTAACATTCCTGAAACGGCAATCCCAGAAACCCCGGTCTTTATAATATCTGATATATCTTTTTCGACAATTCCTCCTATAGCTACAATCGGTATTTTAGAGTTTTTACTAACTTCTTTTAAAATAGCCTTGTATCCCTCAGATCCCAGTACAGGGCTTAATTTCTTTTTGGTGGTTGTATATCTAAATGGGCCTAAACCAATATAATCAACTCCATACTGTATATGCTGCATACAATCAGCTACTGTATTTGCTGTTCCTCCAATAATAAAATTATCTCCAAGAATTTTTCTAGCTTCTCGAGGGTTCATATCATTTAAACCCAGATGAATTCCATCAGCCATAGCTGCTTTAGCAACACCTACATTATCATTAATAATCAAAATAGAACCATATTGATCACATATATCTCTAGCTTTTAATGCAGTATGTAAATACGTAGCCATATCCTCATCCTTAAGGCGAAATTGCACCCATTTACATCCTGCAACACAAACTTCTTCTATATTCTCAAGGTGCTCTTGAGGTGTTTTTCCTTGGGATATATATTGTAAATTAACCTCTTTCATAATTTCAATTTCTAAACTCTATGATATCCCAACAAAGTGTCATTTGAACTCAATACTTTTTCTGTATATCTTTTTGCTCTAAAACAAGCTTTTAATAATGGAAAACCTAATCCTAAATATGTTGTTACTGCTGAAGAAAGAACACAACCACTTCCATGTTTTTCTGATACATTCTGTTCTTTAGCGTTAAGAGTAAAACGTTTTCCTTTTCTGGTATATAATTCATCTTTACCTACATTTTCTTCTCGATGACCTCCTTTTAAAAATAGATTTGTTTTATTACTAATATGCACTATTGTTTCTTCAATAGTTTTATCTGTATATAACTTTTCTATTTCCTGATAGTTTGGTGTTAGCAGATAGATTTTTTCTAATATCTGTTCAAAATTATTTTGTTTTACATCCAGATCACTAGAATCATTGTTTGATTTATGAAAATCAAAATCTGAACTTGACTTTAATATCGGATCCAATACGATTTTGATCTTTTTATTTTTTTCTATCAGAACATCAATGATCTCATTCAATACCTTCCAGTTTTGAACAATTCCAATCTTTACAAATTCTATAGTAAATCGATCAAAAAGTATTTCAATTTGATGCTTAATCACTTCAACATCTACCCAGTAACATGTTTTCAGTTCAATATCATTCTGAATCGTATTTGCAGTACACACAGCCAAACCATATCCTTTTATCGCTTCAATAGTTTTAACGTCTGCTACAAGTCCAGCTCCTCCAGATGGATCAAAACCTGCAATAGTAAGGATATATGGTCTATTCTTCATATCTAGGTATCCTTTATTACTTTAGAATGTGCTTCTTTTATTCTCAAAAAACTAGCTATTGGATCTTTCGTATTCCAAATACCTCCTAAAACACCAACTCCTTTGAATCCAAGATCAAATGTTGCCTGCAACGTCTCGTCATTAATACCTCCCATGCCCACAACGAATTCATCCAGATCTGTGACATCAAATCCTTTTCCCTTATAACCTTCTTTAGAAATTGAACTAAAAACGGGACTCAATAACACATATTCGAAATCAATACTGCAATTTTTGATATCATCTTTAGCATGAAAAGAACTACTCACTTTAAAGTTATTTGCTTTATAACCATTGACATATTCTTCCAATTTTTCATCTAAATCTAATCTCGGTTGTTCTTGAATATGAATCCCTCTTAGTTTAAACTCCTCACATAGCTCATGAAACTGATGTATCATAATACGATTATAATACTTGGAATCAATTTTACGAAGTAGTGCTCTATACCCTTCTATATCAAAGGTTGGCTTTCTATAATGGAGCACTTCCAGACCATTCTGAAACAACAAATTAATGGATTCGGCTTCATTTTCTAATTCTCGCTCTGAGGTTAGTACTATTATCATAATTTCAAACTTAAAGAAGGAAGTTTGAGAGGCGAGATAGGATACACTTCGACAAGCTCAGTGTGACAATCTCACAACCACACCCCTCAAACCTACAACCTATTTATAAGTATACTTCGCTTCCTTTTTCTTTAAATTCTTCTGCTTTTTCTTGCATTCCTGCTTCCAGTGCTTTTTGGTCATCTATTTCCTTCTTGGCAGCATATTCTCTTACTTCCTGAGATATCTTCATAGAACAGAATTTTGGACCACACATACTACAGAAATGAGCTATTTTTGCACCTTCTGCTGGTAAAGTTTCATCGTGATATTCTCTTGCTCTTTCTGGGTCCAAGGCTAAGTTAAACTGATCTTCCCAACGGAATTCAAAACGGGCTTTACTTAATGCATCATCTCTATGTTGTGCTCCCGGATGTCCTTTGGCCAAATCTGCAGCATGTGCTGCCAATTTATATGTAATTACTCCAACTCGTACATCTTCTTTGTTTGGTAATCCAAGGTGCTCTTTTGGTGTTACATAGCATAACATAGCAGTACCATACCACCCAATCATTGCAGCCCCGATTCCCGAGGTAATATGATCATAACCTGGAGCAATGTCTGTAGTTAATGGTCCTAATGTATAAAAAGGAGCTTCCCCACAAGCTTCCAGCTGCTTATCCATATTCGCTTTAATCATATGCATTGGTACGTGACCAGGTCCTTCTATAAAGGTTTGCACATCATGTTTCCATGCTATTTTGGTTAATTCACCAAGCGTTTCTAATTCTGCAAACTGTGCTTCATCATTAGCATCTGCGATACAACCTGGTCGTAATCCATCTCCAAGAGAGAAAGCAACATCATAGGCTTTCATGATTTCGCATATTTCTTCGAAATGTGTGTATAAGAAACTTTCTTTATGATGTGCCAAACACCATTTGGCCATTATTGATCCTCCACGAGAAACAATCCCGGTAATGCGCTTTGCAGTCATCGGTACATACGCCAGACGTACTCCTGCATGAATCGTAAAATAATCCACACCCTGCTCTGCCTGCTCAATCAATGTATCTTTAAAAATTTCCCAGGTAAGATCTTCGGCTTTACCATTTACTTTTTCTAATGCCTGGTAAATAGGAACAGTCCCAATTGGAACAGGAGAGTTACGAATAATCCATTCGCGAGTTTCATGAATATTTTTACCCGTAGAAAGATCCATAATATTATCTGCTCCCCATCTACATGCCCAAACTGCTTTTTCTACTTCTTCTTCAATACTAGAAGTGGTCGCAGAGTTACCGATATTAGCATTTATTTTAACCAAAAAGTTTCTCCCTAAAATCATAGGTTCACTTTCTGGGTGATTTATATTAGATGGTATTACAGCTCTACCTCTTGCCACCTCTTCTCTTACAAATTCTGCAGTTATTACCTCTGGAATACTAGCTCCAAAATCTTGTCCTGGATGTTGTTTGGAGAGACGCTTAACTTCTTGTATTTTTTGATTTTCACGAATTGCAACATATTCCATTTCTGGAGTTATAATGCCTTGCTTTGCATAATACATCTGTGAAACATTCTTTCCTTGCTTTGCTCTCTTTGGTTTACGTAAATGATTAAATCTTAAGTGATCTAAACTAGAATCATTAAGCCTTTGGTTACAATACTCTGAAGAAAAACCACTCAACTCCTCGACGTCACCTCTATCCAAAACCCATTGTTCGCGTATGGGTTCTATACCATCATGCACATTAATCTCTTTTGAAGGATCGGTATAAGGGCCACTGGTATCATACACCGTTACTGCAGGATTAGGTGTTTTTTTACCCGTAAAACTATCTGTAGTATCATCCAAAGAAATCTCTCGCATAGCCACATTGATTTGTGGGTGGATATTTCCTGATACATATATCTTTTTAGAATTTGGAAATGGTGTTGTAGAAATTACTTTTTCTTGTGGTGCAGTATCTTTTTTCTTCATTTTATAATATTTTGCATGAATAATTAATAGCTTCGAATAGGATAAATCATTAGTTTTCTAAAAGAATTTCTATCCCCCTTGTGTAGCCTTGATAATAGTTACCTGATCTTCTTTTTGTACTTGTATTTCATTCCATTTCTCTTTTGAAATAATTTCATTGTTGATAGCAATAGCAATTCCTTTAGCAACAATATCTAATTGTTCTAACAATGCTGAAATAGAACTATTTTCTGAAATGGACTGATTTTGATTGTTAACGTTTACGGTCATCATTTTTTAGATTAAATCCATAAACTTTAGGTAAGACTACCTATTTGACAAGAAAAATCACATGATACACCCTGTGATATTAACTTTTCCCTTCGTCGGTACTAACCGCATCAGGTTCAAAGGGTTTTTCTCAGAATTCGTCATAACGAAGACACCCCTAAAGTTTAAGTTATAAAAGTAATAAAACTCAAGTTTAAAATTGCTTTTAGACCTGAGTTTTTATTAAAATTTTAATGTAGCACCAAGTAAGAAATTGATTCCTGCTTGTGGATAATAGCCTGCTCCTTCGACAGTTGTAATTGTTCCTGGGTTAGAAAAATCATCATCAAATGTAAAAAAGTATCCATTAGACACATATTCTGAATCAAAAATATTGTTAACCAATCCTGTTAGTACAATAGATTTAAAAACTGGTATACTTTTAATTTCATACACGATATTAAGATCATTTATGAAGAAGCTATCTAACTTAGAAGTTTCGCTATCAATATTTCCCATGTACTGTTCTCCAACAAATTTAGAAAGAAACCCTAGTTGAAGGTTTTCTATAGGTTGATAAATAAACATATTTCCCGCTACGATATCTGGTGAATATGAGATATTTGTATCTCCCAGATTAACCAAACTTCCATCTCTGGATGTTATAAAATCTTTATTCTTATTAGTACTTAACGCCACATTAGGTTTTATTGTAAACTTATCAGAAATTATAATATTCGCATCAATTTCTATCCCCAGACGATAACTCTCTCCACTGGTAGTACGTATTGGAGCCCCCACATCATCCAATGCGCCGGTTAACACCAATTGATCTTTGTACCACATATAATATATATTGGTATTCACAGTTGTTTTATTAGCCTTAAGCCTCCAACCCAATTCGATATCATTAAGTCTTTCTGCTGTATTAACTCCATTCTCAAAATCACTTCTTCTTGGCTCTCTATTGGCTCGAGCGTATGAAGCGTATAATTGGTTAGCTGTATTAAGTTGAAAAGTTGCTCCCAATTTTGGATTAAAGAAGTCATAACGCTCATCTACTTCTAGTGGAACTCGATCTGATGTTAACCCAGAAGTTTCATATCCTACAAAACGTCCTTGCAGATCTAAAAATGCACTCCACTTATCATTAACTCTATATGTAGTTTTTCCAAAAATGGTAAACTCATCTTTCTTACCATTACCAAAATAATAATTATCCCCCGCATTGAATCCTATAGGATTTTCTGACCAAATGATTTCACCAAAATGATCACCATCATAATGACTATAAAATACTCCAAAATCAATATCAAATGAATTATTCTTATAGTTTGCAGAAGCATTGATAACATAAAAATCATTATCTAACCATCTTCTACGTATATAATCTGTAGCTGTAATTTCCTGACCATTTACCGTTACCGGATCAACTCCTAAAAATTCTAAAGTAGCCTGATCTGAAAATAAAACATTAGCATAATACCATTCATCCACATATTGTTCGAAAAAACCTCGGCCATAAGTATAATTCAATCCAAGGTTTGTTGACCAATTATTATTATATTTTTGATTCCAGTGTAACTGATAATGATCTTGTTTATAATTATCTTCTTCATTTTCATAAAACCCCTGAAGATTTCCTTCTCCATCATATTGAAAACCAATTGGATTAAATCTCCTATTGTTGTCAAGAGTTGCCTGGTCAATTCCGTTCCATGACTGATATGTGATCTCATGTCCTCCAAATGCAACTGCTTTAATTAAGGTACCATCATCTACATATGACCCTTGTAAAAAATAAGATTTGAGATCAGAAGAAGCACGATCAACATAACCATCTGAAGCAATGGCAGATAAACGACCTGCAATTTCTATATGCTCATTAAGTAAACCTGTACTAAATTTTACATTGTGTCTTCTGGTACCAAAAGATCCAAAAGAGTTTGAGATTTCAGCACTTGCTTCTTCAGAAACAGCATCGGTAAGTAAATTTAAACTAGCTCCAAAAGCTCCCGAACCATTTGTAGAAGTTCCTACTCCTCTTTGTAATTGTAAATTCTCTATTGAAGATGCAAAATCTGGTAGATTTACCCAGAAAGTTCCCTGGCTTTCTGCGTCGTTAAACGGTATTCCATTTAATGTTACATTAACCCTGGAGGCGTCACTTCCTCTCACTCTAATATAAGTATATCCAACTCCGGTTCCAGCATCAGTAGTGGTAACAACCCCTGGTAGATAGTTTAATAAAATAGGAATATCCTGCCCTAGATTACGAGTTGCTAATTCTTCTTTGGACACATTAGAATGTGTAATCGGCGAATCTGCTTCTACACGTACTGATTTTACTAAAACTTCATCTAGCTTTTCAACCTCAGAACTAATAGAATCTGTTTGTTTTTCCTGAGCATTTAATGGAATACTCAAAATTAAAATGACGAGATAAAATAATACATTTTTCATTCGTAAAAACTGGTTACGAATAAAAGGGGTTATTATTCTGTTTTAAAATTAATTTGATAAAGTAACATTTTTGACGAATCATTGAAGCAGGTTTGACCAAAATCATACTTTCCTTACCTTGCCTTCTTAATCGTCACAAAAAGGTATACACTGCACCTTTTTGCTCCATCGTCCCTTAGCAGCATTACCTGCCCAGGTTCATTGGGTATGATCTCAGCCTTTTTGAAATTATGAACACTTGTGTACTTAACATTCTGTATTCAAAACCAAAAAAGCACCCCTTTTGAGATTTCTCGGCAAAAGTACTGTGTTTTATTGATTTATCGTAAATTTATTTGATGTAAAACAATGCCCGAGCATTTTTGAAGTTATAAAAGAATATGAAGAATACAAAGAGATCAGTTACCTTTAAAATTATTTCAGGCTACCTTCTTGCTGGTGTACTGGCAGTAACTGCTTTTTGGGTTATTTATCAACAATTAAATAACTATACTGAAATCACTAAAATCAAAAATGACAATAATGAAAAACTCTTTCTTGTAGGCGAAACTATAACCGGACTATATGAAGCAGAAAGTTTAACCAGAAATATAATCCAAACCTCAGATACCAAGAAGTTTGAAACGTATAAAAACAAAATAGACACTATACTTTACACCATCAATAAAGTTTCACAAATATCATCTGATACACTACAGACTCGAAAAATAGATAGTATAAAATATCTTATTGATAGTAAAAACAAAAACCTGGAAGAGCTCATCAAGATCTATGAACAGCGAAAGAAAAAAGGCGTATACGAAACAGCTATTAATGAATTAGAGAAGATAAATAAAAGTTTTGGTAGCGGGTATACTGATTACGACATACGATTTAAGCAATATGACCCTCGAACCCGAAGGGCATTAATTGATATTTTAGAATATACAAAAAAAGACAACGCTAAACTTCTAACCAATCAAACTGTTGATTCTTTAGCCACATCTGTAAAACAGGTTCTTGCAGAATTAGAAAAAAAAGAAAAAAAAGACAAGCAGAAAATATCTGTAAAAGAAAACAACTTACTCAAAAAAGATCAAATCATAACCAAACAATTAAGGGATGTTCTTGCCGCTATAGAACGTAATGAAAGAAAACAATATGATGATCTTATAAGAGCATCTGCTAAATTACTGAATAAAACCTCTAATATTATTTTAATTATTGCTGCCATAAGTTTATTGATTGCAATAATATTTCTCTTTCTAATTACTAAAGATATTTCTAAAAGTCAGAAATATCGTAATGAGCTGGAAGCTGAAAAAACATATACAGAATCATTGCTTAAAACCCGAGAATCCTTAATCAATACGGTTACTCATGATCTTCGTTCTCCATTAAATACTGTGATAGGTTATTCTGATTTATTAGAAAGAACCGGGCTTGACAATAAGCAAAAGCATTATTTGGATCATCTTAAAAAGTCTTCAGACTATATCCTTCATCTGGTAAATGATCTTCTGGATTTATCAAAACTAGAAGCCGGCAGAATGGTAATCGAGGAACTACCTTTTTCTCCTAAAAAATTAATTGAAAATACGATTTCGAGTGTACTTCCGATAAATGATAAAAAAAACCTTGATATCAGAATTATCACTGATGATCAATTAAAAAAACAACATTTAGGAGATCCTTTTAGAATTAAACAGATATTAACAAACCTTATCAATAACGCCTATAAGTTTACTGATCAAGGCTCGATCACTATTGATAGTAAAATCATTGAAAATGGTTTATCCGAAAAACAATTAATTATCTCTGTTAAAGACACGGGAATAGGAATAACAAAAGAACAACAACAGCATATATTCGAAGAGTTTTCTCAGGGTGATGATACAACCGAAAAAAGATATGGAGGTTTCGGACTCGGATTAGCTATCACAAAAAAGATCATAAAACTTCTTAAAGGTAAAATCGAGCTGGATAGTGAACCCAATAAAGGAAGTGAATTTATCTTTACAATTCCGATTAAAACTTCTGGTTTATTAATCCCCGAGGAAGAACCAGAAATTGCAGAAATACAAAATTTTACCAACAAAAAAGTTCTTATTGTAGACGACGACCCTAGTCAATTGGCCTTAACAAGTGAAGTAGCCTCACTAGCTGGATTAACTTATGATATCTGTAAAAACGGCATAGAAGCAAACTCTTTACTACAAATCAATTCCTATGATCTTGTTCTCACCGACATTCAGATGCCTAAGATGGATGGTTTTGAGTTATTACAAACTATAAGAAACAACCCAAACCATACTAATTTACCCGTGATTGCATTATCCGGAAGAACAGATACCTCTTTTTTAGAATATCAGGAAGCTGGATTTTCTGGGAGTTTACGTAAACCGTATGCCCCAACAGAGCTCATTGATCTTATTAGCGAAGTGCTTCGTGTTGATTTTGGAAGCTATCAGAATACAATTGTAAATGGTTATTCTGAAGAAGAATACTCTCTTAGTGACCTCATGCTCTTTGCCCAAGGCGATTCTGATTCACTCTACGCCATTTTAGATACATTTTATGAAAGTACTATTGATAATGTTAAAGAATTAAAAATGGTAATGAAGAAAAAAGACATTCATCATATTTCAAAAATTGCTCATAAAATGCTTCCAATGTTCAAACAAATAAAAGCAAAAGAAGTAGTACCCGTATTAGAAAAATTAGAACACCCAGATCAATACAATCTTAACAAAACTTCGATATTAGAATTAACAAAAGATGGTATTGAAAAAATTGAAATTCTAATAGATAAGCTTAAAGTAGAGAACTAAAGAAAAGTATGTTTAAAGGCTGATATCGTATTGCTTTAATTTATTGTATAAAGTTTTACGATCTATTGAAAGCATTCTTGCTGCTTTAGCTTTATTTCCATTAGCCTTCTCCAAAGCATCCAGGATAAGTTCTTGTTCATTTTGATTTTTGAATAGCCCATAGGTCTGTTTTGCATTATGAGAAGCATAAGCTATATCGTTTGGTAAAACATCTAAGGTGATCATGTCACTTTGAGAAAGAAGTACAGAACGTTTTACCATATTTTTTAACTCTCTAAGATTACCAGGCCAATTATATTTTTTAAAAGCTTCTAGCACTTCATCAGCAAATCCTACTACATGTTTTTCGAGTTCTATATTTGATTCTTCTAGAAAATGATTTGCAAAAAGCATTAAATCTTCAATTCTATCTCTTAGCGGTGGCACTTTGATAGAAAACTCATTAAGCCTATGATATAAATCTTCTCTAAACTCTCCTTCTTTTACAGCATGACTTAAATCTTCATTAGTCGCCACAATAACTCTGATATCCACTTCAATTTCTTTATTACTACCTACTGGTTTTATTTTTCGTTCCTGAAGAGCCCTAAGCAACTGAACTTGCAACTCATAACTTAAATTACCAATTTCATCCAGAAATAACGTTCCTCCGTTTGCTGCTTCAAAATGCCCTACTTTATCATTTACAGCACCCGTAAATGATCCTTTTATATGGCCAAAAAACTCGCTAGAAGCAATTTCTTTAGGAATAGCTCCGCAATCAACAGCAACAAAAGGTTTTTCTGCTCGCTTACTTGCTTTATGAATACTACTGGCCACATATTCTTTACCTGTACCACTATCACCTATTACCAAAACAGACATACGAGTAGGAGCTACCAAAGCAACATATTCATTTAGTTTTTTAGAAGCATCACTTACCCCTCTTACAAAAGAGGAACCTGTAGTTTTTGAAGTTTTGGATATTGTTGTATTCGTTTCTTTTTCCTTAACTCTAAGATTAACACCATTTCCATGAAGTGCTTTTTCTATAGTATGTAATATAGTATCTGGGTTAAACGGTTTAGAAACATAATCAAAAGCACCTTGTTTTATTGCATTTACTGCCATATTGATTTCTGCATACCCTGTCATGATAATTACCTGAGTACTCGAATTATGTTTTAAAATTTCATCTAATAAAGTAATCCCATCACTATCAGGTAATCGTACATCTGCCAATACAACATCAAAAATCTCTTTTTTAATCTTTGGAATAGCTTCATTTCCCGAAAACGCAGTAGCAACATCATATTCCTTTTTTTTCAAAAAGGTCTTAAGCATTGTACAAAAGGCCACATCATCTTCTACAATAAGTATCTTAGGCATATTTAATA
Organism: Aquimarina algiphila; assembly: GCF_007489275.1. Taxonomy (GTDB): domain Bacteria; phylum Bacteroidota; class Bacteroidia; order Flavobacteriales; family Flavobacteriaceae; genus Aquimarina; species Aquimarina algiphila. Next base: position 40,599 of record NZ_VLNR01000009.1, read on the forward strand.
ATTTATAATCTGAAAAAGCTATTGTATAAAATTACAATTTAAAACACTTAGTTGGAACAAAAACATAAAAAAAGAGACCCTTGGGATTGAGTCTCTTTTTTAGCACTAAACAACTTTATATCGTCCTTGGTTGCAAAACGATATCCTTTTCTACCCCTAGATTTAAGATTTATTGTTTGGCTTTATCCATTCGCCATTAGCGCTTGCAAATACAACTTTTGTGTTATTCTCCTTGTCTTGCAAAATGATTTTATACGTATTATCTTTTGACATATAAGCTTTTACAATCCTAAGTTCTTCATAATCTTTAGCGGCTGATTCCTGAATTGATAATGGCAATTCAACAATATTTATTTCTGTATATTCTTGCTGCTCATATTCATAATCCATATACTCAAAACCATCATCAGTAAGAACGGCTAATTCATCCTGTCCTAAAACACCCTGTGCCGAAAAGATACTTACTACAATTGCTACTATCATTGGTAACTTTTTCATTGGGTTAATTGGTAAAATTATTTCTACACTATAGTAAATAGTAATAATTGTTCCAAAAACAGAAACCAATCCAAAAATACGTTAAACAACTACATACCAACCGTTTAAGTTTTTGTCACGATAAAGAATAAGTGACTAAAAAACGTGGAATCCACATAAAAGTGTAGAAATACTACACGTTTTTTGATATAGGAATAAATTTACAAAGGTGGTTTTCTACGATTTGCTTTTTTTAAAGCTTGCTTTTGCTTATTATCCAAACGTTTTCTGATCGCCGCTCTAGAAGGCTTAGTTGGTTTTCTTTTTTTAGGAATATGAAGACCCGTTTTTAGCATATCCAAAAACCGTTTAATAACTAGTTCTTTATTTCGATGCTGGCTTCTACTCTCACCGCACTGTAATAATAGAATCCCTGATTTGGTGAGTCGCGAATCCAATTTCTGAGTTAACACTAGTTTTTCTTCATCGGTTAATCCCATAGAAGCCATAACATCAAAACTGAGTTCTATTTTTGAAGACACTTTATTTACATGTTGACCTCCTGCTCCAGAACTTCTAACTGCTTTAAATTTTAATTCATTAATTATTACTGAAGTATTCACGAGAAAAGAGTTACCTGATGTGCAGATTTTAATAAGTCATTTACTGTTTTCACTGGGTTAAATGTAGTAAGAGGAACTTCTACAAAAACACTAATCCATTTTGCCATTGCCCCATTCCACAATCCCGGAAGCTCTAGTGCTTTAAGTATTTTACCATTCATTGTTTTTTGTGTAATAAATCCAGAATCAGGATCTACAAAATCAAGTAGATTAAATTTCTCTCCGTGATAATCTCTTACACCGCAGACTAAATCTACCGGGTTAAAATGGGTAGCACTATGTAGAATATCTTCTTGTCTACGATCTGCAATATCAATCTGGGGTGCTTCAATAATCTGCAACACTAATCTTCCATTTTCTTGTTTAATCCAAAACGGCCCTCCTCCAGGTTCTCCTTCGTTAATTACCATACCACAAACACGAATAGGACGATTTAAAGATTCTCGTAAAAACTGAAGTTTGTATTTATCAGAAAATTTATCAAAATCAAGAGGCAGTCTAACATTGAGCTGTTGTACTAGGAACTTTTTAATATCTTTTAATTCTGCCTCTGATGGCTTTTTTTGATCAATCGCATTTAATATTCGAAATACTTCATCCTGTATTTCAATTAATTTACCAGCCAATACTTTTTTATATCCCGAAACCTCATCCTGGTATTTTCTCACCACTACATTATCTATATTTTTAATATAAATTATATCACCGTCTAGATCATTAAGATTTTCTATTAATGCCCCATGTCCTCCTGGCCTAAACAATAATGTCCCATTTTCTGTTCTAAAAGGTTCATTGTCCTCTGTTACTGCTACGGTATCGGTTTCTGATTTCTGAAATGAGTACGTTATACTAAAATTAGTATTTGTTTTTTCTTCTACTTTTTTCTTTATCCTCTCAAATTCGCCCTTAAACGCTTCTAAATGTTCTTTAGAAATCGTAAAATGCAATTTTGAATCTCCTTTATCATTTGTATTATACCCAGCTGCCTCATATAAATGTTCTTCAAAAGAAGTTGCAATACTATCTGTATAGTCATGAAAAGGCAACAAACCTTTAGGAAAACTCCCATAATTTAAGCCTTTTTCTTTTAACATCATTTCAACAAATATATACAACTGTCGCCCTTCTGATAACGATTCGAATTTAGGGTATACACTCTTCACTTTTTCCATTACGGGAGTATAAAAAGGAAATTTTTCTAACCCAATTAAAAACAATCGTATTGCATTTGCTTTCTCATGGTTTGTATATGAGTTTAAGCTTTCTTTTTCCCAATCATAATTATCCAGAAATCGAAACAAATCCTTAAACATTCTCGTAGCAGCTCCTGATGCAGGAACAAATTTTATTGTATCAAGATTAGATAACCTAGAATCGTACAGCTTGGTCAGCTCTGATTGGTAGTGTTCTGAAAATTTAAGAATCCCATTATCCAAAGTAGCTGCACTTCTTAATGCCACAAAAGGAATTTCGTTCTTAAAAGTTTCTACTTGAGCAAGTACCTTTTCAACTGTTAACCCCTTTGATTTGATTAACTTAATATCTTTATCTGTTATATTCACTTTTCTTCTTTATTAATTGGCTAATATTTGTTACTGCTTTCTCAAAACGAGAATTTTTATCTCCTTTTATGACGATATATGGAAGATTATGCTTATCAAGACATTCTTTAAAGCTTAAAAACATTTCTTCTCGTTGGTGGGGTTTATCTCTTAGATCATCTGGGGTCCAAGGAACGTCAATATAAGTCAAAAGATACAAATCATAAACATTTTCTAATGAAACTTTATCCAAAACAGGATGAACTAAACCATTAAAGTACAGCTCAGAATAGACTTTAGTTTCTAATAGATCAGTATCACAAATCAAAACTTTATTTGCTTTTTTTGCAGCTTCATTCTCCAGCTTCATTTGACCTTCTGCAATTAACATTAGGTCATCATATGTACAGATTTCTTTAGTCCTATCCCATTTTTCCTGAAGGTATTCTCGAGCATATTCTGGAATCCACTCGGTATTATAATATTCTGCCAATTGTTTGGCTAGAGTTGTTTTTCCAGTAGATTCAGGACCAAACAGTACTACTTTTATACAATGACTGGGCTGTTGTCTAAGTTTTTCTTCCATTTTAGATATCCAAAAATTGCGATGACAGTAAATAGTAGATATTGAAAACTTGTAAATGTAAATCCTTTATAAAAATACAATGGCACTGATATAATATCTCCTACAATCCAAAATATCCAATTTTCAATTTTCCTTCTTGCCATTAACCACATTCCAACAAAGAATATTGCTGTTGTTAACGTATCTATATAAGCCGTCCAATTATTCCATTTATCAAAAGTAATATATACGATATAGACAAAAAACAAGGTAGTAACAAAAATCAATATTTCTATGACCTTTTCTTTAGAAGTTGTTCTTGAAATAGGAGTGACATGGGTTTGATCTACTTTTCTGGTCCAAATATACCATCCATAAACACTCATAACAAAGTAGTAGGCATTGATCATCATATCTCCCAGCAACGACCATTTTAAAAGCAAGTATACATAAATTGATGTACTTATTATACCTGTTGGATACACCCAAATATTATTCGCTCTGGCAAAACTTACACTGAGTAAACCAAAAATTACAGCAATAATCTCTAGAATGATATGTAAATTGGAGTATTCTGAGTACTGTCCAAAGAAAAAATCAAAAATGGGGTTCATAATCGCTTCTATTACTTTTCACCATTTTCATAAATACCAAAACCTGATCCATATCACCAAATGTTTTTTTAATCTCCTGTGTCAAAAAAGGCATGACTTTATCGTACTCACCATATATCTGTGTACTTAATGGGTTTTCTAAGATTGTAAATTCTGAAGCCCGTAACTGTTTTATAAAACGAATAATATGCTCTTCAAAATCGTTCTGAAGTGGGGTCAGGGTTAGCTCTATTGATACTTGCATGTTATAAAACTGGGATTATGGTTTTAGAAACACGAAGGTACGTATTGCTTATATTTTAAAGAATGACTTTAGGTATTTTTTTGGTTGTTGTTTTTGTTATGATACACACAAATAGAACCTCTTCAAGTTATTTTCTGTTTTTAAACTAAATATCAGTAGCGGGTTGGGCATATACGCAAGTAAATCCATCAAATTCTATAAACGACATATCATAATGACTGATACTGTCATTGTAATTAATCGCCCCATAGATAAATGGATGATCTATGGTAAAAGGGGAAATATAAACATGTTGCTTAAAGCTCAAGCCTGCAGTCCCATATAATTTGTATAAAGACTCTTTAGCCCCCCATATAACGGTTAAAGAACGTGTTTTATCTACATCTTCTTCTATATACCCATTTTCAAATTCATTAACGAATTTATGTGCAATTATATGAATCTTTTCTCGTTGCTTTTCTATATCTATCCCTACCAGCTTATCACTCACTATAATCCCTGCATAATTAAAAGAATGTGAAATCGAAATATGTTTCCCATCCTTAAGATGTGGTTTTCCAAACTCATCATAATACAGATCATGATCAATATAACCAAATACAGCCAATAAATGTCGTACACTCATAAAAGCTCTACGATGCATATCAGACTTCATACTATCAACTCTATCCTGACAATGGTCTGTTAATTCTATTCCTTGACTAAGCTGCTCATAAGACTCTTCGATCTTCCAAATCAACAGATTAGTACTTTCATCTACTGTTATAGTTTTGTAAAGAGGCATCTAAATTCTTAAAGTTATTATGTATCTTTGCAAACCGAAAAAAGAAAGTTATATCCTTATTTTTTCGAAAAACGAATTTAGAACAATTTAGTGCGAAATACCAAAATGCGCTTCATAAACATAAAATAAAAACTATGAGTACCAAAACAGTACCTTACGTTCCTTACAAGGTAAAAGACATTTCGTTAGCTGCCTGGGGAAGAAAAGAAATTGAATTAGCAGAAGCAGAAATGCCAGGGCTTATGTCACTTCGTGAAGAATACAAAGATGAACAACCTCTTAAAGGTGCTCGTATTGCTGGGTGTCTTCATATGACTATCCAAACTGCAGTGTTAATAGAAACACTTCAGGCTCTTGGTGCAGAAGTAACATGGAGTTCTTGTAATATTTTCTCTACTCAGGATCAAGCTGCAGCTGCTATTGCAGATGCTGGAATCCCGGTATACGCGTGGAAGGGTATGAATGAAGAAGAGTTTGATTGGTGTATAGAACAAACTTTATTTTTTGGAGAAGATCGTCAGCCTCTAAACATGATTCTTGATGATGGTGGAGATCTTACTAATATGGTATTAGATAGATATCCAGAATTAGTAGATGGTATTAAAGGTTTATCTGAAGAGACTACTACTGGTGTTCACCGTCTTTATGAAAGAATGAAAAACGGAACGCTACCTATGCCAGCGATTAACGTAAATGACTCGGTAACTAAATCAAAATTTGATAATAAGTATGGATGTCGTGAGAGTGCAGTAGATGCTATTCGCCGCGCTACAGATACTATGCTTGCCGGTAAGCGTGTAATCGTATGCGGATATGGAGATGTAGGAAAAGGTACTGCCGCATCTTTTAGAGGAGCTGGTTCTATTGTAACTGTTACCGAAATTGACCCTATCTGTGCATTACAAGCAGCTATGGACGGTTTTGAAGTTAAAAAAATGGAAACTGTAGTTGGTAACGCAGATATCGTAATTACTACAACTGGAAATAAAGATATTATACAAGCACAACATTTCAAAGCTTTAAAAGATAAAGCGATTGTATGTAACATCGGTCACTTTGACAATGAGATTGATATGGCTTGGTTAAATGATAACTACGGAAATACCAAAGATGAAATCAAACCTCAAGTTGATAAATATACTATCGATGGAAAAGATATCATTATTCTTGCTGAAGGACGCTTGGTAAATCTTGGCTGTGCTACTGGACATCCAAGCTTTGTAATGAGTAACTCATTTACAAATCAAACTCTTGCTCAGATCGAGCTTTGGAAAAATTCTGACAATTACAAGAACGAAGTATACATGTTACCAAAACATCTTGATGAAAAAGTAGCAAAATTACACTTAGCTCGTCTTGGAGCAGAATTAGAAATCCTAAGACCAGAACAAGCAGAATATATTGGTGTTACGGTTGAAGGACCATTTAAACCAGAATATTACAGGTACTAAAAACTGTATTAATTTATATAAAAGAGCCTCATCAATTGATGAGGCTCTTTTATATAAATTAAAGACCTAGTTTCTCTAAGTTATAAAAATAAAAATTCTGCTCATTATTCATCGCCACAAAAAGCCCTTTACCAAAAGTAGTATTTAACGGCACTGTAGTTACTTCGCAACCATCGGTCTCATTAGTCCCTAGGTTAATGGCTTTAATAAAGCTATTATCTTTTCTTGAGAACACATTGAACTGCCCTTTTTGTTGATCTGATACGATAAGTACTCCATTCCCTTCGGGTTTACTAGCAATAGCAATCCCTTCTATATCATCTTCAAAATATTCTCCTCCAAAAAATGCTAATTCATCGTTACCTTTTTTTGGATCTGCATAATACTTTCTAATTCCCACTCCTTCATCAGCATAATAAACAAAACCTAATTCATCATCCACAGCAATGGCTTCAATCTCTTTTTTGGCACTAAATTTTCCGAATTTTCGAATAAGTTTAGTACACACACCCAAGCTATCACTTATAATTTGATATTGGTATAGATATTCATTTTTTGGTCCCGACTTTCTACTTACAATAGCAGAAATACTATGATCTACAGGGTTTTTATACAATCCTATACCCATTGGCCTCCTTAATTCTAAAGTAGTCTCATCCTCAAATACAGGAAAACCACCATTATCTATCGGTTTCATATCAGGAACAGAAAAAAGACGAATTCGATTTCGTTCTCTTTCTGTAAAAACAATAATATCAACAGTTACAGAATCATTCAGTTTAAAACCATATTCTAAATCAATATTATTGGGATATTTTATGTTCTCGATTACTTTACTCGGAATTATTTTTCCTTCTAAATCAAAAGCATAAATTGCTCCGTCTGTGTCTTTATCAGTTCCGAAAACAATACTTTTTGAAGCATCTGTAGGATGAATCCAAATTGCAGGATCATCAGTATCATATTGTACTTTCTCTGAAATAATATCAGGATGTACAGGAGGTAGTTTTTTAGTACAGGAAAATAATAAAATCGCTATTGCAACTATAATTGTATTTTTCATCTATTCAAAATTTTATTAAGCCGTTATTAGTTTTTGAATAGATCATACTTTAAACCAAAAGTAAGTCTTCTTTCATAATACTCTGCCTGCATTGTTCGCTCAGAAATCCCCTGATAAAAACGCAAAGGCTGATCAGTAATATTATTTAAATCTGCATAAATCCTAAGGTTTTTTGTGATAGCATAACTTGCACTAAAGTCAAGAAAAAATTGTTGATCATAATATCGGTCTTCAAAACTACTTCCTCCAATCTCATCGACATAAGCATCAGAAAAATTTGCGGATAATCGAACACTAAACTTGTTATCATTATAACCTAGAGAACCGTTAAACATATTTGGAGCCGTGTTTGGCAAGTCTAAATCTTCGCGTTCTTCTCCAGATTCGTTACGAATTCCATCTGCATCAGAAGTAAGGTATGTATAATTAAGATAAACACTAAAGTTCTTGGCAAACCCTGGTAAAAAATCCAATTGTCGCTGAAAAGCTATTTCTGCTCCAAAGATTGATGCATCATCACCATTAAGCGGCTGAAAAATATCAAATCCAGCAGTACCACTACCAAAGTTATCATTAGTAGTCTCTCCTCTAAAAGTATATATAAAATTATCTATCTTCTTATAAAACAATCCTCCAGAAACGATACCTACTGATTTAAAATAATGTTCTGCCATCAAATCAAAATTCATAGAAGTTGTAGGGTCAAGATCAGAGTTTCCAACAAAAATTTCCTCATCGCTAGATACCACATCCAAAGAAGGCACTAAATCCGCATAATTAGGCCGTGCTAAAGTATTTGTCCATGCAAATCTAAAAATAGTTTGACGAGATAAATCATACTTAAGATGTACACCTGGTAGAATATTTGTATACGATTTTTCTTCAGTAATTTCGCCAATCACATTTTCTTCATCTTCTATTTGATTTCCAGTAGCCTTAATCATTGTATGTTCTAATCTAACACCTCCTAAAACACTAAACTTCTCTGATAATTTTTGATTTGCCATTGCATATCCCGACAGTACATCTTCTTCAACATCAAAATTTGCTCTTAAAAATTCATCCGGTACAGATTCACCATTTTCTAGATTAAGCCCTCCTAACCACCTTTCGTCTGCATAAACTCCCGCTTGGTATTCACTCCCAGCCAAGAAATCAGGATCTGTATAATCCCTTGTCGGGATACCTGAAAGTGTTGGAAAACTATCTTCTAAATCAAACTCAAAAAAACTGTTATCTCTAAGTTTCTTTTTCAGACGACTTCTTACTCCAAATTTGATACTCCCATCTCCTTTCCCAAATAAATCCGAAGGTATTTCAACATTAGCAAAGAAGTTAATATCCTCTTCCTCTGTGTATTGATTTTCTTCTGTAATCTCCCCATATTCAAAATTAGAAAGATCATTGGCTTCTATACCATTTACAGGAATGAATATTGGAAACTCTGGATTAGAATTATCATTATTTACACTATACTCAGACTCATATTCTGCATAACGCTCATTAAGTCTTTCTTCAGATGCTTTTGCAAAAGAAGCCATCCAATCCACCTTAACATTTCCAAAAAGATGATCTCCACCCAAGCTATAATTTTGCATACGCTGATCTTCTAATCTTCTGTTTTTATTTCGACTATTATCAATCCCTCCTTTGGTTTGACGTTTTACCTCTACAGGGAAACGAGTAAGCACATTATTTGTCACTGTAAAATCATCTATTTCGATATCTTCGGCATCTAAGATTTCATGTTCTAAGCGAAATCTATTTTCTCTATCATCTCTCCAGTTATACATAGTCTTTAAAAACATATTATGATTGCTATCAAATTGATAATCAAAATTAGCTGCAAAACTTCTTCTAATACGTTGTACAAGATATGTTCTAATCTGAAATTCTTTGGTGTATGGACGAACTGAAACTTCTTCTAAAATTGGCTCTCCATCAGCATCGTCAACACCTGTATAATACTCGAATTCATCAGTCCATTCTGCTTCAATATTATCAGAACCAAAATCATTATCAGTAATAGAAGCAGAAAGCATCCATCCAAATTTTTTGTTTTTTGAACGATCTCCGACCAGAAATGACCCATTAAGTATTCTTTTATCTGTAATAAAATTAATCCCAGACCCTAAGTTTGCAGAAAGTCTAAATCCTTCTGGAGCTGTTCTTGTAATTAGATTAACCGAACCTCCTAGTGCATCTGCTTCCATGTCTGGAGTAACTGCTTTATTTACTTCAATGGTCTGTATCATATCTGACGGAATCAAATCCATCTGAATATTCCTATTATCTCCTTCTGCTGACGGAATTCGACTACCATTAAGGGTTACAGAGTTTAACTGAGGAGAAAGTCCTCTTACAATTATATTACGGGCTTCCCCTTGATCAACCTGCATTGTTACTCCAGAAATACGCTTTACAGCATCACCAATATTAGCATCAGGAAATTTACCTATCTGGTCTGTAGACACTACATTGGTGATATTTATATTATTTTTTTGTGTATTAAGCGCTCTCGCTTGTCCACTATTCCCATATCCCAAAACAGTCACATCGTCTAGTTTTACACTTTTTGATGTTAAAACCAGAGATACAAAAGTTGTTTTAGATTCGACTATATTTACTTCTTGTTCAATATCTGAAAAACCAAGATATTCTACTTTCAATGTATAACTCCCTTCTGGAATATTTACCAATATAAATTTTCCATTAAAGTCAGAAACAGTAGCTTTATTTATTGCATCTATTCGTACTGAAGCCCCTGGCATAAAAATGCCATTTTCGTCGGTTACTGTTCCTTTGACAAAACCATTTTGAGCGAGTAAATCCCCTGAAGTTAGAACGGTTAAAAGCGTTACAAAAATTAATTTAAAAAAATTTGACGGTATCATTTCTTTGAGTTTAAAAATCAACACAAAGCTATATTAATACAGAGGTTTACGGATAAAACGCAAGGCAACAAAGGATAAACATTTTACTAAAATCATAGAAACAATAAAGCAACAATTAAGATTAATTTACATTGCAATAACATTTACAAAAAAGAAAGCATGATCTTCTTAAAAAACCTATAGAGCAATCATAAAATTTACAAGTTCTTCTTTTTGATCTATTGGAAGTTTTTTTCGCAAACGATATCTAGCGACTCTGACGCTGTCTGGAGTCACCCTTAAAATAGATGCAATTTCTTTAGATGATAAATTAAGTCGCAACAACATTCCCAAACGTAATTCTGCTGGTGATAGATTTTCTTCGGAAAGTAAGGATAGTTTTTTTATAAAATCAGGATGGATTTCTTCAAAAAAATTATTGAATTCGACCCATTCTCGTTCCTGGTGTAAATTAAAATTAATTTCCTTTATCAGTTTTTTGATATTTGCATTTACATCAATATTTTTTCTATCCACCATATTTGTTAGTGTAAGGGACAAATCTGATAGTATTTTGTTTTTTTGTGATATATGTAAACTGTATCTGGATAATGCAGATGTTTTTACATGCACTTCATGTTGTAAATTCTTTTCTTCGAAGGCTTTTCTTTCTAATTCTGCTTTTAACATTCGTTGTTTGTATTTTTGAAGTTTTAGGTTTTCTTTTCTCTTTCTTCTAAAATACACAAACAGAATACCTACCATTAGTACTGTTGTCCCAAAAATAACCAAAAGAAGATCTTGATTAGCTCGGCTTATCTTTTTTTGTTGTAAAAGTGAGTTAATTTGAGTTTCCTTTTGTTTGGTTTCATAAACCGCCTGCAATGTATTTAATTGATTAATATTTTGAGAAGATATTAATTCTTCATTAATACGTTCTGCTTCTAAAAGATGATCAAAAGCTTTTTTAAAATCTCCTATCAGCCCATAGGTCTTTGATAAATCCTTATGAGCACTCTTTAATTCATACATATCTTGAAACTGAACCGCTAGCTTATATGCATTATTTGTGTAAGTAAGAGCGACACTATAATTACCTGTCTTTCGATTGATATCCCCTAAGTTATTCAAAACACCAATACGACTATTCTCATTTATCTTTTTAAAATACTCATCTGCTTTTTTAAAATATTCATAAGCAAGATTGTATTGTTCAAGGTCCTCATAGATACTTCCAATATTTTCATTCACTATTGCAAGCCCTTCCTTATTTCCAAGTTTTTTAAACAGTGAAAGGCTCTCTTTTTGATATTGGAGTGCCTCTAAATACTCTCCTTCTTTCTCGTAGCATGAACCCAAAAAACTTCTTGCTTTTGCCTCTCCCTTTACATATTTGATTCTGGATGATATTAATATACTTTCATTAAAATAATCCTTTGCTTTGCTACTATTTTTTAATGATAAATAGATTACTCCTATTTCATTTTTTAGGAATACAGTAAGTGTATCATATTTCTGAACTAAAGTAAGCGCGTTATTATACTGTTCTAATGCTTCATTATATACTCTTGCTTTTTGATAATACTTCCCTAATTGCAGATGTTTTTGAGCGGTGATCACAGAAGCACTATCTTTTTTTGCAGTTTCTAGTTCGAGTTTTAGGCTTAAAAGTACTTTATCTATTTGCTGTTGCTCTACTAAATCAGATTGTGCCCCAAAACAAAAAGGAATTGAGGCTACAAAAAAATAAACAAGGAAAATAAACCTTTGTAATTGTTTCATAAAACTTGTGTGAAAAATAGCTCCCTTAACTATTGAAAAATCTTACAAATTTAATATGCTCACAATTTTTTTTCGTTATTTGTTTATTATTTTTGTGTTGTGTTATTATTTACTTTTTCTAAAGATATAACTCATCCATACGGGATCATTTTCTTCAGAAACTATAGATTGTCGATCTACAAATTCCCAATTGGCGGCATTCATATAATTTAATAAATCTGAAGTGCTTTCTAAATCTTCTAATTTATCTATTGTTATTTGTTTACCCTGTAAAGATGTTTGTTCTTCTACTTTTATTCTTTTTACCCTTCCACTATTATTTGCTTTTTGAATTACAATTACTTCTAGATAATCATATTTAGGGATATCTTGCGAGTATCCCTCAAAGCCTATAAACAACACAAGGAGAGCGCTACACAGAGCACTTATTATTGAAATTTTCATATAAATTGATTTGGTTTATCATTCTTTAGAAGTAAATTTAGGCAATTAGTTTAATGTACAAAACAATGAACATACTAATAAAAACACTTCTTATTCTTATCCTTTTTATACCTAAAGGTCTTGCGCAAACCAAGGGAGATATCAAAAACATAAAAGAGGAGTACTCCTCAATTACAAAATTGTTAGAACAAGACAAACTAACAGCGTTAGCTCTTGAAAACAAATGTAATAGCAATGGCCAAACTGAAGCTTTTCTGACATTTTATTATAACAATGACAATTTAGTACATATACAACATACGTATGCCGAAGGGCATAGCAGCTACACAAATCATTATTATATCAATGACAATAAATTATTCTTTTATTTCTCTGAGCATGAGTCATGGAGATGGGATTATGAAGGCACTCCTAAAGAACAAGGATTTACTAACGAAATTTGGACCTATGATGAACAACGAATCTATTTCGTCAAAGAAGTGCCCATAAAATGTTTACGTAAGGCCTATACTGAAAAATCTGTTGATCAACCAAACAAAGGCGAAACAACACTATCAGAAGCCAAAAAAAACAAAGAGGTAGATTGCGACAAAAATTCTATGAAGCTGATCTTAAAAAAATATCAGCTACTTCTAACTTTCCAAAAGAGTACTACTCAGAATATCTGTGATATTAGTTTTGAATAAATAATACCACAAGGCTTTATTTAGAGAAAATAAAAAAACCCTTTCCATTTCTGAAAAGGGTCAATATATTACAAAGGAAAGGTCCTTTATGCTTCAAATGGAACTATTGAAACATAGGACTTATTATCTCTCTTTTTAGTAAATTTCACCATACCATCTACCTTAGCATGTAGTGTGTGGTCTTTACCTGCATATACATTTTCACCTGGTTTGTGTGCTGTACCTCTTTGTCTTACAATGATGTTACCAGCCACGGCAGCTTGTCCACCAAAAATCTTAACACCTAAGCGTTTGGATTCTGATTCTCTACCGTTTTTCGAACTACCAACTCCTTTTTTATGAGCCATTTTCTTTCGGTTTTATATTGTTATTACTAGCAGGATGTTCTGCTGTCTAAATTTGTTATCCTTGTAAAGCTGCTATTAAATCTGCTTTCTTCATAGAAGAAATTCCAGAAATTCCTTTAGCTTTAGCCATGTCTTTCAATTCAGCTACAGTTTTAGTACTCAAATCTTCAGTACTTGCTGCTTTTGCTTCTTTTTTAGGAGCTGCTGCTTTAGTTTTAGTTTCTGCTTTAGGAGCAGAAGCTTTTACTTCTTTTTCAGCTTTTGCTTTTGGCTCAGCTTTTTTAGCCTCTGCCTTAGGAGCAGCTTTCTTTGCTCCAGAAGTTACAATGCTTTCAATTACAATTTCTGTAAGAGATTGACGATGACCATTTTTAACACGGTATCCTTTACGTCTCTTTTTCTTGAAAACAATAACTTTATCACCTTTAAGGTGTCTTGTGATTTTTGCTCCTACTTGAGCTCCATCTATAGCTGGGGCGCCTAAAGTAACTTTTTCACCATCTGCTGCAAGAAGAACTTTGTCAAAAGAAACTTTGTCTCCTTCTTCTCCAGCTAAACGATGTACGAATACTTTTTGGTCTTTTGCAACTTTAAATTGCTGCCCTGCTATCTCTACAATTGCGTACATAGCGTAACGTTTAATTAATTATTTTGTAAATAAAGAACTGTACCTATTTCTCAATAGGCGGGTGCAAATATACTGCTAATTAATTAAATGACAAACATTTTATGCTTCTACAGGACGAGAATTTCCATTTTTCTTCGGATTCCAACTTTCTTTGAATAATTGCATAAAAGATAAAGTAAGTACAAAAGTAGTGGCAAAACCCATAATTGCAGCAATGAAAACCACTATACCCACACCAACATGATAGTGGGAACTCCAGTTCGCAAGCATTTCTGGTAAAAAAGTAGTATTAATATTGGTTACATATATAGCAAAGAAAATTGTAAAAATAAGTGTTGCATTAAAACCAGTAAAAAGTCCGGCCATGAAGCCTTTTTGATAATCAAAGTCACCTCCCTTTTCTTTTTTAAAATTTTTCATTGCACTATATAACCCAAAAGCAACAATAACACCATTACCAAGGCTAAAAACAGGATTAGTTTGTACTCCTATTAACGAAAGAATTAAAAAATATATGATGAGCCCGATTGCAATTAAGACTCCGTATTTAACTGGGATGGTTGACTTTTTCATAACTTCTCTCTTTTAAATTCTTACTTAAAAATATAAAATTTAAGAGTTCTTTAACCTTAAAAGGTTGTTAATTTGTTGTTTAACAGAAGAATACGAGCTTACCTATTCCTATTCGCCAGATAAACTCCTAAAATAATAATTCCAGAAGCTAATACCTGATAAAAAGTAAATTGTTCATTATCTAAGACACCCCATAACAACGCTACAATAGGAATTGTATAAGTCACAGAAGTTGCAAAGACGGGGGTACTAATCTGCACCAATTTATTAAACAAAACCTTGGCAATACCTGTTCCTACTACTGCAAGTATCGATATGTATATCAAACTTGCATGTACTTTTGGGCTAGAAATTACTTCAGCTTTAAAAAAATCAGACCCGTATAACACGATTAATGCTGGGATAACAAGCACAATAAAATTTCCATTTGCAATAGCCATAGGAGAAATATGCTGCATGTATCGTTTTATGATATTTACATTCATTGCATAACAAACCGAAGCACAAAGCACTAATAAAGCATACCAATAATTTTGACCAGGGTTTACTGAAGCTCCTTCCAAAATTAATGCGAGACAACCTACAAATCCCACTATCACCCCTATCAACTGGTTTTTATTAAATCGAATAGAGAAAATTAGTACTCCCAAAATAAGTGTTACAAGTGGTGTTGTGGAATTGAGAATTGATGCAATCCCACTATCAATTTCTGTTTCGGCAAAAGCAAACAAAAAAGCTGGAATAAACGTCCCCAAAAAGCCTGATATCGCAATCCATTTCCAATCAGATGCTGCTATAGTTTTCATGCTCCTAAAACCTATTAGAAATAAAAACACAGCTGCAAAAAGAGTTCTTAACGCCCCTAGTTGCAGTGGGGTAAGACCAATAAGCGACTTCTTAATAAGAATAAATGAACTACCCCAAACCAGAGAGAGTATAATAAGATATAACCATTTTAATTTTGTGTTTTGCATCTTTCAAAAAGTAAACTGCAAAAGTGATGAAATTATAAATGTATGAGTGTAGTTTTGGAAGAAAATTAACTATTCTTTCCAACGAAGGGTTTCCATCAATTGTTTCATATCATTACGTAAATAATTTGCAGCCGGAAGAATAGAGTCATAATTTGGTTTTACTTTAAAATACATAGACCCCACTACAAAATGATTAATACTATCAGTAGCATAAAACTGAGACTGTGAAGCCGCATTGCCAGACACCTCATAAAACATACCAAACACACGATTTTTTTCATCAATATAAGGTTCTTGTAAAATACCATCTGCCTTAATCACGTGTTCTTGAGTAAGATTTTGAGCATCCCGTAGCAACGAATCAAGGTTATTATTAATTTTAAAATAAGAAATATACATGGTTGCTTTTAATTTCTTATACTCCAGATTATACCAACATCGATTATTCCTTCTGGCTTTTTGAAATTCTGAAAAATCATTTTTCTCAAAAGAATAAGGGCAAGGTAACATCACTTCTTTATACTCTGGTTTAGGATAACTTAATCGCAACATTCCTTCTGGTTTAGGTAGGATCTCACCACCACAAGAAAGTAATAACACTGCACTTATTACTAAACAAAATCTAACTATTTTCCTTTTCATTAATGGTTAATTTCACTTGTTTTATTCGTTTATTATCCAATGATTCTACTTTAAAAGTATACTGGTTCAAATTAATCATTTCACCTCGTCTTGGAAAACTTCCTGATATTTCCAGCAACAATCCCGCGATGGTTTCTGCATCTCCTTTTTTATCTTCAAAAATTTCATTGTCTTCGAGCTTTAATACTTTGTAAAAATCTTTTAACGCCGTCCTTCCTTCAAAAACATAATTTTGATCATCGAGTTTAGAATACACCAAATCTTCATCGTCAAATTCGTCACTAATATCACCAACAATTTCTTCGATAATATCTTCTAAAGAGATCAATCCACTGGTCCCTCCATATTCATCTACCACGATAGCCAGATGATTCTTTTTGTTTTTAAAATCATTAAGCAGATCATCGAGTTTTTTATT
The DNA here is from genome assembly GCF_007489275.1 of Aquimarina algiphila. GTDB lineage: Bacteria > Bacteroidota > Bacteroidia > Flavobacteriales > Flavobacteriaceae > Aquimarina > Aquimarina algiphila. The sequence continues at coordinate 57,328 of NZ_VLNR01000009.1, forward strand.
CTCTGGCACAAAATAGGGATCTCTTAATAACGGTATCCAATCAAAATTGGTTTCATTAATATGCGGTAAAAGATCTTTTACATATAAAATCCCGATCACTTTATCAATATTATCTTCATAAACAGGAATACGTGAATATCCATTCTCGATAACCTCTGGCAGAATTTCTTTATAGGACGCTTGGTTATTCAATGCAAAAATATCCATTCTGGGTCGCATCACTTGTTTTGTATCTGTATTTCCAAAGGACACTATTCCTTCCAGGATTTTCTTTTCTTCATCAGTAGTATCCTTATCAGAGGTTAGTTCTAGTGCTTGTGACAATTGATCTACACTTAAATTAGATTTTTGTTTTCCCAATCTATTATGAATCCCAATAGTAACGCTACGCATAGGGATACTGATTGGAGTGATAATCCAATCCAAAACCCTAAGAGGACGTGCCATAAACATGGCAAATTTCATTTTATTTCTACTGGCATATATTTTTGGCAAGATCTCACCAAATAATAAGATCAAAAAAGCTGCTAGTCCGACTTCTACTAAAAACCGCACACTAATCCAGCCAAACCACACATAGTCAAGGCTACTAAAATATACTTTCCCCAAAGCATCAAAAAGTAATATGATCGCAATATTGATAAAATTATTCGCTACTAATATTGTTGCTAGTAATTTCTTGGGATTATCTAATAATCTGGATATCGTCTTAAGGTTCTTAGATCCATTTTCTTCATCTTTTAGATCAGCAGGAGTTAATGAAAACAGCGCCACTTCACTTCCGGATATTAATGCAGAAAAAACAAGTAAAACTACAAGTGCCACCAAATTAACGGTTTGCATTGGATCAAAAGCGAATAGTAAAATAAATAAAGGTTCAGGATCAGGGTCCAAATTATCTCTGTTTAGTTAAACGTATCAGAATGGGAGATCGTCGTCTTCCATTGCTGGTGAATCAGGTGAAGCCTCTTGCGGATTGTTCACAGAAGGGGTCACTTGCTGAGTTGTATTCTGAGGTCTTGGCTCAGAAGATGGGTTCTCATTTTTGGGGGTAAGAAAAGTAAAATCAGTACACTGTATTTCTGTACTATATCTATCTTTTCCTTGTTCATCTTGCCATTTTCTGGTCTTTAAACGCCCCTCTATATATATTTTATCTCCTTTATTAAGGTATTTCTCACAAATCTCTGCCGCTTTATTTCTCACAACAATATTATGCCACTCCGTAGTAGTCACTCGTTCATTTGTACTTTTATTCACATAAGAATCATTTGTTGCGAGTGGAAATCTACCAATACAATTACCTCCTTCAAAATAATGCATCTTAACCTCATCTCCTGTATGCCCAATAAGCATTACTTTATTTAGTGTTCCAGACATTTTAATTATAGTTTGTTGTTAGGGTTTATACTTGCAAAGAAATAACAAACCTTTATAAATAACGCTATCAGAATAGTTCTTATTTTCTTCTATACCTTAAAATAACATTGTTATCTAGTAAATGTAATAAAAAATCAATAAATACAATACTCTTAGAATCGTCTTAACGTATCTTTTTTTAAACTAAATCTTTCTTAAAAAACGCTTCTATAAAATTACTTAACAAAATAGGAACCGGATAGGAATGTATATCTTTAAAATTTACTTTTTTCTGATCTTCACTACCATTTAGACTATCATTTAATTTTACAATGTAAAACTTAGTGTATAAATGTTGATGAGATAATTTATGCACTATTAACTCCTCTTTATAGGGTATAATCTCATACTCCTTAGTATTTACTATTTTCTGAAAAATATCATTTAACACTATTTCATCAACACCTACAACTTCTCCTTCTATTAAAGGAAATTCATATAGGCCTTTCCATATTCCGTTCCCTACTCTTTGTTGTAATATGGTTTCCTGATCTGATGAAGAAAATACCAGGTAATTAAAATACCGTTTTTTGACTTTTAGTTTTTTAAGTTTTACTGGTAAAGAAGGTACGTTACCTTTTTTAAGTGCTTCACAACTATCTTGTAAAGGGCAAACAATACAATACGGACTTTTGGGCTTACACTGCAATGCTCCAAACTCCATAATTGCCTGATTGTATTCTGCAGGCTCATCATGATCCATTAATGTTATTGCCAGTTTTTTAAACTCACTAATTCCTTTTGTACTATTAATAGGAGTATCAATTCCAAAATACCTGGATAATACGCGATACACATTTCCGTCGACTACAGGTACGGCTTCATTATAACATATAGAAGCAATGGCACTAGCCGTATAATCACCAACTCCTTTTAATTGCAATAAGTCCTTATATGTAGCAGGAAAAATACCTTTTAAATCATTGGCCACATATTTTGCTGTAGCATGCAGGTTTCTAGCCCTAGAATAATAGCCTAATCCCTGCCATAATTTAAGCACTTCTTCTTCACTTGCATTTGCCAAATCAAATACCGTTGGAAAAGTAGTTGTAAATGACATATAATATGGTAATCCTTGCGCAACTCTGGTCTGTTGAAGTATAATTTCGCTAAGCCAAATATGATATGGATTTTTGGTTTCTCTCCATGGCATTGATCTTTTGTTTTGTAAGTACCACGAAATGAGTTTTTTAGAAAAAATCATAATAAAATTATAAGTTTTACAAAATTAAACGTTTAAAGATGAAAATATCATCTTAAGTATTGATATTTTGGATTTTAAATTGTTATATTTGCCCCCTTGAAAATTTAAAAACCCCTTAATAGGTATTATAATGACTAAAGCAGATATTGTAGCAAAAATTTCAGAAAAACTGGGAATAGAAAAAGGAGATGTTCAGGCAACTGTTGAAACATTTATGGAAGAAGTAAAAAGTTCACTAGAAAGTGGAGACAATGTTTATCTTAGAGGATTTGGTAGTTTTATTATCAAAACCAGAGCAGAAAAAACAGGTCGTAACATTTCTAAGAATACTACTATCAAGATTCCTGCACACAATATACCAGCGTTTAAGCCAGCAAAAGTTTTTGTAGAAGGCGTAAAAACTAATGTAGAAGTAAAATAAACTAATAACAATAAATAAAATACACGCACTATGCCAAGTGGTAAAAAACGTAAAAGACACAAGGTAGCTACGCACAAGCGTAAAAAACGCAGAAGAGCCAACCGCCACAAGAAAAAGTAGTTTCTAACTACTTTTTTTGTTTAAAAGTAATGTTCTTTGAAATCGAAATAAAATATACTATCTACTACCGATAGGATTATTTTATTTCAACGGAATTGCAAAATTCCTGTGAAAAAAATTGTTTAATCCATTCCGATTTATCGGGATAAAAATCTAATCAGAGTGAACAACGAATTGATCATTAGGTCAGGTTCCTCTACAGATTTTGCCTTACTAAAGGATGGAAAACTAATTGAGTTACATAAGGAAGAAGACGATAGTGATTTTTCGGTAGGTGATATTTTTATTGCCAAAATCCGTAAATCCGTCCCAGGTTTAAACGCTGCATTTGTAAATGTAGGGTATGAAAAAGATGCATTTTTGCATTATCATGATCTTGGTCCTCAAGTGTCTTCCTTACTTAAATTCATAAAACGTGTAAGCACAGGTAAATTAAGAAATTATTCTCTAAAGGATTTTCCTGTAGAGGACGATATTGATAAACACGGTACTATTACCAATGTGTTAAAATCAAATCAATCACTGTTAGTACAGATAGTTAAAGAACCTATATCAACCAAAGGCCCTCGAATTAGCTCAGAGCTATCGATTGCTGGTCGATATATTGTATTAGTTCCTTTTTCTAACCGAATTTCTATTTCTCAAAAAATAGAATCTTCAGAAGAAAAAGAACGTTTAAAAAGGCTTGTTAAAAGTATCAAGCCCAAAGGTTTTGGTATTATCGTACGTACTGTAGCAGAAGGCAAAAAAGTAGCAGAACTAGACAAAGATTTACAAAATCTGATGGGACGCTGGGAAACCATGTGCAAGAAATTGTACAAAGCGCATCATCCGTCTAAAGTATTAGGTGAAATGAACAGAGCATCTTCTATATTAAGAGATGTGTTTAATGACACTTTTACTTCTATTATTGTAGATGATGAAGATCTCTACAGTAGAATTAAAGAATATCTGCAAGAAATTGCTCCAAAAAAGGAATCAATTGTAAAACTTCATAATCCTAAAATACCAATTTTTGAAAAATATGGTATTGAACGGCAAATCAAAACAAGTTTTGGCAAGACGGTATCTATGAGTAAGGGCGCCTATTTGGTTATCGAGCATACAGAAGCGATGCACGTAATCGATGTCAATAGTGGCAACCGGTCTAATAAAGCCAAAAACCAAGAAGATACTGCACTAGAAGTTAACCTAATCAGTGCAGCTGAAGTAGCTCGCCAACTACGTCTAAGAGACATGGGAGGCATTATCGTAGTCGATTTTATCGATATGAATAATGCTGATAACCGCAGAACTCTCTTTAATCAATTGAGAGAAGAGATGAAAGACGACAGAGCGAAGCACAAAATATTACCGCCAAGTAAGTTTGGCTTGATTCAGATTACGCGACAACGCGTACGACCAGAAATGAATATCAAAACCCGTGAGGATGATCCAAGCGGAATAAATGGTGAAGTTGAGGCACCTATAGTTTTGGTAGAAAAAATAAAGGTCGAATTAGAAAAATTAATTAAGAAAGAACATAAAAAGATAACGCTAAGTGCGCATCCTTTTATTGCAGCTTTTTTAACAAAAGGATTTCCATCCACCCGATCCAAATGGTATTTTAACCATAAACGATGGGTTAAGATTGTACCTAGAGACGCTTACACGTATTTAGAATATCATTTTCACGATAAAGATGGTGAAGTGATAAAATAAAATAAAGCCCGGACTTGTAAAAGTACCGGGCTTTTTGGTTTTATAATCTCCTCTTTATATTAAAGATTTAATACTCACTATTTATAGGCCAAAACATCCTTGAGTAGGTCTGTTAGTCCCTCCATTGTTTTTTGGATCAGTAACTGTTAATGTACAAGTAAAAGCACCTGAAGGCTCAGGTTTAGGTGGGTCTGTTAAAGGACAATGCTCACTTCCTCCCATAATCACTCTTGGGTTTGTTAATTTTGTGATCTCCAACTTTTCTAATCCTAATTTTTTTGTGATTGACTTTTTTTTCATAATTCTCTTTTTTTATTTGTTTCCGTTGGCAAACATAAATAGAATAATTCTGAAATGTCACTTTTTTATTTAACTACCGCCCTGTTTTCCAGAATCACTGAACATAAGATCTTAATAATCAATTTTTTAACAAAAATCAATTACGCTGTTGTTTTTCTAACTCTCGAATAAAGTATGAAGGTTGTATCTTTTTTATTTTATAAAAAGATTTAGAAAAAGCATCTGTAGAATTAAAACCTATCTCTCTTGCTATGGCTTTAATGGTATAATTCATAAACTTTTTGTCTGTTTTAAGTTTTTCAATACAATAATCTATTCTTAATTCATTGATATATACAATAAAGCTTTTCTTCTTATAGTGATTAATCACTCGGGATAAATATTTTGAATTTGTATTCATTTTTTTTGCCAATTCATTAGTGGTAATGCTTGGCTTTAAAAATTCTTGCTTTCGTTCAAATTCGTCTAAATCATTCAAAATTTTATTCGCAATATCTTCAGAAATCCCAATCGAATCAACCGATGTAGTACTTAAGGTTTTCTGATTCTTTTTATTAGCAGAACTGGAATTATATAATTCGTCAAATCTTTGTTTATATCTCTTCTTTTTTCGATAATTAAAAACCAAAAAAACAGATGACATCATACTTAGAATAACCAAAAAAAAGATAATTATTGTAGATGATTTTTTATCCCCTTTTAATGAATCTATAATTTTTTGCTTTTCAGAAAGAAGTCTCGGGGTATCATAATTTTGGACCACATTCTTGATAAGGTATTTATAATTACTATTTAATACACTATCCACTCTAAGGAGTTTTTCAATATATTCTAATTGGCTATCCGTATCATTTATACTTTTATAATAACTAATCAAAATCTCATGATTCTCTCTATTTTCTGGAATAATCTGAGTAACTCCCTGAAAAATTTTATCTGCTTTTTTATGTTCTTCTATAGCCTCTTCTTCAAAATCCAATGATGATAATGTTTTTCCTAAGTAAAAATGGGCTTGCCCCAAATTAGTTTTATCACCATTTAACTCTAAATCTGTAATTGCTTTTGCTAAACTATCTTTGGCTACGGTATAATTCGATTTACTAAATTGATTTATTCCTTCGTTTAGTACAAAATAACATGTAAACTGTTCTGCTTTTAATTCTATAGATTCTTTGTACCCTATTCTATTTATCATAGAAGCAGAATCTAGCACTTTATTAAAATTATAAGATTCTGACAAAGCAAAAAGTGTAGTTAAATAGTCATTGGGAGCTTTTTCTTTATATTTTGAGTAAAATGCATAACATTCTCGTAAGGTTACTAAAGCTGTTTCATTTTCTCCCAGAATAGCCTTCAGAATACCTATATTTTTCTTACAAGAATATTGGAGAAATATATTATTATATTTTTCTGTTTCGTCATATACTTTTAAATAATAATCAAAAGCCTTCTTAAAATTTCCCATGTCAAAATACTTAAGCGCTTTATTTAAATAGGCATAGGTAGGGTAGCTTTCTGTCTGGTGATTTTTTGTAATTGCTATTATAGTATCACAATATTTGATTGATGTCTCCCCTGTACTTATGCTGGATAAGAAATAATATCCATCTGCAATTCTTAACGTATCCTTTTCTTTTTTTGCTTTAGAAAGATATTTATTGGCATACCCAACAGCAATTACAGAATCCACTTCATTTTCATAAAATTTATTTAATAAAAACTTATAACTATCATCTAAGGTTTTCTCGGTGTTTTGATATGCAGTGATACTTTGTATTTGATAAAATAAAAGAATCGCTACGATATAAAAACTCTTGCACATTATTCTCTTCAAAATTTATGAATGCTATATTAAAAATACTATGATTTACACTTCATCTTCTTCCAAAACAAGAAGTAAATATACCATTTTCTGTTTTTTATTCGACTTCTTAAAAAGACAAATCTAAATATTTAAAAAACAATACTTTAACACAAAAAAGGATCTTGTTATTCTAAGAATCTATGCCGTGTTTTCCCGAATTGCAGAATACTCTCCTTGTTTCTTCCTTAATATTGGGGATATATTTGTTTCTATCAAAAAACAATGTTCTACAACATAAAACAAGGTCAAAAAAAGAATAAATATTCTCTATTAATTAAGAATATAAAGATTATGAAAATTCTCATCCAAACTATGCAACTTATTCAACGTATTGATCAATTGATCCATTTACAAGCAACAGGCACTCCAGATCAGTTAGCGTCGCGATTAGGTATCTCAAGAACTAAAGTCTATCGTATCATCAAATTTATGAAAGACCTTGATGCTCCTATACTATATGATTTACATTCTCAAAATTTTATCTATGCCGAAGCGGTAGGATTTAGGTTTGGATTTTATCAAAACGAATTACAAAGTGATGAATGAATCATAAACCATGGGTTAAGATTGTACCTAGAGACGCTTACACGTATTTAGAATATCATGTTCATGATAAAGATGGTGAAGCTAAATATTCATTTACGTACTAGTCCCTGAACTTTGTTTCTCGAGTTTTTTTATAAAGTATGAAGGATATATCCCTGTTTTCTTATAAAATGTCTTAGCAAAAGCCTCTGCTGTTTTAAACCCCACTTCTTGTGCAATGGCCTTGATAGTGTATTTTCTAAATCGAGCATCTGATTGTAGTTTTTCTACCGCAAAATCGATACGTAGGTCATTAAGATATTGACTTAAACTTTTCTTCTTATAGGTATTGATTACTAGCGACAAGTAACTGGAGTTAGACCCAAAACTCTTTGCCAGGTCTTTAGAATTGATTTTTGAGCTTAGATATCCTTGTCGCTCCTCAAATAATTGTAATTGACTAAGTAAATGCTCTAGCGTTTCTGGATTAATTGAGGATATCTCGGTCTTATTTTTTGGTGGTTTTTCTTTAGACTTGCTTTGCCGGGCATTGGTCTCCACCAATTGCAAAAATCGTTTTTTATAGCGTCGTTGGTTATAGTAATAATAACTCACTCCTCCCAGACTTAGAACCAATAACAATGAGATGATTGCAATGGTCTTAGCACTGACACCTTTTTCTGCTTCTAAAGAAACAATAAGTTCTTCTTTTTCTCTAAGCAGGTTGGGAGTGTCGAATTCTTTTATGATTTTTTTGTTTAGATTTTTATATTGCTTATCTAAGATACTATCTGCGCTAAGTAATTTATTAATGTAATACAACTGTTTATCCTTATCATTTTCTGATTTATAATAATCAATCAACATCTTATACCCCTCTCTCATTTCTAAATACACATATCCACTTTTTGCAGTTTCATCAAGTATTCTTAGATATTTTAAAGAATTTTTGCTGTCATTAAATTTTCGATTCAGTTTCGCTAGATACAAATAACCACTAACTTTTAATATACTATTTGGATAATATTTTTCAAGAAAAAACGTCCCTTTATTAATACTGTCTAAAGAGGCTTTATATTGTTTTTTATGATATAGGTTTATTCCTTCGTTTAGTACGAAATAATAATATATATCCATACTATCCTTTAATGACTGTTTAATTCCTTTTTTATTATAGTATGAAGATGAATCAATAAGTTGAAGTTGTCTAAAAGTAATTGATAATTGTAGCATCGAAGTATAATGCTCTTCTCGTTTAATATTATTCTCTTCTTCATATTTTAATACCTCTTTAAATATTTTTGCCGCTTCTTGAAATTCTCCAATTTGCTGTTTTAAAGTCGCAATATTATGTTTAGTTATATAATATAAAAATAGATTATTCGCCTTTCTGGAGTACTCTAAAGCTTGTAGATAGCTGTCAATTGATTTATTGTATTCTTTTGTTTGTATACGCCTCCTTTAATAGAATAAGAAATTGCGGGGTATCTTTTATTCTTCAGACCTTTACTAATTGAAATAGAGCTATCTAAATAAGCCAATCTCACCGGAACATCATTTAAGTAATTATAAGATATAGACATATAACCTTTTGCTATTTCAATATTATCTTTTCCTTCTTTTGCTTTACTAAGCAATGTGCTTGTATATGTAAAAAAAGTAGGAGAGTCTGGTTTATCCGATATACACAATTTAAAAAGCTCCTCAAAACTCTTTGTCTTCAACGAATCAGGGATTTGAAATTTTTGTCCAAAACTCAAAAAGGATAACAAAAGAAAAAGTGTTGTAAGATAGACCGATCGCATAGGTAGTTCTTAGAGTTAAAGCTCAAAAGTATTGAAAATATTAGCAAACCTCTAAAAAGTAAAAACCCAACTTAGTTAAGTTGAGTTTTTCAATTATGTTAATCTTTAATTTAAGTTTCCGAAATGGATTTTTTTTGATTTTAACAAGTTCCTTCTAAAGTTAAATCATCGCTAGATACTATTAGGTCACTACTTAAAGTCTGCCTCCAAAAAATAATTTCGTTTTTTGTTCTCTAAGAATATTACTCTTAAAGAAATATAAAGAAAAATGGGCTCACATCTCATTTTTCAGAAAACAGAATAAAAATCAACCAATCAAGAAGAATTAGCTCAAATTCACATCTCCTACTATTAATAAAACAAGAAGAGCATAAACAGAGACTCTCATATTGATCCTTTTAATCCCATCTTTCAAAAGTAATTCTATCGAATATTGCCTTCAAAAAACAAAGCACCACTACCAGTAGTAGGCGAACATTCGATTAAATCACTGGTACAGTTACATACTGTACGGTCACTTCCTCCTTTTACCTGTTGAAGTGCTTCAATATTTAATTTAGTAATCTTAAGTTTCTTTAAATCCAATTTCTTTTTCCCTTTTTTATTTTCCATGAGTTTTTTGTTTTGAGTTCGAAACAAATATAGGTATTACTCTTAAAGAAATGTGAATGAAAAATTTAGTACTGGTCTGCTTTCTAAGAAAACAGACCAGCAAACAACTAATAAACAGCATTTTATCTGCCAATTTGTTTGATAAAATAAGATGGGTAAATCCCTGTCTTTTTATAGAAGGATTTAGAAAAAGCTTCAGTTGTATTAAATCCAATCTCACGAGAAATTGCTTTAATAGTGTATAATCTAAATTTGGAATCGTTTTTGAGTTTATTTATTACATAATCGATACGCAATTCATTTATATAAACACTAAAACTCTTCTTTTTATAAGTGTTAATAATTTTAGACAAATATTTAGAATTTGTCTTTAATTGCTTTGCTAAATCTCCTGTGGTAATATTAGAACTTAAAAAACTTTCTTTCTTTTCAAATTTTTGAAGTCCTTCTAATACCGAATTTACTATTTCTTCAGAAATTCCTATAGATTCTGTAGTTGATGAACTTTTATTAATATTTTCCTTTTTAATAGAAACCACATTAGTTTCTACATTCATTAATTCTTGAAAACGTTTTTTATACCTTATATTTTTAGTGTAAATCAACATCATAAAAAAGATAAGTATGACTGCAATTGCCAATACTATCCAAAATTTTATATTCGTCTTTTTTTCCTTTTGTTCTAGATCATCTATTAAGTTTTGTTTTTCCTTTAATAACTTTGGTGTATCGTATTCCGTAACAATTGTTTTACTCAGATTTTTATAATTAAGATCCAAAACACTATCAATCGTAAATAATTTATTGATAAAATATAATTGCTTATTCTTATTGTTCTCTTTTTTATAATAATTAATCAACATCTCATATCCTTCCCGTATTTCGATAGATGTAAAATTGGTTTCTTCATAAAATCTATCTATCTCGAGTAAATACTGAAGAGACTTTTCGTCTTTATTAAATATTTTAAAAAGTTTCCCTAAATACAAATATCCACTAATTAAAAACTCTCTATCCACTGTATCATCCTTTAGAACTCCAGGGATTCCTTTGAGAATACTATCTAAAGACGCTTGATATTTTTTTTCTTGAAACAGGTTTACACCTTCATTCAAGGTGAAAAAATTGCGAATTTTTAAATTATTTTTGTTTGCCAAATAAGCGCCTTTTTTATTGTAAAAAGTAGCTGAATCAGAAATATTGACTTTTCTATATGTATTGGCTAATGTAAGAACCACTAACAATTTAGTTCGATTAGTCTTCTCATTTTCATCATAATACTTCATCACTTCTCTAAGTATTCTAATCGCATCTTCATATTCTCCAATCTTTGTCTTCATGAAGGCTACGTTATGTTTTGCAACAAAAGACAACCTTTTATTATTAGATATATCAGCATACTTTAATGCTAAAAGATGACTCTCAATTGATTTACTATAACTTCCTGTATGATAATATACCCATCCTAAATTCGAATACGAAACCTCAGGATAATCGTTCTTTTTAATTTTTTCACCAATGGAAATAGAACTATCCAGGTATAATATTCTTTTAGGAAAATCTTTTATATAATTAAAGGACATATATCGATACGCCTTGGCTAATCCTAATTCATAGTCATCCTGCTTTGCTTTAGCTAATAATACTTGTGAATAAAAAGGCTGTTTGATAGAATCTCCCAGAGATTTTAGAAACACATTATCTATCTCCTCAAAACTCTTTGCTTTCAATGAATCAGGGATTTGAAACCCTTTATCCTGAGCGAATCCATGGATAGTGCTTAAAAAAATGATACTAAAGACAAGTAGTACTCTTTTCATGCTTTGCTATAGCTTACTTTTGTTTTTTGGTAGCGTAATAAGAAATCATAACACACCAATTCATAAAAACGTTGTTTGGATCGAAAAGCTCGATTTACTAACATATGGATATAACTACTCATCAAATCATCCAGTGGCATTTCTAAACTGTTGTCTTGCTGCATTTTCATGATCATTTGTACCACAGCGGTCGATTTTTGAGTTTTGTGATCTATTAAGTCATCTAAAACCTGATATTCTTCTGGCATTTCTGTAGTCTCCAAAAATGCAGAAAGCTTGCTTTTTATGCCTCGGTATTTTTTATCTAATTGTTTGTTTAAAGTCTTATCCCCATGAAATTCTTTCTTAAAAGACTGACTATTTCGATGTACCAATGTTAATTTTTCCTGTTGTCCGTAGTTAAAACTTTCTAACAATCGATCTATTGCCTTTACCACAAACAAAAAATACAATTCTTCGTCTTCTATCAATGCTATAGCATTCAATAGCATTTCACTGTCATAAAAAAACAATTCTTCAGATATATCCATTGTGCGGGTGCCATATCGCTCTAATTCCCTCAAATAGGTGTCAGTCTGTATTTTATACACTACACCCTGCTCTACATAATCCTGTAATGCTGCATTCATTTGTAAAATTACCGTTCCTATGGCTTTTATATCTGGTAAATGAAATCGTATTCTGATATGAAAATCAGGATCCCCATACCGTATAAAAAACCAGGAATCTATCAATCCTTGTTGCAGTAACTGCTCTGTAAGAGGTTTTATGGTTTCTGTAAGGAGTACATCTGAGGTTCTGGCACCACAATAGATTTTATAGTATACCCATTCATCTCCTAATATATATGTTCGTTTTGTACTCATGTAGTCTTTTCTTTGTTCTAATTTTTCTTTCCTATTCAGCCATCAGATCACTGAATGTGCAAAATAAAATTTCTAAACCTCAACCGCCTTTGACACTTGATTTTGTGATTGAGCATGCTCTAGTTTTTCCTGATTGTATAGTGATATAACAAACTGATTGGTATAACTATTACCTTGTTGTTGTACTACACCTTTTTGTCCATCAGGCCGACCTTCTTCGGCAAAGAAAAACTCTTCAAGAATACATCCTTTCTTATTTTTAATAGCATCTAACCACATACGCACAGAATTACTATTCTCTAGGTTAATTAATAACGTATTATCACCATCAATAAGCTGAACTAATGCAGGCATGTTGTGTTTTTCTCTCCAACCCTGTATAACTTTAATGTTGCCTTTGTCTATATGTTCCTTTAGAAAAGGAAGGTCTGCTGTAATAATTTTCCATCTGGCTTTTGCCAATATAAAATCCTTATATACTACCCTGGGTAGAAAAGCGTGTTTATCTAATGCCTCCCCCCAATAAAACCCTAAACCAGATCGTCCTCCCTGTTTCTGTACATCGCATAAAAAATGATATACAGGTAATGCATTAGCACTATAATTATGAGCATTGGTCAATCGTGGTATAATTTCTTTATTAAGCGTCTTAGATCGTAAAATAATACGACCATATCGAACAGATATCATCAGATCAGATATATCAAGCTGTTGCTCCTTGGGTACATTAGATTTTCCTAAATACGGAATTTCATATTCTCGAATCGTAGCTCTACGAATCACATTACCGGTTCTGGACTCTGGCAAATGAACTACCTCTGCCAGAATTTGATTGGGATACATTTCTTGCTCTACTGCTGCAATATGCTGAACATGATCAAGAATACTATCATTACCTGTCGAAAATCGACCCAAAAGATTAGCTCCAGAAGACCCTCCTACAGAGGAAAACATCATTTTTTCTTCTCCATCAACATTTGCAATCTGTACTATAGATGACATAGTATCAGGTAAATCATTCCAATCAAGCTCCAGGTGTTCTACATCTTTATCTTCAAAGTGTAATGTATATTTATTTTCTTTATGAATATGCTGCAATTTTTGATTTAGGATTTCCTGAATAGGACTCCATGATATTTCCTGACGAGATACAGGTTTTAAAGGAATATACAAATCATCCAAAAAAGAAGTAGAATCTCCAGCATTTTGGTTTTGCAGATAGCCAATCCCTACTTCGGTATCTAATGCAGTAGCCAAAGGGATTTCCTGGGTTTCATATCGTTTTGTAAATGCATCTTTAAATCGCTGTAAATGGGTTTCTGAAGGAGCAGTACTTATTTTATTTAAAAGTGTTAAAGCCCTTTTAAATTTATACCCCCATCGCTTATCCAGTTGATTAAATTGTATCTTGGTATACATATCAGTCTGAAATAGATATTTCAGTTCAAAAGAGGTCTCTAGTTGTGATACCCGTTCACTTAACTGTAAATAGTCTTCTGCTGTATTACCCAATTTTTGATCTACTTGGTCCAAGAACACCTGATAATGTTTGATCTCTTTTAAGATAGATTCTGTACCGTCTAATGCCTTAAGACACTTTTCTAACTGCATTAAAAAATCCTCCCCAGTTACAGAAGGTTCTATTTCACTTACCAGAATCTGATTTTCAATTAGCTCACCTATAAATTCTTCTGCCTCTTCATAAGTAATCTCATCATCAACCAATAAATTAGCTAACTCTTTAATCTTTTTACCTGATCTGGTACTTTCAATTATTGTTTGTAAATATTCTGCATAGGCTACAGCTTCAATAGAATGTTCTCGCCTATTGTGTTGATTGTACTTATATTCTATGTATCGGTATTGATCTCCAATTTTATAGAGACTATTATTTGCATACCATAATAGCTGTTTTTTTATAACTTCTTCTTTGGCTAGTTTCTGTGAAAAGGCCACCAAAAAATTCATATCAAAACGGGTTTGCCTTTGATGATGTTTATAATCGGTCAATTCGATTTTATTAGCTTCTCCAAACTCTCCAATACTACATCCTGCAAATAACCCAAACGGAGTACAACGAGAACTCATTCTGGATATATACTTTAATAAAGAAGATTCTAGGCGCTTACTCTTTTTTGTATCCTTTAACTGACCAGACAACCATTTTTCTATTTCGGAAAATAGTTCTGGTGAGGCCAGAAAAATGGCTTCTCTTATACTATCATCTTTCCAAATATCTTTAAAACTGTCAATAGAGATCTCTTGATCTTTAGTGAGATGATGATAAAAGTTTAGTGATAAAAGTGGCGTCCTAAGACAAAATTTGTCAAAAAAGGTATATGGATTTTTTAGCTTCACAAGGTTCTAAGTCTTATTCTATAGTTAATTAATAGGTTATAAATATACTACTTTCTGTTTTAAGGTTTTTTTTAAGAGACCGTAACAAAAATTACTGATAATCAATTATTTACCTCCAAAAACTCGAAGTCTGAATTCTGTGAATTGCGGGCTTGTTTTCATGAATCACGACCGGCTTCACTTGTTTTCAGGCTTTTATCAAGGGTATATTTGATCAAATCAAAAATTATGACACACGCACTCATTAACTTCATTACAGCACTCATCAGATTCTTAATGGATCATTTAATCTCGATATCCTCATTTATTTTTTAATCGCTAAAAAAATCGTCACATGAAATGAGTCATAACCATTAAGTTGATCTCAACCAAAATGATTGTTGATGAATTCTATCTGACCGCTAAAACAATAAAATATAAACAGATGAAACAGTTATTTCCAAAAGAAATCATTGACAATACCATCGAGGTGCATCAATTCGAACATAGTAAAAAAAGCAAAACGATATATACAACAATATTAATTGCTCTTATCATCGCATTAGTACTTCTGCCTTTTATCAAAATTGATATTTACACAACTGCAAGAGGTATGCTAAAACCAAGTAAAGAACGAATTGCTATTACACCTTTGCAATCAGGAAAAGTAGTATTCGCCAATATGCTGGATAATCAAAAAGTAAAAAAGGGAGATACACTACTGATGACCAATACTTCTGTTATTAATGGAAAAATAGAGCGTTCTACTACACAGTTAATAGAAACTGAGCAGTTTATTAAAGATTGCGAATATCTTGTGAATACAACAACACCAAAATTTACTAGAATTCAATCTGCCCGTTATCAAAAAGAATACTTGTATTTCACACAAAAATTACGTGAACTACAAACCCGATTCGAAAAAACAAAAATTGATTACTTGCGTAATCAAAAATTATATGAAAAAGGAGTAGTTGCCAAAGTTGAGTATGAAAACAGTGCTTTTGAGCATCAATTAGCTACTAGTAGTTTACAACAATATCGAAAACAACAAAAAAACACCTGGCAAGCTTCACTAACAGAATATCAGGGTTCTATCAGAGAATTAAAAAGTGGATTATCTCAATTAGAGCAGAACCAAAAAGATCTTGTCATTACTGCTCCTATAGATGGGATTCTTAAGAATGTAATGGGACTTGAACCTGGAAGTTTTATTGCAGGTGGTCTTACTATAGCCGAAATATCTCCAGACACCAAGCTTATTGCAGAATGCTACCTCTCGCCATCTGACATTGGTTTGATCAGTAAGGATAAGGCTGTCAATTTTCAAATCGATGCTTTTAACTATAATCAATGGGGACTGGCCTCGGGTAAAATACAGGATATTAGTAAAGATGTAGACATTCTTAATGAGCAACCTGTTTTTAAGGTACGTTGTAAAATCGATCAAGGCCATCTCAAATTGAAAAATGGTTTTAAAGGAAGTTTCAACAAAGGGATGACATTAAGTGCAAGATTTAAACTTACAGAACGCACTTTATTTGAATTACTATATGACAAAGTAGATGATTGGCTCAATCCTTCAAGCCCAACAATCGCTGAAGTGAAAAGTGAAGAGTGAAAAAAGGAGTCAGAAGTTGAATGACAAATGTAAAATGTAAAACCGAAAAAATTAAAATGTAAAAGTGAAAAGGGCCTGATGCTGGAAGACGGAAGTCAGAAGTTAAAAAAGCATCGGACACCAGGCCTATTGCTTCAGACATCAGATAAAAAATGTAAAGTGAAAAGTATAAAAAAGAGTACAAAGTAGAGAGTACAGAGTGAAAAGTAAAAAAGAAGTCAGAAGTATGAAAACAGAAGTTATAGAATAGAAAAGGGTCAGATGTCAGAGATAAAAAAACATCCGACATCCGACTTCATACTTCTCACAACTATTAAAACTTAGATTCTTAGCGTCTTTGAATCTCTGCGTCTCTGAAACTTTACAACTTAAAAACAAAAACCATGGGGAACATAAAAATAAAACAACACGATATTACAGATTGCGGTGCTACCTGCCTGGCATCGATCTCTGCACATTATAAATTACAACTGCCAATTGCTCGTATTAGACAATTTGCAAGTACTGATAAAAAAGGGACTAACGTATTAGGATTAATTGAGGCTGCAGATAAGCTCGGATTTGAAGCCAAAGGCGTACGAGGTGATTTAGAAAGTCTATTTAAAATCCCTAAACCCGCTATCGCCCATGTGATCGTTAATGAAAAACTACATCACTATGTAGTGATTTATGAGGTAACCAAAGAATACATTAAAATTATGGATCCAGGAGATGGCAGGTTTCATAAAAAGACTCATGAAGAATTCGCAAAAGAATGGACCGGAGTCTTGGTATTATTATTACCCAAAGAAGATTTTGTGGCTGGTAATGAAAAAGTATCTGTTTTTAAACGCTTTTGGTTTTTACTCAAACCTCACAAAGGAGTACTTATACAGGCTTTTGTAGGAGCTATTATCTATACATTACTTGGATTTTCGACTTCCATCTATATCCAAAAACTCACTGATCATGTGTTTATGGGTACAAGTACCAAATTGCTTAACCTATTGGGTATTACAATGATTGTGTTATTAATTCTGCAATTAATTGTTGGAGCATACAAAGATGTTTTTCTAATCAAGACAGGTCAGCAAATTGATTCACGCCTGATTCTGGGGTACTACAAACATTTATTAAAACTCCCTCAACAATTCTTTGATACGATGAGAGTGGGAGAAATTATATCCAGAATTAATGACGCTGTAAAAATTAGAGCTTTCATTAATGGAGTAGCCTTAAATCTAACCGTTAATATACTGATTCTTATTTTTTCCTTTGGTCTGATGTTTACCTATTATTGGAAACTAGCCCTAATTATGTTAGCCATTATCCCAGTATACGCTATTATATACATCATCACAAATAAGCTAAATAAGCGCACTGAACGGGGTATCATGGAAAAATCTGCCGATTTAGAGAGTCAACTGGTAGAATCTTTAAATTCTGTAGGAACAATCAAGAGATTTGGTCTTGAAGATTTTGCCAATATTAAAACCGAAACACGTTTTATAGGATTGCTGAAAACAGGATATAAATCTGCCTTAAACACTGTGTTTTCGGCTTCGAGTACGGGAACAATAGCACAATTGTTTACCATTATTTTATTATGGAGTGGTTCATATTTTGTTATCGAAAAAGAAATTACAGCTGGAGAACTCATGGCATTTTATGCTATTATTGGATATTTCACCAGTCCGGTTGCTGGGTTAATTAGTGCTAACAAACAAATTCAGAATGCACTCATCGCAGCTGATCGTTTGTTTGAGATTATGGATCTGGAGCGTGAAGAAGATGCACAAAAAATAACCTTCACAAAACAGAATATCGGAGACATCAATTTTACTCATGTTGGATTTAGATATGGATCCAGAGTAGAGGTTTTTAAAGATTTTAGCCTTAACATTCCGAAGGGAAAAATCACCGCAATCATAGGAGAAAGTGGTTCTGGAAAATCTACTTTAATGTCTTTACTACAAAACATTTACCCAATCCAAAAAGGACAAATATCTATTGGGGATCAGGATCTTAAACATATTGAAAATAGCAGTTTAAGAGATGTAGTAAGTGTAGTGCCACAAAAGATAGATCTTTTTGCAGGTAATGTTATCGAAAATATTGCTGTAGGAGAATTTGCACCTGATATGGAAAGGGTTATGGAGGTTTGCAAAACCATCGGTATTTTAGAATTTATAGAAAATCTACCTAATAGTTTTGCCACCTATCTTGGGGAGAATGGTGCCACCTTATCAGGAGGACAAAAACAACGTATTGCTATTGCCAGAGCCTTATACAAAAATCCAGAAATTCTAGTATTAGACGAAGCAACATCTTCACTAGATAGCGTATCAGAAAACTACATTCAACGAGCTGTACAAAATCTACGAGATCAAGATAAAACTATCATCATTATCGCTCATAGATTGAGTACCGTAGTCAATGCCGACAAAATAGTGGTCTTAGAAAAAGGGGAAGTGGTCGAAGAAGGAAACCATAAAGTATTATATGCTCAAAAGGAAAAGTACTATGAGCTATGGCAAAAACAAATGCCTAAACTAGACAATATATCAACAATAAATGCTGTCGCATAATTAAAAGTTAAGATATGATGGATTAAGCATAAGAGAACCTATTCGATTCATTATGCATACCATCTGAAAAAATCACTCGAATATCATTTATTAAAAAACATTACAATTATGACTACAATCCTTAAACAAATAGAGCTTATTGAAAGAATCGATCAACTTATTAGAATGGAAGCCACAGGAACAGCAATAGATTTGGCAAACAGATTAGGTGTATCTAGAGCTACCTTATATAGAATCATAGAAATGATGAAGGAATTGAACGCTCCTATAGAATATGACTTTACCGTACAAAGCTTTGTGTATGCTGAAGCTGTAGGATTTAGATTTGGTTTTTATGTAAAAGACTTGCCATTTAATGAAATGAGATCTGTGAGTGGAGGAAATTCTTTTCAAAAACTACATTTTTTAGCAACATTCTCATAAGATGAGACAACCTGATGCTATCATTGTTAAGTAAAAAGTACAGTATACTACTTTTTATAATAGTTGCAACAACATACTAATCTTGAAAGATGTTTTGACGAAAACAAATTTCGAGTGTTTAAATTAATTACTAACATTTAAAATTTCAGAAAATGAAAAATTTAGAAAATTTTGGAGTACAAGAATTATCGGTTAAAGAACAACAAGCTACCGAAGGTGGATTCCTAGTTCTTCTAGGAATCGCAGCAGTATTTACAGTAGCATATTACTTAGGGTATAAAGCGTCTGGAGCTGATAAATAAAAACTTAAGAATCATTTAAAACATTTAATATGAAAAATTTAGAAAACTTTGGAGTACAAGAATTAACTATCAAGGAGCAAGAAACTACTGAAGGTGGTTTTTTACTAGCTGTATTTGCAGTGGTTGCAGTAGCTGGATTCCTATGGGGATTGGGTCAAGGCTTAGATGATAAGGCTAATCAATAATCAATAACTTGAGTATCCTATTTCCATTAACCTGAAAATAGGGTACTCCCCTTTAAATAGAAAAAGTCTTTATTCAAAAAAATGCTTTCCCAAATCAATAAAATTGTACTTACATGTCTGTTAATATATAATTTTACTTACGGACAAAAAGATTCTATTCATACAACTGAGTCTTTAAAACTATACAACTTTACTATGATTGACGGTGAGAATTATCTCACCATGAGGCAAAATAATGAGAACTATCTATCTGGATACAGAATATTATCACGTTTTGTAAACCAAAAGCCTTCTACAGCTGGTAAAATTTTACAGCTTGGGACATCCTTTTTAGGACTTCTAATCACTCATGAGGAAGGGCATAGATCTGTTTTGACACAACTAAATATCGGTGCTATTTCGCAACCATTTTCAATTTTTGAAGGAGCAGCATACGTCAAAGGCGTTACCGATATCACCTTACAGAATCTTCGTGATACAGACTTACCCAATTATATACGACTACATACTGCTGGGCTAGAATCAGACTTCTCTATAATTACTAAGACTGAAAGTTTAATTGCTCTTGAGGAAGACAGTTTTGAAAATCTAAACATCGAGTATCATACTCATAAACTAGCATTAATAGGATATTATCTTACCACTTTAATCCCGAAGCTTTCTCCCAGCATAAAAGAAGAAAGTAATGAATTAGACAGAGACATTGTTGGGCATGATCTTTATGGCGCAGTAAGGCATCTACATAGACCTAATAGTGAATTCTATAGGTATACAGATCATGATGACTTAACCAAAGAGGAGAAGAAATTCATAAAAAAAGTAGGTTTCTTTTCTTTATTAAACCTATTAAATCCAATACTCATTGGAAAAAACAATTTTACACTTTCTAAAAATTCTAAATTCAATTTAGGATTAGGGTATACAATGGCTCCATATGGTGGTTTTATCGATGAGAATTTTTGGTTGATTGTAAATAATAGATTAAAAATCCACTCCTATTTAAGACAGTCTCATAATAAAAATTCCTGGTTCTTGGCAGGAGGTTTTAAAATCATGAATTATAAATTTTATGATGACAAGTTATGGGTATCAACAGGATTACATTTTTGGTCACAACCCACAAATCTATCGTTCACAACCAACAAAAGTGACTTTGGATTTGCAACTGAGTTTAATACCGCCTATAAAATTTACTCTAACTCACAAAGAAAAATAAACTTAATGTCTAATGTTGGTTTAACCTATAAAACATTTGGTTTTATTCCAGAATATTCTACCCTTGAAAAAAAGATGCAATTTAACCTGGGGATATCTATTTTATGGTAAAATGATCCGTAGGCTAAAATTGTTTCTCAATTCTTCATTCTCATAAAATGAGACAACTTGATAGTAGTATTGCACTATAAAAAAACACAATGTTCTATTTAATATTAATCCCTGTTCTTCTTGGTGGTTTTCATTACATAAATAAACAAGTGAAAATTGAGAAATCTATTAAAATTATCTTAGCTATTGTATCTATTATAATGATTGCGCTTGTATTGATTGACTTTTTACATAAAATTATCTAATAATCTTTTATCCAAAAAAAGGTAATTCCAAAATAAAATTGCTAATGATCTTTTAAAATGAAACCTCAGTATATAATGTTTTGAGGTTTCTTTTGATAAACATTAGTAATATCTCAAAACTCACTTGCCAATTAGAGGCCAGTTAAGAATAACATCCTCAAAACATCAAGTTCTAAAAGCAGGCATGTAAACTTCTATCATATCTCAAATAATGAGACTACGGTTTCTTACTATTGATGTATCCAAAAAGCATCATATAATGCTTTGGGATACCGTTGCAACAAAAACATACTAACACATTAATTTGACGAAAGAAAATGTATTAGTAAACCAAAAAAGTAATAATCATTAAAATTTAAAAATTATGAAAAACTTAAATGAATTTGAAAGTTTAAACGAGACCGAATTAACTGAAATTAATGGTGGTTGTGGTATTTGTGACTTTATAGAAGATGTTACAGATGCGATTATTGACGCAGCAATGGCAATTGTTGAATTTGCTCTTACTGTTGGAGAAAAATAATCTAAATATCTTTTAAAATGAAAAAATTAAACCACGTAGATTCTCTTCTTTAAACCAAAGCAAGCTGTACTCTACCAACAAGGAATTTTTTCAATAAAATTATAAAATCGCTAGGAATCAAAAGATTCGTCATTACAAAAGGAGTTTTGTATGAATACAAAACTCCTTTTTTGATTGATAATATGAGTAAAAAAAACAGCAATCTCAATAGATGATACAATCTCAATGTATGATTGTATTGCGAGAGAGAAATACTCATAAATTCAATTTTTGATATCAGATCATATTGATGCTTCAAAGAATTAAAATCTGCTCTAAAAAAACAAAAAACCATAGTCTCATATAATGAGACAACTAGATCATATCATTGTATTATAAATCAAAAATCACTGATAACACAAAATCAAAACCCATGAAAAATCAAATCTTAGATCAATACACATCATTATCATCAAAAGAAGTAAAAACAATCAACGGAGGTTGTGGAGGAGAGGATGTTGAATGTCCAGAGTTAAAAAAACTTGTTGAGGCTTTAAACAACTTAAGGTTCCTTATAAATCTATAATTTATTAAATCATTTTATTCATCAATCCGCCTCTTTATAGATAGGTTTCAAAAATCAAAAACATGAAAATTTTACATCAATTTGCTGCATTAGATACAGGAGAATTAATAAACACTACTGGAGGTCAAATTGTACAAAATTTAAAAGAATCAAACACCTTATCTATCAATTGATGCTTCTGAGATCTTAGCCATTTTAGAAGCAATAGTATTAATCTTATAAAGTATTACCTAAGCTTTCTGGATCCAATACAAAATCGAAAAGAAGAATGGATCAGAATTATTTAAACCGAAACCTTATCATGAATCATTTTCGATTTTAAAATGAAAAACTATAGTAATCCAGAAAGGCAAAATATTAGTGAGTAAGCTAATGAAGTGAGTTTAGTGAGTTCAAATTCCTCTATTTTCTTTATGAATATAGAGGAATTCTTCTCGTCCAGAAACCTCTAAATAATATCACCTTTTTTATATCTTAAAACTAACAACCATGAATGATGAAAAAAAATTACTGTACAGCATCTTAAAAAAATTTAACGGAATGGGTAAAATCGAAGCCTATGATCTTATTCATAAGTTAGAAACACTCCTATTTTACACTTCTAATCCTATTAATGAAGAAGAACTTAAACAGATTATAGTTTCAAATCTAAGTCTCAACCATGAAATAGACCCTTTTCATTTTACTATGCTCCCCAACGGAAATTCTTGTGAGTTTGATGGTTTTAATGAATGGTTACACATCTACAAAGAAAACAGAAGGATATTTCCAAACTGGTCGATATTAGACACTTATTATTTTAAAACCAAATATGCTCCCATAGACCTTAAAAAGTTAACCAAAAAAAGGTTATTAATGGACCTTAAAGGTAAGCCTGAAGAAGAAAAAATTATAAACTTTCTCAAAGAATATAAAATTTCTAAAAAAGATGTAATTACAAATAGGTTATTAATTTTGGAAGCTTAGTTTTTCACAAATCTTAATAAGTACTGTACATTTGTAACCATGTACAAGAACCCAGTTAAATCTGTAACCGTTGCTGAAGCAATAGCAAAAATGGAGCATTATTGTGCTTACCAGGAACGATGTCATAAGGATATCGAAAGTAAGCTCAAAACAATGATGCTAATCCCAGAGGCCAAGGAAAAAATCATACTACATCTCTTAGAACATAATTTTCTTAATGAAGAACGTTTTGCTAAAAGTTTTGCACGAGGAAAGTTTACTATTAAAAAATGGGGAAAACAACGTATTGTAAGAGAGCTTAAATTTCGTGATATCTCTGCTTACAATATAAAAACTGCGCTTAAAGAAATTCCTGAAAAGGATTATTTTGAAACCTTTCATGCTCTCTCAGAAAAAAAATATCATAGTATTACCGAACAAAATAATAGCAAAAAACGCAAAAAACTAGTTGATTACCTTTTATATCGAGGTTGGGAGACACATCTTGTTTATGAAAAAATGAATGAGCTTTTTGGCTAAGAAACCCCAAAAGATATCATTATGACATCCTTTGAGGTTTTTGATTTTAACGTGTCTTATTTAATATTTCTATTGCCAAATCAATTCCACTATCTTTTTCTTCAATAAAATCATCATTCGAGAATAACGGAACTCTATTCTCTTCACTTGGTCCAACACCGATTGTTTCAAATACTTTTCCATTCGCATCGCTATACACTTCATTAGACAGTCCTATTAAGGCTCCATTTGGTAACGTATGTGTTAAAATATCCGAAAAAACTCCATTTGTATTATCACCAACTATCGTAACATATGGCAAATCTTTCATGCAAAGCGTAAAAATCTCTGCTGCACTTGCTGTCAAAGGGCTTGTTAATACTATAATATCTCCTGTAAATTGAAAATCACCTTTTGGGGTCACAGATATTGATGTGCTTTCTGTAAAACTATCTCCTAATCTCGCTTTTTTAGAAAATACTACTTGCTCCTGATCTACAAATCGTGAAGCGATATTAACAGAAACCATATCATATCCTCCTTCATTAAAACGAATATCCAGTATTAACTTAGAAATTCCAGAATCTTCAAGATCATTCATCATTCTATCTAATACTGTGTTTAATGTTTCCAGTTCATTCTTTTCATTCGTACTATAACCCGCCATACCAAAAACATTAATATATGCTATATTATCATTAATCAGTCCCCAAGCTATATTTTCGCTTTCATCAGCTTCAAATTTATTGCCTAAATATGCTGCCCCAATAGTTTCTAATCGTTGAGTATAAAGTCTATCATAATCTTCTTCAGAATCAATAATGAGATCCCCACTTAAACTAGAATTTAATCGTTCTAACAAACTAGGTAAACCAGAATTAATTTCGATACCATTTGCTTCATCTTCAATAGCTACATGCCCATCTTTAAAAAGGAAAATTAACTCTATCACAACATCATAAAAGTTCTCTGAAGTTACCTGATCTCTTAAACTTTCGTATTGAGACCAGTTTACATTTCTAGTTTCAAAAAAAACATAATAATCATTAAAAATATTCCAAAAATGATCAAAATTAACCTTTGGATCATCAGTTTTAGAAAGCTGATCAGGAAGACAAAATTCATTTTGATTTAATAACCTAGTAAACTTAATATCTGATGCTATAAGCTCTGATCTGCCTATCAATTCGTTAGCATTGATAAGATCCAGAGAAATTCCAAAAGATTCTTCTGCAACAAAATCATCTTCTACCACGGCACATCCAGCCTTATTTATATTATACAATACACTTTTATTATCATTAATTTCAATGATATATCCTTTGTCTGCTGCTAACCAAAAACCATTTTTAGTTGCTTCTGGCTGTGGCTGATCATCATCAGATTGACAAGCCATGAAAAAAACCATCAATAAGAGCAAAAAGCATCTTTTAAAGTTTTTAATTACTTCTATTTTGATATTGTTGTGCGAATTCGAATTCATACTAGTTTTATATTTAAGAGTTACATTTCACTGACAAATCAAAAATCAATCAATTGTATCGAAAAAATATTTGAAAAAGGGTGATATGAAGTTTCTACCTGCTCACCGTTATCAGTTTACGAATAGATCGATATTGTATCTAATTCTCATCAAAACTAGGTAGGATGTATGAAATCAACGTTCGAGATTATTAAAATTTAAAAAATCGGAACCTTTTTGTTTTTAGATCTAAACTGGCTGGGAGTCAATCCAGTTTCTTTTTTAAACGAGGTATAAAATGTAGTTTTCGACTTAAAACCAGCCTCTAAACCTATAGCTAATAAACTATACTTATCAAACTCTGCATTAAGAATCATATCCTTTACCTCCTTTACTCTGTAAGAATTGATATATACAGTAAAATTCTTTTTTGTAATATCATTTACAATCTGTGATAGATACCCAGAACTTATATTTAATAGTTTAGCTATAATTTCCTGGCTCAAATTAGGATCTCTATAAATATGATCATTTTGAAGAAGGTTTTCTAACTTTAAGAAATATCTATTATCTTCTGAAAATGAAGCACCTGTATTCGTTGGTACTTCCTGTTGTGTATTATCATGAACTTCTGTAAGGTTTACATGTAAAGTTCCATTGTTAACATCACTTATAATATTTTTTTGATCATTGGTTAGTTTTAATGTATAAATTCCATAATACACAACCCAAAACACAAATACTGAAGCCACTGTACATATAATAGATATGCCAATTTCATAACCTATATTAAAAATCATGTCGATAATATCTATTATAATCCATGAGGTTACTAAGAAAAATATCCAAACACACAATTTTTTCAACCATCTACTATTGGGATGCATTCTATACTTTTCTTCTTTAAGAATTTTATAGGACCAAATAACGAGAATGAAATTGAATGAATAGTAGCCTAATTCTTGAAAATCAAAAATCAAATCGTATACAAGCTCTTTATATTTCCAGGAATAAGCATATTCGAGATTAAAAATTACATTAATGACAACAGAAAAAATAAAAGGCATATATAACCAAAACAGTTTCTTACTCTTCCCTAAATCATGATTGATTGATTTTAAAAAATAAAGAAAGAAAAAAACCGGAAATAAGAATACCCATTCGATATCATATAATATCATAAATTTTGGGTATTTAACAAATACATCAATAGCATCAAGGTAAACAATTAAGCATTAATGAAGCCAAAACCAGTATAGCATATCCTAAGTAATTATTGACCTGACTTTTATAAAAAGGAGAGAAAAGAATTGCAAAACCAAAAATAAATCCTTGAGAAACAGTAATCAGCAAAAAAAGATGAGCAACATTCATTTTTTTCTTAATTCTTTTATCTTAATACAACCGTAACTTATCTCTTTTATGGGAATCTATAACCACCTGTTTATCAAAGATGAGCACAGGTTTTGATTATTAATTATTTCTAGCTTCATATGGTTAAATAAATCTGTACCAATCTAAGGTTCCAAGAGTTATCATCTTTATTGACCAATAAAAAGCTGTTTTGTTGCAATAAAAAAACTACATCTCGAAAGAAGAAATGTTAAAAATATCATCCATTCCTTTTATTAGTTCTGGATATGGCTTTATTATTTTTATACTGAATCCATTTTTGACCTCTAGTTTTTCGCATAAAATTATCCAGATATCGCATAATAAAGACATTATAAGTAGCTTCAATAAAATTAGTTGTCTTTTTTGGGACAGAACGGATACTCATAGAAAAACCTGGTGTTAGATATGTCATCTGATGCCAGTATCCTTCTGGCATATAAAGTGTTTCTCCATGCTTTAAATTTGTAATATATCCTTTGGCATTTTTTAATGCAGGCCATTTTTCAAAATCTGGATTTTCAAAATCTATATCTTGATGAGATATTAATGAGTGCGGTACTTTATATAAATATTTTGTCTCTGAAGGAGGAAATAATATGCATTGTTTTTCTCCATGAAAATGAAAATGAAGAATATTTGCTAAATCTATATCATAATGCATAAAAACTTTGGAACCACCACCACCAAAAAATAAGTATGGTAATTTTTTCATGAATTTTAATCCTATCGCATCAGGATATGTAAAATCATTCTGAAGTTCTGGTACTTCTTTAAGTAGGCTATATAAAAAAATACGGTAGTTGGTTGGTTCTTTTTTGAGCAAATCAATATATTCACTCATTTTCATACTTGTATGTGCCTCATTAAATTTACGTTCTGAGGAAACCGGTCTATCATCATATATTGGCACCGTTTTATGTCCTGCCAATGTTTTGATATAAGACAAATTCCATTTCTTATATGCTGTCCAATCTTCAATCAACCTTTCTATTACGACTGGTTTTTGTAACTCGACATGGTCTTTAAGAAACTTCTCTTTGGTAATTGTTTTTACCCTTGGTATTTGCTCTAAATTTAATTTCACTACAAATAATAATTGGAAATACTACTAATAACATATAGTAGATTTAACAATTAAAACAACAATGTATTAATCGATATATCTTTTCCCTTAACAATAAAGATTATCTTATTTATCAGCTATTACTCCTTTAGCTTTTTGTTTTGCTGCCTCATTTCTTTCAATAGTATGTTCAGGTCTTGACCATTTAGGTTTTTCGCCTATAGGTTCATATTTTGAATCTTCTGCTTCTATTGTTTCTGGCTGTGCTTTTTTGACAAATGGTTTTTGTGGATTAAGTCCTAGTAATTTAAACATCTCCATATCGGCATTCACATCTGGATTAGGAGTAGTCAATAACTTATCTCCTGCAAAAATAGAGTTTGCTCCCGCAAAGAAACACATGGCTTGTCCTTCTCTACTCATTTCTGTTCTTCCTGCAGATAATCTCACCTGTGTCTGTGGCATAATAATTCGGGTAGTAGCTACCATCCTTATCATATCCCATATAGCTACCGGTTTTTCTTCTTCCATAGGTGTTCCTTCTACAGCTACCAAGGCATTTATCGGTACAGATTCTGGTTGTGGGTTTAACTTTGATAATGCCACTAACATTCCTGCACGGTCTTCTACTTCTTCTCCCATTCCAATAATACCACCACTACAAACCGTTACATTTGTTTTACGAACATTATCA
Organism: Aquimarina algiphila; assembly: GCF_007489275.1. Classification (GTDB taxonomy): domain Bacteria; phylum Bacteroidota; class Bacteroidia; order Flavobacteriales; family Flavobacteriaceae; genus Aquimarina; species Aquimarina algiphila. The sequence continues at coordinate 86,157 of NZ_VLNR01000009.1, forward strand.
ATCGTTTTTAAACGATCTTCATATCCTCTTGTAGAGATTACTTCTTTATAATATTCTTCTGAGGTATCTAAGTTATGATTGTAAGCATATAAACCCGCTTCTGCTAATCGTTGTGCCTGATTTTCTGTAATCATTCCTAACGTACAACACACTTCCATTTCGAGCTTATTGATCGTACGAACCATTTCTAGCACATCTTCGAACTCCTGGCCATCTTTAACATTACGCCAAGCTGCTCCCATACACACTCTGGAACTTCCAGAAGCCTTAGCACGAAGTGCTTGCGCCTTTACTTGTTGTACACTCATTAGATCATTTCCTTCGATATCAGTATGATATCTAGCTGCCTGAGGGCAGTATCCACAATCTTCGGGACATCCTCCTGTCTTTATCGATAACAGAGTTGATACCTGTACTGTATTTGGATCATGATACTGACGATGGATCGTAGCTGCTTTGTACAGCAAGTCCATCATTGGTGAATTATAAATATCTAGAATCTCTTGTTTTGTCCAATCGTGTCTAATAACGCTCATAAAAAAGGTATTGTGAGTCCTCAAAAGTAATTGTTTCTAATCAAAAAACACAACGAAGAAACATCAAATTCGTGGTTTTTAATAACAATGAAATGATAAACTTTGTTAATATTTAAAGGGTTTTTCTAATAAAATGCTAACTGCATTACCTCCAAAACCTACAGCATTTATTATTATTTTATTCAATTGTTTTGGAATTTTATCATATGTAACAAACGGCACCGGTATAAATTCTTGATGTTGAATCATTAAAGCTCCAAGTTCGAGACTTAAAATTCCGCTGGCTCCAAATGTATGACCAATCTTCCATTTATTCGTTGTCAAGGCGGGAGTGTTTTCTCCAAAAACAGCTTGTATAGCATTATATTCTGCCTGATCACCTTTTACTGTTCCTGGTGCATGCATGACAATAGCATCTACTTCATTTGTAGGAGTTTTTCCTAAAGCCATTTTCATCGATTTCTGAAAACAATCTGCTTGAGTAGATATCGATATATTGTGTTTTAATGGTTCTGTTGCATATCCAACTCCTTTAATATATGCAATTGCATTTTCTCTTGCTCCTTTTTCTATACAAGCAACAGCTGCTCCTTCTCCCAGAAACATAGAATTTCGAGTTTTATTCCAATTCATTGCCTGACAAGGGTATGTCAATCCATTATTTGATCCATAAATCTTTAGTGCTTTCATCTGTGCAATAGTAAATGGTGTTAACGGAGCTTCACTACCTCCTACCAAAAACTTATCTGCTAAACCAGATTGCAACCACGCAACACCATTAAGTACGGCATGTAAAGCAGTAGAACATGTTATAGAATGACTGATTTCAGGCCCTATCGTTTGTAAATCGTGAGCTATCCATGATGAAATATTTCCCAAAGTCGTTGTAGGAGAGCTCAAAGTAGATGACTTATTTGTTTCTAAAAACTCCTGATGATATTTTTCAAAAAGTGCTGTTGCTCCTCTAGAAGATCCAATGTTAATTCCAAAATTTGGATCATCATCCCAACCGGCGTTTTTTACTGCTTCTCTTGCTGCAAATATTCCAAAAAGAACAGAGTTATCTAATGCTTCATAATGAGCATTCTCTTTTCTTAATTGTTTAATCATTCGATTTGCTTCTGCAGTCAGTACTGCCACTGGTGTTTGTTCTCTTCCAAAATCTTCAAAAGAAATACAGTGAGAAGGGTCTTTATATTTTCCCCAAATGTCACCAGAAGAAATTCCTAAAGGAGAAATAGAAGAAATCCCTGTTATTGATATGATCTGTTGCAATGCCTAATTTTTGGCAAATGTAGGGGTTTGATATGTTTTGTTCAACTGTTTTGCCTACAATAGAGTTAATATTAACAGCTAATTTTATCGATTAATATTCAAATACCCATATACCTTTTCCTTATAGCTAACTCCTATTGGGATTTCAATCGCATCTAACTCAATATCATTATGAGTATATGCCGTTATTTTGTTTAGATTGATGATATATGACCTATGAACCCTTAAAAACAATTCTCTATCTAATTCTTTTTCTATATCGCTAATTTTATACTTGGTCAGAACTTGTTTATTAGTCGTATGGATCTTTATATAATCTTTAAGGCTTTCAATATATATAATATCATTAATAGAGATTTTATGGTATTTATTTCCCGATTTTACTAATATAGATTGCTCCTCACTTTTGGGGACTTTTTTGTTTTCTATAATTTTAATATTGTCCTCTCTTGAGAACCGTTCGACTGCTCTAAAAAACCTCTCGAATGTGATGGGTTTTAGTAAGTAGTCTAAAATATCTAAATCATATCCTTCTATAGCATAATCTCTATATGCTGTAGTAATTATAGTTTTTGGAGGGGTTTTTAATGTTTTAAGAAAATCTAATCCAGTTATATTAGGCATTTTTATATCCAGAAACATCAAATCTATAGTTTCTGTTCTTAATACTTCCAATCCCTGAATAGCATTATTGCATTTAGCTACAATTTCAAAGGATTCTATTTTAGAAATGTGATTTTCTAATAATCGTATAGCCAGTGGCTCATCATCTATAAGTAAACATCTAGTTTTCATCTATAATCCTTATTTTTAATCTTACAAAAAACACATCTTCTTTAGTATTTTCTATTTCTAAAAGATACTGGTTTGGATATAATAAATCTAATTGTTTTCTAATATTCGTAAGACCTATTTTTTTTCTGGGAGCATCTATATTTATAGGTTGAATAGTATTAAAAATTTCAAATACAAATAATCCGTTTTGATAGTTTGTTGAAATATTAATCTTTGGAGATCCACTATCTTCTCCTGCACCGTGTTTAAAAGCATTCTCTACAAATGAGAGAAGTATCAATGGAGCGATCATGATATCCTGAGATATGTCTTTTTTAAAAGTCACCTGTAAGCGATCGTCATATCTTAATTTCTCTAATGCTATATAATTTTCTAACATTCTCACTTCTCCGTATAGGGATACATATTTATCGGTGCATCTATATAAAACATAATCTAAGATTTCTGATAATCGTTCTATAGAATATGCTGTCTTAGGAGAGTTTTCTATTGCCAAAACATAAATATTATTTAGCGTATTAAATAAGAAATGAGGATTTAGCTGAGCTTTAAGGATATGGAGTTCTGCTTCTACTTTTTCTTTTTTTAATTTTAATTCTTCTTGTTTTGTATTTGCGAAGTAGATAAAATATTTCAGGAAAAGAAATGTAAATACCACTACATATACCGAAGGGAAATAGTTAAACAAAAGCTTTTTCCAATCTAGTATTATTTCTAATAATGATTCTTGTTCAAAAGGATATGTTCGTATTAATGGTTCTGATAAATAAATGATCAAAACCCTTCCTAAAGCACTAGTAAAATATATGGATAAAATGCTGGTTACGACATATAAAAATTTCTCTCTTCTTAGAATGTATCTGGGTATTAAATAATATGCAAAAAGATATGAACCTATAAGCTGGGGAATAAGCATACATAATTGCCTTATAAAAGAAGCTATCAAAGAATATTGATCCAGCATTCTATCTCTAGCTATAAAACTGAACATCACTATCAGCCAAAAAATAAAATGTTTTGCCCATTTCGTATTTTGAATATGTTCTGTTATTTTTTCTGCCCGATTCAACATTTACACATTTCTAATTAAAACCATAAAAACCAAAATAATAAATAATTCATGAATTCATTTTGCGCATCGATAAATTCTTATCAAACACTCCTCAATTAGAAGATTCTCAGGACGAATTACATTCATACCAAAATTTAATCTTTATATCATCTTAAAGATCAAAGTCATCGATATTTGTTTATACTATTCTTTAATTTTATCATATTTCGAGGTGGATGAGATTGTTATTATTCAATCATTCTGTTAGTCAAATATAAAACTGTCATAAATAAACTAAAAAGCACTGATTTAATATGAAAAATACAACAACTAAGATCATCATTCTTGTATTTCTTTTTTCTGTATTTGGAATAACACTTACAAACTTTGATTGTATTCGTACCGAAGAAAAATTCCCCAAAAGTATATCTGAAAAGATAGATCATCATATCAAAAAATATGTTGAAAAAGATCATTATCAAGGTACAGTCATTGTTGCTAAAGAAGGAAAAGCAATACATAAAAGTGCATATGGATATTCAAATAGAGAAGAGAAAATCAAGAATACTATTGAAACTCAATTTTTAATAGGTTCATTGACTAAATCTTTTGTGGCTGTCACCGTTATGCAATTGGTAGAAAAAGAAATATTAGATCTACACGCTCCAATACAATCATATATCCCCAACCTCAAGAACGAATTATCAGAACATTTAACCTTACACATCTTACTGAAACATCAATCCGGATTATCTCCTCACTTAGAGAGAATCACAAATTTTGAAAATAAAGATGTATCTTCTCAGGAAATCATCCAAATCATAAATACCTCATCGTTATCATTTTCACCTTCTACTCAATATCAATATTCTAACCTTAACTATACACTTTCTGCTATTGCTGTCGAAAACGCTACTGGAAAAAATTTTGCAGATGTATTACAAGAATACACCTTTGACCCTTTGCAAATGAATAATTCTGGTGTCGAAAGGATCGCCAATAGACCCAAAAACAGAGCTAAGGGATATCATAAAAAAGCATTCGGAATTGAAAACGACGAAAACATTGTTTCCTATGCTTTAGGCAGCGGAGATATCTATTCGACTGTTGAAGATTTATTAAAATGGGATCAGGCGCTATATCAAAACACACTCTTATCTGATAAAAGTAAAGCGCTTCTATTCAAAGGAGAAAACTCAGAATTTGGAAACTACGGTTATGGATTTCGTATTCATGAATATCAACAAGGCCGTAATAAGGGCAAAAAAGGCATTTTGACTCGCCATGGAGGAACTATGGATGGGTTTATGTCTAATTTACATCGCTATACTGATGATCGTTTAACTGTAATCATATTGGGAAATATTCGTCCTTTTCCTATTAGAAATATGACTTTTGAACTGAAAGAGATAGCATTAGGTTTAGAAGTTAACGAACGAAATCGAACAAAATTCGAGTAGAAAAAATGATCTCGAATATTTCTAAAACTATGAATACCTCTTGTATCGTTATGAATTCTAATGTTTACATGCTCAATTGTATTTATATTCTGAGAATATTTTTACATCCCAAAGAATCTTTAATACGTCGATTTTCCAAAATTCAATATTAGTTTTTTCCAACTTTTGATAAGAATTTTAAAATTGATATTACAATGACACGTATTTGTATAACACTAGGAATCATATTAGCATCTGCATTATTTAACCTTACTTTTAGCCAAAACAAAGAAATTTCAATCCAGGAAGGTTCTGGTATGTTTTCTATTGAAGGCGGCCTTAAACATGAGGAAAAAATAATTCAGGTATTCTATCACAAACCAAAAGTATTTAGTAAAAAAACAAGAGTCCTGATTGTAATCCCCGGATCAGGAAGAAATGGTGACAGCTATAGAGATAGTTGGATCGAAAAATCAGAAAAACACAATCTACTAATCCTATCTCCAAGTTATCCCGAAAAAGACTATCCATATGAAGGGTATCACTTAGGAGGAATTTTAACTGATTTAAACATCAGAGAAAATGTCAAATTCGAACAGAATTCTAATCGAGTATTTTTAAATGAAGAAAAGGTATCCTTTAACATTAATAGCAATACTAAACAATGGATTTTTAATGACTTTGACAGATTGTTTGATATCGCGACCCGTCATCTTAAAATCTCTCAGAAACAATATGATATCTTTGGACATTCTGCTGGTGGACAAATTTTACATCGCTTTGCTATTTTTCATCCTAAATCAAAAGCCAATCGTATTATAGCCGCAAACTCTGGATCATATACCTTGACAGATTTTGAAACTCATTTTCCTTTTGGCACAAAAAAAACACACCTTACTAATAAAGATCTAAAAAAATCATTTGCCAAAAAACTAACCATTTTTGTGGGAGAACTAGACAACGAACATAGTAAAGGTGGAATTTTACTACGATCAAAAACGGTAGACAAACAAGGTTTACATAGATTAGCAAGAGCGAAATACTTTTTTGAAACTGCTAAGAATAAAGCAAAGCAAATGGGGTACAAATTTAATTGGAAACTAAAGATTGTAGAAGGAGTAGGGCACAACCAAAGAAAAATGGGGAATGCTGCTGGGGAATTTCTTTTTGATTAAATTTGAAATACATTATACCAGTTCTGACTTGAATTTGCTCATAAGAAAACAACATATTTTTGTCTTAGACGAAAAATAAAAGTTAAGTATAGCCATAGCTACAGTTAACTTTTATTTTGAAGAATAAGGCTAAAAGATATCGTTTTATTGGGTAGATTCAATTCGGAAATGGTATTTAAAAGAAGAACGTATAGATTGTAACAAAACCGTTACAATCTATACTTATATAATGAATCTTATACTACACCATGGATACTATTGAACATAAAAGTTGGTTTGCAAGAAATTGGGGATGGGCAGTTCCTTTAGGAGGTTGTCTCACTATTATTATCTTATTTTTTGTCTTTTTAGGTTCTGTAATATTTGGAGTAAGTGAATTGATCACACAATCAACACCTTCACAAGATGCCATTGCCAAAGTAAACGAAGACGACTATGTCATAAATATTCTGGGAGAACCCATAGAGACTAATGGAATCATGAATGGCAGTCTTTCTTATGAAAACAATGTAGGTTCTGCAGATATATCAATACCGATAAAAGGCCCTAATGGAGAAGCACAACTATATGTGGTTGGCACCAAACTAAATGATCAATGGACATATAAAGAAATGTATGTGATCATTGACGCTACCAATGAACAAATCGATTTACTAGGATATGAGCAAGATCAATACAGCAACGAAAACGAGCAATAGCTTAATAGTTTTTGGAATACCTTTACTACTTATTTTATCAATGGTTTTAATCGCAAAATCAAAGATATTCGAGGTCAACCCAGGCACGCTTTCTTTTGCTATAACTATTGACCTTCTTTTTACTATACCTATTCTCTATTTTTTATTAATTAAGAAGAAAAACATTCCTAAAACCACTATCATTCCTTTCTTTGTGATAGGAATGCTGATCACTTCTTATATCATTCCAAAAGAACACCAGTCTTTATTGAATTGGGCAAAAAACTGGATTTTTCCTTTTGTAGAGTTAGGGGTGTTTATGTATTTATTTTATAAAGTTAGGAAGACTATAAAACGATATAACGCTAATGCAAAACTAAAACCTGATTTTTTATCTGCTCTAAAAGAAACTTCTCATGAAATTTTGCCTAAAAAAATAGCTTCACTCCTTACTATGGAGCTTGCAGTAGTCTATTATGGCTTTATAGATTGGAAAAAGAAAAGACTAGCACAACATGAGTTTAGTTATCATAAAAAAAGTGGAACCATTTCTTTATTAATTGCATTGATCGTTATTATCACCATTGAAACTTATGTACTACATGTTCTTCTTTTAAAATGGAGTCCTATTGCTGCTTGGATAGCCACCATATTAAGTATGTATTCGGGTATTCAACTTTTTGGTTTTCTAAAATCTCTAATGAAAAGACCTATTGCTATTGAAGAAGACAAACTGCATTTGCGATATGGAATCCTAAGCGAAACAATAATCGATATTGCCAACATTGATGCTATAGAAATCACTAGTAAAGACATGGTATTTGATACCAAAACCAGGAAGTTATCTCCTTTTGGTGAGTTAGAAGCTCATAATATGGTCATTAGATTGAAAAAAGAAAATACACTTACCGGGCTTTATGGGATACAAAAAACCTTTACAACTATTGCTTTTTTTATAGATAACAAAGAGGAATTTAAAGGTGAATTAGAAAAGTCTATAGTGCTTTTTCAAGATTAAATCGTATCTAACAATTCAACAATAGCATCATAAACACTATTCAATTGCTCATCAGTAATTACATATGGAGCCAGAATATAAATTGTATTTCCCAGTGGTCTTAGAAAAATTCCTTTTTGCATAAAATGATCAAAGATTTCATAACGCTTTTTACCATATCGATCCATGTCTATATTTAATTCCAAAGCATAGATGACTCCTTTTTGTCTTGTCGTTTTTACTTTAGAATGCTCTTTTATCCTAGTATCAAAATCTTTGTGAGCTCTAATTATCCTATCAATATGATTTTGGAATTCTTCTGTTTGTAACAACTCTACTGCAGCTAATGCTACCGAGCATGCTATCGGATTTGCAGAGTACGTATGCGCGTGAAAAAAAGCTTTCCCGACAGAATCATCAAGAAAAGCATCATAAATTTCTTGTGTACAACTTGTAACCGCCATAGGAACAAACCCGGCAGTTAAAGCCTTTGACATCGAAATAATATCTGGTTTTGTTTCTATATATTCTGATGCAAATAGTTTTCCTGTTTTTCCGAAGCCGGTCATTACCTCATCGGCAATCGTGATCACATTATTTTCTTTACAGATACTTAAGATTTGATCTAAATATCGTGCCTCATACATATGCATTGCATTAGCCCCCTGAACTAATGGTTCATATATAAAAGCTGCTACTTCATTAGTTTTAATATACGCTTGTAATTGTTTTATTACGTTATCAATATTTTCAAAATTAGGTGTCGAAATACGTTTAACATTAATAAAAAAATCTTCAAAAGGACCATTATATACAGATAATCCAGATGCAGACATCGCTCCAAAGGTATCTCCGTGAAACCCATCTTTAAACGCAATAATCGTATTTCTTTTTTCTCCTTTATTAAAATGATACTGCAGTGCCATTTTGATACCCACCTCATTTGCAGTAGAACCGTTATCAGAAAAGAATATCTTCTCCTGATTATCTGGTAAGATTTTGATAAGTTCTTCAGATAACTCTATTGCTGGTTTATGCGTAAATCCGGCAAATACAATCTGATCTAACTGCTGCATTTGCTCTTGTACTTTCTCTAATATAAAATCATTACAATGCCCATACATGGCAGTATACCAGGATGCAATACCATCTATGTATGTTTTATCATCTTCATCAAATAGCAAAGCTCCTTTTGCCTTTACGATGGGTAATGCTTCGGGATGTATTTTATGCTGTGTGAGAGGATGCCAAAGATGTTTTTTATCTCTTTCTTTTAAAGTCATATGAAGCGTATTTTCGTAGAAACGAATATCTTTTTGATTTATTTTTTTATGCTAAATAGATTCAAGGGCATCTTTAAACAGTTCTGAATATGAAGAAACCACTCTTTCATCAAAATAAGGTTCATCTTCAATTCGACCAATGATATTTACTCCTGTCATCTTTTGAATGATATCTTCTGTAGTTTTATGTTCATCTCCACTAAAAATAATAGAGACGTTATATCCTTTTTCTTTCAAAACCTGAATAGTTAGCAAGGTATGGTTAATACTTCCTAAATAATGCCTGGATACCACAATAACTTTATAATCAGGTTTAATAATATCGAGAATAGTCTTGGTATCATTTAAAGGAACCAATAACCCTCCTGCACCTTCAATAACTAAATCATTGTTTACGTTTGGAGGTTTTATCTTATCAAGATCAATGACAATATTGTCAATTTCTGCAGCGGCATGAGGACTCATCGGTGTTTTTAGAGCATAACTATTTTTATGAAATTTAGATATTGAATTAGATACCAATGTTCTTACTTTATCAGTATCTGAAAATTCTAAATCCCCAGCCTGAATTGGTTTAAAATAATCCGCTTGCAGTGCTTCTACAACAATAGCAGAAGCTATCGTTTTTCCTACCTCGGTACTTATTCCTGTAATGAATATCTTTTTTGGATGTCCCTTTTTTTTACTAGACATAACTATCCTTTTTTTAGGTATTGACAAAGGTAGCTAACAACTCCAGAACTTCATCGATTTCTTTTCTAGAATTAAAAGAATGTAAACAAAATCGCAATCGCTCTTCACCTGCGGGTACTGTAGGAGACAAAATAGGTTTTACTTCAAATCCTTTTTCCTGAATTCTGGTTGCTATTTCTTTTATTTTCTTATTCCCTGAAATAATACAGCAATGGATCGCAGAATCACTTTTAATAAAATGTGATTTTAGATCAAGTGTTTCAAGTTTATCTTTAAAGAAAGAAATATTCTCAGCAAGTTTTTTTATTTCAGGTGTCGTATAAAGTTCCTGATAAGCAATATTGATAGTAGCCAGAGCGTGCGGTGGTAATCCTGTCGTATAGATAAAACTTCTGGCAAAATTTATTAAATACCTTTTTAAATCTAATGAGCCTAAAATTACAGCTCCATGACACCCCATTCCTTTACCAAATGTATTAATCCTTGCAAAAACCTGATCTTCAAGATGTAATTGTTGTAACCGTCCAGCTCCATATTTTCCGTGAACACCAATTGCATGTGCTTCATCAACTATAAGATGACAATCATATTTTTTACAGAAGGCTACAAAACCATTTAGATCAGGAGTATCCCCATCCATAGAAAAAACAGATTCGGTAACCACATAAATTTCCTGATTTTTATCATCCACATTTTGAACTCGTCTAATGTGCACGTCTAAATCTTCTAAGTCATTATGCTTAAATTTATAGGATTTGGCATTACTCATTTGTATTCCATCTCTTATAGAAGCATGAATTAACTCGTCATAAAAAATGATATCCCCGCGCTGTGGGACAGCAGAAAAAAAACCAACATTAGCATCGTACCCAGAATTAAACAACAAAGCAGTTTCTGCATTATGAAATTTTGCTAAAAAAACTTCCGTTTCTGGATATAATGTATGATTCCCAGAAAGCAACCTGGAACCTGTTGCTCCATTTTTATAAATTTCTTTCTCTTTTAAGAACTCATGAGATCGATCAAAAATTCTTTTTGAAGAAGCAAATCCCAGATAGTCATTAGAAGAAAAATCGATTCGGCTTTCATGTACTGAAAGTTCACGAAGTGCATTATTTTCTTCTCTATGCTGAAGTTTTTTAAAAAGCTTTTGCGGTAATTGCATAACAGTCCAAAAATAAAACAAATACAGTTTAAAAAATGACGGATTTTTAATTAATACTTATATTTGGATTTCATCACTTATTCATAGTCAAATCACAATGAAAAGCGTATAGTAAAAAAGTCTAAAATCATTTAGGAATCGCTATACAAATTTGATCTAACAATCAAAAAACAATAAAACGAAAACCATGAGACTCATACACATATTAATAGCGATACTACTTGTACAATTGGGCTTCTCGCAATCAAAAAATCAATATAGCATATCTTTTGACAATGCGGTCCATCATGAGGCCAAAATAAAACTAACTTTAACAGATCTAAAAGCAGATACTATTGCTGTAAGGATGAGTAGAACATCTCCCGGAAGATATGCTTTGCATGAATTTGCGAAGAATGTCTATGATCTAGTAGTTACTGATGGTAAAGGCAAAAAAATCACCGCTACTCGACCTAACCCACATCAATGGGATATCTCGGGACATGATGGTACTGTTAACGTTTCTTATACTTTATTTGCAGATCGAGCAGATGGTACCTATTCGCAAATTGATGAAACTCATGCTCATCTTAATATTCCTGCCACTTTTATATATGCCCCAGAACTAAAAGATCGACCGATAGAAATTACTTTTGATCTTAGAAAAGATCTAAATTGGAAAATAGCTACCCAACTCAAGACTTTGGGAACGAATAAATTTGGTGCTCCTAATCTACAATACTTTATGGATAGTCCTGTAGAAATTAGTAACCATACAGTACGGGAGTTTAAAGTAGCTTCCAATGGTTCAGACTATATTATAAAGCTTGCTTTACATCACCCTGGCACAGAAGAAGAGGCCAGTACTTACTTTGAAAAAATAAAAAAGATTGTAGTACAGGAAAAAGCTGTATTTGGAGAGTATCCAAAGTTTGACAATAATACATATACTTTTTTAGCCTGTTATATGCCACAAGTATCAGGAGATGGTATGGAACATAGAAATTCTACAATACTTACCAGTACACGTAGTCTTGCCAATGAAGGAATGGAAAAAAATATAGGTACTGTATCTCATGAATTTTTTCATGCCTGGAATGTGGAACGTATACGACCAAAAACATTAGAACCTTTTAATTTTGAAGAAGCTAATATGTCGGGAGAATTATGGTTTGCAGAAGGGTTTACCAGTTATTATACCGGTTTAATCTTGTGTAGAGCCGGCATTTTAAGTCAAGAGCAATACATAAAGGGATTAGCAGGATCTTATAATTATGTCTGGAACTCACCTGCCAGAGCCTATTTTAATCCAACAGAAATGAGCTATCAGGCTCCTTTTGTAGATGCCGCAACATCAGTAGATCCAGTAAATCGAGGAAATACCTTTATTTCATATTACTCTTATGGTAGTGTATTAGGATTAGCACTTGATTTATCGCTAAGAAGTCTTAAAGATGACCTTAATCTGGATGACTATATGAAGCTAGTTTGGAAAAAATATGGTAAAACTGAAATTCCATATACCAAAAATAATTTACGAACCACTTTAAAAGAATATGCTGGAAAAAGTTTTGCTAGTGATTTCTTCCAAAAATATATTGATGATAGCCAAATCCCTGATTATAAAACTTTATTTGCTGAGTTTGGAGTTTCGTTAATTAATGATTCTAAAAAACCATATCACGGAATCTCAATAAAATTTGATAAAAATAATAACGCAATAATCAATAATTATCCTAAAAAGGGAACACCAGCATATAAAGTAGGATTAGATAAAGATGATATTATTTTAGCAATAAATGATGATTCCTTTACTAATAAAAAAGAACTGGAAGAATTACTTAAAAAATATACTCCTGGAGAAAAAATAAAGATCACTTACAAAAGGTTTGAAAAAGAGATAGAAACAGAAATGACTCTTGCTACAGATCCAAAAATTGAGATTGTATTACAACAAAATGCTGGTAAAAAAGCCACAAACAAACGTGAAAAATGGTTAAACGCTAAATAGTCACATACATCATGAGTATAACGTATACCACGGTTACTTCTGAAGAGGAATTACAACAAATCTTAACTCTTCAACAAAATAACTTACCTATATCAATTTCTAAAAGCGAAAAAGAAATAGAAGGCTTTCTTACCGTGCAACATGATCTTGAAATCCTTAAAAAAATGAATACTTTACAACCACATGTTATCGCCAAAGATGGCAACAAAGTGGTTGGCTATGCACTGTGTATGCTTAAAGATTTTAAAGAGGATATTGAAATTCTGAAACCCATGTTTACTCAAATTGAAGCACATTTAGATGCGCATATCTCTTATTTTGTTATGGGGCAAATCTGTATTGACAAAGCCTATCGAAAACAAGGCATTTTTAGAGGTTTGTATCAAACCATCAAAAAAGAATCACAACAAAACTATAGTCTCCTTATTACAGAAGTTGCATCAAATAATTTACGCTCATTACAAGCGCATTATGCAATAGGTTTTAAAACATTAATTACTCATAAATCCGATGGTGTAGAATGGCATCTTATTCATTGGAACTGGGAGTGATGCTTTGCCGTTTCCCTACCGTTTCCAGATCATAGCCAAAATCTCTTCCTTTTTGTATCCTGGGAACACCTTTAGTCATCCATTCTGGTGCAAGTTCACCTTTTAAGTAATGATCAAAAAACTGCATCATCCGTATTGAAAGATCTTGTCTGTTTTTTATCTTTCTTAGGTTATGAGCTTCATCATTATACACCAATAACCATGCTGGTTTTTGCAGTCTGCGCATTCCCATAAACATTTCAATACCTTGATAATACGGGACAGCTCCATCTTTATCATTATGCATCATTAATAGTGGTGTTTCTATTTTGGGAATTCCAAATAATGGAGAGTTTTCTATATATAAATCAAATCCATCCCATAGATTTTTACCTATACGACTTTGTGTTTTTTCATATTGAAAAGCCCTACTCATTCCTGATTGCCATCGGATTCCTCCATATGCAGAAGTCATATTACTCACAGGTGCGCCCGCCATTGCAGCTTTAAATTTATTAGTTACTGTAACTAAATACGCCACTTGATATCCTCCCCAACTCTGACCTTGAATAGCCATATTATCACTATCAATATATCCAGATTTTTCTAATGCTTCTACTCCAGAAACGATACAATTATAAGCACTCGCTCCGGGTTTACCTTCTTCATAAACAATATCAGGCACGAACATGATATAATCATTACTTACGAGATAAGAAGCATTTACCGTAGAAGCACTAGGCCTTGGAATATGATAATAATTATAGCTATCTGATCTTTTCTCATAAAAATAAGTGATCAAGGGGTACTTTTTAGATGGGTCAAAATCTTCTGGTTTATATAGAATTCCTTCTAATTTTTTGCCATCAAATGCTTTCCATGAAAACAACTCTGCAGTTCCCCATTTAAAATCTTTTTGATGTGGATTGATTTCTGTGATTTTATTTGATTCTTTAAATCCATCATCTGTTACATAAAGATCAGAAAAAGTAGTGAAGTTTTCCTTTCGATAGGTAAACACCTCATTATATTTTGCTTTTTTATAAGATCCTATATAGAATTCTAATGGTTTTATTTTTTCAATAAGTTTTTCCTTTCGTAAAACATATAAACCAGAAACTTTTGTCTTTTTATCAAAACTTGTAATCAACAATGCCTTATTACTATATGACGCTAAATTTCTATGATCAGAATCTAGTCTTTGTGTTCTATATTGGATATTATTTTGTCTTCCGATTTTAGTTATATTACTTGGTGTTTTATTTCCCGAAAGCAAAACTTTCCAAACATCAAATTTATCATAGATCAAGGCATTACCTTCATTGTCAAAACCTCCAAACCCATATGGGAAAGGTGACGCAGGTCTATCGTTATCCTCATCATAAAATGCTACTTCTAAATCTTTAGTAAGATTTGTTTTTTGTTCGGTGTGCAAATTAACTGACCACCAATTTTTGGTATTCATATCATAATACAAAGCATATTTTCCGTCTGGAGACAAATATGGTCGAGAACCTACATTTTCAATTATCAAATGCTTTTGCCCTGTATTTGTATTAATTTTATAATAATCTTTGGTTCGAGGGAAATCCCAGGATCGTCTAACATCATAAGGTGATCCCGTTGATCCTAAAACAAATTGCTGTTCTCTATCATCATCAAAAATGACATCATCAATAGTATTATCCTGAATATGAATATAGTTTTTGGTTTCTGTATTATAGTACGATAGATAAGCCTTCTTATTAAGTTTTTCGAATTTGGATTTCTGTTCGGGTTGAATCAGCTTATCCTGCCAATTCCAAACATCTACTTGAGGTATTTCATCTTTTAATAAAGTTGTGTCCTTACTATATACAATTCTGGGTTTTGAAAATAAGTAAAGTCGTTTTCCGTTTTCAGAGAAAAAAGGAGTTTGATCCTTACTCAACTCCCAATTTTTCCTAAGGTGTTTACCCTTAACATCAACAAGCTTTTGTAATCTTCTATCTTTATAATAATGTAGTTCAAATTTTAAAGAGTCTATTGCTGTAGAATCTGTAACTGATAAATATGTAAATTGACTACCATCTTTATACACCGAGAGTTTAGTATACATGTATTTTGTAGTATCTATAACAGTCTTTGTCCCAGATATTAAATTGTATTGAAATACGCCTAGATCTCTTTCTTTTTCTTTTTTATTTTTAAGTGTATAATAAAAAGTATTTCCTCGCTCAGGAATAGTAAAATCTTTTATTTGATGTATGGTATCTTTTTGTTTAGTTTCTAAGTTATATACCAGAGCATAATTTTGTTTATATGCTAATGAAGTATTTTTTTGTAACGTGTCTTTTTTCTGTTCAGAAGCGTCTTTCTTTTTCTTTTTTTCCTTTTTATACTTTTCAAGAACTAACCAGCCTTCTTCTTTTTGGGGCATTTTATAAGTCTTGACTCTTAAAATAGAATCTGAAATGCTATTGGTTTTTGCATCATAGATCAATAATGCATCCTTTGTTCTGTTTTCTTTTTTTATCTCTTTCTTTTTTTCTTTTCTAGTTAATTGATATGCCGGTTTTTTCTTAAAAACCACATAGTTTTCATCCCAAGAAATTGAAGCCTGATATCCATTTGGATAAGTGAATTTAGTTTTACTTTGAGTATTATATATTTCTAAATAGCCATCGCCTCTTTTAGTATTAGTTTGGATTGTAGAAACAATTAGTCTTCCTTTATTTGATATTTTTACTTTAGTAATATTCTTCCATAAATCGTAGTCATCATGGGTCAAAGTCTTTTTCTGCGCAGAAAGAAATGAAGTGCTTAGTATAACTACAAAGGTGATCAGTCTTTGAATCATAATTCAAGTTTTAATATTAGCGAGTTTTTGCATGGGGAAAAGTATAAAACCTTTCTGCTAATATAGGTTGTTTAACATAATTTTATCTAAAAATCAGGCATTTATATCGTAATACCGTTAATTTTTTAGAACATCAAAAATATTGCGCTTTTTACTTGTATTAAATCAATGATACCATGAAACCAAAAAATTGACTTCATGGTACCATAATTAAGTTTTTATTCAATTCCCAAATATGGATTATAGGTATATGTTTTATCAAAGTTTTCTAGTCCATTAAAATATTCATCTACAAGGTGAGCGGGGTAATATGCTATTCCTCCTGCTAATAACCCTTGATTTCCTCCATCATTTTTATCATCCCAATTCCAAGGAGCATTAGCGTTACCATTCCCATACGATTTCTGAAAAGATTTGGCATTACTAAATAGACTAGTATTAAATCTTTGATCCCACATCCCTCCATTTTCGAAAATGTTTACTAGTTTATATTTTACATTTCTATCATAGATATCAGAAGGATACTCACTTGTGGTTTTGCTTGGAAAATACACTATATAATCGCTCCCTCCTGGTTTTTGTTTTGAATGCGCTTTTATACCATGGCCTTTGGCTTCTGCAGAGGTTTTAAATCGACTTACTCCATTGTGATTTTGTAATGTTAATGTTCCATCTATATCTTCGTTTCCATTAGTTAATCCAGAGTTAGGTGCTTTATAAGAATAAAAATCAGAGTGAAATACGGTTATAGCTCCCAAAGCACTGCCATACATCGAATTATCTTTTTTAACAACCGTCAAAACACCTTCCAGATCATTTTCATGTTCATCTATGCGATATAGAAAGAAAATATCTGTCCAGTCTCTTGGATGAAAAAACGCATAAGTAATAAAATAATGTGTTGTTGTTTCTACTACAGAATAATACCCCACAGCATTTCCTTGATTGTTAGTTTTTGAAATATTACTCCAGTTATTCTTTGCATTAAGATCTCCATCAAAATCATATCGTGTAATATAATCTGCTTTCCCACTCAAACCATGAGAACCAGTCCTGTCAACGTCCTGATAATGAATCGGAGCATGGTAAAATGCCAAGTCGAGGTAAAAATTTTGGTTTTTGTTTAAATTAATAGCATTCTCTCTCTGGGTTTGATCAGGGGTAAAATCATCCCCTTTTTCGCAACTAAGAATAACAATAAAGATGAGTGTAAATAAAATAGATTTTTTCATAATTGAAAAGTGTTTGGTTAATAATCACTTAAAAGTAATACCCTACACCTTTCAAAAGCTTAGCTAATTCTTAAGGCTACTTTACGTTAATATTGATAAAAGGTTATCTATATTAAATTAGTCTGAATATTTGAACGATCGAGTTTTTAATACTGTTTTAAAACAATCTGTATTTCAAAATAGCTTTATACGATTGTCCTATAGGAATAACCGCTCCTTCTAACTTAATTTGATTCCCTACAATACTTTTAATTGAAAAAACACTCACCATAAAAGAGCGATGTACTCTTATAAATTGTTCTGTTGGTAGAATGGTTTCAAAATAAGAAATTGATTGATGGATAAGTAACATTTCATTTTGAAGGTATAATTTTACATAACTACCATAACTTTCTAAATATTTAATATCATCTAACTGAATATGATAAGTTTCTTTATCTCCCTTTAAAAAAATACTGGTATTAGTCGCCTCCTTGACAATTTTATTTTTCTTCGAAGAATGTTCTTTTTCTTTGATTACTTTGGTATATGCTTTTAAGAATCGTTCAAAAGAAAAAGGTTTTAATAAATAGTCACAAACTTCTAACTCATAACTTTCTACTGCAAATTCTGAATACGCAGAAGTAATTATAATCAACGGAGGGGAGGTTAACGTTCGTAAAAAATCCAAGCCTTTTAGTTTAGGCATTTCAATATCCAAAAAAATCAGATCTACTTGTTTTTTCTGCAAAAATGTTATTGCATCTATGGCATTATAACAATTCCCAATCAAGGTTAAATCACTTAGTGACACAGCATAATCTTCGATTATAGTATGCGCTATAGGTTCATCATCTACAATGATATAATTCATGTTTAGATATTAATTGTTAAACGTACGTTATAGGTTTCTTTCTGGATATCAAAATCAAGAGTAAATGCATTATTATATATAATCTCTAATCGTTTTTTCAGGTTTTCTAGTCCAATACCTTTAGAATCACTTTGAGCAGATTTATCATAATTATTAGAAACTTCAAACATAATCTGACGATTAGAAACTTCAAGATTTATATTGACGTAAGCTCCTTTCACTAAAGAATCTACTCCATGCTTAAATGCATTTTCTAACAATATTATAAATAATAATGGAGGAATCAGGATATCAGATTCTTGAATATCTTTATTAAAAGTAATTTCTACCTTTTCATGATGTCGTATTTGCTGAAGTTCTATATAATTCTCAAGATATTCTATCTCCTCTTCTAGTTTTACTTCAGATTCTTTCCCTTTATAAATTACATATCTCATAATATCGGAGAGTTTAAGAATAAGATCTGGAGCATCATCAGATTTACGTTTTGCAAGTCCGTATAAATTATTTAGGGTATTAAAAAAGAAATGCGGATTTACCTGTTGTTTTAGCAATGCTAACTCTGCTTTGGCTTTATCTGCTTTTAGATTTTGAAACCATTTCCATTGATCATACAGCCACAATATGATAAACAACGGTATGGGAAACAAAAACATTATAAACAAATCGAGATTTTCTGAATGTGTTCTGGTACCTAAAAAAGCTATAACTAAATAAAATAACACTAACCCTCCTCCATAGAGTCCGATAATCAACAATCTGTATTTTTGAAAAAATCTTGGTGCCAAAATATAAAATACTCCCAACCAAAATAATGTCAATAAGGAAAATGTAATTGGGTTATCAGGCACTCTCATATAGTCATCTATTATTAACATAACAATAAAAATGATAGCAAGGATTATCATTTTTATCAAGATAGACTTACGTTCTTTTAATAATGTAATTGTGTTTTTATTCTTATACTTCTGTAAATACCATGACCAAAGAATGTAAAAACTGCTTATAAACAATAAAAACATACAACTGATTCCTAACACTCTATAATCCATTAATCTCCCCAACATAAATCCTATCAAAGAGATTGTCCAACTGGCTATCATCCAATAAAAAATCCTCTCTTTTCTATGAAAAAATGCAGCGTGTACGATAATAGAAATAACTAATCCCCAAAATATAAACCCCAATACATTAACTAGTATTTCTTCAGAATCGATACGAATAAAATCAACATACTTAAGGCCTTCAATTATAAAAAAGAGAAGTATAAATCCAAATGGGATAGCTCTATATTTCTTTAAAAATCCAATCATAACTCAAAAATAATAAACCTATACATATCCCAATAGTTATATGTACAGACGCTATCAAAATAGAAACGAACTCGTCATTTTTTTTGATTAATCGTATTTATTGTGTTTTTCAAAGTATCTGTTCAATTCTATTTGTATTCATATATATTATTGGGTTTCTCTTCCAACTCAATTTATGTTCGTGTCAGAATCAAAATTAATTGGTATGAACACATTACAAATAAAAAATGTATCAAAAACCTATGCTAATGGCGTAAAAGCGTTAGATACTATTTCACTAACCATTCATAATGGTATGTTTGGCTTGTTAGGACCAAACGGAGCAGGTAAATCTTCTTTAATGCGAACAATTGCGACTTTACAAGAACAGTCATCGGGAGACATCTTGTTTAACGGAATTGATATTATTAAACAACCTCAGGAATTAAGAAATCAATTAGGATACCTCCCACAGGAATTTGGAGTATATCCAAAAATTTCTGCGCAAAAACTCTTGGATCACCTTGCTATTTTAAAGGGTATTATTAATAAAAAAGAACGCAAAGAACAAGTAGAAGCCTTATTGCAACAAACAAATCTAAACCAGCATAGAAAAAAAGCAGTATATACTTTTTCTGGCGGAATGCGACAACGATTTGGTATTGCACAAGCATTATTAGGTAATCCTAAGTTGATTATTGTAGATGAACCAACAGCTGGTCTGGATCCTGAAGAGCGTAATCGATTTCTAAATTTATTAAGTGAAATAGGAGAACACATTATTATTATTCTATCTACTCATATTGTAGAAGATGTAAAAGATTTATGTGCTAATATGGCTATCATGAGTCAGGGTAAAATAATTACAAAAGGTATTCCTACTCAATTAACAGAGAAATTACATGGCAAAATCTGGCACAAGATCATAGAAAAACAAGATCTAAAAAGTTATCAAACTGCTTTTAATGTCATTTCTACTCGACTAATATCTGGCAAAACGCAACTTCATGTTCTTGCAGATGAAAAACCAGAAGCCGGATTTGAACCTATTAATCCGGGATTAGAAGATGTGTATTTCAGCACGTTACAAGCATAAATTAATTACAAAATAAACGCGATTATGTTTACTCAACTTTTTCAATTCGAATGGCGATATCATTCCAGGCAATTATCATTCTACATGTTTTCTATTGCATTTTTCTTTTTTGGATTTTTCATGTCATCAAAAGGTAGATTAGGAAGTTCAGAATTAATTAAAAGTAATGCTCCATATCAAATTAGTTTTTTTATTGGAATGTTTAGCCTGGTATCTGTTTTTGCGATTATGTTCTATTGCGTGCATGCAATCATTAGAGACCAACAATATCATACCGAAGGCATTATCTATACTACTTCTATCAAAAAACATCATTATTATTGGAGTCGGTTTTTGGGAGTATTTTTGGTTAGTCTTATTGTATTTACTTTAGCACTTGTGGGTTTTGGAACAGGAACATTTTTTCCCACTGCCCCAGACCAATTTGCTCCCTTTAAGATTATACATTATTTATCTATTTGGACAACCCTACTATTTCCCAATTTATTTATTCTTACTGCTTTATTATTCTCAATTTCTGTATTTTCTAGAAAAGCATTAACCATCTATATCGGTGCTGTTCTTATTTATGCTTTATATTGGGGGTGTTCTATATTTCTCAACTCTCCTATGCTTGCCCAGGCTGTACCACCTTCTCAAGAAAATATGGTTATTGCTGCATTAGCCGATCCATTTGGATTATCTGCTTTTTTTGAGCAAACCATGTATTGGACTCCTTTTCAAAAGAATACTCAACTTCTATCCTTTTCTGGATATTTTCTTTGGAACAGAATAATCTGGATCTCGCTTTCAATACTTCTTTTGGGAACTACATATAAACTGTTCTCCTTTAGAAAAAATGCTCAAAAAGCAAAAAAAAATGAAGACGTTTTAGAAAGAGTACATCAGAAAAAATTGTACACTCCAGTTTTGACATTTGCAAAAACCAGAAAAGCACAATGCTCTAGTTTTTTATCCCTCACAAAATTAGAGCTAACAAACATTTTTAAGAGCTTACCCTTTATTGCAATACTTTTGATATGGATTTTGATCGCTATAACCGAAATTTATAATAGGATTTATGAAGGTGGTTTTTATCATGATAGTTTATATCCTTCAACATCATCATTAATTGAATTGATAAGTGAACCACTACCTATTTTAAGTCTAATTCTTATTATTTTCTATAGCGGAGAATTAATATGGAAAGAACGAAATTTAAATTTTAACGGTATTTTAGACACGACTCCTGCATCAAACAATATCTTTTTTTTCTCAAAATATGTTGCACTACTCGTATTACCATTATTATTAATTATCACTTCTATTCTAGTTTCTATAAGTTTTCAGATTGCTGGAGATTATTATGATTTTGAATGGCAACAATACATTAATATGTTCTACTTTCAGGGTACTGAGATGATTTTTTATGGCGTTTTGACACTCTTCATTCAAAGTATGGTATCCAACAAATACATAGGAATGTTTCTTTCTGGAATTCTTATTTTTTTATTAGGAAGTTCGCTAAGTAGTTTTATTGGGATAGAACATCCACTACTTCAGCTAGGAAGAACATCTAAAGTAGTATACAACGATATGAATGGCTATGGATATTACCTAAAACCCTTCAATTATTATGCTTTATATTGGATAACACTTGCAGGAATTTTGGTAGTACTAGCCTTCAAATTATGGAAGCGAGGAATCATCGCTAGTGCAAAATTCAGAATACGATTACTTTTTTCGAATTGGACAACACTCCAAAGAAGTATTGTTTTTGTATTAGCTCTACTTTTTATTAGTTCTGGAAGCATAATTTTTTTTAATGTCAATATTATAAATGGTTATGTTTCTTCTCATAAGGAATTAGATTTAGCCGAAGCTTATGAACGTAAATTTAAACAATACGATTCGCTTGAAGAATTGTATCCCATCCATCTAAAAACAGCCTTGGATATCTATCCCGATGAGAAAAAATACACAGTAAAAGCTGATTATATCTTAAGTAATAAAAGTGACACTAAGATTACTACTGTTTTTATATCTCCAAGAGAATCATTACAATCCGTATTTTTAGAAAATGCCGTATTGATTGAATATGATTCTATTTTCAAAACACATCTGTTCAAATTAAAAAATCCTTTATTGCCTGGTCAGCATTTAAAATTTAAATATGAGCTCATCATAAAAAATGATGGTTTCGAAACTCGAAATTCTATTGTAAAAAATGGCAGCTATATTTTACATTCCTCCTTTGAACCATCTTTGGGATACAGAAGAAGTAAGGAAATTAAAAATTCTAGCGAACGAATAAAGCGTGGGTTACCAAAATTAGAAGAAGAAATCATAAACAATACTAATTTACATGCAAAACCTGATAATCTTATTGGTCGTGTTCCTTTTGAAACCATAGTATCAACACAGACAGATCAAATCGCTATTGCACCAGGAAATCTTATTAAAAAATGGAAAGAGGGTCACAGAAATTATTATCACTATAAGACACATGGCAAGGTATCTCCTTTACTTGGATATTTTTCTGCCCGTTACGAAGTACAACAAGAAAAATATAATGGTATCAATATAGAACAATATTTTCATCCAGAGCATCAGATGAATATCACCTCGGCTATGAAGGCTAGTAAAGAGACATTAGAGTATTGTACTCAAAATTTTGGCGATTATCCTTTTGATCATCTTCGTATTGCAGAAATTCCTGCACATTGGTCCTTTGGAGGACAGGCTATGCCAGGAACTATAAGTATGGTCGAAGATAATTTTTATTTATTAGATCAACGTGATTCTGAAGTTTTTGACCTGGTAGCCAAACGTACTATTCATGAAGTAGCACACCAATGGTGGGGACACATACTAACACCCAAAATGACTCAAGGGGGAGGTTTTTTTACAGAAGGGTTAGCCAAATACACAGAAATGGTAGTAATGGAGAAGTATTACGGAAAAGGTGCTTTGTGGAATTTATCAGAAACATCTAATAAACGATATTTTACAGGACGTTCATACACTTCAGAACTAGAACCTCCTATCTATTTATCAGACGGGCAAAGTTATCTCCAATATGGCAAAAATTACACTGTATTACTAGCGCTTAAAGAGCTTATTGGAAGTAGAAAAATAAATACTATACTTCATAAATTGGTGTCTAAATTTGGAAATAAAGAAGAATTTGAAATTATTACCTTGGATTTTCTTGAAGAAATTTATCTGGTAACTCCTACAAAATATCACCCCCTAATTGATGATTGGTTTAAGCGTATTATTATTTATGATTTAAAAATAGAGAACACTTCATACAAAGAACTAAAAAGTGGAAAATACGAAATTACGCTAGATGCAGTAACCAAACGATTTGAAACCAAAAATCAGGGTAAAGATGTAGAAATTTCGATTCAGGAACCTATCCAAATAGGATTATTTAGAAAACATCCTAAAAAGATCAAAGTGGGTGATGATATCTTATATTTAGAAGCGTATCATTTTGACAAAGAGAATTCTCAAATAAAGATTATTGTTGATGAGATTCCTAAATACATTAGTATTGATCCCTACGGAACGCGACTAGATAAAAACAGAATTGATAATATAAAGCATTTATAAATCTTAGTATAGATAGAAACTCCAAATGCTAATTAATTAGCATTTGGAGGGTCTGTAAATTGAACTCTGTCTGAAATAAAATTAGTACTTAAAATTTATTTCAGACAGAGTTCAATTTACATCCTCGTTTTTTATACTCCACTATTGCTTCATACTTATTTTTAACATAAAGTTTTCCATAAATATTTCTTAGGTGGTATTTTATTGTATTTATACTTAAATTTAAGGTCATTGCTATTTGGTTATAAGTCATACCTTCTGATAATAAAGTAATAACCTTATTTTCTCTGCTTGTAAGTTCATTACAGTCATTTTTTTGAAATGATTCCACTACCATTCTAGCTATATTCGTACTCATGGGTGCCCCCCCATTAATAGCTTGGTATAACGCATTTAAAAATTCTTTTTCCCCACTACTTTTTGTCACATATCCTATTGCTCCTGCACAAAGAGCATCAAAAACATGTGTAGAGTTTTCATGAACGCTAACTACTATTATAGATACAGAGTCACCTAATATAGCCTTAATAGCTTTAATGCCTTCAATGCCGCTCATACCTGGGAGAGAAATATCAATTAAAATAAACTCAGGGCTAAGATTTTCTATATGTTCCAATGCTTCCTCGCATGATGTATAAGCTCCACATACTCTAAAATTTGTTGTATTATTTATAATCTCTTTATAGGATTCTAATAATACTTCGTAATCTTCTACAATCATTACTTTTTTTATAGGCATATGCTAAAATTTGGTAAGATATAAAGCTATTTAATTTTAAGTAAGCTAACATAAAAATAATGTTAATAATTTACTAAAGCTGTATTACACTCTCTTATTATGAGGATACCCCCTAAAATAGGACGGTAAGTTAAGTTCTCAAAAAGAAACCTTGACCTCCTCCTATATTTAAGTACTGGCCATAACTAGAGAATTCGGGCTATTTTGATACATTTCGATGTACTCGTTGGGTGACATGTCACCCAACGAGCTGTGCGGTCTAAAACCGTTGTAATCTTCTCTCCAAATATCGAACTTTTCCTGTGCATCTTCCAAAGAAAAGAACCAATTGGCATTCGGACATTCATCTCTAAAGCTACCATTGAAACTTTCAATAAACGGGTTATCGGTAGGTTTTCCGGGCCTTGAAAAGTCCAGTTCAACATTGTTTTCATACGCCCATTTGTCCAATATTTTACTGATAAATTCACTTCCATTATCCACTTTCACACGCTTTGGAAGCACTTCGTTCCCAAAAGAAATCCCTTCCATCACTTGCACAACATTACTTCCCTTAAGCGACTATCCTGCTTGTATGGCCAAGCACTCCCGACTAAAATTATCCGCTACGGTTAAGGCCCTGAAACGATTGCCGTTGTAGAACTGGTCACAGACGAAATCCATGCTCCGGCATTCATGTAAACTAGAGGCATTGCCTTGACTCGGTTGTCTATGTGCGGCGGAACGGTTGCGTTTTGGCCGCTTGCCCCTTAGGTTCAATCCTTCCTCGCAATAGACCCTGTACATACGCTTGTGGTTGTCCATGAAGCCTTCCCGTCTCAAAAGGATATGGATGCGCCAAAAACCATAACGAACCCTTACGGCGGCAATCTCGTTCATACGCATGCGTAATAAATCGTCATTGCGACTACCCTTGGCCTTGTAATAGAATACGCTCTTGTGCAGCAATACGAGCTTGCAACAACGCTGAATGGAGATGTTGTGCTCCATCCTGATGTTATCGACCATCCCACGCTTTCGGGACGGTCTCAGAACTTTTTTTTCAATACATCCTGTAAGATCTGTTTGTCCAAGCTCAAATCAGCAACCAGCTTCTTTAGCTGCGAGTTCTCCTCTTCAAGGTTCTTGAGCCTTCGAAGTTCGGAGACCCCCAAACCCCCATATTGCTTCTTCCAATTATAGAAAGTGGCCTCGCTGATACCCATCCTGCGGCACACCTCCTGGATACGGGTTCCCGTTTCCACCTGTTTGATTACAAATACAATCTGCGATTCCGAATATTTTAATCGTTCCATAAGCAAATACTTGTTCAAAGTCAAACATTTATTCGCCCTGAATTCTCTAACTTACAACTGTCCAGTGTAACGGGAAGAGGTCATTACATATTATTAAAACTTAGTTTTTGCTTTTAGTACATTTATCTTTAGAAAAATAAAGCATAAGTAGCATTGTAATAAAGTAAGATTTGGGTGTATTATTCATATTAAAATTTTTATTAGCTATACTTTTTGTTTAGTCAATTAAAAGCCACTACTTATAAATAAAACATTATTAAACTTACACATAATTTTCAAAAGCTTACTTCGATTAGGTATATTATCATTATGCATAATTTGTGATATTCTTTTTATAACTATAAATGTTTAGCTATTTAATTTTACTACAATCTAAATTAGCTCCGTTGATGATTTCCCATAATTTTGACTTAGTTTGATAAGAACCATTAATGTATTCTTTATATATATCTGCATATTTATAGCTACATTTACCTTTAGAATCTTTTGAAACAACAGCAGCTTTTATCATTTTACGCATAATTACTCCAGAAATATCATGCCTAATTATAGTCCATTCATCATGCATAATTACTGCTTTGTAAAATTTTTGATCCCAGCCTTTTTCTTTTGCACTTTTATTAGCCAATAAAACAATTTCTTGTTCCAATTTAGGGTTTTTCATTTTGGGTTTTGGAAGCTCCTTAGAACCATCTATTAAAAAATCTATGTAATCAAAAACTTCTTTTTTAATATTTTTTTTAATTAATTTCCCTTTTTCTTTATATGAATTGAGCACAGACAAATCCACCTTTAACTTTTTATCCTTATTATAAAGGTTTACTGTAGGAGTAGCACTTTGATCTACCGCAATAGCTAATTCTCCAAATATATGATTACCATCTTCCTTAAATTTAATAAAATGATTTAATTCCTCTCCTGGCTGACCTGGTAAAAAAAATAAATTAGGATCAAAATTACTTCTACAAAGTTTATAGGTATCATATTTACTTGTTACAATTATTGATGAATTATTACTTTCATTATATGGGTAATATTCACTATAACTTTCATTTTTGTTATATGTTCTACTTGGACGAAATCCTACTGAACTTTTTTCTTGACCCCAAGAAGAATCCATTGGATTAAATTTGGAAATAGTTATTTTTAACTTTCCACCTATAAATGATTCTTTAGGCTTATAAAGATTTCCAAATGGAATATCAACAGAACCAGGAATAACATTTAAAGAAATTACATCTGCAAGAAATATACGCCTTACTTTCTTTTCTAAAATGCTTTTAGTTAACTCCTCGTTCATTTGCCTTAATCTAGAAGATTCACTAGCTACTACCGATTTATCTTTTGACAATAACTCCACATTTGTACATGTTAAGAATGCTGTAGACAGCATAAACTCTGGTCTATTAGCCTCATCAAAACCGTACCTCTCTAATTTACCATCTCTCAACAAAACCACATAGCTAAAACCATTTCCTACATATATATACAAATCTTTAGTTCCTTTTACAGCTATTAATTCTCTTTTATTAATTTCTCCATTTATATGATAAAAATCAAGATTTAAAGTACCGTTATCACAACATTGAGTTATTTCAACTTTTTTATAATTTTCATTAGTATTATAATAGGTTCCCTCCTCTATTCCTTGAGCATTGATGCAAAAGAATGACATAAAATAGAAAAAACTAATTAAATCGTATCTATTTTTCATTTTTATTTATTTAGATTAATCGTAAATTTATTTTTTAATTTTATATTAACTAAATCTATTTTAAGCTTTGCGCAAACAACCAATCCCAAACTTTTTCATTATTATATGTTTTAGTCCAAGCATCATGCCCACCTAATTTATACATCGTAAATGCCATATTTTGATTTGGCTTATTTATTCCTTGATTGGTAGACCATTTATCTGTATCTGTATTAAAATGCATCGTATAATCTTCATTAGCCACTGTTCTACTTCCATCACCATAAGGATATACGGCCATTACTGATGTTCCCGTATTTGCCACTCTATTAACATTATCTATTGTAGTTGCTCTACCAACTCTTTTATCTTCAAAATTATGGAACGCCCATATTTTTGAGTTTATTAAAAAATCTGCTGGTTGCACCAACCTATTTGCTCCACAAATAGGAACTGCCGCTGCTATTTTATCATGATGAGACTCTAGAGCTTTCCATGTACCTCCTCCACCTGCACTCAAACCTGTAACATAGACCCTATTTATATCAATAGGGTAATTTTTAATCAAATAATTGTATAAGCTTAAAAAAGAGTTTCCTCCAAACCATCCGTTTGGACTTTGCGGAGAAATAACTATTGCCTCAAAATCTTTACCATTTTTTATTAATTTTGGTGGTCCATTAACTAAAACCTTTGACAAATCTTCTGAACCATTTCCTTTTTGTCCTATACCATGATAAAAAATTAAGAGAGGGTATTTTTTAGAACTAGAGGGGCTAAAATCTATTGGTAAATATTCATAAAAACCGTAAGGAGGATTATCAGTGGCCTCACTTAATTTAACCGCTGTATGTTCTCCCGCATTACCATAAGGCGCTCCATTTTTGATTACAATATTACATGTAACCACATATTCTTGGGTTGTACCATCTTCTGCTGTTACTGTATATGTTACTGGAGTACTATAATCTGTTGTTGCCAATGTTGGGTCTGGACTAATACTTGCTTTATCTGATATAACTCCTGTTGCTGTTAATCTCGTCTTTGATGTTCCTGATGGTAAACTTACTGCTATTGTTTTAGAAGACTCATCTATAACTCCGTCTACTCCTTCTATTGTAAACTTGGTTATTGACTTCTCAGTACTAGCTGCACTTAACACAGTTACTGTTACTATATACTTTTGTGTTGTACCATCTTCTGCTGTTACTGTAAATTCTTTTGGATTACTATAACCTATAGCTGTTGTTGGATCTGGGCTAATACTTGCTTTCTCTGATATTTCTGCTGTAGCTTTTAAAGCTGTAACTGTTGTTCCTACAGGCAAGGTAATTGCTACTGTTTTTAATTGTTCATCTACTGTGGCTTCTATATCTTTTATTACAAACGATGTAAGCTCTTTTAATTTACTTTTTACTACTGGTTCATCATCTTTGGAACAAGATGTTATTACCAATAGCAATAATGCAATAAGGAAAAAATTGGGTGTTTTCATGTTAAAAATATTTTTTTGTAAAACTAAAGTTTTCACAAAAGCAAAAAACCACCCAAAATGGGTGGTTTTTACTCTTATTTAGAATTAAATCTTAGATTATTTTACTTATTACTCCTTACCTCCATCTGTTATTAACCAATTATTATTATTTATTAAACGTCCTCTAGCTTGTACAGCAGCCTGAGACCTATATTTACTAAAACCTCCATTAAATTCTACATCTTTGGACACCCCATTTTTCTCCCAACCTATTAACAATGCTTCGTAATTAATATACATTACTTTTGCATTCTCGAACATATCTCTCATATTCTTAACATTAGAAACATTCCAATCACCTATATCTTGATTAAAAGCACTAGCTCTACGAAACATATTTTCCATATCTATAACACTGGAGACATCCCAATCACCTATATCTTGATTAAAAGTTCCAGCTCTATAGAACATACCCCACATATTTGTAACATTAGAAACATTCCAATCGCCTATATCTTGATTAAAAGATTTAGCATTAAAAAACATATTTTTCATATTTACAACATTAGAGACATTCCAACCCCCTATATCTTGGTTAAAAGATATAGCAAGATAAAACATACCGCCCATATCTGTAACATTAGATACATCCCAACCACCTATGTCTCTATTAAAGTTACTAGCTCCACGAAACATATTTGCCATATTTTTAACATTGGAGACATTCCATACACCAATATCCTTCCCAAACGCACTTACCCCTTTAAACATCGACATCATATTTGTAACATTAGATACGTTCCAGTTTCCAATGTCTCCATTAAAATAACGAACACCTTCAAACATCTGTCCCATATTTGTAACATTAGAGACATTCCAACCCCCTATATCTTGGTTAAAAGATATAGCACGGTAAAACATACCGCCCATATCTGTAACATTAGATACATCCCAATCACCTATGTCTCCATTAAAATAACTAACACCATAAAACATAGATTTTAAACTTTCTACTCTTGATAAACCTGGAACATCAGTAGCTTTGTAAATCAAATCAGAGCAATTTATAAAGGCCCTCTCCATAGATTGCCATTTTATATCTCCCCAACTATCTATACTTATAATATTATCATTAAAACCGACATTTCCTCTAAAATTAATAGTAGGAAAATCACCAGATATTTTCACTGTATACTCCCCTGCATTTTTATACGTATGCACAGCATCAGATGTTTGCCCATCTTGAACCACACCATCTCCCCAATCTATTGTATAATTATAAATATAATCCCTATTTGTAGAAATAAGAATCTTTTTATCAGGACTAGTAGTTTTCCATGTTGTAACAAATGGAGCAACTGTAGTAGCTGCTTCCAAAGTTACTGTTACTGTATACTCTTGGGTTGTACCATCTTCTGCTTTTACCTCAAAAACTACTGGCTTGCTATAGTCAAGAGCTGCTGTTGGATCTGGGCTAATACTTGCTTTCTCTGATATTTCTGCTGTAGCTTTTAAAGCTGTAACTGTTGTTCCTACAGGCAAGGTAATTGCTACTGTTTTTAATTGTTCATCTACTGTGGCTTCTATATCTTTTATTACAAACGATGTAAGCTCTTTTAATTTACTTTTTACTACTGGTTCATCATCTTTGGAACAAGATGTTATTACCACTAGCAATAGTGCAACAAGGAAAAAATTGGGTGTTTTCATGTTAAAAATATTTATATTTAAGATTATTTTTTAGAATAAAAAAAAATATCCATATATATAATACAGATATTTATTCATACAACATTTACTTATTTAGATTACACTAATAGTAAATTTTAAATTAAAATAATAAAGCTACCTTTTAATTTTAATGACTCTTTTTTTTGATGCAGCTACAAAATAATCAATCTGTCTTGTCCTAAAATAAGTTGACACAAAATTGACTTATTTATGAAACATTCAGAACAACCAAGGAAGAAGCGTACACAACGAGATTACAATTTAGGCTTTAAATTAGCAGTAGTTGCCCAAGTTGAAAAAGGTGAGCTGACCTATATATAAGCAAGCACAAAAAGCTTATGGCATACAGGGGAGAAGTACTGTTTTGGTTTGGTTACGAAAACATGGTACTTTAGACTGGAGTAAACCAATTCAACACCAAATGCCAAAATCAAAAGAAACACCAGCACAAAAGATCAAGCGATTAGAGCGTG
>NZ_VLNR01000090.1 GCF_007489275.1 Aquimarina algiphila
TCCTTTTAAAACCTTGAGTATTTTATCGTAATTTGCTTGAAAGTTGTGCATATGAATTATAGTGTCGTAACTACAATTTACTGCCTTTTAGCAGTTTGCGCAACTTTTTCTAAATGCACAACGGGTTATTCATTTATAGTGTATGTAATCTCAATAATTGGTTACGCTTCATATTCAGAATTTAAGGTAAATAACTATTCAGCTATTAATAGTTCAGTTTTTGATTATTCCCCGAAGGTTATTGAAGCTATGGAAATAAGAAAAATGTTTCTCAATCCTAATCTTTCTTTACAGGTTCTGGCTAAAGAATTAAATACAACATCAGGTGTTATATCTACAGTAATTAATAGC
Organism: Aquimarina algiphila; assembly: GCF_007489275.1. Classification (GTDB taxonomy): domain Bacteria; phylum Bacteroidota; class Bacteroidia; order Flavobacteriales; family Flavobacteriaceae; genus Aquimarina; species Aquimarina algiphila. The sequence continues at coordinate 352 of NZ_VLNR01000090.1, forward strand.
GGTTTTAAGATGTCTTTTAATGATTTTGTAAACCGGTATCGGGTAGAAGAGGTTAAGAATAAGCTTCAGTCAGAAAACTTGAATCAATTTACTTTATTGGCTTTGGCACAAGATTCAGGTTTTAAATCTAAAACTACCTTTTATCGCGCTTTTCAAAAATTCACATTGCAAACTCCAAAATCTTATATTAAGATGCTTCATGCAAAAAAATAAAGTTTCAAATTATATTTTGGGACATTTCATACAGTGATTTACTTTAATATGATTAGATGTCGCAATAGATTTGTGATATCAAAATATCATAAAACGTATGAAACTTTCAAAACAACCTTTATTTATTATTGCTTTTCATTTCTTCATTTTATCAATCTATGGTCAGGATAAGACTTTGATTGTTGATATACCAGATTTTTATCTGGAGAAGGCAATAAGAGATTATCAAGATAAACCTACAGGAGATATAACAATAAAAGATATAGAATCTTTAACTCGATTTGTTGCCATAGGAAGAGGAATTACCAATCTCAAAGGATTAGAACATGCAAAGAATTTAAAGGTTTTATTCCTTGATAATAATAAGATAATAAATTTAACACCATTGCAAAAACTTAGAAATTTAGAAAAACTTAGCGCAAATGGAAATTTAATTCATGACCTTCATCCATTATCTGATTTGGTTAATTTAAAAAGCTTAGCGTTAGATAGGAACCAAATTTCTGATATAAACCCTTTACGTACATTAATACATCTGAAAAGGATAACATTTAATTTTAATAAAATTAATGATATCTCTATAGTTCGCTACTGGAAAAAATTAACCCATTTTAATATGGCTTTCAATCAATTAGAAGATCTTTCTCCTTTATCAGAGTTAGTGGATTTATACGGAATTTGGATACCGGGGAATAATGTAACTAGCATTAATACATTGGCAAAGTTATCACAGTTAGAAATTCTTATTTTGGGGAAGAATAATATATCAGATATTAAAGTACTCAGGGTATTGAAAAGGCTTGTACAATTAAATTTAGAATACAATAAAATAGTAGATTTTTCGCCCTTGTCCGAACTACAAAATGTAGGAGTTCTAATGCTTAGGGGGAATAGTATTGATGATATTGGTTTTTTGGAGAATATGCATAGTATAGAATGGTTAGATCTTAGAGATAATCAATTGAAAGATATTTCCTCTCTAAAACAATTATCTAGGATGAAGAAATTATTGGTATCTAGGAATACTATTAAATCAATAAATTCAATTGTTAATATGAAAAATTTACGCTGGTTGGCGATTGAAGATAATGATATTGATAATTTGTGGCCATTATATAATCTTAAACAACTTACTGATGTGATGTTGTTTAATAATCCAATAGCAACTATCAATAAAAAGAATAATAAAGAAGTCTTAGCCAAAATCAAATCTGAAGGAAAAAAAATAGAAATGAATCCTGTCGCAATAAATTCGATTTTTGAAATGGAACCTAGTAGAATAATGCGACATTAATTGAATTAAGGAAACTTATAGAATATTTTTTACCGTTTTAGGGTCTAATTCATGACCTCCAGGATGAGTTCTAAATTCAATTTGCGGTAAGAGGTGTTTTACTCTAACTTTTTCTTCTTCAACTTTTGCTATTTCAAAATAAGGATCTTTTTGCCCAAGAATATGAGTGATTTTTGTTGTTTTATTGAGAAAAGAAAAATCTTTTTTAGATAATTCTTTAGGAAACCCACCAGAAATAATGACAAAAGCATCAGGGTTTATTTTTCGAGAAGAAATCCATCGACTGGCTATACTCACTCCCTGAGAATATCCTAGTATTACTAAATTTTTATCTTTAGGAATATTCTCTTCAGATAATATTGCATCAACATAACGCAATACATTTTGAGTGTCTTTCTTTGTATTTTCTTTAGTCAACCAGCTAGAACCAACTCTTCTATAATCGTCACCTTTATAGTATTTTGAAGGAGCTTGAGGAGCGATGAAATAATTATCTGTCTTATCCAGACTTTCAAATAACCTAATGAAATAACGACTAAGATATCCTATTCCGTGAAAAACAATCCAAACCGTTTTTGTATTAGTATCTAAACTATTTAAAGTAGAGTAGGTGTTTGTTGTTGTATAAGATATTTCTTTTTCAGAGCTATTCATAAGGGTTATAATAAAAAGTGTGATATTTTTAATTAAGCTGAAACCAATCGCTAATTATTGGCCACAAGATATCTCGATTTTTAATTCTAAAAAAATCAAAATGCCCAATTGTTTTTAAATTAAAATCAGAAGGATTTAAATGTTTTCGAGTGACATTTGCATTTTGGTATACACGATCACCAAGAATGTCAACAGATTTTTTAGGAGCAAAAAGATCATCATCAATACTAACCAAAAGCATAGGGGCTTTTATGTTTTCATAATAAGTATCCATGTTTTCTTTGGTGAAATATAACATAGAATCAGGATGTAGTAGGAAAATAGCCCAGTCTTTAGCTGCTTTAGTGGTAAGAGGTTTGCCTAATCCAAACCAGCCAGAGGGGTAATATCCCAGAAGAGATGTGGTTATAGGTACAAAAAGTTTGAAATTTAAATAAATCAATATTCGCATTCTTAATGAGAAGTGTTTGTAGAATCCAAATTGTGATGCTATAGTAATGTATTTGTCATAATATTGGTATGCATCGCTAAATCCAATACTATTTCCTCCATAACTATGGCCTATCATATATTTCTCATTGTCAGGATACTCTTCTGCCGCATATTTAGATATCGACTTAAAATCCATTGCCCAGGAAAAAAAGCCGTGCTCCTTTAAGGATTGGATACTTCGCGAAATTGAAGTTCCAATTCCGCGATAATCAAAGGTAAATACATTACATCCTTTTTCTGCAAGGTATTCTGCCAGATTAAAATAAAATTTTTGAGGAACAGCAACAGCAGGAGCAAACACTATCGTTTTATAATTGGGAGATTTAGGAGTAAATTCATGAACTGATATTGGATACCCATCGAATGATTTTATAGTGTAAGATTCCATGTTGATTGTAATTTTAAGGTTGAGAAATTAAACATAGTAGTCTTTAATTATTTATTTAGAATTAGTTTTTCCATTCTTATAATGGCATTATTAAGATACTTTGAGTCATCATAAACTTGCATCAATAATATACCCCCTTCTATATCTTGAACTATTTGCTCTGCTAATGTCAATGCGTTGTCAGGTTCATGATTAATTTCTAGTAGATATTGTAATCCAGAAATAAAATCGTGAAAAAACAATCGTATTTCTTTTTTGTATATTGGATCAAGGTGAATGGTTTCTAATGCAGTATTTGCCATTATACATCCTCCCTCGGAAACTTTGAAAATTTTATTCATAAGCCCCTTGGTCTTTGTAATTTTCTCTTGAATATCGAGGGTGTCACTTTGAATAATTTTAAAGAAGTTGTAATTAAAATAGCTATGTACTAAAGCCAGCACTTCCTTTATCAATTCTTCTTTATTACTGAAATAATAATAAAAATGGGATTTTTGAATACCACAGGCTTTAGAAAGCTCGCTCATACTACTATTTTGAACTCCTCGAGTTCTTAGAATCGGAATCACCTTTTGTAATACTTCTTCTTTTGATGTTTTTATTTTTGGCATTTTATTGAACGTTCGTTAAAATAATGATCAAATATAGTTAGAATTATTAAAAGGCATTGTATACTTTTGTTTTAAATTTTATAGTATATGAATTTGACAGAAGAAGAAATACTGAAGCAATGCGCAAAAATGTGTAAAAATACACTTATGGAGACATTGGATATCTCTTTTTGTGAAGTGGGTAAAGATTATTTGGTAGCTAAGATGCCAGTAACACCTAGAGTACATCAGCCAGATGGTGTTTTACATGGGGGAGCTATGGTCGCACTTGCAGAAAGTGTTGGTAGTGCAGCTTCTTTTATGTTTTTAGATGCAAAGGAATTTTATATTAGAGGGATAGAAATTTCTGCAAATCATGTTAGAAGTGTCAAGGAAGGATATGTGTTTGCAAAAGCAGAAATTGTGCACCCAGGGCGCACTACTCAGCTATGGGATATAAAGATCAGAGGTGAAGAAAATCAACTCATCTCAGTTGTAAAGTTAACAACGATTGCACTTCCCAAAACTAAGTAGGATGAACATAGATAATGTTTATACTGACCTTAAGAAGCAGTTAAAAGCAGAACTTCCTTTTGTTATATATAGAAAAGCTAATACTCAAGAAATAGATGTTTTTCTACAGGAAGATGATGAGTTGTATGAGTATAAAGATAACACGATTTCGGGATTTGTTTTTGCACCATTTAATACATTAGAAAAAACAGTACTTATCCCAATGGATAAAAGTATTTGTTATACTGTTACTATTACTTCACCGACCAATATTGATAAAAATGAAAATGATGTAAAATACGATTCTGTTTTAGTATCTAGTGCTAAAGAAGAGCATATGCAACTGGTTAGACGGGGAATTGATGCTATCAAAGCAAAATGTTTTAAAAAAGTAGTCTTGTCGCGAAAAGAAGAAGTTGTTTGTGAAAATAATGATGCATTAGAAATTTACAAACGATTAGTGATGAATTACCCTAAAGCTTTTGTGTATTGTTGGTATCATCCTAAAATTGGGATGTGGCTAGGAGCTACGCCAGAAACATTGCTTCATGTAAAAGAAAATCACTTTTATACCATGGCACTTGCGGGTACTCAACCTTATCTTGGTGAAATGAATGTGGAGTGGGGGGATAAAGAGATCGAAGAACAGAAAATGGTTACCGATTTTATTCTGGACGAACTAACTCCTGTTTCTAAACGTATAGAATCGTCAAATGTATATACATATCGTGCAGGAACGCTTTTACATTTGAGAACTGATATCAAAGTGGTTTTAAAAACAGCAAGTTCTGATATAGCAAAAGTAATACAGATAGTTCATCCAACTCCTGCTGTGTGTGGTTTACCTAAAAAAGAAGCAAAATCTTTTATCCTCGAATATGAGGGATATAATAGAAAGTATTATACTGGTTTTCTTGGAGAATTAAATGTAAATAAAAATGGAAAAATAGAATCTAGTCTATTTGTAAATCTTCGTTGTATGGAAATGAAACCTGATAAAGCTATTTTATATGTAGGAGGAGGGATTACTAAAGATTCTGAGCCGGAGAAAGAGTGGGAAGAAACAGTAAAAAAAACAGAAACAATGAAAAAAGTTTTGTTTTAAATTACCTAAAAAATCTGGCTTAAATTAGTATGATATTGTAATTTAGCGATTCGAATGAAGAAACGCTTATATTCAAAGATTCCTTTAGCACAAACTATTGTTGCCTTATGTGAGGCAAAAGGAATTTATCATATTGTTATTTCACCAGGATCTCGTAATGCACCTTTGACTATTGGTTTTAGCGAACATCCTGAGATGAAATGTTATAGTATTGTAGATGAACGATGTGCTGCATTTTTTGCATTGGGTATTGCACAACAGATTCAAAAACCAGTGATACTGTTATGTACGTCTGGAAGTGCATTATTAAATTATTATCCTGCAATTTCAGAAGCCTTTTATAGTGATATTCCATTAGTAGTATTGAGTGCAGATCGACCAATAGAAAGAATTGATATTGGAGATGGACAAACGATTAGACAGAAAAATGTATTTGAGAATCATATCACATATTCTGCAAACTTATACTCAGAAGTAGTTGCAGAAACTACAATTGATGATGTAAAAATACGTCAAAAGCAACATGAGGCTCAAAAGCATAATGAAAGAGAGATTAACATTGCACTAAATGCTGCGTTAGAAAAAAATGGCCCTGTACATATTAATGTTCCTTTTTATGAACCTTTGTATGATAAGTTGGATCAGCCTACAGTTATTCCTAAAAATATACCCTTAGAATACTCGTATTATAAGTTTTCTGATGATCTACAATCCGAAATGTTAAGGGAGTGGAATAATGCAGAACGTAAAATGATATTGATAGGTGTGAATTCTCCTGGGACCGTTGATCAAAAATGGGTAGAGTATTTTGCAGAGGATCCATCTGTATTAGTATTAACAGAAACTACATCAAATATTCATCATGATTCTCATGTAAATTGTATTGATCAATTGATTTCTACTTTAAATCCTGGCGAATTTGAGATGTTGCAACCAGATGTTTTATTAACTATTGGTGGGATGGTAGTATCCAAAAGGATTAAAGGTTTTTTACGTCAATATCAACCCAAGTCTCACTGGCATATTGATTCAAAAAAAGCATATGATACTTATTTTTGCCTTACTGAGCATATAAAACTACAACCTAACCAATTCTTTTCAAGTTTTTTACAAAATGCAGAGTTTGTAAAAAGTACGTATAAAGCAGATTGGATTTCAGTACGAAATCAAAGAAGAAAAGATCACGATACTTATTTAAGTCAAATTCCTTTTACAGATCTTAAGGTGTTTGAATCTATTTTTAATGGAATTCCGGATCAACAAATGATTCAATTAAGTAATAGCTCTACAGTGCGTTATGCTCAATTGTTTTCGTTGAAATCATCGTTCAAAGTGTTTTGTAATAGAGGTACAAGTGGTATCGATGGATGTACGTCAACATCAATCGGAGCGGCATTGGCCTCAGGAATACCAACAACATTAATAACTGGTGATCTTAGTTTTTTCTATGATAGTAATGGGTTGTGGAATGAATATATACCATCAAATTTTAAAATCATTATTATTAATAATGATGGAGGAGGGATATTTAGAATTTTACCAGGTAAGGAAGAGAGTGATAATTTTGCCAAATATTTTGAAACCACTCATGGTTTAACCGCATTACATTTATGTAAAATGTATGGTTTTGAATACCATGCTGCAAATACTCTCGAAGAGACTGTTGAAGAGATTAAAAATATATATAGTAACGATAGTTTGCCTCAGTTATTAGAAGTTTTTACACCTAGAAAACAAAATGATAGTACTTTAATCGATTATTTTAAGCATTTCAACTAAAAGAGACGTTTTTATATACTTTATGGATTAATTATTCATTTATAATTCATCTATATTTGATATAGTAAAGTAAAAAATAACTAAAAACCTAAAACATTATCATCTTATGAGTAAAAGAGACGAATTAATTGCTAAATATGCAGCCGATATTAAAGATAAAATAGGAGAGACTCCAGATATGGATCTTTTAACTAAAGTTACTATTGGATGTGGCCCTTCAATTTATAATAGTGATGCTTCTACAGTTTCTGGTAGTGATGAAAAAGAATTAGCGACAGTAAAGCAAAATTTTCTAATCAAGAAATTAGGACTATCTGATGGCGCAAAACTAGATGAAGCAATCGCTTCTGTAATAGAAAAATATGGTAAGTCAAACCGTAACAAATATAGAGCTGTTGTTTATTATCTATTAACAAAACATTTTGGAAAAGAATCTGCATATAAATAGTATGCGATATTTTACAAAAAAGAGGTGTATGCTATTGTGTACACCTTTTTTTATTGAATTTAAGTAAACAGGAAGATTAAAGAATTATCTTTGCGCAAAAAATAAAAGAATGCTAAAGCTTGGTGCGTATAATACATTAGAAGTTGTGAGAGAAAGAGATCAGGGCGTTTATCTCTGTGATGAAGATGGTAATGAAGTTCTTTTGCCGAATAAATATGTTCCTGAAGAATTTATGATAAGAGATCTTCTAAAGGTGTTTGTGTATTTGGATAGTTCAGAGCGTATTGTGGCTACCACATTGGAGCCCTATGCTACCGTAAAGTCTTTTGCATATCTAAAATGTACAAGTGTTTCTGAAGTTGGTGCTTTTTTAGATTGGGGTTTAGAAAAAGACCTTTTTGTTCCCTTTAAAGAACAAGCCAATAAAATGAAGAAAGGAAATTGGTATCTAGTATATGTGTATCTTGATGATGAAACCGATAGATTATTGGCCTCAAGCAAGACGAATGCTTTTTTGGATAATTCTCTGGTGTTATTGTCATCTTATGATGAAGTTGATTTAATTGCCTCTCATCCATCTCCATTTGGATGGAATATGATTGTAAACCAAAAACATTTAGGGCTAATATATGAAGATGAAATTTTTCAGAAGATTACTCCTGGAGATCGATTTAAAGGATTTGTAAAAAAGGTAAGGCCAGATGGTAAAATAGATCTTACACTGCAACGACATGGGTATAGAGGTATAGAACCAAATGCAGAACAAATTTTAAAAGAGTTGCAAGCTAATGGAGGATTTATCGATTTAAATGATAAATCTGATCCAGAAGATATAAAGGAAGTCTTTCAATTAAGTAAAAAAAGCTTTAAAAAGGCAATAGGTTCATTGTATAAAGCTCGAAAAATTACTATTGAAAAAGATGGGATTCGAATTGTAGAATAGAACTAAAATGATACAATCAAAAAAGACTGGGTTAAAATCACGCTGTGAGCTGATGAGTTAGTTCTACTAATAAGCTAACCCGGTAATAGGGCAGTAGGCTCCGCTATATAGGCTAGCATCTTTATAGGCTATGTTTTTTATACCTCCTGCGGCATTAGTATTTGGATTGTAACCACTACCAGATATAGTAAAACCAGATGTTTTTGGCTGTGGGATTGCAACACTGTATTTTGGTGAAACTATTTTACTTTTGGGTAATTCAAGAAACATTGTGGCCGGTTTTCTTAAAGCCTGTTGTCTTAAATCTATATCCAGATTTACCTCCATTAACTGATATGTTGTTGTTGGTAATGCTTTGTTAGCAAAAGATATAGGAGCACTTAATTGCTCCCATTCTATAGAGATAGTTTGTATGGGATTTTCTTGTGCGTATGATAAAAAACTAATACTTCCGATAAATACTGCTAAAAAGATCTTCATAAAGGTAAATATATTATCAATTGATGAAAAAAACATCAAAAACTATGCTAAATTCTATTTTTGTTTTAAATAAAATTAAAATTTAAGGTATTTACCCCTAAAATCATATAGTTTGGTATATTATATTGTATTATTTTTGAAGATACAAAAAAATACATAATGAGTTCAATAGATTGGAAAACCGTAAAGGAATACGAAGATATCACATATAAAAAATCAGGAGGAATTGCACGTATAGCTTTTAATAGGCCTAATGTTCGTAACGCCTTTAGACCTAAAACCACAAGTGAACTTTATGACGCTTTTTATGATGTGCAAGAGGATACGTCTATTGGGGTTGTTTTGTTATCAGCAGAAGGGCCTTCTACAAAAGATGGGATATATAGTTTTTGTAGTGGAGGAGATCAGAATGCTAGAGGGCATCAAGGTTATGTAGGAGACGATGGTAGGCATCGATTAAATATCTTAGAGGTACAACGATTAATAAGGTTTATGCCAAAAGTAGTTATTGCGGTGGTGCCTGGATGGGCAGTTGGAGGAGGGCATAGTCTCCATGTTGTTTGTGATCTTACTTTGGCTAGCAAAGAGCATGCAATTTTTAAACAAACTGATGCAGATGTTACTAGTTTTGATGGCGGATATGGATCAGCTTACCTTGCTAAAATGGTAGGACAGAAAAAAGCTAGAGAAATTTTCTTTTTAGGAAGAAACTACTCAGCACAAGATGCATATGAAATGGGGATGGTAAATGCGGTAATTCCGCATGCAGAATTAGAGGATACTGCATACCAATGGGGGTTAGAGATTCTAGAAAAATCTCCAACATCGATCAAAATGCTAAAATTTGCAATGAACCTTACTGATGATGGTATGGTGGGACAGCAAGTATTTGCAGGAGAAGCTACACGATTAGCTTATATGACAGATGAAGCGAAAGAGGGACGAAATGCATTTCTGGAAAAAAGAAAACCAGATTTTAAAAATATTAAATGGATGCCATAACTTAAATAAATAATTATCTTATCTAAGTCAAGAATTACCTTTTGTAGCATATGGACAAAAAAGAAGAAGAACTTTTATCGATGCACTATCAGATGGAAAAAACTGATATCAAGCAGCAGCGACTGGAAGATCGACTTATGTCTATTTCTGAGGATTTGAAAAAAAGTAAAAAGAGGCGTAATTTTTATTTTATTTTCATCTTGTTTTTAATGCTATTATTAACGGCAGGAAGTATTTATGTAATTAACACAAATACTGCATATACTAATAATGGATCATCTGCAACCCCCGAGGATATTGAGCAATTACTATTTGTAAATGATTCATTGCAAAGAGAGGTAAGTAGACTCAAAACAGATATCTCAAAATACCAAAACAAAGATTTATCTGATACCAATGATACCATTAGTGATCTCTCAAGGGTTATGGTTGATGGTGTTCAAGAAGGGGTGGCAGCAGATATAGAAGTTGCTACAGATACAATCGGAGATAATTCCAAGCTTAAGTTTGAAAGAAAATATTGTTACATAAATAAAGTTTATAAAAGCAATGATGTTGTTTTTATTGAAGCAGATATAATAGAGTATTATCAGGGTAGAAAAGCAGTTAAAAAAGCTAAAGAATACGGTGAAGCTGAGTATGATTTAGATAAAAATGGAGATACGTTGTATTTTTTATATAATAATTATTATATTCATAACCAAAGTTCCAAGTCAATAATTTTAGAACTTGACGATAAGGCGAGGGTGAAGATTGAAAGTGTCAATCGCATTTCTAATGGGTTTCCATTGAAAGCTTTCCAGAAAATTATTAAGGATAAACCTGTTTTAATTTTGGAAATAAATAATGGAATCGTTTATAAAATAACCCAAAAGAGACTCCCTTAAGCATTGTTTAGAATATATCTTTAGAAATAACTAACTAAACTTTTGAAGCTACCCCCACAATGAAAGTTATGAAAGATGAGGATCTTCTATCTTTGCATTACCAGATAGAAAAAGCCGAAATTAAACAAAAAAAGCTTGAAGACCTTCTGGATGTAGAGTCTGATAAGCTGAAAAAAAGTAAAAAATCTAATCGATTATTCGGATCCTTTTCCTTGGTTCTGTTTCTGTTAGCAATTTTTTTGGTTGCTAATGCTTTTTATTTTAGTAAACCTCCATCAGAAGATATAGCAAAGGAGAAAAATGAACTCCTTTTATTGAAGCAAGAACTGACTTCGGCAAAAGAGGAATTAGAAACCTTAAAAAAAGAAAAAGTAGAACTTAAGGAAATTAAAAATTTATATTTATATAGAAGTTTAATCAAAAGAGATACAGTATATTCTGTGCAACTTAAAGCATTTAATGCTAAAAACATGCCAGCAATTTCTGAAAAATTTACAAATACACTGATTTATAGTGACACTTCGTTCTATAAAATGAGTTTAGGTATTTTTGAAACCTTACCTGAAGCCCAAGATTTTAGAAAAATGTTAATAGGGTCTGGGTTTGATAAGAAAATCTTTGTGATTTCTTATAAAAATGGAAAACGATTAAAAATCGAAGATTTCCAATAACCTGTTATCTTAATTTTGGATAAGCAGCAGGATCAGCTTCATTCATTATTGAGTATATATTTTCAAAAATATCTTCAATAGAAGGTTTACTGAAATAATCTCCATCTGTTCCAAAAGCAGGTCTATGTGGTTGTGCGCTTAATGTTTGTGGTTTACTATCTAGGTATTGATAAACATTTTGTTCATCAATAAGCTTATGTAAAATATAACCAGTAGCACCACCAGGTACATCTTCATCAATAATTAATAATCGATTGGTTTTGGATACACTTTTTGCGATATCATGATGTAAATCAAAAGGGAGTAAAGACTGGACATCAATGATTTCGGCATTAATGCCAACAGATAATAATTCTTTTGCAGCTTGTTCTACTAATCGTAGTGTAGAACCATAAGATACAAGAGTGATATCGCTTCCCTCTTTTATAGTTTCAACAACACCTATCGGGGTTCTGATATCAGATAAATTAGAAGGCATCTTTTCCTTTAGACGATAACCATTAAGGCATTCTACTACTAATGCCGGTTCATCACTTTCCATCAATGTATTATAAAATCCTGCGGCTTTAGTCATATTTCTTGGTACAAGAATGTGAATTCCTCGAAGTAAATGAATAAGACCACCCATTTGAGAACCAGAATGCCATATCCCTTCTAATCTATGACCTCTAGTTCGTATGATCAATGGAGCTTTTTGCTTGGCAAAAGTTCTATATCGTAGTGTGGCAAGATCGTCACTTAATCCTTGAATACAGTATAGGATATAATCTAAATACTGGATTTCTGCAATAGGTCTTAGTCCTCTCATGGCCATCCCAATTCCTTGTCCAATTATAGTAGCTTCACGAATACCAGCATCAGATACTCTAATTTGACCAAATCTTTCCTGAAGACCTTCTAGTCCTTGGTTTACATCACCAATTTTACCACTATCCTCTCCAAAAATTAAAGCTTCTGGAATTCTATCGAATAATTTTTCAAAATTATCTCTGATAATAAGTCTGCCATCTACTAGTTCTGCATTGTTATCAAAAACAGGTAACACTTCTTTGATGCTGATAACATTGTTATCATTTTCACTGTATAAATGATCACTGTATTTAGGCTGGATATTTGCAATATATGTATTGATCCAATTTTGCAACGTCAATTTTTCTGCAAAATTTTCTTTCGTGAGATAGCGTAATGTTTTTCTTGTGGCTTCGAGAATGTCTTTTCGAATTGGTTCTTCTTTTGATGCCAACGAAGTAATAAGAGGAGAGATAAAGTTTTTATTAGCACTTTTTTCTTCAACAGCTTTTAATACTTCGAGTGCTTCTTTTTGTTCAGATTTTATTTCAGATATAAAAGCGTTCCAAGCATTTGTTTTTCCTTGTCTTACTTCCTTTTTTGCTGCTTTCTCAAAATCAAGTAACTCTTCTACTGTTGCAATGTTATGATCAATGATCCATTCTTTAAATTTTTTATTGCAATCATATTCACGCTCCCAATTTAATCGTTCTTCACTTTTATATCTTTCATGCGATCCAGAAGTAGAATGCCCTTGAGGTTGGGTAAGTTCTTTTACGTGAATAATAACAGGAATATGCTTTTCCCGAGCTAATTCTTCTGCACGTTCATAAGTGCTCATTAACGAAGGATAATCCCAGCCATTTACTTTTAAAATTTCATAACCCTCATGATTTTCATCTCGTCTGAAACCTTCTAGAATTAAAGAGATATCTTCTTTTGTTGTTTGGTGTTCTGCATGTACAGAAATTCCATATTCATCATCCCAGATACTAATTACCATAGGTACTTGTAAAACTCCTGCGGCATTTATTGTTTCCCAGAATAAGCCTTCGCTTGTACTGGCATTACCAATAGTTCCCCATGCAACTTCATTTCCTTGAGTAGAAAAATTAGTAAGATTCTCAACACTCTTTTCATTGCGGTATACCTTTGATGCCTGAGCTAAACCTAATAGACGGGGCATTTGTCCAGCCGTAGGAGAGATGTCAGAACTAGAGTTTTTTTGTTGAGTTAGATTTTTCCAGGAGCCATCTTCATTTAAACTATGGGTGGCGAAGTGACCTCCCATTTGTCTTCCAGCAGCAAAAGGTTCTTTTTGGATATCTGTATGTGCATATAAGCCAGCAAAAAATTGTTCTATAGTATATTGATCGATAGCCATCATAAAGGTTTGATCTCTATAATATCCAGATCTAAAATCTCCATTACGAAAAACTCTTGCCATTGCAAGTTGAGGGAGTTCTTTTCCTCCTCCAAAAATTCCAAATTTTGATTTACCCGTTAATACTTCACGTCTTCCTAATAAACTACATTCTCTACTAATCAATGCGATTTTATAATCGCTAAGTATTTGATTTCTATATTCTTCGAATGAAATATTAGATGAAGTAACGGTTTCAGGCTGCATGTGAACGATTTTTTTATAGGGTGCAAATTTAGTTAAAATAGACGCCATTTGCAAGGTAAAAACTCTTAATTTTTTTGAATATAATTCAGTTAAAATGCTTTTTTATTAGCAAATTTTCTTTTTTGGGTGGTATTTTAAGGATTGATTAACAAATGCGCAAAATTTTCACATTTATGTGATGTCTTGGATATTCTTAATACCATTCTCTGGTAAAAAGTCCTATCAATGTCTCTGGACTTAGCGTAATAATAAATCGAATCTGTTCTTCATAGTTGGGTTGTGAGATTTCCCATCCTTTATTTGAAACTACTGGAAAGAAAACTTCAAAATAATCAGCAACTAAGCTTAATCGAACGCCTGCGTCATATACAAATTTGGGAGAAATATTTTTGTTTTTTACTAAACCAACATCTCCGTATGCATAAATCCAATTCCAGATGTTTGTATTTGCATTGAATGTTGTAATCCATTGATTTGCAAATGGATAATCTAGTTGAGATTTAAATCCTCCTTCGGCCAAAATAATTTGTTGGCTTACAAAACCAGTATCTTCGCTACGTCCTAAATAATTATAATCAAATAAGTAATCTGTTGGCCTATCCAGAGCAAAGCTAAAGAAATCTCCATCTTTCTTTGTATCATTAAAAAGGAAAGTACCAGCAAATAATCTTAGATTTAACTGACGATTATTTAGAAACAACTTTCTGTAATTTATAGTTGTAGATACTTTGCTAAAGTTTTTTGATAATTGATAATCGATTGTATATCCTAAAAAATTAATAAGATTAAAATCAGAGTATCTGTACCTGGCATTAAATACATTATAATCAGGAGTGACAACAGGATTCTCCTCATCTCTTTCTCTAAAGACATTAATGTTTCTAAGAGTTAATCTTTGATTTTCATTTGACCTTAAATCCTTTGGTCTGAAACGAAAACTAACAGAGGTAGAAAATCGCCTAAACAATAAATCAGGAGCATAACTAAACATGCTTCCACTTACACCATATCGTATCTGATATAATCCATAATCTGCAATTTGATGTCTATTAAAAATAGATGCTGATCCTAATAGTTTATTCGATTTAAAACCATATGCTGGGGATATATTGTATTCAAAATTTCGTCGTATAATGGATCTATTGTAAAATTTTGAAGCTAAAGTAAAACCATCATATACATTAAATTCAATTTCCGGAATAAAAAAAACTTGACTATATCTTGGATCCTCAACATCTTCAAGAAATCTGAATTGTATAGGTTTGTTAAATATCCATTTTAAGTTTCTATAATTATTTCTTCTATTTACCTCAGGTATATTTTGATCATAATCCAATATAAGTTTACTAATATCCTCATTAGCAATTGTTACTTTTTTGGTATCATTAATTTCTGTAACCCATGTTTTAGAAACTAGTTCTTTTTTTCTAAAGCCGTAAAGCGATACGGGCATAGTATTATCGCTCTTATTTTTTATAGTAACCTCAAGAGAGTCATTTCTTTTTTTAACAGATTTTATTTTAAAGTCTAGTTTTTTGTTTGTTGCAATAAAATCTTCAAAAAACCACTCAATATCTTTAGAAGACAATGATGAGAGTACTTTTTTATATGCGTTTGAATTTGTGTGTTTTAGAACATTTTGCGTGTAAAAGTCTTTTATACTTTGGTCAACAATATTATCGTCTCCCAAATAATCTTCTAAGTATTTAAATCCAACTCCTGCTTTATATGAATTAGCAATATTTCTATTAAATTTTACCAACTCATTTCTTGGCATGGTAAGAGGTTGATCTAAGAATAATCTGGCCATATTTTTATAAGCTAGAAAATATTGATCGTTAAAATCCAAATCTGCTGCATGAAACCATCTTATGCCAATTACTTTACTAAGCTTACCAATAATTTTCATTTCTGGATAATACTTTTCTGTATATGCCATCATTAAGTAGATGTGTATAGCATCTTTTACCCAGGTATCATTTCTTGGATCGATAAGTAGTGTTTTCTCAAGATAATTTCCAGTTATTGTTTTTAATTGCTTTATTTCATATTGAAAGCCATCTGGAAAAGGTCTTAGGATATCAGGTAACTGGTTTAAGCCATATACAGGATTGTTTTTATAATCATTTTCAGAAACCAATAATTTGTCAAAAGGGTAAGGGCCTAACCTTTGATTTAAAAAAGTAATAATTCTGTCTATAGCTACAGATTTCATTTTTGGCATTAGATCATTATCATCTATATTGCTAACCAATTCAGTACCATTTGTAGAAAAACTATAAAACGAAAGGTTCTTTTCAATGTAAAGATTTATTTCATTTCTATTATCTCCTG
Source organism: Aquimarina algiphila (assembly GCF_007489275.1). Lineage (GTDB taxonomy): Bacteria > Bacteroidota > Bacteroidia > Flavobacteriales > Flavobacteriaceae > Aquimarina > Aquimarina algiphila. The sequence continues at coordinate 16,564 of NZ_VLNR01000090.1, forward strand.
TAAGTTGGATCGTTTTATTTATTTTTTCTCCTGAAGATGAAATCGTCTCTTTTTTTAACTCACTCATGACCTCATATTCTTCTGGAAGAGTGAGGTTTATTTTATAATTTGCCAGTGGAGCATACAGGTCATCTAAGTTTTTATGGCTATAAATATTCCATTTTGTATCATATACAGCAGGAACGATATACCAATATTTTAAACTAAAATTTCCGTTTGCGTGATATCCATACCGTGTAAATTTGTTACTCGGTACTTTGATTTGGTATTTTAAAAGAAAAGTTTGATTTTGTCCTGGATAAATAGGTTGGGAGGTCTCAATCCATATAATATCGGGAGTCTTGTTATAGCGACTCCATAATAAAGGCTGAGAATTGTTATCAGTTACTTTTTGAATTACAGAACTCCCTCGTTCATTGTCCTTTGCAAAATAGAATTTCTTTAAAAAGTCTTCAGAAAATCTTTTCCCTAGCGGAGTGTTTTTATTTGAGAAACTATGCGCCCAATCATGAAAGAATATTTTTGAAAGCGTATCATTTGATGTATTTGTATAGGTAATTTCTTGCTCAATTGTTAAGATCTTTTTTTGAGGATCCAATTGAGCATCTATAAGTATACTATGCTGCGCTGATGACGTAATAGTCAACGCAAAAAAAACAATTATGAAATTATATAGTCTCTTAATATTCAATTCTTAGATTTAATAAAAAGTGCTTTTAACAAATAGAACAATTATAAAACTCACTTTATATACGAGCTGGATTTAAATTGTTTTTAAAAAAGCTATGCCTTGATATGTGATTATTTGTGTTAATATTCAATTTAAGTAACTCATTTGATAATAAAATGTTTCAGAAGTTTGGACTTAAATTATATTCTCCATAGAATTTATCTAAGATATCTAATACTTCTTTGGGGGTATCTACAACATGAATAAGATCCAAGTCTCCCGGACTTATGTTGCTAAACTTTTCAAGTAATGTACTTTTAACCCAATCAATAAGTCCCCCCCAAAACTCAGTACTTACTAATATAATAGGAAATTTTGCAATTTTTTTAGTTTGTATTAATGTTATCGCTTCGAATAACTCATCTAATGTTCCGAATCCACCAGGCATAACTACAAATCCTTGAGAGTATTTCACAAACATTACCTTTCGAACAAAGAAGTAATCAAAATCTAGGCTTTTATCGCTATCGATATATGGATTATCATGCTGTTCAAATGGTAATTCAATGTTTAGTCCTACAGAAGTTCCACCTCCTAAATGAGCACCTTTATTTCCAGCTTCCATAATACCAGGGCCACCACCAGTAATTACTCCATATCCTTGATTTACAATTTCTTTGGCAACATCTACAGCTAGTTGGTAATATTTATCGTCTACTTTTGTACGTGCTGATCCAAAAATTGAAACACAAGGTCCAATTTTACTCATTTTTTCGAATCCATTTACAAATTCTCCCATGATCTTGAAGATTGCCCAGGAATCATTAGTTTTTATTTCGTTCCAACCTTTATGGTGTTGTTCTTTTCTCATAAATCGTATGCTTTAATTTAAAACGCCTAGTTCTTTCTTTAAAAACTTAGCAGTATAACTCTTTTTATCTTTTATAATTTCTTCTGGAGTACCTTTGGCTACAACTTTTCCTCCGTTTTTTCCTCCTTCATAACCAATATCTATGATATAATCAGCCATTTTAATTACATCAAGATTGTGCTCTATAATGAGGACTGTATTTCCTTTGTCTACCAATGTATTCAATACATCCATTAGTACTCTAATATCTTCAAAATGCAGCCCTGTAGTGGGTTCGTCTAAGATATAAAATGTATTACCAGTATCTCTTTTGGATAATTCTGTAGCCAGTTTGATACGTTGTGCTTCTCCACCAGATAAGGTAGTGGATTGCTGGCCCAAGGTAATATATCCTAAGCCAACATTTTGTATAGTTTTTAATTTTCTGAAGATCTTTGGAACATGTTCAAAAAATAAACATGCTTCATTAATAGTCATTTCTAGTACATCTGAGATGGATTTACCTTTGTAACGAATTTCTAAAGTTTCTCTATTAAAACGTTTTCCTTGACACGTTTCGCACTCTACATACACATCTGGTAGGAAATTCATTTCAATAACCCGTAAGCCTCCTCCTTTACAAGTTTCACATCTTCCTCCTTGTACATTAAAGCTAAAACGTCCAGGTTTATATCCTCTGATCATTGCTTCCGGAGTTTTAGCAAATAAGCTTCGTATTTCAGAGAAAACTCCAGTATATGTAGCAGGATTAGATCTTGGAGTACGACCAATTGGAGATTGGTTGATATCAATTACTTTATCAGAATGTTCAAGCCCTTTTATGCTTTTGTATGGCATTGGTTTTTTTACTCCGTTAAAATAATATGCATTTAAGATAGGATAAAGCGTTTCATTGATAAGCGTAGATTTACCACTTCCGGAAACTCCGGTTATTGCAACCATTTTTCCTAATGGGATGTCTATAGAAACATTTTTTAGATTATTTCCTGTTGCTCCTTTTAGTGAAATAGTTTTTCCATTTCCTTTTCTTCTTTTTGCAGGTATTTCTATTTGTTTTTTACCACTTAGATAGTCAGCTGTTAATGTATTGTGAAGTTTTAAATCCAGAGGAGTACCTTCGCTAATAATTTCGCCTCCATGTTTTCCTGCTAAAGGTCCTATATCAATAACATGATCGGCACGTTCGATCATATCTTTATCATGTTCAACAACTATAACAGAATTGCCTATATCCCGTAATTGAATTAGAGAGTTGATTAATTTTTCGTTGTCCCTTTGATGTAACCCAATACTTGGTTCATCAAGAATATATAAAACTCCTACTAATTGAGAACCTATTTGAGTAGCAAGACGAATACGTTGAGCTTCTCCTCCAGAAAGGGATTTACTACTTCTGTTAAGAGAAAGATAGGTAAGACCCACATCAATCAAAAAACGAAGTCTGGCATTAATCTCTTTTAATATTTCTCCAGATATGGCTTTTTGTTTTTCGCTTAAGAGCTCAGGAAGTGCTATAAACCATTCAGAAAGCTCTATGATATCCATTGCAGCTAATTCTGCGATATTCTTTTCATTAACTTTAAAGTATAGTGACTCTTTACGTAATCGTGATCCTTCACATATTGGGCACTGCACATTGTCCATAAAATCTTTTGCCCATCGTTTTAAAGAAGTGGAGTCATTATTTTTATAGGTGTTTTCTATAAAAGTAGCAATGCCTTCAAAGTCAATTTTATATTCTCGTGTTACGCCTAAGGTTTTACTATCTATACTAAACTTCTCTTTTCCTCCATGAAGAATAATTTCCATTGCATCCTCTGGGATTTTATGTATTGGATCGCTGAGTTTAAAATCAAAGCGTTGAGCTATTAATTCTAACTGTTTAAAAATCCAATTATTCTTTTGTGGCCCTTGTGGAGCTAACCCTCCGTTTTTAATAGATAAAGAATCATCGGGTATTATTTTTTTTAGGTTAACCTCATAAAGATTACCAATCCCATTACATTTTGGACATGCTCCTTTTGGAGAATTAAAGGAAAAGTTATTGGGTTCAGGATTTGGATATGATATTCCACTAGAAGGACACATTAGATTTCTACTAAAGAAACGAGCTTCTTTAGCACCTTCTTCAATAACCATTAAAACATCATCACCATGATACATCGCAGTATTGATGGTTTCCATTAGACGTTTTGAATTATCTTGACCTTCTGTAATCATTAATCGATCAATTACAATCTCAATATCATGAGTTTTGTACCGATCGAGTTTCATTCCTTTGGTAATATCCTTGATTTCACCATCTGTACGAACTTTTACAAATCCTTGCTTAGCGATTTGTTCAAAAAGTTCACGATAATGTCCTTTTCTTGAGCGTACAATGGGAGCTAGAATATTTATTTTTTTTCCGGTGAAATCTTTCGTTATAAGGTTTTGGATTTGCTCATCACTATAGCTTACCATTTTTTCCCCAGTATTATAACTATATGCATCACTTCCTCTAGAAAATAACAGTCTTAAAAAATCATAAATTTCTGTGATTGTTCCTACTGTACTACGCGGGCTTTTACTTGTTGTTTTTTGTTCTATAGCGATGACAGGAGAAAGTCCATCAATTTTATCTACATCAGGTCGTTCTAGGCCTCCCAAAAATTGTCTTGCATAGGCAGAAAAGGTTTCTATATATCGTCGTTGCCCTTCTGCATAAATAGTATCAAAAGCCAAAGACGATTTTCCAGAACCTGATAATCCGGTAATTACTACTAATTTTTCACGAGGTATGGTAACGTCAATGTTCTTTAAGTTATGAACCCGTGCTCCTAAAACCTCAATATTTTCTTCTGATGCGACCATAAATTTTAAACCAAGATTGCAAATGTAGTTATTTGAGAGCGTTTTGTAAAATAGGTTTAGTTTCAGTTTTGTTAATTGAATCTTATTTTTTTAAAGAGAAGCAAAATAATCGCAATACGACTGATGTTGAAGAAGAAAAAGTATCAAAATTTAATTTCATGATATACAAATGAGTTGGTAATCGACATTCATTTCCCGGCTTTTTTTGCAGTATTAATTTTTCTAATTAATACTAATCTTACTATTTTTAAAAAAAATATAATTATGATTTTAGGGATAGGATCCAGAATAAAACATCCAGAATTTGGATTAGGTGTCGTCACTAATGTGACTTCAAAAATGTATTGGGTAACTTTTATTGAAAATGGCCTGGAGACCATAGGAGTTGATGATGAATATGAAGTTATAGAGGGGGTTGAAGATGAAGTAGATACTGTAAGTTTTAGCGAAGTAGAGAAGGCCTTAAGAGATATTTTAAAACGATATAGTGATGTTTCAGAAATTATTCCTATTGCTGATAAATGGAAAGGTGGAAACCTAATTTTGCAACCAGGAGACCAGAATCTGTCATCAAAAGAATTACCTATAGATAAATTCTTTCATAAAATAGTTATGGTAAGAGATAGGATCAGGGTTATGGAACAAAAAATTAATAGTTCAAAACTTGATGATCAGGATAAAATAGATTTACAACAATATATTACAAGAATTTATGGTAGTTTAACAACATTCAATGTGCTATTTAAGAATAAATCTCAGCAATTTGTTGGAGATAGTTCTAAAAATAAATAAGCACTAAAATGATCACATTACTTAATGGAAAAAGTTTTGTGTATTTTTTAATCGTTCCATGCTTTTAGATTGGTTATTGGAATTCCAAAGCCTAATAGTTTGTGTTGTTGAGAGAGGTGCGCTCCGCTATCTGTGTCTATCCAGTTTTCCCATGTGGCTTCAATACCACCTATAGGAATTATAGAAACCCACATTTTATAACTAATAGGACGATAATTAGAATCAACTTTCCATAAATAAGAATCACCGGGAGTTGTACCGCCAGAGGAATATGTTACTAATAACCCTTTGGAGTTATCTTTTAATGTAATTAATTGTCGAGTAGTTTTTTTGTCGAATAATTTATGGGGAGCAACTACCCAAAATGAATCATTGTTAAAATTTGCAAGGGCTTTTTTTATAATTTTATCCGAGAAATGCTCAGGATTTATAAGCTTATTTCTTTCTGGGTGATCAAGATCAAGAATTACTTTATGTCCATCATAATCTACTTGTACTGTGTTCTTTCGTTTGTCCCAGATATAGTGATTTTTATTTCTAAAAGTCCATTGTAAATAATCTGTTTTTATATATTGATCATGTTTGACAGCATTTTGAATTTTTAATGCAAAATTATCAGCCTTAATTCCTGCTTCACCTTCAGGAAGTTTTTCGTGTAAAGAAAAATATAAAGTGGCAATTGTAATAACGATCAAGGCAAGAATACTTAATACTAATATTTTAAAAAGCTTTATAAGTTTTTTTCTCAATGGATAGTGGTTTAAAAATAGTTTTATATTCTATTGATATTATTATAATAACAGAAACTTAATGTACTAGAATATAAATTTCTGCCAATTTAGTGAAATACTAAAAATAATATTGGTTTTTTAAATTAACTTTACCCGTTGTGCATTTAGAAAAAGTTGCGCAAACTGCTAAAAGGCAGTAAATTGTAGTTACGACACTATAATTCATATGCACAACTTTCAAGCAAATTACGATAAAATACTCAAGGTTTTAAAAGGAT
>NZ_VLNR01000091.1 GCF_007489275.1 Aquimarina algiphila
GAGGGATTTAAAAATAGAATCTTATCAAAGATCACAGCAATGACCATTATTCAATATATCAATAGGTTTGAATTCAACAGAAATATAAACAACCTAAAAATTAATATTAACTAAATGCACAACGGGTTTAATAGAAGATTCTTCTACCTGTGGATCATTCATTACAGGGGCATAAGTAACGTTTGGCTGAAATTCTTCTGGATTGATGACAATATCAGTTTCATATGTTATTGTGATCAAAGGGATTGTATATGCAAAAATCAAACTAAAGAGAAGGTAAAATCTTTTAAGATGATGCATGTTTTCTCGTTCTAGAAACAAGGTATAGAAACCCCATAACAGCACTAAACAAAGAGATGATTTTATGATATATATGATCATTGCTTTTGTTTTTCGATTTGTTGATCCACTATCTTTTTAAGTTCTTCTAATTCTGTAGTAGACAAGTTAGTTTCTGAAGTAAAAAAAGATGCAAATTGTGAAGCAGAATTATTAAAAAAATTCTTAATTAATCCATTCACATGCTTAGAGAAATAATCTGTCTTTTTTACCAAAGGATAATATTCTCTGGACTTCCCGTATAATCTATAATCTATAAATCCTTTATCTGTCATTCTTTTGAGTAACGTAGCCACAGTTGTCGTTGCAGGTTTTGGTTCTGGAAAAGCATCTAATACATCTTTCATAAAGGCTTTCTCTAGTTTCCAGAGATATTGCATCACTTGTTCTTCTGTTTTTGATAATTGCATTTGTTCTACGTTGTTAGAATTAACTCTACAAATGTAGAATAAAATTTTATATTTCCAAATTATTTATTCCTAAAAACAAAAAAACCACTCATTATGAGTGGTTTGTATATCTACTTTTATATCTGAATCATTTACTCAATTCTGTAAAGTACTTATAAAAAAGAGGAATAGTTTCGATACCTTTTAGATAATTCCAAACTCCAAAATGTTCATTGGGAGAATGTATAGCATCACTATCGAGTCCAAATCCCATCAAAATTGTTTTACTTTTTAATTCTTTTTCAAATAATGAGACAATCGGAATACTTCCTCCACTACGTTGCGGGATCGGAGTTTTACCAAAGGTATCCTGATATGCCTTGCTTGCCGCTTTATATCCAACATTATCTATCGGTGTTACATATCCTTGTCCTCCATGATGCGGGGTCACTTTTACCGTTACTGCTTCTGGAGCTATGTTTTCAAAATGTTTGCTAAACAATTCTGTTATTTCTTCCCAATCTTGATTGGGCACTAACCGCATCGATATTTTAGCATAGGCTTTGCTTGCAATCACCGTCTTTGCTCCTTCGCCGGTATATCCACCCCAAATTCCGTTAACATCTAGTGTAGGACGAATAGAATTACGTTCATTCGTTGTATATCCTTCTTCTCCATAAACAGCATTAATATCTAATGATTTTTTATAGTTATCAAGCGAAAAAGGTGCTTTTGCCATCTCAGCACGTTCTTCTGCAGAAAGATCCTCTACTTTATCATAAAAACCTGGAACAGTAATATGATTATTCTCATCATGCAAAGATGCAATCATTTTTGTTAGGATATTGATTGGATTAGCTACCGCTCCACCATACAAACCACTATGTAAATCTCTATTAGGTCCAGTAACCTCAACTTCAACATAACTTAATCCCCTTAGCCCTGTTGTGATTGAAGGTACATCTTTGGCAATCATTCCCGTATCACTAATCAAGATTACATCATTGGCAAGTTTTTCCTGATTACGTTCTACAAACCAACTTAAACTCTTACTCCCTACTTCTTCTTCCCCTTCTATCATAAATTTAACATTGCAAGGCAATTGACCCGTTTTTGTCATAATTTCTAATGCCTTAACATGCATATACATCTGACCTTTATCATCGCAGGATCCTCTAGCAAAAATAGCCCCTTCGGGATGAATTTCTGTTTTTTTTATTACAGGTTCAAATGGCGGACTGTCCCATAAATCTATTGGGTCTGGAGGTTGCACATCATAATGACCATATACCAATACTGTTGGAAGGTTCTTATCTACAATTTTTTCGCCATATACAATAGGATAACCAGGAGTTTCGCATATTTCAACGATATCGCAACCTGCTGCTCTAAGGCTTTTTTCTATCTCTTTTGCGGTTCTGATTACATCATCTTTATATGCTGTGTCAGCACTAACTGATGGAATTTTAAGGAGCTCAAGAAGTTCGTTTATAAATCGATCTTTATGTTCTTGAACATAGGTGTGTATGTTTTGCATGAATCTGAGTTAATTTTGGTCTAAATGTACTAATACCAATTCTTATATGAAATAACCTTGTAAAATAGTTTCTTTTGATTCTATACTTCGTCACAAAATAGTATCGATAGCTAAGGCTATCCATAGATTTTCTTCCTTGCCTAAAATCAAAACAACTCCATTTATAAAACAGTCATTTCATATAAGAATTGATATAAAAGTTATATTTTTTTAAATGGGTCTTTTTATTTTAAAAGTATTGTTTATATTTGCACTCGCTTTTACAAAGAGTCCTAAGTATTGTAAAGGTTTTTAATGCGGGCGTGGTGGAATTGGTAGACACGCTAGACTTAGGATCTAGTGCCGCGAGGTGTGAGAGTTCGAGTCTCTCCGCCCGCACAGCTTAAGAAAACCCAACTCTTTCAAGTTGGGTTTTTTGTTTTGGGTCATACATAGGTCATACTTTGGATCAATCCCAATATTAATTAAAGTATATTTTAGATCTTATATATTGATTCTGAATCCAATCGTTTGATACTTTATGAAATATGTGTTGCTTGTTATTATAATTGATCAAAAAATCATAATTTACAATAATATTTCTCCTAAGGAAACAAGTCTTGTGGTTTTCCGTAATAGCATTACAAGATAAGTTTCTATGTTTATAAAGATTTAATAGATTGAATTTTATGAAAGAACTTTTTTTGGAACTTTTCTCCGCAAAGACAGAAATTGATGTTTTGGAAATTATAAATAATAACCCTTCTGTTTTTAAAAATAATAATTGGAAACATTTAGGAGGAATTGAAAGTAATTATGGTATTATAGAAAATCAACAATCTTCACCAGTTGCAGCGCTCATTGAAAAAGTAACCAACTCTATTGATGCCACGCTTATGAAAAAATGTTATGAAGCAGGAATTAACCCTGAATCAAAAGAAGCCCCAAAATCAATGGATGAAGCTGTTGCATTATTTTACCCTAAAAACAATTGGGACATTCAATCTAATAGACGAAAACAAGCAGAAGAAATACAGATCATTGCAGATGGCCCTACTGATGACACTGCTGTGATCATTTATGATAATGGCGAAGGACAACCTCCTGAAATGTTTGAAGAGACATTTCTATCTCTTATGAAAGGGAATAAAAACAAAATTCCTTTTGTACAAGGTAAATATAATATGGGTGGTAGTGGAGCTATTGTGTTTTGCGGAAAAAACGGTTATCAATTAATTGCTTCTAAACGCTATAACAAAATAGGGGATTTTGGTTTCACTTTAGTCAGACAACATCCCTTAACTAAAGAAGATAAGCTTACTATCAAAAATACATGGTATGAATATTTAGTAATCGATAACAAGATACCTTCATTTAATATAGAATCTCTTGATTTAAAACTACACAATAAAACATTTACTTCTGGCACTATTATCAAGTTATACTCTTATCAATTTGGTAAGAGATATGGATTTGCTCAGGAATTAAATCAGCACCTTACTGAATATTTATTTGAACCTGCGTTACCTGTTTTAACAAAAGATACCAAAGAGAGATATCCAAATAACAAGGTTTTAGAAACAGATCTTTTTGGCTTAAAAAGGCGATTAGAAAAAGAGGAAAAAGATTATTTACAAAAGACTTTTGTAGAAGAATATACAGATGATCTCTTTTCAGGTACCAAACTTATTGTAACAGGATATGTATTTAAAAGCAAAGTAAAAGACTACAGTATTGCTGAATCAAAAAAAATAATTAGAGATCGTTATTTTAAAAATAATATGTCTGTTTTATTTTCTATGAATGGACAAGTACACGGACATTACACTACAGAATTTATTACAAGATCTTTACAATTTAATCTACTAAAAAACCATCTGCTGATTCACGTAGACTGTACACATTTAGATTACGATTTTAGAAAAGAACTATTTATGGCTTCAAGAGATCGCTTAAAAGGTGGTCAAGAAACTAAAAGTCTGCGTGACTTTATTGCTAAGCAATTAAAAAAGAAAGGGAGTGTATTATATGAATTGAATCAGGAACGCAGAAACTCCATTTCATTTGAATCTGGTAGTACTAATGAATTATTAAAAACCTTTACGAAAGATATCGGAATGGCTCCCGATTTAATGCGTTTATTGAGTCAAACATTTAAATTAGATTTTAAAACAGAAACTTCCAAAAACAACAATGATAAACAGAAAGGTAGCAAAAAGAATACTCAAGAAGTTTCTTTTTCTCCTCAGCGTTTTCCAAGTTTTTTTAATCTTAAAGGAAAAGGAAATAAAAGTGCTGTAAGCCTTCCCTTAAATGGAGAACGACAAATACAATTTGCAACTGATGTAGAAGATAACTATTTCCATAGAACTGATGACCCTGGTGAATTAGAAATTGCACTTGTTTCTTACTCCAATAACCAAGCAGAAGACGGCGATCAAAAAGGATCTACAACAGAGATTAGCGAAGTTTTTAATATCCATAAAAGCAGTCCACGTAATGGTACTATTAGAATTGACTTTAATACAGAAGGGAAAGAGAATCTTACTGTTGGTGATGAAATAGAATTAAAAGTTTCACTTAACGGCAGTGGTCCTTCTTTTGATGAAATTTTATTAGTGCGTATTGCAGAACCTCTCCAGAAAAAAGAAAAAGCACCTAAAAAAGAAGAAGATTTTGAAAACCCTGGTTTACCAGAATATAAACTAGTCTACGAAAACAAAATAGAAGGATTTGCTTCTTGGGATGAAGTAAGTGGTCTTTTGTCTAATGAAATGGATGCTAAAATGGTAATGTATCCTTTAGCCAATGGAGATCAGTTAGAGAAAATATTTATTAACATGGATAGCAACGTTCTTACTCGCTTTAAAGCGAAATCAAAAAACATCAACGAGGAACAGAAAAAAGCAAAAGAAACTAAATACATATCTACCGTATATTTTCATACATTGTTCCTATATACAATTACAAAAAACAGAAAGTTTGAAATCTTAAAAGAAGACGAAAACGGCACTACCGAAAATAGAGATATTTCTGAATATTTACAGGACATCTTTGACAGCTACTACACAGAATTTATTATTAATTTTGGAGACAAAGACCTAATAGAAAGTTTAGGAGATTAAAAATCATACCACTATGGAAATAGATGAAAACAAATATCTAAGTAGTAAAGAAACTATGAAAGCACTCAAAGTGTCATCTTGCGATCTAATGCACCTGCGAGTTTCGGGTAAGTTGAAATTTATCAAAAAAGGGAATGCTTATTTTTATGAAAAAAGCTAAAAAAATAGGATGTTATGTTTAATTAGCTTCTACTTTTCCTTCTACATTATCATTTTTCGTCAGATTTGACACATAATGATGAGCTTCTTTAAATTCAGTTTCAGAAATGCCTCCCCGTAGAGTATAAGAAGCAAATTTTCTAACAACGTCATTAGTAAGTTCGTCACTTAAGGTAATTAATCTTTTCCAAATAGTTTTAAAATCAGCAGCTTCGACAGAGAAGACACTTTTAAAATCAGCTAAACCTCCTTCAAACTGTGGAGTAGGTGGTAAAAATCGATATCTTTCACCAACAATCTGATGATCCGTTATATTTTTCCTTAATCTATCTTCTCCTTTTTTTCCGGTTAACTCTATTAATTTATCTTTAGTAATTCTTTGAATTTTACACAATAGGAGTTCATCAAAATTCCTATGACCAACATTACATCGGGGAGTCAAAACAATGCATTTTTCATAAGGTTGAGTTTTTTGTTCAAAAACATCCCCTGTCCAAAAATCAAAAACACTTGTTCTTCTGTAATAATGCTCAATTGAGTTTAATTGTACTTCTACAATATTTTCAGATTCGTTTTTAGTAGCACTATTCCAGTTTTCAAAAACATTCCTTACTGCTATTCTTTCAAAAACTTCCTTAGTTCTTATAACAGTATTACTTGAAGTTGAATGATTTATTGAATCAATAATAGCCTCTATTTCATTCCCTTTGAATTGCTCAACAAATGCATTGTGTACTTCAGTCATTAATCTTTTCTCAAGTTCACCTCCAAGGCAAAATATGCTAAGAAATCCAGAGTCATTCATTTTTTTATCAATTTGCAAATATTTTCAACAGAACCTTTTTCCTTTGACATTTTAAATACCGTTCCTTTATCATTTAATTCTAGATAATGTTCTAGATTTCCACTATGAATGAAAATAGGGATTCTATTTACCTCAAACTCTTGTTTTATATATTCAGAGGCTTTATATTCTTTCGTATCTTCTTCTTGAATTGTATTTGATAAATCCATAATAATACCTCTTAAGTCATTATTAATCTTGGATTCCTGAAGGGCTTTTTCATAATCCTCGGGGGTAGCACAAGAAACTAATTTTAAATCAACTTCTAAATCTTCAAATAAATTAATAAAATTATCTCTTATAGCTTTTTCATTTTCAAGTAGTATGATAATCCCTGTATTTACTTTTCTCTCTTTTGGCATTTTATTTGTCTATTTTTTTAATATGGAATGCTGGTCCGTAAGATCTATTATCCGCATAAATTTCCCAATTATTTGAAACGAGCATATTTTTTGTGAAAGAAAGACCTAAACCAGTAGTATTCTTTTCTCTTTTTGAAGTAATTCCATATTCGAAAATAACTTCTAAATCATCCTCCGGTATTTTCGGACCAGAATTACTAATTATAATTTCACTTGATTCAATTTCAAAAATAATAACACGCTTATCAACATCTTTTAACCAGTAGACAGCGTTGTTGAGAATATTAAGAAATGAAACCCAAAAAATATATTCAAAATTTTTAATCTCGTAATCCAAATCATTATTCTTTATCTCAAGAATAATATTGTGTTCTTCCATTATTTTTTCAAACAAATGACAGACTTTTTTGAAAGTACTCAAAGGCTTAAATTTTTTAGGAATTGATTTTCCGATAGCTGGCTGTAACGACTTTTTGAGTTCATCTAATAAATCTATCGCTCCTTCTAAATTTTCTGTTCTCTTTAGTAATTTAGATTTAAGTATATCATTTTCAATTTTTTTTATATTGATCTCCAACGAAGTTTTTACACCTCCTAAAACCGTAATTGGCTGAGCCAATTCGTGATAAACTAATTCTAGTCCTGTCCCTAGAGAAGCTAACCTTTGAGAAAATGATAATGATCCTTCCATGTTATCTAAAGCATCATTGGTTTCAATAACAAACTGTTTTGTCTTGGATATTAATTCTTTATTATCAGATTGGCTTAAAATATATTGTATAAATTTTTCGGTATCAGGTCTATCTAACTTATTGATAGTCTTACTACCTAATCCATGTTTTCTTCTATACCTTTCTCTAACTCTTCCTGTTTCTTCAAGAATTCCAGCTATGATTTTTTTAAAATTGATAAATACTTTACTTTCATAAAACCCTTCTCTATTTGTTTTTTCTTTTAATCCATCATTTTGCGGTGAGTACAAAAATATATTTCCAATAATCTGATTTGGACCTATTGTTACTTTATGCTTTTGAACTCTTTTTGCACCAAGTCCCATCCAATCATGCTGTTCTTCGCCATAAGGCTTAACTCCAAACCCATTTTTAGAAACACGTAATCCTACATATTTTGAAAAAGTTTCATTCGCTTCTTTTCGTCCTTTAGCATTTAAAAATTTTACCATTTTTTCTTTAGCATCAGAATCTAAATCATAGACCCTGATATCAAAATAAAATTCTCCAACACCCGAATCTTTTTCTTTACTTTTTTCTTCTAATTCCTCAATTATTCTAATTTTAGGATCTTCTTCTGACAAGTTAAATTTTGATGAAACATCAATTATTTTATCATCAGGATCATCATCAAACCTTTTACACAGATATCTAAACTTAGCTCTACCATCCTGAAAAACTTTTCCATAAACTCTGTAATCAAAATGATCTAAAATACTTGATGGTTCAATGTCTATAAAATCTACAGTTCCTTTAATTTGATTCTTAATAAAGTTAATACCATAAAAAAGTTCAAAAGTTCCTTCTCCATTATCTATTTTTAGTTTCTCATCGATTATTTCACTTTCAAGTAATTCATCTTGAATTTTATTATTTAATAATAGAGGTGTAATTAAATCTCTTAAAGATTTGAATATTGATGTTTGGTCTATAGTTAGTTTTTCAAATTCTTCTTCTACCAAAGTGTTAATTGAACTATCTAAATTTTGAATAATTATTGTTGTTCCTTCATTAAAATCTTGAAAAGGACTATCTCTTAAGATATTTATTAAATTGCCATTGGCTGCCAATTTTGATTCTCTAAGGATTTCTCTATCAGAGAATAATTCTAAATAGTTTGACGTTTTTCCTCCAGGGAAATCTATAGCATTAAGTAAAGATTCTACTCTAAATTCTTCCCTGTCTACTCTAATCCAATTATATTCTTTCTCTTTACTTTGTTTCGTTATTACAGTTAAATATTGACCTAAAGCCATTGCAGCTAGACGACCTATCCCTTTAGAGCCTAAATATTTTCTATTATAAACCTCACTTACCCTATTCTCTTTATCCGAGTTTCTTTTACTACTTTTCGAAGGTCTTAACCAATCTCCAAATAGCGTATCATTGTTCATTCCTAAACCATCATCTTTTATTATAAGGAAGTTCTTTTCCGGGTTTTTATCATATTGAGTATATACCCAACATTTACCTGCATCAGCATCATATGAATTTTTTACTAATTCATTTATAGCTGTAGAAGGATGACCTATGAGCTCTTCACCCATTTGAATAATGGACATAGCTCCAGGCTCAAATTTATATTTTTGAAATTTACTCAATTGATGAATATTTTATTTTTTTGTCTAATACAGATAATACATTTGCGCCAAAGTCACTACTAATTATTGCTCTAACAACCAAAATACAAAAACCAATGAATCATTTCTTAACAAATCCAAAAAATATTTTTCTAAACATAATTATGTTAATTACTACTAACAAAAAATAACCTATTAACATCAAATAACCCTACATTTGTAAAGACAAATAATGTCTTAAACAAAAAAATCTCAAATTCTAATGGAAACATTAGGTGAATACTTACGAAAATTACGTGAAGAACAGCATCTCCCAATACGCAAAGTATCTGCGGTTGTTGACGTAGATCAATCCACAATGGGTAAATATGAACGAGGAGAAAGATTGCCTAAAAGAGCACTGTTAGATAATTTCGCCACTTTTTTTGATGTTCCTATTGAAGAATTAGAAAAGCGATTTTTAACAGACAAAATTGTTTTTCCCTTATTAGATGAAGATAACCCTGAAGCTATATTACTCTGTTGCAAAGAAAAGCTAGAGTATTTGAGAAATAAAAAATTAATACAAGGAGAATTTAAATTTCAATGAAAAAACTTAGATTTACAGGACATGAGACATTTCATTGCAGGCATTTTTGGCTGAAGAAAGGATTTGATTTCACTATCCAAAACAATACTATTTCTGATCAAGATGCTGTTGTAAAACTTGGGGTTGGAAAAAATATGGTTGCCTCAATAGATTTCTGGTTAAAAGCTTTTTATATCAAAAATGAACAAGATGAAACTACTAGTTTCTCTCAATTTATATTTAACGATGTTGATGGTTTAGATCCTTTTTTAGAATATGAAGGTACTTTATGGCTACTTCATTATCAATTATTAAAAACAGAGATGGCCTCTATTTATCCTTTAGTTTTTAAAGATTTCAGAAAACAAAAAATCAACTCACAATTTACTTCTCAGCAATTACTAAAATATCTTCAAAAAGAAGAAAGGCGAAGAAGTGGTTCTAATACTAGTGAGAACAGTTTAAAAACTGACATCAAAGTTTTTTTACGCACTTATTTTTTAGACAAACGAGGAGGTAAAGATTTAGAAGATGATCTTTCTTCTATTTTTATTGATTTAAACTTAATTGATAAAATTGATAATGGCTCCTCTGAGGGATTATATCAATTAAAAGTCACTGAAAGAGAAGAGATTCCTGTGGAGATATTCTTATATGCTATTTTAGATACTTTTAAAGGCGAAGTATCTATTCCTTTTGATGCTATACAAGAAAAAATAGGCGATATTTTTGCTTGTAATGCAGAAGGGCTAGAATTAAAAATTGCTGAAATTTGTGATAGATATAAGTTTGCTGTCTATAAAGAAGATGGAGGAAGAAAACAATTACAAATAAAGGGAGAACAAAATAAATTAAACATACTAGAAAACTATTATAATGCTCAGGTTTACAACATCAACTAACATAGAAAGGGATGTCGTAAATGATATCCATTATATTACGACTCCTAATGCTTTGGATGTATTTGATAGAATTATTCATGCCTATCAATCAGGACATCACTCATTTAATATTATTGGTTCTTATGGTACGGGTAAGTCTAGTTTTCTTTGGGCGTTAGAGAAAAATTTAATGACTGACACTGCTTATTTTGCTCCTTTAAACGGGCAGTTTAATGGTGTTAAAAAATTCGAATTCCTTAAACTTATAGGTGATTCTTCTTCTTTCTTAGAAACTTTAAAAACAACCTTTAAGCTTAAAAAATCAAGTTCTAATAAAGCACTCTTAGAATTAGTTAAACAAAAAGGAATTGAACTTTCTCTACAAAAGAAAATCTTATTCATAGTTGTTGATGAATTTGGTAAATTTTTAGAATATGCATCCAAAAATAATCCTGAACGGGAACTCTATTTTATACAGCAACTTACAGAACTTGCTAATGACCCCAATAGTAATATTATTGTAATTACAACACTCCATCAAAATTTTGGTTCCTATGCAGGTGGATTATCAAAAAATCAAAAAAAGGAGTGGGAAAAAGTAAAAGGTCGTTTAATAGATATTTCATTTGATGAACCTATAGAACAACTCTTATTCCTTGCTTCTAAACGTATTGAAGATTTTAATATTAAAATGAAATCTCCAAAAGAATTCAAGGAACTTTTTAATAAAATCAATCAAAGTAAACTTGTATCGAATTCGACTAATTTAGATTTTGAAATTTCAAAAAAGCTATATCCATTAGATTTTCTTTCTGTAAATATTTTAACACAAGCACTACAAAGATATGGTCAAAATGAAAGATCCTTATTCACCTTTTTATCTACAAATAAACACGATGGATTATTAAATTTTAATAATAGTGACAAAAATGTATTTAACGTCGCTGATGTATTTGATTATCTAATAAAAAACCTAACTAGTGAGCTTAACGATAAGGACAGTAATCCTCACAAGCCTGTATGGCGAGCTATTCTTAAAGCAATAGACAAAGTAGATGCACTGAATACTGATAATTTTGAAGAGCTCTCTAAAATAATTAAATGTATTGGTTTAGTTAACTTATTTTCTAAACCTCTAGGTAAATTAGATAGAGAATTCTTGAGTGCCTATGCTACCTATGCGTTAGAGATTGAAAATCCGGATATTCTAATTGATAGATTAGTTGAGCAACGCATCATTAAATTTTTTAATCATAAGAAAAAGTATTTCTTTATTGATGGAACGGATATTGATATCGAGCAAGAACTCTTAGAGGCTTCTGCCAATATTAATCCATCATTTGAGATTACAGAAAGATTACATTATTTTCTTGATCTACCAGTGATTTCTGCTAAGAGCATTTATTATAAAAAAGGAACGCCTCGATTCTTCAAATTTGAAATCATTAATGAATTAGAAATCATTCAACCCAAAGAAGAAATAGATGGTTATGTTTATCTTATTTCCAATGAATCTATTACCAAAAACCAAGTTCTAAAAGCATCTGCTAATAGTGGTCCTCAAATTTTTGTAATACTTAATAATATTAGTACGTTAAGAACGGCTCTGTTTGAAATAGAAAAATTAGATTATGTCATAAAAAAACATTCTGATGATAAAGCTGCAAAAGAACTGTTGTTAGAAGAAAGAAGATACGAGGTTAATAAACTTGAAAAACTACTAGATACTGATCTTTATAATACTTCCAAAACTACTTGGATTTATAATGAAACTATTTTAGAAATCACTTCTAAAGCTATTTTAAATAAATTATTATCCAAAATTGCAAACGAAGCTTATCCTGATATACCTATATATAAGAATGAGATGGTTAATAGACAGCATTTAAGCACTCCAATACTTACGGCTAGAAAACATCTTCTCAAAGATTTATTAGACAATGCTATAGATAGTAACTTAGGATATGAAGACACTAAATTTCCTCCTCAAAAAACTATATATCTTAGTCTAATTAAAGAAACAGGGATCCATAGAGAAGAAAATGAACACTATTTATTAAGTGAACCAAATGATGAAAGTTTCATCCCTTTATGGAAACATTGTACACAATTCCTAGAGGAAGCAAAAACGATAAAGAAAAATATTTCTCTACTATATGAATCTTTATCTAAGCCACCATTAAAACTCAAAAAGGGATTTTCGGAATTTTGGGTACCTATATTTCTAATCATCAAAAACGAAGATTTTGCTTTATTTCATGAAAATGAAGGATATATACCTTATCTAACTAGCGAAGTTTTAGATTTAATACACAAAAAGCCTTCTAATTATTATGTAAAAACATATCAAGTAGAAGGTTTAAAGCTGAATCTTTTAAATAAATATAAAGAGATTACAGGACTGCAAGAAGAAAATGAAAAATTAGAAAGCTCCTTAATAGCTATCTTCAGTAGATTTATGGCATTTTACAGAGGGCTTCCTGACTATGCTAAAACAACTAATCGACTGTCACCTGCTACTAAAGGTTTGCGAGATGCTATTGCTCAGGCTAAAGATCCCGAAACAGCTTTGCTAATAGAAATACCTCAAGGATTAGGGTATCAAGAATTAAATTTGAAGAAAGAAAGTGAACAAACTCTTGTTGACTTTATAAAACATCTAAATGAAGCCATATATGAAGTAAGAACTTCTTATGATGAATTACTCAATCGTCTTGAAGAAAAAATATTAAAGAGCTTAGGAATTAAAAAATCAGAATTTAACACCTACAAACCTATTATTCAAAAACGCTTTAAAGGCTTAAAACCTCATCTACTACTTATTAAAGAGAAAACATTAGTAAACAGACTAATGTCTAAACTAGATGATAGGGATTCTTGGTTAAAATCCCTAGGAGATGTTGTTTTAGGAAAAGGGATTAATAGAATGAAAGATGAAGAAGAAGTCTTATTGTTAGATAACACTTCTCAAATTTTGAAAAACTTAGAGAATCTTGTAGAAATTCATCAACTAAAGGAAGAGCGAAAAGAGGATGACATTATACAAGTTCAACTAACTAATGTGGATGGAAAAAGACAAGTTGAAAACGTAATCATTTCTCAAGACGATCAAAAAGAATTAATATCTTTAGAAAAAGATTTAGAAGCGCTTTTGAAAAATAACAAAAAACTAAGGACAGCTGCTTTAATACGCTTATTACAAAAAAAATAAAGATGACCGTAAAACACGTTTTAGGGATTTCAGGAGGTAAAGATAGTGCTGCTTTAGCTTTATATTTAAAAGACAGGCATCCTGAACTTGTTGTAGAGTATTATACTTGTGACACAGGAAAAGAACTAGATGAAACTTATGAATTAGTAGAAAAACTAAATAGTTATTTAGGTACTGAAATAAAAGAAATTGTTGCAGTAAAGCCTGGAGAAGAAACACCGCATCAAACTACTTTTGACCATTTTCTAGCAGAATATGGAGGATATTTACCTTCTTCTACCGCTAGATGGTGTACCAAAAAGTTAAAGTTAGAGCCTTTTGAAAAATATATAGGAGATGAGCCTACAATTTCTTATGTGGGCATAAGAGGAGACGAAGATCGTGAAGGGTATATTTCAAAAAAACAAAATGTACAATCTATATTTCCTTTTCGAAGAAATATCTGGAGTGAAGATGTCATTAGAGAAATACTAAACAATCGAAACATAGCTAACCTAACAAGTTATTATAAAGATTTGGCTTCTGAACATATTAAGGAAGAAGTTATTCATTTTGCAAACAAACCTATTTCAGAAGAATATAATTTAAAACAAAAATTAAACACTTTATTAGATACAGATGTGAAGTTATTTAATAAAGTAGTTTTTGAATATTTAAAAACCACTAATTATCCTGTAGGAAAATTAGATTATTTTCCTTTAGTAGATAATGATGATGTTTTGGTGTTGGAAGATATTTATAAAAAACTTGAAGATAGTGGTGTGGGGAAACCTGCATATTATAACAAAAAAGAATATCAAGTAGAAATAGACGGAGAACTTAAAACAGGATATTATTCTCGTAGCCGTTCAGGTTGTTTTTTTTGCTTTTATCAACAAAAAATAGAATGGGTATGGCTTTATGAAAATCATCACGAGTTATATATGAAAGCGAAAGAATACGAAAAAGAAGGGTATACTTGGATGGAACAAGAAACTTTGG
Organism: Aquimarina algiphila; assembly: GCF_007489275.1. Classification (GTDB taxonomy): domain Bacteria; phylum Bacteroidota; class Bacteroidia; order Flavobacteriales; family Flavobacteriaceae; genus Aquimarina; species Aquimarina algiphila. The sequence continues at coordinate 14,687 of NZ_VLNR01000091.1, forward strand.
ATGAGTTATCAAACCCAAAACGTATTAAATCTATTAAAAAGGAGCATTATACACGTACGCAACGTCAAAGCAAAAAGCGTAATTCTAAAAGTTGGAGAGATGAAATTATCGAAGCTGAAGGCGTGGGGTGCGCCAGTTGTTTTATATAAGATATAAAATCCCTTATATATTTCACAATCAAGTAGATCAGATATTAAACTTGATTTAATAAGAATTGAATATCTGAAAGATCAGAAAATATGCCATAACTAATTCGAATAGTTTCATTACATTCATTCTCGTTCAAACCCATCGCTTTTAAAACGTGTGATGATTCAATAATCTCAGAATTACAAGCAGATCCTGTAGCAAGTGCTATTTTATTTCTATTTCTCATAATAAAATCATCTGCTTCTTGATCTATTAATTGAATATTAGAAATATAAGGACTTCTTTTATCTCCTGATCCATTAATGCAAATCTTATTTTGCTTTAAAAGGGTATTCTCCAGTTTGTCTCTTAACTCCTTAATACGCTCATATTCTTCCTTCATATTCTCTTTGGCAATTTCTGAAGCTTTACCTAGTCCAACAATTCCAGATACATTTAAACTTCCTGATCTCATTCTATTCTGATGTCCGCCTCCATGAATCTGCATTTGTAATTCTATACCCCTCTTGATATATAAACCAGCTACCCCTTTAGGAGCATAAATTTTGTGACCACTAAAACATAACAGATCAATATTCTGATCATTCACATTAATAGGAAGCTTACCAAACGCCTGTGTAGCGTCACTAAAAAAAAGTATATTACTTTCCTTACAAATTCTTCCTATACTATTTACATCCTGAATGACACCAGTTTCATTATTCACATACATTATACAAACTAAAACAGTAGTTTTTTTAATATTACTTTTTAATTCATTTAGATCAACTAAACCATCTTTACTTACATCTAAATAGGTTATATCAGCACCAACATCTTCTAAATAAGAACAAGTATCTAATACGGCTTTATGTTCAGTTTTTACAGTAATTATATGGTTGCCGTTTTTTTTATTGGCTTGATAAATGCCTTTCAACGCCAAATTTATAGATTCTGTAGCTCCACTAGTAAAATAAATTTCTTCAGCTTCAGCTACTATTAAATTTGCAATTCTTGATTGAGCTTTTAAAACAGCTTTTTTTGCAAGATCTCCATATTTATGAGTCATACTTGCTGCATTGCCATATATATCTTCAAAATAAGGAAGCATTTCATCTAAAACCTTCTTATTTATTGGGGTTGTAGAAGCATAATCTAAATATAAAGGTAAATCAGTCATATTTTATCTAAAACTATTCAAAGTAAAGAATAATGATTTAAACTTAAGCTGTCTTATAGAAAATTCTTTAACAAGTTCTAACCATAAAAATGAATCGTAAGTAAGAGAATATTGAAAGTCCTTACCATGAAATTAAACATAATAAGGATATAAACGGAGTGGCAAAAAAACACTTTATTACGCTTTAACCAACCCCATCTGACGTTTTTACGCCCAACCCAAACTCTTCAAACACTCAAAAACGCTCAAAAAGGCACTGTTGAAAAGTTATTATTTTGTTAAAAATCAGCATTTTGCTCGATTTTATGCCCGAAAAGCTACTTGCATATACCGACATTTGGAAACATTTGAGAACAAATACCCACATATAGAAACATTAAAAACAGTACTCCAAATTTGAGAGGTCACTACACTCCTCGTTACCTATTGTTTTCTATTATTATTTGTCTAAAATTTACAACAGATATCTACAAACAAAATTGACTTTGCAAAGTACAATGATCTAAAAAGAGTATTCATTAAAATCCAAAACAAGATGAAAGGGAAATTCATTGTATTCGAAACAAAAGCTTTCTATAAGCTGGTAGAAGAGGTTATCCAAAGGGTAAAGAAAACAGAAAAGCCCATAAAAAATCAACAAACTTCTGATTGGGTAAATGCTATAGAAGCTAAACAATTACTCGGAATCAAAAGCACTGGTAAATTAAGAAAGCTTCTATATGAAAATCATATTGTGGCTTCTCAACATGGGCGTACAATTTTATATTCTAGAAAGAGCATTTTAGCCTTTTTAGAGCAACATAAAATCTAACGCTAAAATGATAAACAGATGAAAACATTTATCAGAACGGAGACAGAGCTTATTAATCCTGAAGCTGATTATTACAGTCTTAGCGAGATCAGAAAATTATTCAACCCTCCTATTTCTTATGTAACACTATGGAGGTGGCAAAAAAACGGAATTCTAAAATTGACTCCGTATGTATATGGCAATAAAAAGTTCTATCATATAGATGAAGTCAATCAAGAATTAAAAAGACATAAAAAATCAGGAAAACAATAGTAAAGATATCTTGATTAGTATTCAGCTTTTATAAATCAACCCTAATCAAGATATCTCTAAACTTCAAAAAAATAAAAAGATGAATATAGATATATTAACAAAAGAAAACATCTTGAATAAAATAAACTTACAAGATGCCTTTAATCATTATTTACAGACATATCACAATAGAGGAGTTCTAAAGCAAGGGAAACATATTTCTAATCCTTTTCTTGCTCAAAAGCAAAAAACACCTTCTTTCAATATTTATGAAGCCAGTTCTGGCAACTGGAGATTTAAAGATTTTGCGACAGCGGATGAAGGAAGTATTTTTGATTTGGTAATGCGATTAAAGCAATGTGATTTTAGAGAAGCACTCATTTTAATAAATCAAGACTTTAGCTTGAAACTTTCTTATGAAACTCCTAAAATTGATTTTGAAATACAACTTAAAGAAGCTTGGCAGAACAAAGATCTAGAATATTGGCAACCTTATGGAATCAATATCTCTATCTTAAAACATTTCAATGTACATCCAATAAAAGACTATACTAGAGTCAATACACACGGAAAGCGTGTTTCTTTTAATTCCTCTATAGAAAACCCTATGTATGGATATAAGATTTCTGGCAATTGTTATAAAATCTATTGTCCGCTTTCTACTCGCTTTCGGTTTGCATGGCTTGGCGACAAACCTGATACTTATATTTTCGGATACACCCAACTTCCTAAGACAGGAAATCGTGTATTTATAACTGGCGGTGAAAAAGACGTACTCTCGCTTTATGCACGTAACGAAGCTGCGATTTGTTTTAATAGTGAAACGGCAAATCCTCCTCTAAAAATTATAGATAATCTAAAAGCCAGATTTAAAGAGGTTATTGTTTTATATGATATCGACCATACAGGTATTACACAATCCATAAAGCTGTCGAATAACTATGGCTTGCAACGAATGGTACTCCCTGAAAAAGTAATGAGTGGAAAAGGAAAAGATATCGCTGATTTCTTTGCGCTTGGTCACTCATTAGATAACACTGAAATCATTTCGGAAGCACCAGAATCTCAACATGAAGTACAATTGCTATCTACAAAACACATTGCACAAGAAAATGATTATATACCATTGTTATTAAAAACTCAAAAAGTACTTACAGAGCATAAAGCAAAGCTAATTCATAAGGCTCTTCCTTTATTATTTCAGAAAGATATCGGTATACTATATCCTAGAACCATTAACGTCATACAAGGAAAAGCGGGTGTACATAAAAGTAGACTAGCAGAAACCATTTGTAGTGCTTTGATAAAGAAAGATACTTGTGATAGTGACTTATTGAGTTTTAGAAAAAATACACAGCAAAATGTTAATATTTGTTATGTAGATACAGAGCGTAACCTCACAGAACAATTTCCGTATGCATTGCAACAGATATTAAAAAAGGCCGGATATCAAAGAGAAGATACTCCAGATGATTTTGATTACATCTCGTTGTTACAAGTTCCTAGAAAAGATCGTTTTTTTGCGCTTACATCCTATATAAAACGTGTAAAAATGATGTATACAGGTCACGTGATTATTATATTGGATGTAATTACCGACTGTATACAGGATTTCAACAGATCTGGTGATAGTATGCAATTAATCGATTTAATGAATGATAGTATCAATAGTGAAGATGTTACTTTTCTGGCACTCATTCATGAAAATCCTGGTAGCACCGATAAAGCAAGAGGGCACTTAGGAACAGAACTTCTTAACAAAGCAACCACTGCTATCCAAATTGGATTTGAAAAAGACAGCCACAGGCGACCTACAGATTTGATAATCCTTAATATATTAAAATTACGTGGTGGCAAACGTCCTGAACCATTCTATATGAGATATTGTGAACGTGTTAATGGATTGGTAGAAGCAGATGCTGATTTTATAGATGAGTCAGCTCGATCAAGAAGAACAAAAGCAGATCTTTTTGAAATTCAGCAACAGATATCACGGTTATTAAGAAGTGCTATTCAAAGTAGAACTTTGGTAGATGAACTTGCCTCTTTCTTTGATTGTAGTGAGAGGACCATACGCGAACGATTACAGGAGTGTATTGATAAAAGAATACCTATCGCTAATGGAAAAGGAATTCCTTCTGTACTACAAAAGAAAAAGGAGGGTAAGGAAGTGTTTTATAGCCTTGCTCCTATCAAAAGAGGTCAAAAACAAAATACATTGCAGTTATGACTTAAAAAAGATGGAAGTTAGAAATGCAACTATATATAGTATTTCTGGCTTCCGTTGTTTTTAATAACCTGAAATTCAGATATTAACAATTTTCATCAATCAAAGCTCAGTTTTCCTCTTTCCAACATAAGATTTTTTCATAATAATGTATGTTAGTGACAAATCAAGTTATATAAATGTAGTATAACATACATTTTATATATGTTTTTATAGCTTCACATAAATTATATATATCATAAGACACATTCCTATATATCCAAATTAAACCTATTTATGTTAATATAGATTAATTTGAAAAAATAACTACTCAAAATACTATTTATCAGCGCTTTAAATTACATCATTAGATTTCTAATCATATAAGCTTCTATATTTAATGAAAAAACCTTGCTCAATATTAATCAATATTAGTTAGCTTTATTGGGGAAAACTTCTGATACATGCAACAGCTTATCATCCAATTAAAACGGTTAGGAAAAAAGAAAATATACACTATCCCCAGTATATATCCAGCACAGAAGAACAATATTTCTTCCTTTTTATGGATGATGACCCTGAATCAGCACAAAATATTTCTAAAATGAAGTTGTTGTCAGAAGATAATAACATAAAAGATCCTACCATTTTAACTCAAATTAATAAGTAGTCATTATGAAAACTAAAATTATAATGGTTCTCTTTTTATGCAGCAGTTTTATAAAGGCTCAGCATTTAAATTTAGAGAAGCATATAGATCCGTTAAATCAAAAAATAGAAAACTTAAAAGTCGAAAATCGTAAAATCTCAAACCTGTCATATAATTCATTATCACAAACATCAGCTCATTATTTCGAAATCCAGACAGGAAATCCGAATAAGTTCATTGAACGTCTATTGGAAGTAAACGATTTACAAATATTAATTACAGAATACCCTAATTTAATTACCGATTTTGATCTTTTATTAGTCAGGAATATATATAAGGATTACGGTGATAAAAAAATCATTAAGTTCAGAACTTATGAGATTGGTAATGGACAGTATCACGAGATTTCTTTTCCTTTTAAGAAAAAGTGGCAAAAGGACAACCTTAAAACCATCTATAAAATTAGAACTAATAAAAAGAAAGGAAATACTACTGTTTCTGGTTTCTTGTTAAGAAACGGTTTTATTACTAAAAAAATCCCTCTAAAATATAAGAACTATATAGTCTATACAGATAAGATTATTGATCCCAATTTTAACTTATTCATTAAAAGCGGTAACAACAATACTTCTAATTTTGTAAGCACTAAAGTTTTTGATGATCTATCAAAATATTACCAACGGGCTACAAATAAACCAGTATATGACAAAGATAAATATGAAGTATATCTGGATCAACAGAAAAAATGGTTACAAAAAAAGAAATTCTTTTCTGATAGTTTATTCGAACATGATACGGTTTTCCAACAAAAACTTTTTGCTGCTGTAGATTTTGCCAAGGAAAACAAGACATCTAATACAGATTTAGAATTTTTTATAGGGCAATTGATTTCCAAGGAAACAGCAATCGATTTTATGAGAAAAAATCCGCAAATAGGCAGCTGTAGCTTTGACAACTCTCCTAGAGTACAACTTGCAGAAATGGCTAGAATATCCGCATCTATTGCTAATTGGGATGTATTTATAAAATCAAGTATGAATTTATTAAACGATCGTGCCAATCGAATTGCCAGTAGTAATATAGCAACCAATAGTAGAGATACATATATTAATCAATTAGAATTGCTCAACCTAGATATACCCATGCTATTAATAGGGTCTGGCATAAAAATGCAGGCTCCAAGAAAAGGACATTACTTTTCTGATTCAAATAAAATAGGCCAAGCATTTGCCAATTCCTCTAAAGAGAATAAAAATAGGTTTAAAGATATTGTAGGAGATATCATAAGTGATCCCGAAATGGATACTTTTAATAAATTACATTTTTATAATACCTATCAAAACTATAAACACTTTATAGTAGATTCTATAGAAAAACAAAGGATACAACATCATCTTGATACACTTATCAAACAAATACCTTATGAGTTAAAATCAAGGATAGAAAGGCCTGATAAACAATTAGAGGATTTATTGATTCGTGAAAAAGAATTAATAGACAAGTATGATATTACAAAATCTGTTATTGCACATGTGAGCTCTTACAGCTTTAGCGGATATAGTTGGAATGCTACTTTAAAAGAAAAAAATGAAAATGAAAAAATTTTCTATAACCTCAGAATGAGTTTGGAAGATAGTTTGACTCCTTTACGAAATTTTGAAACTCACAAAAAAAGAATTCTTAAACGTATAAAAGATCACAATTTTCTAATGAGACTAGTAGAAGATAGATCAATAAACAGTATCCATATAAACTTTACTAATAATAAATCGTTTGTAAATCATCGAGGAAGAGAAACTGAAGATATGCCTTCGGAAATCTTAGCCAAAATAGATCTTAAAGACGCCATCTCGTTTTATACATTTTCTGATAAAAGAAAAAGTCTCAGATGGATTCTCACAAAAAATGGAAAATTAATCTTATTAAAGATTTTTAAAGACATTAAACTTGCGAACTATACTTTTGAAGAGCTATTGACCAAAACAGAAAAATCTGCTTTATTTTCGACAAAATATTATAGTTATAGAGGTTTCGATAGCTCTGGAAATCTAATTTTTTAATAATGTTGGAAACCGGAAATAATAATTTATGATCGTTATAAATTCAAGTTTTTGATTTACAAAGTTATACAGGCACAGGAAATTTGAAATGCTATATACAAGCGTATTTCCAACTTCCATCATATACTTTTCTTATAGAATTACTTCAAAATATGGTAAGCAATATTAACTTAGGTTAATTTGGTTTCATCTACAAAAATTCAATGTTCTACATCCATATTTTTACATAAAAAATATATAGATATGGAAAAAATAAAAGACCTATTAACGGGTGTAGAATTTACTCCTACTCGTAGTGATCAGCGTTTTGCTACTAGAGAAAATCAAATCCGATATAACAATCTTAAAGCTCGACAAAAGCGCAGTGCAAAAGCAGAAATAGACAGAGCCTTGGATACCAATAGAAATATATTAAGAAGAACCCGTTGTGCATTTAGTTAATATTAATTTTTAGGTTGTTTATATTTCTGTTGAATTCAAACCTATTGATATATTGAATAATGGTCATTGCTGTGATCTTTGATAAGATTCTATTTTTAAATCCCTCAA
>NZ_VLNR01000092.1 GCF_007489275.1 Aquimarina algiphila
CAAGTTATTTAATACACACACTTTTGGGGGTGGGTCAATTTAAACAAGAATAGGTGGGTCAGTTTAAATAGGATTTACTGGGTCAATATAATAGGAATAGGTGGGTCAGTTTGGCAAGAATTTCCACTAAGCCCAAAAGACCTAATAATAGATTTTCAAACATTTTGAAAGACAATAAGTCAAGGAATGGAAAAACGATACTAGAATAGTATGAAAATCTATTTTTTTCGTTCAATTTTAAAGCCAATCCGCTCCCTATTTTGTTGCTCAATCTGTACTTGGTCTTTTTGAAGTAAATAATTCAATGCTTGGTGAATATCTTTAAATTTTACATTCATTTCTTTTTCTAGTTTAGCAATATTTTCTTTAAGGTTACCATAATCGGTAAGATGATGCCGTAGCGCAACAAAGGCTCTCATAATGGCAATATTTACATCAATTGCCTTGTCGCTATTGAGAACGCTAGAAAGCATAGCCACGCCTTGTTCTGTAAAGGCAAAAGGAGTGGTCGGACTAAATTTGATGTTCTCTGGAAGGTTGTCACAATTTGTGATAACCTCTTTCCAAACTTCCTTTGAAAGCTGAAACATGAAGTCTACCGGAAATCGTTTTAGGTTACGTCTTACGGCTTGTTTAAGTACTCTGGTTTCCACTTCATAAAGTTCCGCGAGGTCAAAATCAAGCATTACTTTGTTACCTTGAATATGGTGGATTTTATTTTTTATTATAGATAGTTCCATTGTCTTTGTTTTTTTGGATATGGTATCACAATCTGTGATATCAAATTCTTGTTTTTTTGTTTATCGTAGTTTTTAATAAATTTTGCTTTTTTGGCTTCTTCATATAATTTTCAAATGACTGTAAGCCGTATCCGTATATTCTAAACCCTTTTTGGAATTAGCTTTCAGCTTTGCCCTTAATTGTAACATATCCTTACTGATTTTCTTTTCAATGACCCTGGCATATTTTTGGGTCGTCGATAATTTGGTATGGCCCAACAATTTTGAGACTGTTTCGATAGGGACATCGTTTAAAAGTGCGACGGTAGTTGCAAACGTATGTCTTGCCACGTGAAAGGTCAGGTTCTTTTCAATATTACACAGCTTGGCTATTTTCTTGAGGTATTGGTTAACCTTTTGGTCGCTGAATACCCGTAAAAGCGAATAATTGTTTTCAATGGACGGATAACTAGCATATTTTTCAAGAATCGCTTTTGCTTCATCCAACAATGGCAACTTTACGGGGGTATTAGATTTTTGACGTCTGACCATAATCCATTGCTCACCATCAATTCCGTTCATAATATCCTTATTGTTCAAATTTTTCACTTCTATGTAACAGAGTCCAGTATAGCAGGAGAAAACGAATACATCCCTGACCAAACACATACTTTCGTTTGTTATGGAAAGTGTAGCCATCGCATCAAGCTCGAATTGCTCTAAAAATGGACAATCGAATTCTTCATACTTCAGTTCATACAATGCAAACGGATTTGCCTTAATCCAACCATGCTTAAAGGCGAGTGTCGTAAATTTTTGTAAGCGCTCCAAATGCTTCATAATACCATTGTTGTTCAATGGTTGGGATTTACATAGTGGAGGGCAAGTGCGGAGGTAATTTTCGAATTTGACTATAAATGAATAATCTATTAACGCCAATTGGATATCGTCCGACTTGAATTCCTTTTTGATAAAACGGACTATATATTTTTCGGTTGCGCCATAGTTTTTTATGGTACCCGGAGCTAGTTTTCCCGATTCCTCCTTCCTATGGTATTGAATAACGTCCCTGAATGTTAAAATCGCCTTATCCTTACCTAAGTACCGTTGCTTTATAGCTAGTGCGGTAATTGACCTACCTTCATCCTTGAGCTGTTTATAGGCCTTTTTGATTCCAGAATTTATATTATCCAGAATTTCATTGATGTACTTTGCATTCTTTGTCCTAATCTTTGCACGGCAGGCAATAGCGCACCAATGCTCCTCCAAAATAGATTCTTTGGCACTTACATCAATAGGGATACTGTCTATCCAAATCCGGGCATATATGGGAATGGTCCCATCTTTTTTGATTGAGGTCTTTTTCAACCAAAAACGGACGTTAAATGTGTGTGAAGTTGTCATTACTTTCGTTTTTGATTATTAAATCAGTTAAACGAAAGCCAAATCGCCTCGAAAGTCAAATACGGGCTGTGAACTGTAAATTTAGGAATTTATTCCCTAAAAAACAGGACACGAAATAGGACACTAAGAGATTTGCTCTCAAATGGAAACAAAAAAAACCAGTAAAAATGTATTTTACTGGTTTTCATTAATTTGCGTATTAAAAATTTAATTTTAATACCCTATTTGTCGGGGTGGCAGGATTCGAACCTGCGACCTCCGCGTCCCAAACGCGGCGCGATAACCGGGCTACGCTACACCCCGAAAAAAGGTTATCCTTTTGAGGCTGCAAATATAAATAAATCATTTAATATAAGGCCAAATAAAATTGAAGAAAATAATGTATGAATTTACTTTTAGCATATCGTAATGCATAAACAATTCAAAATATAGAGGTTGGAGTACTTAATATCGATAGTATAAGATAAAAAAACCCTTGTAACATGCACAAGGGTCTCATTCATATAAATAAAAGTATGAGTTTATACAATTATGCATGATAATAACGTTCTCTGTAAATTTTTCCATCTCTCCATTCAGTTACTACGGTTTGCTCTGAAAGCATAGTACTGCCATCTTTTAATTTTAATTCCATTATTGCGTCATAAAAAGAATGGTTACCATTGACAGCATAATTGTTTACATCATATCGAATAAACTCTGTAAGTTGATTATCTATAAAATCTTGTTCGAACTTAACATTAAATGCTTTTCCTTTTTTTGGTGCATCATTAGCTTCTTGTAATTCTACATCATCATGTAAATAAGTTTCCATCGCTTCTATAAATTGTCCTTTTGATAGTAATTCATGAACATGTTTTAAGTTTTTCTCAATTGTACTTTCCATTTTGTAGTGTTCTTTATATTAATTTTTTAGTAGAATACCTACTCTTATAATTTGATATGGTAAAGATGCGTTGATATTCGTTGCTTCAAAATGTAGTTTTTACCCTAATTCTTGTCGATTTTTCCCTGTATATAAAAAACATAATGTTCTTTGGTATTATGAGTAATTTAATTCTAATGCTTCTATTTTGTGAAATACATAAACGAAATCTTTATGATGAAAGTTGATGTAATGAATTTTTTGAATTTTGGCTATTTAAATAAGTTATTGTTAATTTTTTAACTATAAAATAAATAAATTATTAACAATCAAACGTTTGCGTAAAAAAATGGTTATAAAATGCCGTTTTTTTTTCGAAATCTTTATTACAACGTTTGAGAAACTATTTAAGAAATAGATTATCAAGTAGTTACTTATTAATCAACAAATAATGTATTATGAAAAAATTATTTTATTTAGGGCTTTTATTGGCTTTTTGCATACCTAGAATCGGTATTGCTCAGTCCAATAAGAACATACCATTTACATGGGAGAATGCAACGGTATATTTTGTACTTACCGATCGTTTTGAAAATGGAGATACTTCTAACGACTTTTCTTATGGAAGACAAAGAAATGGTCCACCATTAAGAAGTTTTGAAGGTGGAGATCTTCAAGGATTAATCAATAAAATTGATAGTGGATATTTTGATGACTTGGGAGTGAATGCACTTTGGGTTACTCCACCGTATGAAAATATACATGGTTCTATTGGTGGAGCGGGGTATGCTTTTCACGGATATTGGGCAAAAGACTGGACGACCATAGATCGTAACCTGGGAACAGATGCTCTTTTTAAAACCTTTGTGGATAAAGCTCATGATCACGGTATTCGAATCATTATGGATGTGGTTTTAAATCATGTAGGACCCGATAATTCTAGCGATGAATCATGGCCATCAGAATGGGTTCGTCGTGAACCTACTTGTAATTTTCAAGGACCAGGAGGTAGTATTCCCTGTGAATTGGTTGATAATTTACCAGATATAAGAACAGAATCAAATGGAAATGTTTCAGTTCCTGGTTGGTTACTTAATAAATGGAGCCAGGAGGGGAGGAGACAACAAGAAGAGAACGAATTAAATAATTTTTTTAACAGAACAGGTTATCCAAGAGCTCCAAGGTTTTATATAATGAAATGGCTAACTGATTATGTTAGAGATTATGGAGTAGATGGATTTAGAGTAGATACAGTTAAACATGTCGAAGAGTTTGTTTGGAAAGAGCTAGAAACAGAGGGTTTAATTGCCTTAAGAGAATGGAAAAATAATAATCCAGATAAAAAATTAGATGATTTAGATTTCTGGATGACAGGAGAAGTATTTGGTTATTCTGCACCAAGTATGGGAAGAAGATTTACTGGAGATGGTTTCAATGTAGATTATTATGATAATGGATTTGCTAACCTTATTAATTTTGAATTTCGGTTTAATGCCAATGACGGATTAGAAAGTATTTTTAGTAGATATGATAATCTTTTACAAAACCAACTGGGAAATGGTAAAAGTGCTATGAATTTTTTGGCAAACCACGATACAAATGAAGTTTTTGATAGAAATAGAACCAGAACTTTTGAAGCAGGAACCAAATTATTATTAACTCCTGGACCTGCACAGATTTATTATGGTGATGAAACTGCAAGAACTTTAACTCCTGGAGGCGGAGCTTCTGGCGATGCTACACTACGTTCAAATATGAATTTTAATGAATTAAATAACCCTAATTCTAAAGCAGCTCTTACCTTAATACATTTTCAAAAGTTAGGCAAGTTTAGAAGAGAACACGTTTCTGTTGGTGCAGGAAAACATACTAAGTTACAGGATACTCCTTATACCTTTAAGAGAGAATATAATAATGCGGGAATTACAGATAAATCATTGGTATATACAGGAAATGATGATGATTTCTCTGGCGGGTTGAATGTTTTTGGTATGTGGCCAAATGGAACAACTTTAAAAGACTACTTCTCTGATAAAACAGCTGTAGTATCTGGAGGTAGTGTTAACTTTGGAACCTCTTTTGGACTGGTATTGATAGCAGAACCTTTAACGATTTCAAATTCAGCATCTTTATCTGTATCTCCCGCCTCAGGTTTTTATACAAGCGCGGTAAGCGTAGAGATGACAGCATCAACTACAACTCCGGGAGCTTCAGTAAATATTTTTTATACAGATGATGGAACTACTCCTTCTTCTTCTAGTATAGCCTATAATAACTCGTTTACGATAAGTGAGAATACTACTATAAAAGCGATAGCGATAGATTCAGAAGGGAATCAATCTTCAATAATCACAAGAGATTATGTATTTGGAGGTCCTTTTGATGTGTATTTCAAAAAACCAACAGGCTGGTCTTCGGCTTTTATTTATGTATTTAATCAAAGTACAGGAGCAGCCATACCAGGGTTCCCGGCTTGGCCTGGAGTTGCTATGGAAACCGTAAGTGATACACCGTGGTATAAGTATAACATTGATCAAAATGTTCAGGTTGGTATTGTATTTAATGATAATGGAGGTGCTCAGACTGATGATTTAACCAGAATTAAAAATGGTTGGTATGATAATCAATGGTTTGATAATTGCCCGGGAGACTGCCCGGATCTTATTGAGTTGCCTGTAGTATCAGTATCTCCTGCTTCTGGATCTTTTAACGGAAGTGTAGACGTGTCTATAGATGCAACAAATTCGGGATCAATATTCTATACTTTGGATGGGTCAATGCCAGATAGTTCAAGTACTCCTTATACTGGTGTTTTTACCATATCTGCAGAAGGTAGTACTGTGGTCAAAGCTATTGCAATTAATACTGCAGGAAATTCTTCTATAGTAAGCAGAACCTATACTATTGAAAATGTGTCTGGATATACTGTTAATTTTAAAAAGCCAAATAATTGGAGTACGGCTTACATTTATTTGTACGATAAAAATGCCAATACAGCAATCCCGGGATTTCCTGGCTGGCCAGGGATACAGATGTCAAAGTTAGGTAGTTCTCCTTGGTATGCATATACTATTGATCAAACTGTAGAAGTTGGAATTGTGTTTAACGATAATGGAGGAGCGCAGACCGATGATTTATTTAGAACAACAAGTGGCTGGTATGATAACCAATGGTCAGATACGTGTCCTAATGAATGTCCAGATATTGTGGATACTTCGTTTATGGTATATTTCAAGAAACCGAACAACTGGAACACAGTTTATATTTATATTTATGATAAAAACGCAAATGATGCAATACCTGGATTTCCAGCTTGGCCAGGAATACAAATGTCTAAATTAAGTAGTTCTCCGTGGTATAAATATACTATAGATCAGACTGTAGATGTTGGTATTGTGTTTAATGATAATGGAGGAGCGCAGACTGATAATTTATTTAAAACAACAAGCGGATGGTATAACAACCAATGGTTTGATAATTGCCCTGGAGAATGTCCTAATTTAAATGCTTTAAATGGATCTTTTTCTAATATAACCTCAGATAATGATAGACTAAACTTTATAAGTGCATGGCCAAATCCTTTCAAGGAAACGCTATCACTTTCGTTTACAAAGAATGTGAATAAGAATAATTTAAAAATAGAAATGTATGATCTTTCTGGAAAATTAACTAATGTAGTTCCTGATAAGAGTACCAAAGAAAATATGGTAACGATACAAACGTCCAACCTTTCCAAAGGAATTTATTTGCTTAAGATAACTTCTGATGACAATGTAAAAATGATAAAAGTCGTTAAGTAATCTATTATTTTTTAGATATAAAAAACCTGTTGAGGATATTATTTTCTGAGCAGGTTTTTATAAGATAAAAAGATTATACCAATAATCCTTTTTCAAAAGCAACACGAATCAGACCTGCAGTATTACGCACTCCCATTTTTAGAATCAAATTACTTCGATGGGCTTCTATCGTTTTTACAGTTATAAAAAGTGTTTGTGCTATTTCTTCATTTGTATGTTCTTTAGCAATTAATTGCAATACTTCTTTTTCTCTTCTGGTTAATTTTGGTATAAATGAAGAAGATTTTACACCGATACTTTCGTTCAATAATTTATTTTTTAAGATAGATGGTAGATAGGTTTCTCCTTTATGTACCGTTTTAATGGCTTCTTCTAATTCATCTTTTGAAGTATTTTTTAGCAAGTATCCTTTTGCTCCATTGCGTATCATATTTTTTATAAAACCCGTTTCACTATAATTGGATAGGCCTATGATGGATATATTGGGGTATGTCTTGGTAATACGTTTACATAATTCAATGCCATTGATGTCTGGTAAATTTATATCTAATATCAGCACATCATAACTATTGTTTTGTAAGTTTTTCAATAATTCCTGCCCTTTCTTATACGTAGCCTTTACTTTAATACTATTAGAATCCTCAAGCATAGTTTCAAGTCCCCTTAGTACCATTGTATGATCATCCAAAATCGAAACTGTTATCATTTTTTAAATTTTATCAAGATATATTTCTATGTTGAAGGAAGTTCCTTCAGCACTTGAATGAATATCTAAGTTAGCATTTAAGAGACTGACTCTTGATTTTATATTCTGCAATCCTATTCCGTGACTTTTTACATCAGGATCAAATCCAATTCCATTGTCTTCAACAGTAATATGAAGTTTGTTTTCATAACTATTGATTTGTATCAAAGCTTCGGTAGCATTAGCATGTTTTATGATATTATTTGTGAGTTCTTGTATGATTCTGTAAATAACAGTTTCTTTTTCCTTTTCAAGTTTGAATTGTTTTCCAAAATATTGAAAGCTTGTATTTAAAGGATTAGAAGAATTGATTCTATCACAAAATTGTTGTATTACTTCGATCAGATTAAAATTTAACAAGGAAGAAGGAGCAAGATTATGCGAAATTCTACGTACTTGCTCTACTGTATTATCAAGCATTTGAATAGCCTCATGATGTATGATTTTTTCTTTTTCATTTAACTTAGAAGGTGCTATAGAGGTAATTTTATATTTAATTGCAGATAAATCACCATTAATGCCATCATGTAAGTCTTGAGCTAATCGATTACGTTCTTTTTCCTCCCCATCAATAAGTGATTCGAGTTTAATTACTTCCTGTTGATGTTGTAAGGTTATGATCTCATTATTCTTTATTTTCTGACGTTGTCTATAGATAAAAAGTAGCAAAATGAACCCTAGTATTGCTGATAGTATTGATAACGTTAAATAAATTTGATGTTTTTCTTTTTTTAGTAACTCATTTTCTTGTGTTTGGATTCTAAAGTTTTGATTTACAATTTCCTCATTTTTTTTGGCTAGCTGATATTTCTGATCCAGATCATAGGCAGTATAGATGTGTTGCCTGGTATTAATCTTTTCTTTTATTTTAAAGTATTGATTTTGTTCATAATAACTTTTTTCAAAATCTTTGACTTCTGCCCAATACAATGATGATAATTGATGAAAGGTTTGTTTTAAATTAAGATCACTGATATTTGGGATTAGTAAATGTAATTTTTCTATAAGTACACGTGCTTCTTTCCATTTTTTTTCATGAACACTATACTTCAATTTTGCTAAATAAAAATCGAATAAGGTACTGTTAGTTATTTTTTTGTTTTTGATATCGGTGACATCTAATACTGGTATCTTATGAGGTTTTCCTATTTGTCCATTCAATTTGAAAAGTAAAACCTCTATTTGTACCTTATAGTTGGGTAAATCTTTATTTTTAATTAGGTCTAAAGCTTTATGGGCATATAATTTAACTTCTTGATATTGCTTTAGAGCAAGTAAAATATTTCCTTTTAAAATATAAGCTTTACAGGTAGCGATAGTAAGGTTACGTGGATCTTTAGAAAAATAATGAAGTGATTCATTGATGTAGTTTAATGCCTTTTTCAGATCATTAACTTTATAAAAGTTTTCAGTTAAGATTAAATAAGAGACTCCTAATTGAAAATAATTATCTTCTTCAATTAAGCCTATTCTTTTGAAAGAATAATGTAATGAAGAATCAATTCTTCCTGCTACTGAATGAGATGCTTCTTTTTCATTATAAAAATATCGTAAACTTCCTTTAGATACGGTATCTGATATGTACAATCTATTAATTTTGTTTAAGGTATAAAAACAAGAATCTAATTTACCTTCATCTCTTAGCGTTTTGGCGAGATATGAATTTGATTTTATCAATTCACTATAATGGTGATATTTTTCATAAATAGAAATGCCTTTTTTCACATTAATTTTGGCATTACGAATGTCTCGCTTAAATCTATAGAGTGTCGTTTTTGCATCGTAAGCAATAGCCATATAAATACTATCCTTATTCTTGATGCCGTAAAGCTCCATACTATCTGTTATTTCCAAAGCTTTTTTGTAATCAGATTGATCTAATGACTTTCGTAATTGATATTCCATTCTTTTTTTTGAGGTAGAAGTGTCAGTATTGTTAATATGTTGCGCAGATATTGTGTTAAAATTTAATAACACAAACGTCCAACATATATGAATATAACTCAGTCTCATTATCAATATAATTAGCTGACAAAATAGTAGGGGTTACATTAAAGATACATATCTTCTTATCCAATTAAATCCTATTTGCTAGAGGATTTTACCCCTTTTTGTGAAAAGAGATAGAGATTTTTAAGGTATAGTTAAATGTAGAAGAATTAAACGACCTGTTTTTTTAAAATAAACAGGCCGTAAAAAAGGTTTTGGAATCAATTTTATGATTAGAAATTAACACGAGAATAACTGAGGCCTTCTGCATGGTAATAATCCCACCCTGTTTCAGTTTGATTGTCCATCCATAAATTTGGATCTGATAACAAGAATGCGCCATTACTATCAGATGTTGCAGGTACAGTTTGGTCAGATTTCCATATTGCGACGTCAAATGACTTGACAAACCAATTATTAGTACCTCTTAATCTAAGATGCGCTTCATCTACTTCTATCCAGGATATAGCAGTATTATTAAACTGAAGATCGAAAAGATAAACATCGACTTGATCTGTATTTCTATCATCACCATTATCCAATGCTAAATATCTAGTGATGCGTCTTCCCTGGTCATGAACAAATTCTACTTTGGCCATTACATCACCGTTAGTATCATGATTAGGTTGCGACCCTGTATGAGTAATTATTTCATATATTACATGAGTACTTACTCCCTTATTTTGGTTAGCATTTTTATTCACATATTCTTTAACCTTTTTTTTCCATTTGAGCTCGTTTTCTTCTTTACTTAGATTTTTATCAAAACTCATATGAAGTAAAGGTTGTTGGATTTCTTCATTCTTAATATCCAAAACTTGATCATGATTACCGGTTTCACTTGTAAATTCTTCTTCATTAAACTCAACGATTTCTGTCTTTACTCCTTCTTTTTCGCAAGCAATAAATACGATTCCTAACAGTATTGCTAAAATTGACATTTTAAAAATTGATTTTTTCATAATAAATAGTTTTAAGATTTTCCTACTCTTTTGATATGGGTTTTCAGATTCCCCCTTACATACAAATTTGTGTTTGCTAAATTACTGTTGTTCAGCGCTTTGTTTGTGAGTGTAAAACCTAGGATTTAAAATCTAGGGTTTTCCCTAGGTTGGTAAAAAGGATATGGATAAAAGTTTATGGATTTTGGGGTAAAACAACAGCTTTTTTTCTTTAAAAAACCGTGTTTAGATCGTATCTTTATAGCATAAAAGAAACTTCCGGGAAAACAATCTTTTTTTAGACATATGTAACCAAGGTTACTTAGTATTATGATGTCTAAGAGTATATTTATACAATAAAAAGATTAAAAAAATAATCTATGGAAAACCTTGATGCTGCAAGACTTCAAATGGCATTTACTCTTATATTTCACATTGTTTTTGCTTGTATTGGTATGGTAATGCCTTTTTTTATGGTCGTATCCCATTATAAATGGTTAAAAACTAAAGATAAAATCTACTTAACGTTGACTAAAGCATGGCAAAAAGGAGTTGCCATATTTTTTGTAACCGGTGCCGTTTCAGGAACAGCTTTATCATTTGAATTGGGATTGCTGTGGCCAGAATTTATGAAACATGCAGGACCAATTATCGGAATGCCTTTTTCATTAGAAGGAGCAGCTTTTTTTGTAGAAGCACTGGCATTGGGTTTTTATTTATATGGATGGAATAAATTACCCGAGAAATTTCACTGGTTTACTGGTGTTATTATAGGAATATCTGGAGTAGCTTCAGGAATTTTGGTGGTAGCGGCTAATGGATGGATGAACGCACCAAGTGGATTTGATTATATAGATGGCGAATTTTTGAATATTGATCCTATTAAGGCGATGCTTAACCCCGCATGGTTTACTCAAGCATTGCATATGACTCTTGCGGCGTTTACGGCAACAGGTTTTGCAGTAGCTGGTATTCATGCTTATCAGGTGTATAAGGGGAGAAGAGTAGAATTGCATAAAAAAGCATTTAAGATAGCAATTACATTTGGAGCAATAGCTGCAATATTACAACCAATAAGTGGTGATATCTCTGCAAAAGATATTGCAGAGCGACAACCTGTAAAATTAGCAGCCATGGAAGCTCATTATAATACCGAAAAAGGAGCTCCTTTATATATTGGCGGAATAGTAGATACAGAACACCAAGAAGTAAAGTATAAGATCGCAATCCCAGGGATGTTATCTTTTCTGGCTTTTGGAGATTTTGATGCAGAGGTAAAAGGATTGAATGATTTTCCTGAAGATGAACGACCAAATGTTAGTATAGTACATTATGCTTTTCAGGTTATGGTGGGTATAGGAACGTTGTTATTGTTTGCTGGGGTTTTATATTTTGTTTCTTTGAAGAAAAAAAAATGGTTTACTACCAATAAGTATTGGTTACTTTTTGTGATGCTGGCTCCTATGGGATTCATTGCACTGGAAGCGGGGTGGATTGTAACCGAAGTAGGAAGACAACCCTGGATTATTCATAAAGTAATGCGAACAAAAGACGCAGTCACTCCTATGCCTGGTATAGTTTTTAGCTTCTATACTTATGTTGCAGTATATACAATTTTATCAGTAGCGGTAACCTGGTTAATGCTACGACAAATAAGAGTTCTTAATTCCTCAAACTAAACCTATAAATATGTTATATGTCGTTTTGTTTTTCTTGATATTTTCATTGTATCTCTATGTAGTTCTTGGTGGTGCTGATTATGGAGCCGGTATTGTAGAGCTTTTTTCTTCTGAAGAAAATCAAAAAATTACTAAGAAAACTATCTATCGTGTAATGGGACCTGTATGGGAAGCAAACCATATATGGATCATTATTCTGATTGTGATTTTATGGGTAGCATTTCCTGTTTACTATAATATCATGGTAGTCAACCTACATATCCCATTAACCATTGTATTGTTAGGAGTTACACTAAGAGGAGTAGCATTTGTTTTTAGACACTATGATGCGGTAATTGATAATTCGCAGAAATTATATGATACCATGTTTAAGATTTCTAGTCTTATCACTCCCATCTTTTTAGGGATGGTCTTTGGCGGACTGATAAGTGGTAAAATAAAAGTAGTAGATGATGTTACTACCTTAACTTTTTATGAGGCTTTTGTAGCGCCCTGGTTTAATATATTTAGCATATTAATAGGATTGTTTTTTGCATCTCTCTGTGCGTTTTTATCTTCGGTTTTATTAATCGGAGAATCAGAAAAAGAAAATATTTATATCAGAAAAGCGGGAATTGCCACGATCATTGTTTTTGCAATAGGATTACTGACTTTTATATATGGGTACAGTTACGATTATATCTTTGTACATGATTTTATTAAAAACCCGTATTCAATAACGGCGATGTTATTTTCTGGACTATTATTAATACCTCTTTGGATTACTATTAAAAAAGGAAGAAGAATATTAAGTCGTTTTTTTGCTGGTCTCCAGGTATTTTTAATTTTGTTGGCAGCATTATTAGCTCATTTTCCCGGAATTATTCTTTTGGATGAAGGGAGCGTTAGTATATTAGAAAATATAGCTCCGGATAGCGTAATAAAAGTTTTAGGAATAACACTTATCATTGGTGGTACTGTGATTTTACCAGGATTATTTCATTTACTAAAATCCTTCAAAATGATAAAAATTTTAGAACAAAATAACAATCCGTCTATATAATTTTAAAGTTATTATCCGTCACACGTAATTTTGAAAAAAGATAATTATGTTTTCTCGAGAGATAAACAAATTCTTTTTCTCTCGAAGTACTTTTTTGCTAGCATAAAAGCTTAAAATATATTTAGAAATTATATTTTCCTGTAAAAAGGCAGAGCTATCCCATTAGTATGCAAAATCATTTTCTCATGTAGGGTAGAGAGGATTCGAACTTCCGATCTCTGGTCCCTAGATTACTATATTTAAACTGATTATCAATTATTTAACTTTGTAAAATATAAAAATGATATACTCTACATTGAGATATTGAAAGAATATTACATTTATCCCTTAGTTATTAGTACACCCCAGATAAAAACCCCTATACCTAAATAAAACCCAATAACAGTGAGCCCATAGAATAACTGAGGAAATCGTCTGACACCTTTATTATTTCCTCTTATAATCTTTCTTGTTGCTATATCCTGATACCAAATACCGCACCCTATAGATATTAATAAACTAATCCAAGAAAATTTTAATTGCCAATTTGCAACGTTCATTATTGAAATAGTCTCTTGTACGCCAATTATATCTCTATAGAATACTATTGGAAGAATTAAAGACGCAACTGCCATTTGAGTAATATACTTAATGATCGACCTGAATTCAGACATCATCCTTATATATTGTTTTTTTTCATTTTCACCATTGTTCATAATAGCACAAGATATGAGAGGGTTAGTACTTAACTTTGCAGTACATACTAAGCTGAAATTCTAGAGGAATTTTCAGAGTATGTAAAACAAGTATTTACTTATTGCCATTGTTAGGCACGATTTTAATAATTCCACATTGCTATGGGGTTTTTTTTCTGTTCGTGCATATCTCCACCGCTAATTCTGTCCCAAAATCGGCCTCCCACGATTTGTTCAGCGTCATATGTGACAACTAAATAATCTTCTAGATTTCCGTCCAATTCTTTATTCTCCATTTCAAAAGTCCAAAGTTTTAGTTTACCTCTTTTATCTTCTGCTAATACACTCTTAATAAATGCGTGAGGAATAGGAATATCTATTCCGTAATCATCATTTTTATCTCCAATTGTTTCAATCAATCTATCAAAATAAAATACAGGGCAGGTTAGAACATAAGTTTCTAATATCTCATCTTGATTATTTAATGTTCTGGTTGCTTCTTCCAAATTTTTCCAAATTCTTCTATTAAAATTTGGTTTTTGTGGAGACATATTTGACATTAAAAAAGTTTCACTATTTTGAATTTCCAAAATGTTGCTATTAGCACTTGCGACTAAGTGTCCTCGATCGTATCCGCTTCCTACATAGGGGTTTAAACCAGCTCGAAATCTTTCTGGTATTCTTGTATCTGCACGAAAGTTATTCATTCTTTCTACTTCACTAAGAAGATAATCATTTCGGTTTATTATTTCTAAAGCCCATTTTGCTTGTCTGAAATACCAAGAATAGCCTATTGTAAAATATCTGCCTATTAAAATTTCGTCGCAAACTGGCGCTCCATATCTAAGTTCTCTTTGAATGTGAAATGGATTGTTCATATCTGTTTTGGTTTTAGATTATTAATTATAATTCGGTTACTGAAATTGTGCCTAACTGTTTGTACAAAAAGCAGCGAAGCTATCCGTAGGATGTCATTTACTATACACTTAGTTAGGCAAAGTTTTATTGATTGATTTTTATTGTTTCAATTTCTTTCTTGAATTTTTCTAAATTCTTTATTTCTAATTCATTTAAGTTTTCAAGTTTTAATTTGTTTTGACCGAGTTTTTTCAAAACTAAAAAATCGTTGAAATCAGATAAAGAAATGTTGTCTTTTTTAAGGCTCATAAAATCATCAATTTCTTTGTTTGTGAACCCTGGAGATTTTGGAGGGTTATTCAAAGAGATAACAATCCCTTTGCTAATATTAAGATTTGAACTTTTAATTGAATCAAAATAGGTTGAATATGTAGGGTGAATATTATGATCTGCTTTGATTTTATCTATAGTATTAGAAAATATTACCATTGATTCGATATCTCCTTTTTCTTTGGCCTTTGCTATTAATTCCGAGAGCACAAAGCAAGTTGTATTAATATCGGATTGGTCAATATTTTGGGAGTTTAAATACATCGTATTCATTATGAATAATGTAATAATTAGAAGATGTGTTTTCATACCATAATTATTTTACTCGTCCAGGGCTTTTCTCAGGCCCATTAATTTTTATTCCTATTTTATCTGAGTCTTCAAAATTTGGAAAATCGTCTTTACTTTTAATAGTACTAATTATAAGGAATGCACCTAAAATCATCGCGACTATACCTGGTGAAGCAGTAACAAGACTGGCTGTTATTCCAGCACCTTCCAAATTTAAGGTGGTTTGTCTTTTTAAAGAATAAAAAGCAACACCTATACCTAAAAACATTAAAGCAAATCCAGAAAATAACCCCACAGAACGTTTTATCATACTTAAATGCATCTGATAGGCATACACCTTGTATTCTAAATTCAAATCCGCCTTGTTTTCAAAGACTCCTTCTTTAAACCAATTAATATTATTAATTAAAAAAAAGCCTATTGCAATTAAAACTATACTACTTGCTATAGTTAAAAACCAGGGGATGTATTTTTCCCAACTTGTTTGTTCTTTCATAATTTCAATTTTGCCTAACGGTCTAGTGTATTAGTAGTAGCGGATTTCTGTTTACAAACCTTTGGGTTTTGCACTAACCTTTGTTTTTATGTTTATACTTTCATTTTATCACTTAAACCGCTATTATTACTTATACGACGTGTTGTAGCCAGTTATTCTTTATCTTCCAATGTTAATCTGCCAAGTATATCATAATTTTTATTTTCCAGATTGGTTTTGATCTCATCATCAATCTTCATCAATTTATCTATCAACTCACTTTGTAGCTCAATTATTTTTTTTGCTGCTTCTTCTGGTTTAGTTTCTTTCAATCCTAAAATAGGCCTAATTCTATTCGTATGAATACGGACGACTTCTCTTCTAACTCGATTGAAAGCGTTTTTTGCTGCTACAGTGCTTAACAGTTTGTCTAAGTTTGCAAATACTCTTTCAATTGCCGTTATTAAAAGTACAACGGCTCCTATTATTTGAACAATAATATCAGCATCTTTCAAAAAACCAGAAGCTATAACAATTCCACTAATTACAACTATCAATTTTAAAATTGTTGCCGTGTATTTTCTCGTTTTAGTTGTTTTATCTAAGTTTTCAACTTCAGTATCCAAGTTTACTAGCCATTCTTTGAATTTACTATTAGAGAATTCCAATTCTTTCTGTAGTCCCTTATTGATATTCAGTATTTTAGTCATAGATTTATTTTTTAAGCTAACATAGGTGGTTCAATATTTATTTTTCTCTGCCATACATCACCAGATTGATTCTGAATAATGAGTTTCATATGGCCTTTCTTTTTTTCAAAAATTGAAGGGCTAGCATTAAAGAAGAACTTTTTGCCAGAAATTAATGGGAATTTTCCACATTCATCACAGGGTTTCAGTTCTGGTGGTCTCGGTGGTTGTGTAAAACATAAGATAGAGAGTTCCATTTCACTATCAGAATGTGCAATCAACGAATTTTGTTGATTTGCAAATAATCGAATATTTTCCAGTTCAACTTTCAACATACTTTATTATAATTTTATTTTTAAGCTTATTGCGTAAAAAGATTGCTCTTCGAAATTCTTCGTTGGATTTTCACCATTAACATAGTCTAATCCAATTTTTGCTGATTTCTTATCGTCATCAGTTTTAAAGAAGATATAGTTAAAACTTGTAGTAAAGTACTGATGCTCTGAAGTGTTTAGGCTTTGGATATTTTCACTAAAATTATAACGATATTGCCAATCAACATTGAATTCAAATCTGTTTTTTAACTTTTCATTTATAGGAAATAATAAGATGTTTGATGAAATCCTAAAATATCCACGATAGATATTACCTTCATCAATATTTTCTTCTGTTGATATTCTATTTTCATTTTCTAAACCTAAGTATGGCGTGTAAACAAATTGAAACAACTTACCAAAGTTTACAGTTGTATTAGGCAGCCAAAAATATTTCGCTTCGAGTGCTTTTCCTTTAAACAATGGCGTAAAGTATATGTTTCCTTGAAATGAAGATATGTCTTTTATATTATCATTATTGTACTTAATGGATGAGATCAATACTGGTGTCCAACCGTTCGTGGAAATATCTGAAGTTTGCCATTCAAGGGCTAGTCCTGTTTGAAAATTATCTTGTTCTTTGTCAATTAAGGTATTTCTATGATATTCTATGTATGGGGAAAGAGTAAGGACTTTTTTTGTTTTTGGTAAAACATTTATTCCTACTGCACCATTTATTAACCAAGAAGCTTCTTTTTCCTTAGGGTTTGAATAGGTTATTATTGCAGGTTCAGCTTTGTCATTTTTACTCTGGAATGACTTTCTTAATGTAACTTGATTGAAGAAACTACCTTTATTTTCTTGGGCTGTTGTGATGAAGTGATAAATATAAAATGTAATCAATAGTATAAGTTTTTGCGACTTCATATTTTTGATTTTATCAATTTGATACAATCTGATACTTTGGTGAGTTTTTCACACTCCTGCACAGTTACTGCTTTTTTGGAATCCAAATCCTTCACAATTCTTTGAAAATAAAACTTTAACGATTTTTTATGGTAGTTAGTTAGACCTAAATCGGTTTTTAAATTATGGGAGAGGGTTATAAATTCAATCTCAAATCCGCTCAAATCAGAAAGTGCTTCTTTAACTTTTCTAGTTATATACTTTTCAGGATTATCCTTTGATATAACAAGGGTAACTAGTTCAGAAAGTTTGTTTATACCACTATTACCCAAAGCTTCTTCAAACTTATTCAGTTCTTCTTTGTTGAAGGTTAGTATTATTTTCTGTTTCATTTTCTACTGGTATTATTTTCTCAATGATATTGAAATAAAAAATTCAATTCAATCCCTAGTATTGGGTATTTTTAATTGGTTAAAACAATTGGATACAATTACCCTAGTAACTACATGCTAAATATGGTAGATATAAGCTATCATGACAACCATATTCTTAACTATAAATACCAATTATGACAAATGCAGGGGTGCTTAATATATTTAAAGTTTGGGAGGGATTTCATTATCTAAAACAATAGATAACTGAATTACGTTAAAATCAAAAAAACCTCACAACAACACTTGTAAAGTGTTGATTATGAGGTAATTTTTGACTAATTTATTAAAATTAGTTAATTGAAATATTAATTTAATTTTTCCTTAACAATTTAAAGTAGTCCTTACTTGTAAAAAGGAATAATTAAATTAGAAACCACCGCCAAAACAATTTTCTGCAGTTAAACTGATAAAACGAGCTGGACTAACTTCCCCATCTTGAACAGCCTTAACGGAAACAACATATTCTCCTGGTTGGCTAACTTTTAATAGTGCTGTATTTGGACTTATTGGGCTTTTCTCTAAATCAGTCCCAAATACAGTTGGAGAAATAGACCATATGTAATCTGATACACAATCCACATCATTCACCCTAAGTACATTTGCTGTAGTGTTTATACAAAAATCACCATTGACAGGGTTTGACCCTAAAAAATTATCAAAAATTATTAGGCTAGGTGTGGTAAGTGGTTGAGGATTACATATACAAGGAGGATAACCTTTTGTTGGTGTTACATCGCAATCACATATACTACCTGCAGTAGTAACATAAAAAGTATCAGTACATCCATTACCCGTTGTGAATGTTATTTCACCACAAGTGAATGATGGTTTTATTTCTATAGATACCTTCCTAGATCCGCCAATTCTAGATTTCTTTTTCCAAAGGTCAGGATTATCAGGATTAAGGCTAATTATACCACGAGTTAATGATAATAATGTCAAACTAAAACTTACTACAGTACCAGGTGTTACAACTGTAGCCCCAGAGATAGAATATCTACCAGATGAACTCTTAGCATCAGATTCTTTAATTTCGATAGAAGTTAAACCTTGATCATTGGTAAGTTCATCGGCACTCTTTTTTTCGCAAGAAACAAGTAGAGTAATAATGGTTAATAAATAAATAAGTTTTTTCATTTTTTGAGGTTTTAAGTTAAACACAAAATTGTGAGTTCAGTATTTAGTGTTTTAACTCAAAAAAATGATACCCTATATTTTAAAAATTAATACCGATATATGATTGACAATGATTAAATATATAAACTAAAAGACTAAAATTTCATATTCCACTGGTTGGGTTATTTCTTCAATACTACCAATATATGCTTTACCTCTTAATCTATCTACAGTATAACAATCTAGTAACCCATTTGGTAACGATATTGCATAACTACCTCACTTTTCATCATTACGCACTCAAACCATAGCTCTTTTACTATAGACAAATTACTACTATTGATTTTAACAAAATTTTAGAGGTAACGATTTGATACACTAATACATTAAAGGAGAATTCACAATACTATTGTCAATAGTAAATTAATTATTAACCCTTAAATATTATTAAAAATGAAAAGTTTAAGAAGTTTATCAGAATTTTAAATTCCTAAAAAAGAATTAAAATTCATTAACGGATCAGGCGGGACAAACGGTTGCTTAAAGTCATGTTCTGAAGCATGCGATATAGTTGACACATCTTCTAGATCTGACAACTTTGTGGGAGAAGGAGGCTCTGATGATTGTAAAAAAACATGTAAAGAGTTATGTGGTGTTGCATAAACTTATTCATATAGATAAGCAAATGCAGAAGTTAAAATCTTAAAATCAAAAGAAATGAAAAGAATCTTAGAAAAAAACACGAATTGGACCGAAAGGACTTTGAGTCGAAATGAACTAAAACAAATAAACGGTGGTGCGAATCATGATTGCTATGATGACTATAATAGTGATTTTAATTATTGTATTGAAACAGATGGTGTTCTTTATGGAGTTTTCACCGATTCAGATGGACAAATCTGTATTGACAAAGGCGCTGACTATTGTGCAGCTTAAACTTTGAATTTATTTTATTATGATACTCCACATGGGCTGATTCGTTTTGTAAATCTGTCCAGTGGATTATCTTACCCAGAAAATTCTTATTGAACCATTTGAAGAAATGCTCTACAGATCGAAAACCGTCATTGATTGCTAATTGTTCTATACTCCGTAGACTAAGAAATACTCTGGTAAAAGAAGCAAACGAGTATCCATTAAAATATTTACTGAGCTAATTGATAGACATAAGAATTTTGAATGTGATGATATTCTATATTACTTTAATGATAATAGTGGGGTTTGAATGTCTCAATATGTAGATTAAACTTGCCCTAATTTGGATCTTATACTATAAAAAACCTCCTGAATTTCTCCAGAAGGTTTTTTACTAAATTTTAATTAGAAACCTCCTATGCCTCCGCCATTACAATTTTCTGCAAATAAAACATACTGTTCTGTTCTCTGTCCAGCATTGTTAGATGTAACAAGTCTGACGACATATTCTCCTGGTTGTTTAATAATCACAACAGCTTCATTTCTCGATGGAAGAATTGTTGCTAGATGAGTTCCACTAGGAGTAATTGACCATGAATAACTTGAGCAAGAATCTAATGGAACTGATAAAGTATTATCAATTGTATTAGTACAAATACTATTTCCTCCTAAATTTCCTTGAACATATCCAGGAGGCACTGGAGTACCAAACCGCGAATCAATTGCTTCCGGTGCAGGAGGTGTAGTAATACAAGTACAATTATCCCCAGTACTTATATCTATAGAAGTTTCACATGTTTCACCAAAATCATTACTCAGATTCACATTAAAAGATCCACATTTAAAATTTGATCCGAAAAATATCCTGGCTGTTATATTTCCGCTAGCGTCAGGTGCAGTAACACCGGCAAACCTCCAAATGCTACTATCATCTGTATCAAGCCTGAGAGTACCTCCATAGACTTGGGTATTCCTGATTATATATGTTTCAAACGTATTGGGCTGTACAATTGTAGGTCCAGAAATAAAACAATTAGATGAATTCTTTTGAATAAAGTTTTCTGAGCCATTTGCTTTAAGATAAATAGTAGTTAAATTTTGATCATTTGTAAGTTCATCGTTACTATCTTTTTCACACGAAATGAATAGAGTAGTAACAAATAGTAAATAAATAAGTTTTTTCATTTTTAAGGTTTTAAGATTAATTATACTTTTTAATATTCAATTACTAGTGTGGAGATTCCTATGAAATTGACCCGGGTATTCCTGTTTAAATAGAGCATAGCAAAACAGTTCCCAAAAGCGTGTTTATTTCAGTGTTAAAATTACGATTTTTTTCTTTTTCTTCTCATCGACTCTCCT
>NZ_VLNR01000093.1 GCF_007489275.1 Aquimarina algiphila
ACAAGTTATTTAATACACACACTTTTGGGGGTGGGTCAATTTAAACAAGAATAGGTGGGTCAGTTTAAATAGGATTTACTGGGTCAATATAATAGGAATAGGTGGGTCAGTTTGGCAAGAATTTCCACTGCCTGTGCGATTTGTTGTTTAATAGTAATATCCATTATCCTGGGTTTTTATATTACCTAGAGGTAATCGTTAAAATTCACTTTGTTATTGACGTATTCAGCTTGTGATTGTCTGAAGTTGGTTTCTATTGTATTGTTGTCTTCTTCGTTTTTTACGGTAAGTAATTCTAGGGCTTTGGTGTTAATCTCCTTATGTTCATTTCTACGGTTCTTATGTTGCCCGTTGGAGTCTACCAGTATTAGTTTTGCAAGGGTATCGCTGAGTTCTGATTTAGTGCTAAACAGTTCATGTACTGTGTTAATATTCTCCTGTCTTTGTTCGGTGATATAATTAACTACTTCCTTATTGTAAGATCTGATACGTTTTAGCTCTTCAGTATCTTCTTCTTTATGGTCTGCTAGTGCCATAGGTTGAATGTATTTTTGTTCTAGCATGAATCGGTATTTACCATTCTCGCTGACCGCTAAAACATGATTTAAATTTTCGGAATCGTAATGTATTTCCCAATCTAAATGAGATAGTTTTCTAAATTCAAGATCAAAAGAATCATATGTGATTTTTTGACCATCAATAGTGATATTTATACCATCTCCTCTAAGTTGATTTGTAAAGCCTGTCGTTAATCCAAACAATAGAAGATATTGTGAGATATCAATCGTTTTTTTGAATTCATCAGATACGGAAGCCCAATTTGTTTTAAAATCTTTTATTTTACTAGCTCGTTCAGTTTCCATTATAGAAACAATTTGCTGGTAACATCCTTTTTCATCAGGAAAACTATGTCGAATCTTGTTTAACATTTCATCATTTGGTTGGTTTTTACTGCCAGAATCCACATTATAACCACTCCAATTGTCATGCATACGAGCATACTTCTTATTTATGGTTGAAAAATAGGGCTCAATAACTTTTGATTTACCATTTTTTGCCTTGGCAGGGGTAAATATCTTTGATACTGC
The DNA here is from genome assembly GCF_007489275.1 of Aquimarina algiphila. Lineage (GTDB taxonomy): Bacteria > Bacteroidota > Bacteroidia > Flavobacteriales > Flavobacteriaceae > Aquimarina > Aquimarina algiphila. The sequence goes on from NZ_VLNR01000093.1 coordinate 1,089, forward strand.
TTGGTAAAGAGGAGTTAGTTTTTTAACAGAATATCTATCCGATTGAATTTGATAAGGCTTGTAATAATCCCCAAACAGTTCTTTTGTATGATTCATTGCATTTTGAATCGCCTCTTTAATTAATTGAGGAGTCTCATGAGTTCCGATAGCATAGCCGATAGGGTAATTATTGAAAGGGTCCAAGACAGCTACAATACAAAGTTTATTGTGGTAGGTAATAACCTTTCTTCCTTTTTTATCTATGGTTTGTTTTTGATATAATAATTCAACATCCCATCCATCCAATGTCCAATATAACATTGGCGTACTCGGTTTTCTTCTTTTATTTTGCATTAAAAGTTTGTCACTAAGTGCAGATGATCCATTACGACCTGCGTATGTAACCAAGTTACTTTTAGTTTTACGGTTAGCTACGGTTTTAGCCGTTATAGTAGGCCAGTTCATTTGATTGGCTACTGTATTATATATACCACAGATAACTTCATTGTCTAAATTGGTATGTTTGGCTATAAGCTCATCAAGTAAGGCCATTTGTTCTTTATTGGTAATTTTAGCAGCATTATTGTTTTGTAGTTTTCCAGATATTAATGATACATAACCTTCTTTAGCATATTGAGTAGCCTTTCTTCTTAATGAATCCTTTGTTGTTGGTAATCCATGTTCTACTTCGCGAAATGAGTTTACATCATTGCTTAATGATTGCCATATATCCAAGCTTGTAACACCTAATGCTTTTGCGTACATTCTTCTGTCTTGTTTGATTTTTAGAACAGTGTTTAAAACTGATGCTTGATACACATATTTTTCAACCAATTTTAAATCTAGTGTCTGGTTATCTCCATAGGTATGAGCAACATAAATATCAAAGGCTTTTCTATCTGGAGTATAATGTTGAGCGAAGTAACTTTTTCTTATTTTTTCAGGAGGGTTACCAAACTTCATGATAAGTTGTTCCTTCCACTCTTTACATAAAGAATTGAACTGTACTAAAGCAGGTCCAGACCACGAAGCCTTTCTTAATTCTTTTTCTGGAGAAGTTTTACTATTCAATCTTGATCTTAAAGCTCTATAGTTAATTAATTGTAAACTGTTTTCGTGTTTATTTATATCCGCTACAAGAAATTGAGTACCTACTCCTAATTTGTTATCATAAAATATATACGGTGTCTCCATACGTTTACATTTAGATTATTAATCGTTAATAGCTTCTAGTATTTTTAAAGCTCCTTCAAGAATATTTTTAGCTTTATAACTTTTTGGTTCCCTATCACCTCGAAGTAACATATTGACATAAGATTCTGTACAATCGAATTTTTCGGCAAGGGCAGTGGGTTTGATCTTATGACGGTTGTCTTTTATTTTTATTAGATCACTCTCTGTAAGATTACTATTTTTTAGTACATTTGTTTTCATATAGAAACAAAAGTAACAACATTATTCTAAATAAACAATCATTATTCTATATATTTAGAATATATTTAATAATTTATTAGAATATTGAATATAATTAATATTATAAAATTGGAGAAGCCTATTGATAGAGTAAGAATAATAATAGATAGCAAAAGACTGTCTGTCAGTGCTTTCGAAAAAGTTATTGGTATGTCAAATAACTCGATTCAGCAGGCACTAAAGAGAGGTGCTAATCTAAAGGATGAGACTTTAAACAATATTCTAAATGCTTATCCAGAAATTTCAGCACAGTGGCTATTAACGGGGAAAGGCTCGATGAATACTTCTGACTCAATTTCATCTGAACCAAAGACACATGAAAGTAAAGGAAAGTATATTTCTAAGGAAACTATTGAGATTTTAGACAAGTTGTCAAAATCAGATATTATAAAATATATGGAGTTAAAACAGAAGGATTTTGAAAAATATTCAGAGTTTCAACTTTATAAAAAACTATTAACAAAGGATGATGTTATTGCAGAGTTAATAGAAAAACTCAGGGAGAGATAGAGAGTAATGTTTAAGAAACCTTCAATAATCTATATTTTTCTATAGTAGCCTTTACTTCGGAGTCATCGATATTCTTACCAATTTTAAAAGCATTGCTTAATTCTTGAATTATTTTATCACGATCTTCTATTTGCTCTAGTAAGAATTCATTAAAAGTCTTCTTTAGATTATCCAAATCACTTTCCTGTAAGTCATATTTAGAATACTTACTAAGTAATTTTTCTTTATAACTATTACTTTTATCATTCTCCATTAAGCAATACTATTTATAGTTTTTTCAATCTCGTTATCTAACTCACTTAATTTATCATCAATAGAATCCTTATTACTTTCTTTTGATTTTAAAGCCATTTTAGCAAAAGGGAATAGGTATCTGTTCTTTACTCTTCCTAATAGCTTAATAAACCTCACAACATTAATATTTGCGCTATCAACTTCATTTTCAAGTCTGCGAATATATCTAGACAATAGTAAGGAGAAGTAACTCGCAATGGAAACAAAAACTATGCCTAGTATTATATAAGTTATACTTTCAAAATCATCTCCCGGATATAGTATATAAGAAACAAAATAAATTGCCCCTAATAGGATCAAACCAGACTTTATCTTAACAGAATTTAGATATAAATTATCATCACTCTTCCTGTTACGATAAAATAAAAACATGGAACTTGAAACATAAAGCAGAAAAATAACTATACCGACATTATAAAATAACTTTTCGATATTTGGGAAAAATAAAACCCTGTTAGAAGCCCTTTTGCTTTTAATATTATTATAAGCTTCAATAGCTATATCATAATTCTCTTGGTAGATTTTTTGTGCTTCAATTAAATTTTGAAGTACTAATTTGTCATTAGGTTTTTTTCCTAATTGACCTATAAGATCACTTTTAACTTTATTTGACTCAGTAACTTTGTTATTTAATTCTTTATACTCGCTAACAAGAGTTTTAATTTCGTCACTTTTAAAATAAATATGCCAAAAAGGTGCTGAAGAACAAACAACAGCACCTATTATTATGAAAATAAAAAGTATTTTTTTAGTTAGGGGGAGTGATGTCTTCTTCTTCGAGTTCTCCTTTATCTGTTGATTCTGTATCATAGGTCTGATCTGATATTTCTTCCTTTTCACAACTAACAAATGACAATGCAAGAACTACTGCTAATATTACTAATTTTTTCATCTTATTATATTTTGGTTTTACACAAAAATAAGCTCTAACCATAGAAATCTATAAGATTCTATTTCAAATTAGTAAACTGGTTATCAACAATAGTAATTCTATATCATACACTGGTAATTGATATTTTTTTAACAGTTCAAATATACTGAGGATTGGAGTATATGTGGTTACGGTAAAACCGCATAATTTCTCAAAAAAACACTGTTATTGTTGTGGTTTTCCGCAATATTTTCTTATAAGGGGTTAATCTGTATAAAAATTTAACAATCCACTATGTTGTTAATTATTATGTTTTTTTAGGATAGGATACTCAAATATATGTACAATATCTCATTATTCATAGTTCAAAACCTCATAATAATGATAGAACTAGAGCTTTATAGACCTTAAATGTTTAAAAATAAATATCTTATATTTTTTATTAATAAAAGATTAACGTTTTTCGGGGTGACTCAATTTAGGTTTTATGGTTTTTGAGTTATTTAAAAGTACATTATGGGGGGTATTTAAACTCATTAAGTATTACTATTTTGTTTCACCCTATCTTTCACCCTATATAACACCCTAATGCATAATTTGGTTTATTATTCCAAAATCCAAATGTTCAAAAACAATTCGATTCAAATTTAAATTGTAGTTATTATAAGTCCTTTAAACTTTGAAGAAATATTACAGTTAGTTCTTTATCTATTTGGGCATTTAAAACACCTTTAAAACCTATTTAAAATGGCTAACTGTAAGAGTTTTATTGTTATTGGAGGTGTTTCACCCTGACAAATAGTAGTAAAATGGTACTAAATGATATTTGTGGACATTTGGTGTATTTATCAAAAAGTATAAAAAAAAGCTCCTAAGAGCCTAATTTTAAAAGGTTTTTCGACCTTTTTATTAATTGTTTATATTGTACATTTAGTATTACCCCCTATACATTCAATTTATTTCTAATACTGTTTTCTTAATAATTATAATATTAGTTTTTGATCATAATGTAGAGTTTCTAAGAAAACAAGTCATATTATAAGTTATTTTGACTTATATATTTTGATTATTCTATTGCATAGCATATTTCTTATCAATATCTTCGCAGCGAATGTTCGCTAAAAGTGTTTTTAACTCAAAATTTACAGTATGCAAATTAAGAAGGTTTTAGTTGCTAATCGAGGAGAAATTGCAATCCGAATTTTTAGAGCATGTACAGAGATTGGATTGCAAACGGTTGGGATATATACGTATGAAGATCGATATTCCTTACATAGATATAAAGCAGACGAAGCATATCAAATTGGCGAGAATCATCAACCTTTAAAACCGTACCTGAATATTGAAGCGATCATTAAGGTGGCTAAGCATAATAATGTTGATGCAATTCATCCGGGGTATGGGTTTCTTTCAGAGAATGCTGATTTTGCGCAACGATGCCTAGAAAATGATATAATTTTTATAGGACCTAAAGTTTCTGTGCTTCGCTCCTTAGGAGATAAAATTACAGCCAAAAAAGTAGCGATAGCGAATGACATACCAATCATTCAGAGTAATAAAGAAGATCTTATAGATATTAAAATAGCTATAAAAGAAGCTAAACGTATTGGATTTCCTGTAATGCTAAAAGCGGCTTCTGGAGGTGGGGGACGTGGTATGAGAGTAATTCGAAATGAAGAAGAATTAGAAAAAGCCTATCCAGAGTCGCGTAGAGAAGCCCTTAATGCTTTTGGAGATGATACCGTATTTCTTGAAAAGTTTGTAGAAAATCCAAAACATATAGAAATACAAATTGTAGCTGATCAATATGGAAATATGGTACACCTTTTTGAACGTGATTGCTCTGTGCAACGACGATATCAAAAGGTAATTGAATATGCTCCTTCTTTTGGCGTATCAGAACAAATAAAACAGGACTTGTATGAATATGCGCTTAAAATATGTAAAGCCGTTGATTATAATAATATAGGTACTGTAGAATTTCTGGTCGATGAAGATAGTAGTATCTATTTTATTGAAGTAAATCCTCGTGTACAAGTAGAACATACCGTTACAGAAATTGTCACAGGAATAGACCTAATCAAAGCTCAGGTTTTTATTGCCGGTGGATATAAGCTATCAGACAAACAGATAAAAATAGAAAGTCAGGAAAGCCTTAAAACAACTGGATTTGCATTACAGTGTAGAATAACTACAGAAGATCCAGAAAATGATTTTAAGCCAGATTATGGTACGATAACAACGTATAGAAGTGCTTCTGGATTTGGAATTCGATTAGATGCGGGAAGTGTATATCAGGGAGTAACGATTTCACCATTCTTCGACTCGATGTTGGTTAAAGTTTCTGCAAATAGTAGAACTTTGGATGGAGCATGTAGAAAAATGCGACGAGCACTTTCAGAATTTAGAATACGTGGCGTAAAAACCAATATGCCATTTTTAGATAATATTCTGAAGCATGAAACCTTTAGAAAAGGTCAAGTAACAGTTAATTTTATACAGAATACCAAGTCTTTATTTGCAATTCGAGAATCAAGAAACCGTGCTACCAAATTAGCAAATTTTTTGGGTGATATCATAGTAAATGGGAATCCAGATGTTAAAAAAATAGACCCTACTAAAACTTTTGTTACCCCGGCAGTTCCAAAATTTGATGAAACCGCGGGATATGCAAAAGGAACTAAAAATATATTGACCGAATTAGGTCCGGAGAAGTTCGCTACATGGTTGAAAAATGAAAAGAAAGTTCATTTTACAGATACTACAATGCGTGATGCGCATCAAAGTCTCTTAGCCACAAGAATGAGAACTTATGATATGGTAAAGGTAGCAGAAGGGTTTGCTAAAAATCATCCAGAAGTCTTTAGTATGGAAGTTTGGGGAGGTGCGACCTTTGATGTTTGCTTACGTTTTCTTAACGAAAATCCATGGGAAAGGCTACGTACGTTAAGAAAAGCTATGCCTAATCTATTACTTCAAATGCTAATTCGTGGATCTAATGGAGTAGGGTATACTGCGTACCCTGATAATTTGATAGGGAAGTTTGTAGAACAATCCTGGGAGAACGGAGTTGATGTTTTTAGAATTTTTGATTCGTTAAACTGGATGAAATCAATAGCTCCATGTATCGAACATGTACGTACAAGAACACAAGGTTTAGCAGAAGGTTCATTGTGTTATACAGGAGATATTTTAGATCCTAATAGAACTAAGTATACACTTGGTTATTATATCCAGTTAGCAAAAGATATTGAGAATGCAGGAGCTCATATTCTTGGTATTAAAGATATGGCAGGACTATTAAAACCTTATGCGGCTTATGAATTAGTTTCTGCCCTAAAATCAGAAATCAATATTCCAATACATCTGCATACTCATGATACTTCTTCGGTACAATCTGCAACATACCTTAAAGTAATTGAAGCAGGAGTAGATGTGGTTGATGTAGCCTTAGGAGGCCTTTCGGGATTAACCGCTCAACCAAATTTTAATGCTATACTTGAAATGATGAGGTTTCACGAACGTGAGAATATCATGGATATATCAAAATTAAATGAGTATTCTAATTATTGGGAAGCAGTACGGGAATATTATTATGTTTTTGAGTCCGGACTAAAAGCAGGAACGGGAGAGGTGTATCAGCATGAGATTCCGGGAGGACAATATTCGAATCTTAAACCACAAGCAGAAGCATTAGGGCTTTCTGATCGTTTTCATGAAATTACGAAAATGTATGGAGAGGTTAATGAGCTTTTTGGAGACATCGTTAAGGTTACACCGAGTTCTAAAGTGGTGGGTGATATGGCTCAGTATTTGGTAAGTAATAACTTAACTATTGAAGATGTAAAAGAAAGAGGAGAAACAATTTCATTTCCACAATCGGTAGTGAGTTTGTTTAAGGGAGAATTGGGGCAACCAGTAGGGAAGTTCCCAAAAAATTTGCAGAAATCAATTCTTAAGGATCAGCAACCATTTACGAATAGACCGAATGCACACTTAGAACCTGTAGATTTTGAAGTTGAATTTAAAGATTTCGAAAAAGTGTTTAAAAAAGGAATGGGAAGAGCTTTAGATATTACTGATTTCCTTTCATATAAACTATATCCAAAAGTTTTTACAGGAGCATATAATCATCATTTAAAGTATGGTAATGTGATGAATATTCCGACCAAAAACTTTTTCTATGGGATGAGTCCAGGAGAGGAAATTATTATAGAACTGGATAAAGGGAAAATTCTACTGATAGAGCTGATATCAATAGGAGAGCCTCATGAAGATGGAAAAGTTACCATATTCTTCAAGGTAAATGGGCAAACCAGAAATGTAGAAGTGCAAGACAATTCAATTAAGGTAGATAAAGTGACACATGTCAAAGTTGACAAAACAGATGTCAAACAAATTGGAGCTCCGCTACAAGGTTCTTTATCTTCTGTGTTGGTGAAAACGGGTCAGGAAGTTAAAAAGAATGACCCTTTATTTATTATTGAAGCTATGAAAATGGAAACTACCATTACCGCTAATGAAAATGCTATAATAAAGAAAATTGTACTCAAATCTGGGACCATGGTAAATGCAGATGATTTGATTTTAGTATTGAAATAGTTTTTTATTAGACTAATCAGTTTCTGCGCAATCTTCTTCAAAACCATATAAAGTGCTTACAAAATGTTCTTGCATTTCTGTTTGCTCTTTATATGCTCTAGAAGCATCAAGTTTTGTACAACGGCCTAGAGCCCATTTAATAAGATACATTTTAGCGTAGGTTTCTTCGTGTTCGGTTCCTTTGCCATACATCGATCTTTCATAACAGCTATATGGATTACTATTATTTTGGCATTGTTCTTCTACAAAATTATCCCAATACTCAATTAATGCTTGCCCTCCAGAAACCAAACGGTCTATATAAACATCACAAAATTCATGTTTAGAAGCGGGTATATCTAACGTTAGTAATATTTTTGGATCAAAGTGAGCTTTGATCTGTATGGTATAAAAATCATATGACTTTTTTAAAATAGATAACTCTCTTTTGCGTTGCTTCTCCCAATATTCTTCATCGATGAGGTTTAGATTTTGGATGTATTTGTATTTTCTGTTGTATTCTTCATTGAGTGTGTCTAGACTTAACCTAGATAACTCTTCTAAATTTGAAGCCGTATATGAAGTTTCAAGACCAAGATTATACCAAAAAAAAGGTTTTTCATAATTATATAGACTAAATTCAACATCCCGAAAAGCAAACTGAAATGTATCAATAATTTCTTGTTCACTATACATATCATTGTCGAAATATGCCTTAAAGTCACAAAAAATTTCACCCCATTTTAGTGCTTTAAACCTGCTATCAAATCGAGGAGATAAAAAAGCATTAAATACATAACCACTTTGATCAATACTTTGATTAGAAGTTTCTTCAAATAGTTTAAAATTGATTTTAACCCATTCTCCGGTAATTTGTTTATCGTTATCCATTATCTCTAAAGTTTTCCCTGTGTGTTCGATAATTTTAACTTGACTTGCAAATGGAAGCTTAGTAATAATATCACCACTACTTTCTGGTTGTTTTCGAACAAATAACCCATTTTTTGCAATGACACTATTAGTGATATTAATGAGTTGTTGTTTTTCCGGTATTGAAACAATAATGGTATCTCTAGTTTCTGGAATGATTGATTTTTTTTGTGTCTTATCTCCTTTACAAGCGTAAAGAAGACAAATAAAACTCAAAATAAATATGCGTTTAAAGATATACATTGTTAAATTTTTAAAAATAAATACCAAATGTATTTGCTTTTAAGTCGACTTAAAAACCTAAATTTAGATTTGTAGATAATCGATTAATATATGTGAGTATTCTATACCAAAAGAGAATCTCCTCTTTATGTGAAACAATCAATATATTTTTAACACCTTGATATTTATCATAAAAGTAAATGAATTATGGGTTTATAGTCAATTGAAGGAATACAATGATTACAATTTATAATTAACTTTTTAATGAAGTTTACCTACTTTTACGTTATGCAATACTTTTTAATAATTGCCTTACAAGGCTTTTGTGTTTATCACGCGATCAAGAATAAAAGTAATTATTATTGGTTTTTTGTTATTATGCTTCTGCCTGTATTAGGAGGTATTATATACTTATTTACTCAAGTTTTTAATAAGAAAGATTTGGATGTGGTTCAGAATGAGATTTTTAGTGTTGTTAATCCTACTAAGAAAATTAAAGATTTACAAAAGCAATTGGATTTTGCTGATACTTTTCAGAATAGAGTAAATTTGGCAGATGCATTATTAGAAGCTGGAGATTATACCTATGCTATACAAGAATATGAAACAGCACATAGTACGAATAATGATGCTGGAGTACTTAAAAAACTTATAGAAGGGTATTATCAAATTAAAAATTATGAAAAAATTATTTCGAATGCAGAAAAGATAACGGATAGATCAGATTTTAAAGGTTCCAGAAGTCAGTTTTTATATGGTTTGGCATTAGAAGAATGTCAACAGTCAGAAAAAGCAGAAGAACATTTAAGACAAATTGATCAACGATATTCTAACTATCAAGAGCGATATACTCTTGCTCAATTTTTGTTAGAAAAAGGAAAAACAGAGGACGCAAAAGAGATTTTATTCGAAATTCTTACAGAAGCACAGCATATGTCTAAGCCTAATCGTAACAGATATAGGATAGTAGTAGATGATGTGAAAAAATTAATTTCTTCTATTTAGTGATCACATAATATACATTCCTTTTTTTGAAATTATTGTACTTGGGGTTATACCTTTCTTCAAAATATAACATATGATTAATATGTTTATGTAGCTGAATTTCTTACTTTTAGAAGTATTGTTAGATATACCTACCCTTTGATGATAAATACATTGTACTGAGCTTTTCAGACGTTGTTTTTTGTTAAACTATAGCTTTACAATTACTTTTTGTTTTTATAAAAAATAGACATGAACCTTGGTGTCGTTAAATTTTCAAGGATTTCTAATTTTAATTCATGTATTATGTTTAAAAAACTCTTAAACCTTAAAGGAACCACAGAAATTAGTAAGAAAGCACAAAAATCCATCTCAGGTGGTGGATCAAGAGGGAGTTGCTATCCATTTTTTCATTTAGGTCCTTGCAGGCTTGATTGTAATTGTCCTGGTACAACTGCCAGACAACCTTCTGGAGCTAGTCATTTTTGCCTTTTAAACTACCCGGCGATAATACGTAATGCTACTCAATGTGGTGGCTCAGGAGGTGGAATCGAGATTGATGCTTAATCAAAAATGTTTTATCATTTTAGTTATAATTTATTATATAAGGAGTCATATTCAACAATATGACTCTTTTTTTATCCTTTTATATAAAGTAATATGTCGTATACCCATGAAACTACTTTGTAGTTCAGAAAATCTTTCTATTTTTACATTAGCTTAACATTCCCGGGAAACATTGAGAATCAGACCTATTCAAATATCATTATTTATCCTACTCGTATTAGGAGGATTGTTCGGTCTCATGTTTTTGAGCCAAAAAGGAGGTGTTCAGAAAGCTCAGACTCAAGATGATGGGTTTTCTTATGAAGGAGTATCTGTCAAATATCCAGCATATACTACTTTTTTGGGTTTAGAGAAAGATTCATCTCTAACACGACAAGATGTTTTAGAAGTTACGCAAATTGTAACACCATTAGATATCGAAACGAGTGAAACTAAGAATGATATTGCTTTAGCAGAAGAAATAAAACAATTACCAGATTTCTCCAAAATTGATACTACTCGAATTGTTAGAATTAAATATCCAGAAGATAACCCAGATTTTGCAACAGAATTAAGGAAAAAACTATCTTCAAGATCATGCCGTATTATACATTATGGTGATTCTCAAATCGAAGGAGATCGTATAACGGGATATTTACGTAACAGGCTTCAAGGGATGTATGGAGGTAGTGGCCCTGGATTTATTCCTGTGTTACCAGTATATCGACAGATAAGTGCAATTGTTGAACCTAGTGAGAATTGGGAGCGGTTTGCTTTTTTTGATCCGACTAAGAAAAAGTTTTCCCATAAAAGATATGGGGCATACTTATCGGTTTCACGGTTTACGGCATATCAAAAAGTACTTCCAGATAGTACCAAAATTGATTCTTTACCGATCATAAAGGCTTCTGTGAAAATTGGGAAGTCAAAGAAGACATATGCCAAATTCAGGCGATTTACAAATATCGGCCTGCATTATGGTAATTGTAATTTTCCTATAAAAATATCAGTGTACAATGATGGTAATTTGATTCAGGAAGATAGCCTGATCGCAGATGGAGGATATCATCAATATAAAATTCGAACTTCGGTCACTCCAACAGACCTTAAAATTGAACTAGAAGGTAAAGTTAGCGCAGATTTCTATGGGCTTACCTTGGATGGTGGCTCTAGAGTACAAATCGATAATGTAGCAATGAGAGGCGCTTCGGGAACTATTTTTGCAAATTCTAATGCAACTACCTATCGTCAAATGGTAGGGCAATTAAAACCAAAAATTGTCATTATGCAATATGGCGGAAACACAATGCCATATCTTAAAGATTCTATAGATGTAGAAAAATATGCTAAACGAGTAACGAGTCAGGTAAATTGGATCAGACGACGTGCAAAAAATACAAGTTTCATATTCATTGGACCTACAGATATGTGCCTTCCGGTAAATGGTAAAATGGAAACCTACCCGATGTTACCGTACCTTAATGCGAAACTAACGGAAACTTGTCTAGAAAATAATGTTGCATATTGGAGTATGTTTGATGCAATGGGAGGAAAAGGATCTATGAAACTATGGGTAGATGAAAAACTCACCGCCAAAGATTACATGCATTTTACCTGGAAAGGAACCAAAATAATTTCAGAACTATTTTTTACAGCCCTATACCTTGACCTTAAAGAACCTGAAAACAATGATGATGCGTAGCAAATTACTCTTTTACCTATGCCTTTTTGCCTTACCAGCAATGGCACAAACTTATGTTTTAGATACTGTACGAGATAAGTATCCATTTGTAAATTGGAAAGCCAATTCCATCAAGATGGCAGAGAATTCTCCAGCGTTTAAAAAACTCTTTCATAAATTAGATACAATTGCAAAAGGAGGAGAAGAGGATCTTCATATTTTTCATATTGGAGGTTCCCATATCCAGGCCGATATTTATTCAAACCGTTTGAGATCTTATCTTCAGACAATGAGCCCAACCTCGAAGGGACAACGAGGATTTATTTACCCATATAGTATTGCCAAAACGAATAACCCCGGAAACTATAGAGTCAAATTTGATGGGGAATGGAAAGGACACAGATGTTCGGTAAGAAAAGATAGTGTAGCATGGGGATTATCAGGTGTAACCGCAGTTTTTAAGGATACAATATCCAATGTAAAATTAAAAGTCAATGGCAATAACTATCATGAAAAGATGTATGATTTTAATAAAATCAGGATTTTTTATGATAATTGGAGCACAGACTATGAAATATCGTTTAAACAAGACTCTATAATTTCTGAAATCAAAGAGGATAAGAAAGCACATTTTATCGAATATACTTTAAATACAACAGTAGACGAGATCGAGTTTTGTATTCGTAAAGTTGAAAATGTAGAAAATGCAGAGTTTTTGATGATGGGGATAGAATTAATGAATGAAAATAAAGGGATTGAATATACTTCTATTGGAGTAAACGGAGGTAGTTTTTCGTATTATGACCGTTGTGAATATTTTGAAGATCAACTAATGCTCTATACTCCTGATTTATTTATTGTATCAATAGGTACTAATGATGCATACCACCCTGATTTTAATCCAGCTTCGTATAAAGCATATTATACCGATTTAATTAAATTGGTACAAAAGGCAAATCCAGATTGTGCCGTACTACTTACCGTACCTAATGATTCATATTATAAGAAGAAATTTCCTAACCCTCGAACTCGAGTAGCAGAAAAAATTATTTATGAAGTTGCCAAAGAACAGAAAATGGCGGTTTGGGATTTTTATGAAATTATGGGAGGGTTTAATTCTTCACAGAGTTGGTATACTCATAAGTTGATGCCTCGTGATCGTATTCATTTTACAGTGAAGGGATATCGAATAAAAGCAGACCTTCTCTTAGAAGCATTAGTACATTCATGGGAGAATGAATTACAACTGGAACCAAATTCTATTTTGACTCAGATTATTAATGAATAGACTCATTGACATATTTTCTTTTTCAGAAGATTTTCCGTTAATCTTTACACAGGCAAATTTCTGGATTTTCTTTACAGCAATATATTTTATTTATGCCATAGTCTATCGTAAAAAAGCATTGCGAAGCGCTTATCTTTTTGCAATAAGCCTTTTGTTTTATTATAAAACTAGTGGTCTTTTTATTGGAATATTATTGTTTAGTACAGTAAATGATTTTTTTCTAGGGAAGGCTATTTATAATAGTAGATCCATTATCTTCAAAAAAATATTAGTTGCAGTAAGTGTTATTATTAATCTTGGAACGCTGTGTTATTTTAAATATGCTTATTTCTTTACAGATTCCTATAATTATTTGTTTCAAACCGATTATGAAGTTATAAACTATCTAGCGCAATGGGCAAATACCTGGAGCGAGGTAGATTATTTCACGGTAGATAAAATTATTCTTCCTGTAGGGATTTCATTTTATACTTTTCAAACCATTAGTTATAGTGTAGATATTTATAGTAAACAAATCAAACCTCTAAAATCAATTATAGATTTTGGTTTCTTTGTGAGTTTCTTTCCGCAGTTGGTTGCCGGACCGATTGTAAGGGCAGCAGATTTTGTACCACAGATTCGCAAAGAGATTAATATTACCAAACAAGATTTTGGTAATGCTACTTTTATGATTCTAAAAGGACTAATCAAAAAAATGCTATTTGCCGATTATATTGCGGCTAATTTTATGGATAGAGTCTTTGATGTACCAGAGATGTTTTCTGGGTTTACCAATATCATGGCAATGTTTGGGTATTCATTGCAAATCTATGGTGATTTCTCTGGGTATACCGATATAGCAATTGGATTAGCATTACTTATGGGGTATAAGTTACCAGTTAACTTTAATTCACCATATAAGGCAATTCATTGTGGAGATTTTTGGAAGCGATGGCATATTTCTCTGTCTAGTTGGCTAAAAGATTATTTATATATACCTATAGGAGGTAATCGTAATGGAAGTATTTTTTCATATATATTCATAACGGTTTTTACGTTTTTAGGAGTGTTTGCTTATGCAGATTTTGGGATTGCTATTATTGCTACTGCAGGAGTGGGATTAGCCTTGATTATTACTTTGTTTTCATCAAAATTGGCATGGCATTTTAATCGAAATGTAAATATTATGATTACAATGCTAGTAGGAGGGTTATGGCATGGAGCTTCCTGGAAATTTGTAATCTGGGGAGGGTTAAATGGATTGGGAGTTGTTGCCTATAAATATTGGCGTAAAATCAGCCCTTACGAAAATTCTAATGCATGGTTGGCTACGGTATGGAAAATAGGATTAACCTTTATATTTATTACGTTTACGAGAATCTATTTTAGGGGTAATAGCATGGATCATATCAATCGTTTCTATCAACAGGTCGCGACCAATATGGATTGGCAAAATGCATTGCTCGTACTTTGGGAATACCGTGCGGTTTTTATCATTATGGGGATTGGATATATTACGCATTGGCTACCTTATAAGACCAAAGATTGGATTTTAGAGCAGTTTATAAAAAGTAATATAGTAATCAAAGCAGTTGTAGTTATGGTAGTGGCTATTATCTGTTACCAAACGTATGCTGCCGATTTTCAACCATTTATTTACTTCCAGTTTTAAAAATACCTAATGTATAGCATTGGAACCTCGTATTTGTCATTCCAGTGTAAGCTGGAATCTTTTTCTAATCGATAGTAATATTATTTTGGACGTGCCCCTACACTACATTTCGGGTCAGGCTATTCGCTATATCTTTCTTATTTGTATGCAGAGCTTGTCGAAGTAGACAAATAAGAAAGGATGTCGCTATTATCCCTCACGCAAAATATATCTTTAGCTAATACAATATACTATTAGGAGTTTTCGGTGTCTAATTCTAAAATTTAAAAACTTCAATTTTTGCTTTTTAGATATTACTCTTACCTTCGTGAGCCATAATTCGTAAATGATCATAGTGTTTTTACATACCCATCCATATGAACCTTTTTTTCCAGAAGGCGCAACAAAATTGATTGTGGGAACTTTGCCACCGCCAAGGTTTACTACAAGAGAGCTTAACGAAAGAGATGTAGACTTCTGTTATGGTAGTAGTAATGGATTACTATGGCCGGTTCTGGATCGGATTTTTAAACTTAATTTGGTTTTTGAAACGACAGAGGTAGCTGCAAAGCAACGAAAAGATTTCTTAACATCAAGAGGTATTGGAGTCTGTGATATAGTACACAGTTGTAATCGTCAAAAGATTGATGCTTCAGATTTGGGAATGCAAAACATTAAGTTAAGAAACCTTATAGGTTATCTACTAGAATATCCAAAAATAGATACCCTAATATTTACAGGAGGTAATAGTAAAAATGGGCCTGAATATTTTTTTAGAAAGCACCTTAAAGAATATGATATGAAATTAGAGATCGTGTCAAATGAAATTCCCAGAATACACCAATTCATATTATATCACCCTAAGCCTGTCGAAGGGTCACCAAAACCAAGAATCATAAATACGGTTTCGCTAACGGCTCCATCTGGTGCTGCCAATAGAGCTATTGGTAGTTTACAAACATATAAAGAACTAAAAAAACAAAACCCTAAATTCAATACGACTGATTTTAGGGTAATGCAGTATCAAAAATTCTTTTAGAGAATTCTATATTTTTATTGCCTCAAAAAGATCTTTAAATCCTCACTCTTTTGCATTGCATAGGATAGTGATTTGTTATAGAACGATTTTTCTGGTTTGTAATTTGTTAATGACAATACATTAGGTAATTTCATTGCCCAGGAACCTGATTTTTTAGTTTCGCCAGGAGTAATCATCACTACGTGCCCATATGTGTTAGCAGTGTCTATAATTATAGCCAAACCTCCTCGGTTTGTGTGTGCTAAGGCTTGATCTATTGTTTCCTGATTAATAGAACCTAGTTGTATCCAATTTTTTGATTTTTCTACAATTGGACGTATACTGTCATAAATTACATAACCTAATTTGGGATCGCTAAATTCTGTAAGCCCGTATGTTTTAGTGATAATTTTGGTAATGCTATTTCTACAATCATTACGTTCTGTAGCTACTTTTTTACAGGTGATAAAATTTTGTACCACTTTTGCAAAATCAGCTTCGCTAGGATTGGATTCACTCCTAGAGTCATTATCAACTTGAGTATTAGTGTCATCTTTTGTCTCATCAGATTCGATTTCATTTGAAGAATCTTGAGTTTTTTGTGTCTTATTATCGTTACAAGAAACAATAAGAATGGTCATAAATAATACTAGTAATTTTTTGCCCATGGGTTATTTATATTTAGAGGTACAATGATAATTAATCTCTTTAGAACTACAAAAGAAAAAGAAAACCCTAAAATCAATCGTATTGAATTTAGGGTTCTTTAGTATATTATAGTTTTATTTTGTTTATGCGTCCTTTTCAGCTTTCTTTTCTATAACTTTTTTTTCTGCAGCTTTTTTTGCTGCAGCTTTTTTTGCTGTAGCTTTTTTTGCTACTGGTTTGGCCTTTGGTTCAGGCTCTTCTTCTGTTTTTGGTTTGGCTTTAGTTGTCGGTTTAGCCTTAGGTTTTGCAACTGTAGTTATAGTTGCCGATTTTTTACGACGTCTTAATCTACCATAAGTTCCTATCCAGATTTTTCCACGACGTGTTTTTTTATCTCCTTTACCCATAAATTATATTTTGTGTTAAATAATTGACTTTGTGCGATATACTAATATACGGATTTAAATATAATTTTGCCATTTTTTAATCAAACCCACGTAGAAGTAAAAAAATGAAATTTTATGATCAAAATAGTATCCAGAAGTCAAAAAATGATTTTCTGATTTCAATATATGATCCGGAATCGAAAGAATTGTATAATAGTCTCAAAATATAATATTGATAAAGAATCAGTACAGTTACTAAGGTCAGAACTAAAAAGTTGTATATCCTTGTTAATACTTTTTATATTAGCAAACAAGCAGAGGGATTAGCATCTACTATTGATATGAGATCAATACGACTATAGATAGGATCGTAAATAGCGCAAAACGATAAGTGATAAAATTATAGGTACACCATTATTTTGATATTAGGATATATGTGTACTTTTATAACAGAAATATGTGCACTAGTAGATATATACAATTGTTGTATGCCATTCCAAATTCGGATCGGACACTTTTTTTAAGGTGTATGGAAAACTAGATGGAGTTATTTTTTATAAAGTAGGGACGGCAAATCTTGACCTTGGGCAAGGACGGAAAAATAATTGACAATGTCAAGGGTGTATTATGAATTGTGGAGCTACTTTATAAAAAAAAACGGTTTTTTTGTTCCCATAGCCAACGAACCTTATTAGCTATAAAATTCATAGGCTATGGGGAAGCTTAGAAAAAAGTGTGCGCCATATTGTTGCGAATTTGAAACGGTCCCCTTGATTTTTATTATTAATTTTAAACGAAAATAAAATTAAAATAAAACGGCACACAACACTCCTTAAACTCCATTGATCAAATAATTTGTCTTCGCTATCGCTTCGCAAATGATTTAATCAACGACGCTAAGGCTGAGTTTAGTACGACATTGTGAGTAATTATGCCCCGTCCTGAATAAAGGCTACAGTTTTAAACATTATGTACAGAAATGACAAAGTAATTGACATTACAGTGAACCTTTTAATTATACAATATGACATTTATAAATTATTTCCTTAGATACACTACTATTTCACTAATGTTTATCCTTTCACACATGAACGCTCAGAATACAGAGCCTTATAAATATCCACAAAGTGAAATTGCAACAATTCATTCCAAAGTTTTGAATGAAGATCGTAAAATTTATATTCATCTCCCTAAACTAGACTCAACAAATTTAGACAACAGATTCCCTGTATTATATTTAATGGATGGTGAAAATCATTTCGAACTTTTTGCTCAGTATGCAGATTATCTTAGCCGCCCCGATGTCCTCGCAATACCTAAAATGATAATCGTTGGTATTCCTAATACACAACGAAGAAGAGATTTAACGCCAACAGTGAGTATAACTGATTGGGAAGGTAAACCCGACACCAGTAATTTGATTAAACCCAGTGGGGGAAATGAAATTTTTTTGAAGTTTATCAAAACGGAGTTAATACCAGCCATTGATAAAAGCTACAAAACGAAACGCTATAAAATTCTTGCAGGACACTCTTTTGGCGGACTTTCATCTATTAATTGCATGTTGACGTATCCTGATATGTTTGATGCTTACATTGCTGTCAGTCCATCATTTTGGTGGGACGATAGGTATCTTTTAAAATTGGCTGACAAAAAACTAAAAAAAGAATCGAATTTAAAAAAAATTCTCTTCTATAGCGATGGAAATGAAGGGGGTAGTTCCTCTTTTTTTCATTCAGATTTACTGAAGTTTGATTCCTTAATCTCAAATAAAAATTTAATTGGGCTTGATTATATGTACAAACATTATCCAACCGAAACGCATATGACCGCACCTATAGTTGCCTATTTTGATGCTCTAAGATTTATTTTTAAGGAATGGGAAAAACAGCAATAAAAATAAAAGGCGTGCGAATAAATGTACGGACCGCTAACATCGGTTTTGTGCAAGCGGGGCGGAAGGAAGTAAATCAAACTTAAGCTGTGTAAAAAAACATAGGGCGGTTTTAGGTAGCTGAAAAAGCTTGTGATTTTTTACTAGGTCGCCAACTATAAAATTTGGCATTTACAAAAAATGATAAAAGCAAAATATTTATATTTGGCTTAATGTCAAATTGAAGCGTATTGCTTATTTCCTGTCCTACGATTTTTACACTTAGCGTTAGCGAAAATTAAAACTAAACTTTATGAAAATTAAAATAATTCTAATTTCTATATTAATCATAGCTATTATAGGTTGTTCAAAAGAAGGCAAAACTTTCAGTACACCTGAAATAGGTTGGACTATGGAATTAATAGATAATTGGGAAATTGAAAGTTCCAGAAATTTAGATAAAGATATAAAAGAGGGAATAGAAAAAATAAAAGAATCAGGAATCAACCCAAATGTTACAGGGAAAGAAATAAAATTGATAACATTTCGTAAAAATACTATTTCTAAATTTCAATCGACTATTATTCCTTTTAAAGAAAGTTATAAAAATGAATGGAATGATAAATATCCTCTAATTAAAAAACATATATACGATATTTTCAATGCACAAGGAGTAAGAGTTGATTCTACTTCCAATAAAGAAACTATTGATGGAGTTAACTTTGAAGTATTTAATATGAAAATTTATCAAAACAACAAGCAAGTAATGGAACAAAACATGTATCGAACTTATTTGAATGGATATGATTTTATAATAAATATGACTAATGATAGGGCCCTTTATAAAAAACAGATGCTAAGAGTATTTAGAAAATCAAAATTTAGTAAAATTGAGGGATAATATTGGCTAATAATGGTTATAATTAATGTGGTTTTGGGACTTAATTCAAAGTTTAGTACTAATCATAGCTCAGACGTTAGCTGGTTATATAAAAAAATTTAGGAAAAGAAACAAAACCACGAATGTTTAGAATACAGAAATAATAATATAACACAATAGTGGTACTTACTTTTCTTTATTCTGAAAAATTAAAAACACCATTGACCAATTATAGAATAATAAGATGAAAGATAAATACAATCCAGTTGTTTATTTTGAAATTCCAGTTTCAAATATTGATAGAGCAATTAAGTTTTACAAATCTGTTTTTAACTTTACATTTGAAAGAGAAGTAATTGACAAGAATGAAATGGCTTTGTTTCCATTTGCAGAAGAAAGCTCGGGAATTTCAGGAGCCTTAGCTAAGGGAGAAATTTACAAACCGACAAATGATGGAGTTGTAATTTACTTCAAAACCGAAAACATTGACAAGACCTTAAAAATAGTAATTGAAAATGGTGGACAAATGTTGTATCCCAAAACATCAAACGAGGAATTAGGTTTTGTCGCTGAATTTGAAGACAGTGAAGGAAATAGAATTGCCTTACATCAATCATCAAATTAACCTGAGAAGAAAAAATAACCGCTAACACGGTATGTAAAACATAGCTTATAAGTGCTAATCAAAACGTTTGTATTTACTTGCAAAGACCACCAAATTGGATTTGCTCGAATAATTTCTGACTATTCAACTATTGCATATTTAGGAGATGTTTATATTTTAAAACAATATAGAGGAAATGGATTAAGTAAATGGCTGATAAATGAAATAATGGAACATCTTAATCTTCAAGGGTTAAGAAGTTGGATTTTATTAACAGATACGGCTGAATGGCTTTATAAAAAATTTGGTTTTAAAGAATTACCTAATCCTGAATTTTATATGGAAAAGCATAATCCAAATGTTTACAATGGAATGAAAAACTAATGCGAACAAAGTATACAAAAAATAGCGCGAGTTATTGCGAACATAAAGGTTTGGCTTGTGTTTAATCTAAAAAATAACAGCTTGTTTTCAACACTACTTTTCATATACGGAGACGTTGTGCTTCGTTAATAAAAGGATTAGGAGTAATTAATTTCTGAAAAAATAAAATATGGCAACAATCAATACTTATTTAAGCTTTATGGGTAACACCGAAAAAGCATTTAATTTTTACAAATCAGTATTTGGTGTTGAATTTGTTGGTGAAATAAGACGCTTTGGGGATATGCCTGATAATGATTTAATGTCGGAAGAGGACAAGCGAAAAGTAATGCATGTTGGTTTACCAATAGGATCTGGAAATTTCCTTATGGGGACTGATGCACTTGAATCCATGGGGCAATCGCTAACATTTGGAAATAATTATTATATATCTATTAGTCCAGAGAGTAAAGAAGAAGCTATTAAATTATTTAATGGGCTTTCATCAGGAGGAACGGTAACATCGCCACTAGCGGATACCTTTTGGGGTGCATACTTTGGGACATTTACAGATAAATTCGGAGTGCAATGGATGGTAAATTATCTTAAATAATAAAAAAACAAAACACAACAACACCTATAATTCATTGCGACGGAATTTCCTAAACGGAAATTCTTATCTTGCAATGAAAGCTTGGTTATCTCGGAATAGCCCTCGCAGACAATTCAACAACGAAACCATGGCTCAACTGTTGTGTGTCATTTAAAGAAACCTAAATGAAATGAACGAAACAAGACGAGAATACCTTAAACGAATAAATTTTGTCTTGGATTTCATTGAAAAAAATCTTGATACTAACCTATCACTTGAATGCCTGTCTGAAAAGGCTCATTATTCACCCTATCATTTTCACAGAGTATTTTTAACGATCGTTGGAGAAAGGTTGAATGAATTCATCAATAGAAAACGGATTGAACGTATTGCCTCAATTATACTTGTTGAACAAGGCATCCCTTTAAATAATTTAGTCTATAAATATGGTTTTAATAGTGACAGCTCGTTTTCTGGAGCTTTTAAAAAATACTATGGTATTAGTCCAACTAAATTTAAATCTGAAGGCAAAAGAATACTTAGCAAGATTGGTATAGAACCTTTTTCATCTGAAAAATACATTTGTTCCATTGACAATATTAAACAATGGATTAAAATGAATGCACAAATAAAAATAAAAGAACTTCCTGAACTAAAGCTTGCCAGTATATCTCAAATTGGAGAATTTTATAAGGCAGGTGATATGTTTCAAAGATTGATGGAATGGGGAAATCAAAAAAGAGTATTAGATACTTCAAATTTTAAAGCTATTACTATTTATCACGATAATCCTAATGTTACTAAGACATCTAAAGTAAGATTCAGTACTTGTGTAACTATTAGTGAAAATATCAATCCTGATGGAGAAATTAGACAAATAATCTTAAAGAAAGGCATTTATATAGTTGGACACTTTGAAATTAAGGCAGAAGAAATTTCAAAAGCATGGAAAAACATGTGTGTTTGGGTTATTGAGAATGGTTATGAATTCAGAGATGGAGACTATTTTGAAACATATTATAATGACCACAAAACTCATCCTGAGCAAAAATTCATAATAGACATTTGTATTCCGCTGAAAAAAACAGAGAACCTTAAACTTGAAGAAACTAATAGTGTAAATTTATCAGGTTACACAAAACAAGACAAGCAATGCAAGAATGACTTAGATTATCATCAATTGATAAACTATATGAAAGAATTAAGAGCTTTTTTTCAAAAAGAATATGAAACCTCCTTTAAGCTAGGTAACATATATCGAGAAAGTCCTGATTATTCCTATTTTTCTTTAACTACAGAGAAGTTAAAAAAACAAAAAATTAAATTTGTTATTATCTTGGATCACAAAACTTTGTGTTTTTCAATTTGTCTTTCAGGTCAAAATAAAAGTATTCGAAAAAAGTACTGGAAAATTTTTAACGATAGTGATTGGAATAAATATAATTTGGCAGAATCAATTGACAACAGTTTATCAATTATAGATCAAACAATTATTAAAGAACCTAATTTTAATAATAAAAGAAGTTTAACCGAAAAGATTGAAAAGGAATCAATGAAGTTTATTAAAGAACTAAAAGATATACTTGAATAATAAAAATGCGCATACAACAAGGCACAAAAAACATAGCCATCCTTTGGGATGACAACGTTTCTTATGCGAGACCGTTAGCAACCATTTAGAAATGAATATCAGTTTTGATTTAGATAGCACTTTAATCCCAAATGGTAATGAATTTGATGCCGAAAAGAGGAATGCAATTGCAAAATTTTTTGGAATTGAAGAAATACGAAAAGGTAGTTCTGAACTGATTTCTGATTTGCAAAAAGAAGGACACAAAATTCATATTTATACAACATCTTTTAGGTCGAAAAGAAAAATAAGATGGACATTAAAATATTATGGAATCAAAGTTGATCGGATTGTTAATCAAACGGAAAATAGGAGAATCTTAAAATCTAGGAGTATTAACTCATCGAAATATCCACCTGCATTCGATTTTGATATACATGTTGATGACTTAAAAGGGGTTGGAATTGAAAGCGAGAGATTTAATTTCAAAACGTTAATTGTTTAACCAACTGACAAAAATTGGATTGAAAAAGTAAAAAAAGGAATAGAACAAACATTTGAATTAAGCACACTAAAAAGACTTTTAACAGAGCTATGGCTTCAATCAAATAATTGTTCTGATGAAATTGAAAACATGTGGTCTTCTATTCAAGAAGTAGCCAATTCAACTAGAAATACTAGAAAAGAAATAAGAAAGTATTTGTATATGTTAGTTGATAATAAGTATATTAGTCTAAACTTCGGAAAAACCTTTACTATTTGAATTTACAGAAAAAGGAAAAGTGATTAAAACTGATTTGGATATAGAAAAAATAATAAAAAACGTTGGGTAACAAGGTGTATAAATCATGTTGACTGTGCCACAACGATCTATACACGCGACGTTAGCGGTTAATTAAAAAACGTCAGAAAAAGAAACAAAACCACGAATGTTTAGAATACAGAAATAATATAACAAAATAGTGGTACTTACTTTTCTTTATTCTGAAAATTCAAGACACCATTGACCAATTATAGAATAATAAGATGAAAGATAAATACAATCCAGTTGTTTATTTTGAAATTCCAGTTTCGAATATTGATAGAGCAATTAAGTTTTACAAATCTGTTTTTAACTTTACATTTGAAAGAGAAGTAATTGACAAGAATGAAATGGCTTTGTTTCCATTTGCAGAAGAAAACTCGGGAATTTCAGGAGCCTTAGCTAAGGGAGAAATTTACAAACCGACAAATGATGGAGTTGTAATTTACTTCAAAACCGAAAACATTGACAAGACCTTAAAAATAGTAATTGAAAATGGTGGACAAATG
>NZ_VLNR01000094.1 GCF_007489275.1 Aquimarina algiphila
TTGAGGGATTTAAAAATAGAATCTTATCAAAGATCACAGCAATGACCATTATTCAATATATCAATAGGTTTGAATTCAACAGAAATATAAACAACCTAAAAATTAATATTAACTAAATGCACAACGGGTGTACCTAACTTAATCCTTATATCATTTTCGCTAAGAAAGGGATATGATCATCATAGAACAATACTAAATCTTACTATTTCTTAATGCCTTTACAATTTCAATATATCAATACAACTTTAATAAGAACTTATTATTAATCTAAGCTTTCTTTGTATTTTTGCTAAAAATATTGCTTGTATGAATAATGATGTTGTCAGTGTAGCACCTCCTAAAGGAAAACCAAAATGGTTACGAGTTAAACTTCCTACCGGAAAAAAATATACAGAACTTAGGGGATTAGTAGACAAATATAACCTACACACGATTTGTACTTCGGGGAGTTGCCCTAATATGGGAGAATGCTGGAGTGAAGGTACAGCCACTTTTATGATTTTAGGTAACATTTGTACGCGTTCTTGTGGTTTTTGTGGAGTAAAGACAGGAAGACCCGAAACTGTAGATTGGGAGGAACCTGAAAAAGTAGCTCGGTCTATAAAGATAATGAACATAAAACATGCCGTTGTTACTTCTGTAGATAGAGATGATCTTTCTGATGGAGGTTCAATTATTTGGTCAGAAACTATCCAAGCCATTCGCAGAATGAATCCAGAAACAACATTAGAGACGTTAATTCCGGATTTTCAAGGAAAAACAAAAAATATAGATAGAATTATCGCTGTAAAGCCAGAAGTAGTTTCTCATAATATGGAAACTGTAAAAAGACTAACACGCGAAGTTCGTATTCAGGCTAAATATGAACAAAGCCTTCAGGTATTAAAATATCTTAAAGATAATGGAATTGACCGTACAAAAAGTGGAATCATGCTTGGCCTTGGCGAAAAAGAAGAAGAAGTTATTCAAACATTGACAGATTTAAGATCAGTTAATTTGGATATTGTGACTATTGGACAATATTTACAGCCAAGTAAGAAACATCTACCTGTAAAAGAATTCATAACTCCGGACCAGTTTAAAAAATATGAAGAAATAGGCTTAGATATGGGATTTAGACATGTAGAAAGTGGCGCCCTGGTAAGATCTTCATATAAAGCTCAAAAACATTTAACATAATTCTAAATCAAGGGTAAGAGTTTAATGAATACACCTATAAGAATTGCAATCAACGGATTTGGAAGAATAGGTCGTAATCTTTTTAGATTATTAATCGATCACCAAAGCATAGAAGTCGTAGCTATAAATGACCTTGCAGATACAAAGACATTAAGTCATCTTTTAAAATATGATAGTATTCATGGACTTTTACCTTTTGAGGTATCTCATGATGATAATCATATTATTGTTGATGGAAAATCTACACCACTACTTAATGAAACTGATCCGGCACATTGTAATTGGAAAAAATATGATGTAGATATTGTCATTGAAGCAACAGGGAAATTCAAAACAAAAAATAAAGCAGAAGGGCATCTAAAAGCTGGAGCTAAAAAAGTTATTCTTTCTGCACCTTCTATAGAAGATAGTATTAAAACTGTTGTTTTAGGTGTAAATGAGGAAGTTATAGATGACTCAGAAACCATAATATCAAATGCTTCCTGTACTACAAACAATGCAGCACCAATGATTAAGGTCGTTAATGACTTATGCGGAATAGAACAAGCTTACATCACTACTATTCATAGTTACACAACAGATCAAAGTTTACATGATCAACCTCATAGAGACTTAAGAAGAGCTAGAGCTGCCAGCCAATCCATTGTTCCTACAACAACGGGAGCCGCAAAAGCTTTAACAAAAATTTTTCCTGAATTGAGTAGTGTTATTGGTGGATGTGGTATTCGTGTTCCTGTCCCCAACGGATCCCTTACAGACATTACTTTTAATGTAAAAAAAGAAACATCTATTCAAGAAATTAACGAAGAGTTTAAAAAAGCATCAAACACATATTTAAAAGGAATTCTTTCATACACAGAAGACCCAATCGTATCTGTTGATATTATAGGTAATCCTCACTCCTGTATCTTTGATTCGTTGATGACATCTGTTATAGGAAAAATGGTAAAAATTATTGGTTGGTATGATAATGAAATCGGCTATAGCAGTAGAATAATTGATTTAATTATTAACATTTGTAAGAAATAACTATCTTAGTTGAGATATTTCAGAGGAAAAATGCCAACCCAAATCAGATATTTTATAATAAAAATTTTACTTATTTGTTGTTTTTTCAGCTATTCACAAACAAGTGAATTTGAAGAAAACATTCAGATAAAGGATTCTATTGACAATTATTTACTCAATGCTTACAGGTCTATTGATCAAGCTCAATTAAAACAAGCTCTATTTAATATTTCTTTGGCAAAAGAAATAGCTATGGATGATCAAGACAGAAGCTATCAAGCAAAAACGAGCTTAGTCCTGGCAAAATTATATAGTCAACTAGGGGATTTAAAAAAAGCAGAAGAACAAGTCCTTGACGCAATTAAAATTCAAAAAGAAGATAATGACAAGGTGATGTTAACTTGCTCATATGCACTTTATGGTTCTATTGCAACACAAACAAAAGACTATAAAACCGCTGAAGATGTATTAAAGAAGGCTCTTGCATTTACCAAAAATAATCATAATGAAGATGAAGAAGGATTCATCAATCTAAATCTTGGTATTTTGTCTCTGGAGCAAGGACAGCCAGAAATAGCAATACAATACTTCAATAAAGGTCTTCCAAAAATCACCTCTTTAAATCAATTTTATAATAAAGCAAAACTATATATAAACAAAGCTAAAGCCCAATTATCTCTAGAGCAATATGATGAAGCCAAAGAGTCTAACGATCTTTCTATGCAAATAGGAAAAAAGATGGGTTATGCTGTAATTAGATCAGAATGCTATAAACTATATAGTGATATTTACGATAAAAAAGAGGATTATTTAACTTCTTTACAAAACCTAAGAACTCATCAAAAAATCAAAGACTCTTTATTTAATACAAATAAAGAAATTATAGTTCAGGAAGCAGGTGCAAAATTAAATTTAAATGAAAACAATGTCCTTATTGAAGAATTAACTGAAGAAAACATCCAACAACAAAAATCTTTAAAACTTGGACGCTTAACCACCATCCTGAGTATTGCACTTATTACAATACTCTCTTTACTGACACTTTCTCTTTATAAAAACAATAACTTGAGAGCCAGAGCTAATGAGCTATTGCAAAATAAAAATACAGAACTTATACTAGCCAAAGAAAATGCAGAAAGAGCTAGTGAAGCTAAAGTTCAATTTCTCTCCACAATAACTCATGAACTAAGAACACCATTATATGCTGTTACTGGATTAACTCATTTACTTCTTGAGGAAAGTCCTACACCTAACCAGAAAGAACATCTTAATTCCCTTAAGTTTTCTGGCGAATACCTACTATCACTTATAAACAACATACTAGATCTAAATAAACTAGAAGCCAATAAAGTAGAAATAGAAAACACATCATTTAATTTAAAGAAAAGAATAAATGACGTATTAATTGCTTTAGGAAAATCTGCTAATGATAGAAATAATAAACTTCATTATGAATTTGATGAATCTATACCTTCTAAACTAAAAGGAGACCCATTAAAAATATCTCAAATCTTAATCAATCTTATTGGTAATTCTATAAAATTTACCCAAAAAGGAGATATCTGGATACGGGTAAAACCAATTAGCAAATCCGAAAACAAAGTACTTCTCAATTTTGAAATTGAAGATAATGGAGTGGGGATTTCTGAAAAGAAGCAACAAAGTATATTTGAAAATTTCACACAAGGCTCTGTTCAGATAAATAGAAAATTTGGCGGAACAGGATTAGGACTCTCTATCGTAAAAAATCTTCTATCCTTAATGAATAGTGAAATCAAATTAGAAAGTAAATTAGGAAAAGGATCCAAGTTTTTATTTAACCTTGAATTCGAAATTTTTGAAGATAAAAGCCCTAATTATGCTGAAGAAGCTAAAAGAATAGATTATAACATCCTAATAGACAAACGAATTCTTGTTGTAGAAGATAATAAGATCAATCAACTGATTACCAGAAAAATATTAGAAAAAAATAAAATAAAGTGTGATGTTGCTGATAATGGTGACATTGCCGTTAATAAAGTCAAAGAAAATACTTTCGATTTGATTCTTATGGATATTCATATGCCAGGAATTAGCGGAATTGAAGCCACTAAACAAATTAGAGAATTTAATAAAGAAATACCAATAATTGCATTAACAGCAGTTACTCTTGACGATAATCTAGATGAATTCTATGATAACGGTTTTAATGACATCATACCTAAACCTTATAAGACCGAGGAGTTTTTCACTAAACTCCATAAAGCTTTTGTAAAAAATCAAACAACAGCCTAAACTGGCATAGCTTTTGATAAAAGCTTAACAAAACTTATCTTATTACGGATAAGTATTTGAGTTAGCCATACACATATAATAAAAAGAGACTTTAACTAAAGTCTCTTTTTATATACTCCAGCAATTTATCATCAAATACATTAGCATCTTGAATAAAACTGACCTCTATAGGTTGATACCACAATTTATCTTCAGATATATGAGAAGATAACCTCACATAATCTTTTTCTGTAGTTATAATAAATTCATGAGTTCTTAATTCATCTAATTCTTTATCTGTAAAACTATGGTGGTCTGGGAAATTAATATGTTTAAACTCTAGCCCTAAAGAGGTGTAATAATCGATTAGAGGCATCGGATTTGCGATACCGGTAACTAATGTAAATGGCTGATTTTTTATAGAATGTATTGATTTGGTTTCTGACATATTCACAACATCCTTACCATAGGCAATAGAAGTAAAAAACAAGAATTGATCAGGTTTCAAAGCCAATTTGCTTGCGATTTCCTCCCTTTTTTTTAAAGATAGGTTCTCAGGACATTTGGTAACTACAATAATATTTGCCCTATTAGCTCCTTTTCTTGATTCTCTTAAGTTTCCTGTTGGCAAAACAATATCATCGCAATACAAGTTATAATATGCAGTGAGTAGAATATAAAAACCCGCTTTCACTTTTCGATGTTGATACGCATCATCCAATAAGATCACTTCTGGTCTGGGATTTAATGATCGCAAATTAGCTATACCATTACGTCGATCAGCATCTACTGCAACTATAACATCAGTAAATTTTTTCTTAAACTGAAGAGGTTCATCACCTACCGCTTTTGCAGTAGCAGAAGTAGTAACCACTCTAAAACCTTTAGTATTTCTTTTGTAACCCCGGCTTAACGTCGCTAAACGTTTTTTTTCATTTAGTAACCTAATTAAATATTCAATCATAGGGGATTTACCAGTTCCCCCTACACTAAGATTTCCCACTGCAATAATAGGAAAACGATAAGTATTAGATTTCTTTATTCCAACATCATACATTTTATTCCGCAACCACGTAACGAAGTAATAAAAAGGGACAATTGGTAAAAGTATCTTACGCAATAAGTTCACACGGTTAATTTTTTTAATCCATACTCAGCAAACAAAAGTATAAAACGAAACTTTGATTATTGAGAAAAGTTTTTTTACATTCAATTTTTATTACTTTAATAAGCTTTTAAAACCTCAATTAGCACAATTTAATCAAAAAAATATACCATAATGCAAATAAAAGAAGTTACCCAACATCTAGAAGCTATGGCACCCTTAGCATATGCAGAAGATTTCGACAATGTTGGATTACTGGTCGGCAATCCAGAAACTATAGTAACTGGGGTATTAGTTACTTTAGATACTCTTGAAACTATAGTAGATGAAGCCATAGAAAATAACTGCAATCTAATTGTAAGTTTCCACCCAATTGTTTTTAAAGGCATTAAAAAATTCAATGGAAATAATTATGTAGAACGTGTAGTAATTAAGGCTATTAAAAATGATATAGCCATTTTTTCTATGCACACTGCTTTAGACAATGCATTATATGGTGTAAACGATATGATGTGCGAACAGCTAGGGCTGATAAATCGTAAAATTCTGATTCCGCAAAGCGGAAATATTAAAAAACTAATGACTTTTGCTCCTATAGCTGAAGCTGAAACACTACGCACTAAACTTTTTGAAGCCGGAGCAGGATCAATAGGTAATTATGATAATTGTAGTTTTTCATCAGAGGGAACAGGAACTTTTAGAGCCTTAGAAAATGCAAACCCTTCTATTGGAGAAACAGGAAAAATTCATCATGAAAAAGAAATTCAAATTCAGGTTACTTACCCCAAACATTGCGAAAGCAAGATCCTAAAAGCCCTATTTGAAAATCACTCTTATGAAGAAGTAGCGTATGAAATCACTACTCTAGAAAATAAAAATCAAAATATCGGGATGGGTATGATTGGTGAACTTCCTGAAGCTTATGATGAATTAGAATTTCTCAAACACATTAAAAAAGTATTTAAGACAGGTTGTGTAAAACATTCTGCACTCGGTAACAAACCTATCAAAAAAGTAGCTGTTCTGGGCGGTAGTGGTAGTTTTGCCATAACAAACGCGCAAAGAGCCGGGGCAGATATTTTTATTACTTCAGATCTAAAATACCACCAGTTTTACGAGGCAGAAGGAAAACTTATATTAGCCGATATTGGGCACTATGAAAGCGAACAATACACAAAAAACCTAATTGTTAGCTATCTTAGAAAAAAAATCAGTAATTTTGCCATCATTTTATCGGATAAAAACACCAATCCCATTCAATACATATAAAATATGGCAAAGAAAGAAGTTACTGTTGAGCAAAAATTAAGAGCTTTATATGACTTGCAATTAATTGACTCTAGAGTTGATGAGATCAGAAACGTGCGGGGAGAATTACCTTTAGAGGTTGAAGATCTTGAAGATGAAGTAGCCGGATTAAACAAAAGATTAGAAAAGCTAAATAACGATCTTGACACTATCGACGAAGGTATCAAGAACAAAAAGAACCTAATAGAGGAAGCTAAATCTCTAATCAAAAAATACGGAGAACAGCAAAAAAATGTTCGTAATAATCGCGAATATAACTCTCTTAGTAAAGAGGTTGAATTTCAAGAATTAGAAATTCAATTAGCAGAAAAGCACATTAAAGAGCATAAAGCACAGATTGTTCAGAAAAACGAGATCATCGATCAGACTAAGGGGAAGCTTGCAGAACGTAACGAGCATCTTAATCACAAAAAAGGTGAACTAGATGCTATCTTAGCAGAAACTGAGAAAGAAGAACAATCATTAATAGCTAAATCTGAAGATTACCAAAAGGATATCGAAGATCGTTTGATTGCAGCTTATAAAAGAATCAGAAAAAATGTAAAGAATGGACTAGCAGTAGTAGCCATAGAACGTGGAGCTTCTGGAGGATCGTTTTTTACTATTCCACCACAAGTACAAATGGAAATAGCTTCTCGTAAGAAAATTATTACCGACGAGCATAGTGGTAGAATTTTAGTTGATCAAGAATTAGCTAGAGAAGAAAAGGAAAAAATGGAAGCTCTTTTTGCTAAACTATAATTGAAAAGAATTCCGAATGTCACATAATAAAAGGCCTCAGTTTTTACTGAGGTCTTTTTGATTAAATACAATTGAGTCTTTTACAAATCGAGCATAAAATGAATCATATCCTCATCATAGGCTTTGTCTGGCCAGAACCCAACTCTTCTGCAGCAGGAAGTCGAATGTTGCAATTAATAGCATTATTCACTTCACAAAACTGGAAAGTTACTTTTGCTTGCCCAGCCGTAGAAACTAATCACACGGCTAATTTTAATCATCCAAATATCTCCAAAGTAACTATCGAAATAAATAATCCCAGTTTTGACCATTTTATCAAAAAAACACAACCAACAATAGTTGTGTTTGATCGATTTATGATAGAAGAACAGTTCGGATGGAGGGTAGCTCAACATTGCCCCAACGCATTAAGAATACTAAATACCGAAGATTTACATTCTCTTAGAAAAACGAGACAAGAATGTTTTAAAAATAAAAGAAAATTTGAGATCGAAGATCTTCTAAACAACGACTATACAAAAAGAGAAATAGCAAGTATTTACCGATGCGACCTCTCACTAATAATTTCAGACTATGAAGTTAAACTTCTTAAAGAAAATTTCAAAATAGATCAAAAATTACTGCACTATTTACCTTTTTTACTGGATCCTATTACAATAGAGACCAAAAACAACTGGCCAGATTACAAAAATCGCAAGCATTTTATTACTATTGGAAATTTTAGACATGAACCTAACTGGAATAGTATTTTATTCCTTAAAGAAACCATCTGGCCGTTAATTAAAGAAGAACTCCCAGAGGCTGAATTACATATCTACGGATCATACCCTCCCCCTAAAGCCACGCAGCTTCATAATCCAAAAGACAGATTTCATATCAAAGGATGGGCAAAAAACTCCACAGAAGTACTACAAAACGCACGCGTATGTCTTGCCCCATTGCGATTTGGAGCCGGAATAAAAGGCAAACTTACAGAATCAATGTCATGCGGCACACCTAGCATAACGACAAGTATTGGAGCAGAAGGAATGTTAAACGAAGAATCAGACTGGAACGGCTTTATTACAAATGATCCAAAAAAATTTGCTCAAGCAGCCATAAAACTATATTCTACACCCAATCTTTGGACACAATCTCAACAGAATGGAATAGAAATTATAAATACCAGATTTCAAAAAAATATGTTTTCTCAAAATATTTTAAACGAAATAAAAAACATCCAAAACAACCTAAAAGAGCATAGAACACAAAACTTTATAGGAACAATGCTACATTACCACACACTAAGAAGTACAGAATTTATGTCTCGATGGATTGAAGAAAAAAATAAATAAAAGAAATATGTAGCACCCCACGCCATCTAAATACAAACCCCTAAACAAACTTAAATCATTTTCATAAATCAATAGAAAGCAAAAAACAAATGAAGTTTATAATTATCTGAAGAAAACTACAATCAAAAAACCCTCCCTTATCAGATGATCAAAGAATTAAACCCCTTGACTAAAAACAGAATAAAACTATCTAGAAAGGACTCCTGCACAAAACTCCACTAACTTTTGAACTGCTTCATGTCAAATGCAAAACAAAAAAGCTTTTCCATAATATGGAAAAGCTCATTATATTATAAAACGTAAAGAACTATATAATTATAGTGCAGCTACGTGTTTTGCTAATTGCGATTTTAAGTTAGCAGCTTTATTCTTATGAATAACATTATTCTTAGCTAACTTGTCAAGCATAGAAACTACTGTTGGAAACAAAGTTTCTGCTTCTTTCTTATCAGACTCACGTAATTTTTTGATAGCATTACGAGTTGTTTTATGCTGATATCTGTTTCTAAGACGCTTTGTCTCGTTACTTCTAATTCTTTTTAATGCTGACTTATGATTTGCCATCTCTCTTCTATTAAATTTCTTTACTATATCATTCGTAGCCCGTAGGGGAATCGAACCCCTCTTACCAGGATGAAAACCTGGCGTCCTAGCCGATAGACGAACGGGCCATTTTCCTTTTTCAAGGATTGCAAATTTATAGCTTTCACTTTAAATCTGCAATTAATTTCAATATTCGTAGCCCGTAGGGGAATCGAACCCCTCTTACCAGGATGAAAACCTGGCGTCCTAGCCGATAGACGAACGGGCCATGTTGTCTAATTGCGGATGCAAAAATACAACTATTTTTCAATGCCACAAGTGTTATTTTATTTTTTTCTAAAACTTAATATGCCTTAGCAAATAATACACGGTTTTTAGAAGGCTTACCGCTATAAACACATTGCCCATCTTCTGCTTTTACATCAAAAGGAATACAACGTATAGTAGCCTTTGTTAGCTCTTTTATCTTTTGTTCTGTTTCTTCAGTCCCATCCCAATGAGCAGAAATAAATCCTCCCTTATGTTCTATTACATCTTTAAATTCATCGAAAGAATTCACTTCGGTAATATGATCATCTCTAAATTGAGTTGCTTTCTGATGTAAACTTTCCTGAATTTCTACTAATAAAGATTCTATAGTAGTTACCACCTCATCTTTTGCTACGAATTGCTTCGTAAATGTATCACGACGAGCAAGTTCTACTGTTCCTTTTTCTAAATCTTTTGGTCCAATAGCAATCCGTAAAGGCACTCCTTGTAATTCGTATTGAGCAAACTTAGCTCCTGGCCTATGAGTATCTCTATTATCAAATTTTACCGAAATTCCTTTAGATCTTAAATCTAAAACTAAGTCATTAGCTACTTCAGAAATTTGAGCTAATTGCTCTTCTCCTTTATAGATCGGAACAATTACCACCTGAATTGGAGCTAGATTTGGAGGTAAGACCAGACCATTATCATCACTATGAGTCATTATCAAAGCCCCCATCAGACGTGTAGAAACACCCCAAGAAGTAGCCCAAACATAATCCATTTTACCCTCCTTTGATGTAAATTTTACATCAAAAGCTTTAGCAAAATTCTGTCCCAAAAAATGTGAAGTACCCGCTTGTAGAGCTTTACCATCTTGCATCAATGCTTCGATACAATATGTGTCCTCAGCCCCTGCAAAACGCTCACTTTCAGTTTTTCTCCCTTTAATAACAGGAATAGCCATAAACTCCTCTACAAAATCAGCATACACATTATTCATTTGCTCAGTCTCAGCAATTGCTTCTACTCTGGTTTCATGCGCTGTATGTCCTTCTTGCCATAAAAACTCTGCTGTCCTTAAAAACAATCGTGTACGCATCTCCCAACGCACTACATTAGCCCATTGATTAATTAGTAATGGCAAATCTCTATACGATTGAATCCATCCTTTATATGTATTCCAGATAATAGCTTCTGAGGTTGGACGAACAATCAGCTCTTCTTCTAATTTTGCCTTTGGATCTACAATTAATTTAGAAGCATCTTCAGGATCTGTTTTTAACCTATAATGAGTAACCACAGCACACTCTTTTGCAAATCCTTCTGCATTTTTTTCTTCTGCTTCAAATAGACTTTTTGGAACAAATAATGGAAAATATGCATTTTGATGCCCTGTTTCCTTAAATTTTTTATCCAATTCTGCCTGCATTTTTTCCCAAATAGCATATCCATATGGCTTAATTACCATACAACCTCTTACAGCCGAATTCTCGGCTAAATCAGCCTTGACGACTAATTCGTTATACCATTTTGAATAATCTTCGCTACGTTTTGTTAAATTCTTACCCATAAACCTCTATTTGGCACAAATGTTGTGGCTTTGTTAAATATAATTTAATTAGCGCAAAACTAACTAAATTTGTAATGTTCAACAATAAAATAAGAAGATATGCGACTTAAAAATTATTTTCAGAGAAACGGTGCAATAGGGTTTTTACTTTTAAGCACTTTATTTATGTTGACGTCTTGTGGTTCATATGAGTACGTACCTTATAGAGATGGAGTCTATGGAGAAACAGGAGGCCAAAGAAATGTAGAGACTCAACCGCGTAATACAGATAAAAAATCCAATTATTATTCTAGCTACTTCTCAGAAAAATCAGCATTGATCGATGAGGCTATTGAACAAGATGCTATTTTTACAGATGTAGATTCTTATTCTAGCGAAGGGTATAATGTCGCAGATACTACCGCTACAACTGCTCTAGGTTATGAAGCCGGGCAACCTGCATGGGGAAGTAACCCTACAGAAATTAGCGTTAACCTATACAATACCGGTTGGAATAACTGGGGTCCTGGATGGGGATGGAATGGATGGAATGCCGGATGGGGTTGGAATGGATGGAATGCTGGATGGGGTTGGAACGCCGGATGGGGTTGGAATGGCCCTGGATGGGGAATTGGATGGGGATGGGGACGCCCTTGGTATGGTAGAGGCTTTTACGGACGTGGATATGGAGGTTACTATAATCGCGGATACCGAGGTTATTATGGAAGAGGAAACCGATATGCATCTTATAATATAGGATCAAGAAACTCATACGCCTATTCTACAAGAAGCCGCAGAGGCTACAGTTCGAGATATAGTACAAGAACGAGAAATTCTTCGGGCTACAACACTAGAAGCAGACAAGGTTATTCTAACAGGCAAGGCTATTCTAATAGACGAGTAAATGCCTCGAGAAGAACTCGATCTTCATCAGGCAACTATTACAACAGATCCTCAAACAACAATTATTCTTCTCGCTCTAGATCTTCTTCGGTAGGCAGAAGCAGTACTGGCACCAGAAGATATTCTAGCCCTACATCAAGAACAAGAAGTAGTGGTTATTCACCATCATCACGTAGTTCTTCTTCTAGAAGCAGAAGTTCTGGATACTCAAGAGGAAGCTCCTCAAGAAGTAGTGGATACTCTAGATCAGGAGGTAGCAGATCAAGAAGTAGTGGTAGCCGAGGAGGAAGTAGAGGCCGTGGAAGAAACTAAGGACTTTCATCTAACTTTTTTATTATTAATTTCTTATCCTTATTTAAGATATTCTGTAATTCATAATTAAAATAACGAATGAAAAAGCTATTCTTATGTATAGGTATACTATCTATGCCTTTTTTGAACGCTCAGGACATAACCGATGCGCTACGGTATTCTCAGCAAGATATTTTAGGAACTGCCCGATTTAGAGGGATGAGTGGTGCATTTGGTGCATTAGGTGGAGATTTATCAGCATTACAGGTTAATCCCGCTGGGTCTGCAGTTTTCTTAAACTCTTATGGATCTGTCACCCTTTCAACAAATCGAATTAGTAACGACGCATTCTATTTTAACACTTTCAATTCTACGAATACCAATAACGTAAATTTTAATCAAGTTGGTGCTGTATTCGTTTATAACAACAACAATAATACTTCTGGAATTAACAAATTATCACTGGGTATCGTATATGACCAAACCTCTGACAATGCAAATGAATTTTTTGTATCAGGTAGAAGCACAAATTCTATTGACACCTTTTTTCTTTCTGAAGCCCAAGGTATCCCACAAGGTTTGATCTCCAGAAGATCTAGAGAAACAGTAGGTGATCTTTACAGCTTTCTTGGAGAAAATGAAGGCTATAGCGCCCAGCAAGCTTTCCTAGGTCGCGAAGCTTTTGTTATAGAAGCCAATGACGTTAATGATCCCAATAACACCACCTATTTTTCAAATGTTGCTCCAGGTGTTTTTGATCAGGAATATTTTTATGAAAGCACAGGTTTAAACGGAAAATTCTCTTTAAACGGAGGAGCGCAAATAAATCAAAATCTTTATATCGGAATCAATCTTAACTCTCACTTCATTAACTTTGACCGGGTAACCGAGTTTTTTGAAGGCAATAACAATACAGGGAGCAATGTAAATGAAATCATATTTACAAACAGATTATCTACCATTGGAGCTGGCTTTTCTGCTCAAATTGGAGGAATAGCTAAACTATCCAAAATGATTCGAGTAGGAGCATCTTTTGAGTCTCCCACATGGTATTATATAGAAGAAGAAACTACACAGCGATTAGAAACTTTAAGTGACACCGATGGAAGAGCTATTGTAAATCCTAATGTAATTAACATTTTCCCAGAATACAAACTGCGTACTCCTGCAAAAGCCACGGGAAGCATCGCCTTTTTATTCGAACAACAAGGATTAATAAGTTTAGATTATTCGTATAAAGACTACTCTACAACACAACTTAGCTCTGATGAAGGAGGAAATTTTGCAAATCTTAATCAAGAAATCGAAAATAGTCTACAAGGTTCTTCAACAATCAGAATTGGTACAGAATGGAAATATGACAGATGGAGTTTTAGAGGAGGATATAGTTTTGAACAAAGTCCGTATAAAGACGAACTTATCATGGGAGATAGAACAGGGTTCTCTATAGGAGCTGGATATGATTTTGGAAAATTCAAATTCGATGTAGCATATGACTACACTCAACAAGAACGAGAAGAACAATTTTACCCTAACTCTGCTTTTACAAATTTCGCAGTTATTGACACTTACGTTGATAGCCTGACTTTTACTCTTGGTGTAAACTTTTAAAGTAAAGCATTAGTATAAATAAAAAATAGCTGGGAGAAATCATCTTCCAGCTATTTTTTATTTATAATTATATATCTACTTATCGTATTAAGGAAAAATTACCTGCAAAAACTCTTCTCCTCATATTTGGATCCCTAGGTTCATTAAACTCAACTCTAAACCAATAATCTGAAGAAGGCATGTTTCTACCATTATATGTACCATCCCATCCTGGACCTCCTGCTCTAAGCTGCTTCAACAACTTACCATAGCGGTCAAATATATAAATCTGTGCTGTGGGTTGATTCTCTATATTAATAAGACTCCAGGTATCATGAAAACCATCCCCATTTGGAGTAAAATACTTAGGATATCCCAAAATCATAATAACTTCTGATCTCTCTTCACTGTCAGGACAATTTGCATATCGCGCTGTCACAAAATAATCCCCTGGAGGAACATTAGCGAATACAGGAGACGACTGAAAAGGTCTATATTCTATAAAACCATTTCCTAGATCGCGATCTAGTCTATATTCAAAATCTTCAAAACCTGCATTTTCAACCTCTGGAGTAGCTTCTACCTCTGCTGTTATTGTATAACTCCCGGCAAAAGACTCTTCAGCAATACTATATCCAACTGACACTACTGCGTTAGAAACATCCAACACCACCAAATCATCTCTGCCAACCTCAACTGTCCTAGCAGCATCTGAATACCCAATCAATTGATAAGCACCCGGAGCATTCACCTCTAAAAATGGAAACATCCCTTCAGGGTCTGGTACAGCCGTTGTAAAATTAGTAGAACCTACTGCATCACTAAACCATCTATAACTTATTGCTCCTGGGAATCTCCCTTCAATTGTAACAGGAAACTCTCCACATGTTGCAATATCAGGCCCAACACCAGGATCTAAAATACTACAATCTGTTGTTCCCGCATCTGATTCATCAAGATTAGTTTGCTGAAGCTGTATTACACCTGCTTCATCTGCAAAATTAGTAATCAAAATTATATAATATTCACCTGTCTGGGCATTAGGTATGGTAAGCGTCTCAATGAATGTATCATCTTCTGGCGTCCTTGCATAACTACAATCTATTATATTAGTATTATCAAGGTTATTTAAATAATAATCAGGATCATCAACATTATTTACACACTCAGCGGGGCGGGGCGAATCATCGCCAACGGTATCACATCCTCGAGAAAGATCTTCACAATCTACTATAAAAGAAGTTGGAAATGGACCCCATGCGATAAAATCAACATCAAGCTGTCTTTCTCCTCTATCTAAATTACTATTATCGTTACCATCTACCCATTGTTGAACATCAAAAACTAAATTTCCTGATTCATCAATACGAAGAAAGTACCAAGCAGGATTAGGGGTTGTATTTAAACACCCTACTTCTCCTAAGCCATCCATATCCCCAACAGTATTAGGAAATGTAAGCTCTCTAGAAGCATCAGAGCAAAAAGGTTGGGCTAATCTACAAGCCACATCAAAATCCTGGGCATAAGAAAAAGTGCCTTTGAAAAACAGGAGTATAAAAAGTAATGAAATTTGAGGTAATACTTTTGCCATTTTCATATAACGTTAAAACTAGTTTTTTCGTGTGTTACAGTTCAATTTGGGACTTAAATATACAGAACTTCTCCAAAAAACCTAACATCTATAATTGTTTAACATACCTTTTACCAAGTAAAACAACAAAATCGTATCTTTGCATCCCACATTATAGAGCGCATTATACAATACTTCTCTATTTATGTTCGAAAAGATAATAAAGTAAGAAATGTTTAAAAAAAATTCATTACACTTTATTATTTTTTTGGTTGGATTTTAATGAATTATAAAATTTTGAAGTGTGAAAATTGACAAGGCCCTTGAAGCTATTGAAGCGCTAGGTGATAATCATGTAGCTACTAGCGCTACCAATCCTCTTAGAGAAGATGCCTTTAAACTTAGTGATAATGAAAAAATTGCTTTGATTAAAGAAGATGTTAAACATATTTTAGAAACTCTAGGATTAGACTTAACAGATGACAGTCTTAAAGGTACACCGCAACGTGTTGCTAAGATGTTTGTAAATGAAATTTTTTCTGGACTACATCCACAACGCAAGCCCGATGCTTCTACATTTAAAAACCATTATAAATATGGTGAAATGTTAGTAGAGAAAAATATTACAGTATATTCTACTTGTGAACATCACTTATTACCCATTGTAGGTCGTGCGCATGTAGCTTATATTTCTAATGGCACTGTAGTTGGGTTATCCAAAATGAACCGTATTGTAGATTATTATGCCAAAAGACCACAAGTACAAGAACGTATGACTATGCAAATTGTTCAGGATCTTCAGGTCGTTTTGGGAACAAAAGATGTTGCATGTGTAATTGATGCAAAACACTTATGTGTAAACTCGCGAGGGATCAGAGATATCGAAAGCAGCACAGTAACCAGTGAATTTGGCGGTAAATTTAAAGAAGACTCTGTAAGAAGAGAATTTTTAGACTACATTAAGTTAGATACTACCTTTTAATTTTATTTTCATCATAAATCACAAGCATTCATAAAAATTATGGCAGCAAGTCCGTTGTATAAAAATGAGGAATTAAAAATTTACAATTCTATTTCGGGTCAGAAAGAAATATTTACACCTATTACAGAAGGTAATATTGGCATGTACGTATGTGGCCCTACAGTTTATAGCAATGTACATTTAGGAAACTGCCGTACATTTATTTCATTTGATTTAGTATTCAGATATTTAAAACATCTGGATTATAAAGTTCGTTATGTAAGAAACATAACAGATGCCGGACACCTCGAAAACGATGCAGATGAAGGGGAGGACAAAGTAGCTAAAAAAGCTAGACTCGAGCAGCTAGAACCTATGGAAATTGTACAGCGATACACTTTGGATTTTCATCAAGTAATGTCAAAATTTAATTCGATTCCGCCAAGTATAGAACCAACCGCGACAGGTCATATTGTTGAACAAATTGAAATCATTAAAACCATAATCGATAATGGTTTTGCTTATGAGTCTAATGGCTCTATATATTTTGATGTACAAAAGTTTAATGAAACTAATCATTACGGAAAATTAAGCGGCAGAAACCTTGAGGACATGATTGCAAATACAAGAGAGTTATCTGCTCAAAGTGACAAGAAAAACCCTCAGGATTTTGCATTATGGAAAAGAGCAGAACCTCAACATATAATGAGATGGCCTTCACCGTGGAGTGATGGTTTTCCTGGATGGCATTTAGAGTGTACTGTAATGAGCACAAAATATCTTGGCGAACGATTCGACATTCATGGCGGCGGAATGGATTTAAAATTCCCTCATCATGAATGTGAAATTGCTCAAGGAGAAGCTGCATGTGGACAAACACCAGTAAATTACTGGATGCATGCAAATATGCTTACTCTTAACGGTAAAAAAATGTCTAAATCGACAGGAAATACCATATCTCCTGAAGAATTATTCTCTGGTAACAACACTATTCTCAATAAGGCTTTTGAAGCTACTGTTGTACGCTTCTTTATGCTTCAAGCACACTATAGAAGTATTTTAGACTTCTCTAATGATGCCCTTGAAGCCTCAGAAAAAGGGTTTTACAGACTAATGGACGCTATCCAAACTATTAAATCATTACCAGCAGATCAAATCACTGAAGGGTTTGATGTTCAATTATGGAGAACAGCTTGTTATGATGCAATGAATGACGATTTTAACAGCCCTATTCTGATTGCAAAATTATTTGATGCTGTAAAATTTATCAATACAGTTAAAGAGCAAAAAGCTAAAATATCTGCAGCAGATCTTGAAATTCTTAAACAAACGATTCACGGTTTTGTTTTTGATGTATTGGGACTGGTAAACATAAATGAAACTTCTTCTGATATTAGTGATAAACTTTCAGGAACGGTTGAGTTGTTAATTAAGCTTCGAACTGAAGCTAGAGCAAATAAGGATTTCGCTACCAGCGATAAAATCAGGGATGAACTTTTAGAAATTGGTATCCAACTTAAGGATGGTAGAGAAGGCACTAGTTTTTCATTAAACTAAACTATTTTGGCTCTCAAAACCACCATAAAACAAATTCTCATATTTCCATTTATCATTTTGGTAAAGCTATATCAGAACTTGATTTCGCCATTAACCCCGGCTACATGTCGTTATCAACCCACCTGCTCTCACTATACAGTTGAAGCATTACAAAAACATGGATTGTTTAAGGGAGGAATGTTATCGATAAAAAGAATTTTTAGTTGTCACCCCTGGGGAGGAAGTGGTTATGATCCTGTTCCTGATACTGATAAAGAACCGACGAATTAATACCTCAATTAAAAACGCTCAAGAATTTATTTAAATACCTATATTTACTTTCGAAAAATAAAACGCATTCATGATATTATCAAAAATTATATGGAATCCTGTTGAAGGAATAGATCTCGGCTTTTTTGTTATTCGT
The DNA here is from genome assembly GCF_007489275.1 of Aquimarina algiphila. Lineage (GTDB taxonomy): Bacteria > Bacteroidota > Bacteroidia > Flavobacteriales > Flavobacteriaceae > Aquimarina > Aquimarina algiphila. The sequence goes on from NZ_VLNR01000094.1 coordinate 18,551, forward strand.
TTTTACAGTTTAATGTTCGTAATTGCCTTCTCATTAGGTTGGTTCCTGATGAAAAAAATCTATATCCGCGAAAGTATTTCAATAGAAAAATTAGATTCTATATTTATCTATGCGGTCATAGCGACACTACTTGGAGCGCGTTTAGGACATGTATTCTTTTATGATTGGGATCATTATAAAAATAATCTTTTAGAAATTCTTTTACCTTTTAGATTTAGACCAGAGTTTGAGTTTACAGGTTTTCAAGGTTTAGCAAGTCATGGTGCAGCAATCGGGATGATTATTGCAATGTATTATTATTCTAAAAATGTAATTCAAAAGCATATCCTTTGGGTATTAGACAGAATAGTAATCCCTGTGGCTTTTGGAGCTATATTTGTTCGTTTAGGAAACTTTTTTAATTCAGAAATTATTGGCAAAGCATCTGGTGATTCTGCTTTTGGAGTAAAGTTTGTTCGAGATGGAGTGAGTAAAGCCCAAGTAATACAGGAAACGGGGATACAGAATGTAAATGAAGCCTATTCTGCATTAGTCAATAACCCCAAATTTTCAAGCTTGCTGGATACCATACCTTATCGTCATCCAGCACAACTATATGAAGCTTTTGGCTATGTATTTGTTGCAATTATTCTTTGGGTGATTTATTGGAAAACAGATAAACGAAATAATAAAGGTTTTCTGTTTGGAGCATTTTTAGTTTTGCTCTGGACAGTACGCTTTCTCGTAGAATTTGTTAAGAAAAGTCAAGGAGGGTTTGAGGATGCCTTAGGAGAATCTTTATCTACAGGACAATGGCTAAGTATACCTTTTATCCTAGCTGGTCTATATTTCATAATACGATCAGGAAAAAAAGCTTCTACATAAAACACTATTGCCCTCGCAGGTTTTTAAATTCTAATAGGTAGGTACATCAAGTAACGCTAAGAAACATAAATCACTAATAATCATCGCTATTAGTAATTTTACATTGTTTATTAGTGTTGCTTAAAATCATTTAAAACCTTCAAATAGTTTAACCTATGTTTAACCTTATTGATTATATTTGTCTTGAATACAAATAGTTATCACATGGCTTCAGTTAAAATTTTATTATATAAAAGTAAACAAAATTCTAAAGGGCAGCATCCAATAGCTTTACGGATTACTAAAGATCGTATTCCAAAGTATAAATTCTTGGAATACATAAAGCTTAAAGATTGGAATGAAGAAAAAAGGGAAGTAAGACAATCTCATCATAGCTACAAACGGTTAAATAACCTTATTGATAATGAATATGTACGTGCAAAGAATTTAATCCTTGACTTCGAAGCTAAAGGTAAAAAGTTTACTGCTGGTCAATTGATGACAATTTTAAAAGGGAATCGAGATTCAATGACTTTTTCAAAATTGGCCGAAGAATATCTTAAAGAAAAAGAGTTATCCAACAAACGGGGTTATTCTTCAGATGTAAGCAGAGTAGAAAAGTTTAAAAATTTCCTGAATGGAGATGATATTCATTTTGAAAATATTACAGAAGCTTTGCTCAAGAGATATGAGGTATATATGAAAGCAAACGGTCTCAAATCCAAAACTTCAAGAGCAAATTGCTTATCAGTAGTAAGAACTATATTTAATAAAGCCATTACTGAAGGTATTGTAGATGCAGAATATTATCCTTTTGGAAAACGTAAGCTGAAGGTGAAGCCTGGTAAGACTTTAAAAATAGGATTGGATAAAGAGGAAATAAAGAAGATCGAAACTCTAGAATTAGAAGAAGGCTCAACTACATGGCATACCAGAAATGTATTTCTTTTTTCCTTTTATCTGGCGGGAATCCGTATTAGTGATACGTTGCACTTAAAGTGGAACGATATTCAAAGTGGGAGATTGTATTATCAGATGGGCAAAAACGAAAAACCAGATTCACTAGAACTTCCTGAAAAAGCACTACGTATATTATCTCGCTATGAAAAATATAAAATGAACACTAATGATTTTGTGTTCCCTGAGTTAAAAAAAGCAAACCTAAAAGACCCTAGAGATATTGAGCGAAAAATAAATGCTGCAGCAACAAAATTTAATGTACATCTAAAAAAGATCGCTGAAAAGGCTGAAATAAATAAGAAAATCACAAACCATATTTCTAGACATAGTTTTGGGAATATTGCAGGATCCAATATTCCTGTACAAATGCTACAAAAATTATACAGGCATTCTCATTTAAGCACAACTATTGGATATCAGTCTAATTTTGATCATACAAAAACTGATGAAGCCTTAAACAATGTACTGGATTTTTGATCGTTTATTTAGACTTTTAATAGTTCTTCAAGGAGCTTATTTTGCTTTTTTTACATAGCAAGAGAAAAAGCCTCGTAAGTTGTTAATCCGTAATAATTCTTAAATTCTTTTGCTCTTTCATTCAATTCAATATCTATATGAATACTACTCATAATTGACCCATATACTAGATTTATCAATTTTAGGAGCAAAAAAATAAATATTAGAATCTTCGATAAACTATAGTAAAGACTATAATAACTATAAATGCATGAAACTCTAAGTTGATGGAACGTGTAGCATATATATGCCGGGATTTTGATGGACTTTGTTGACCATGGTAAAGTTGAATCCAGAAAAATTGATACTAATCAACTCTTAAAAATAGTCGCCAAGTAAAAGTATTTATCTCTTTCTAAAACAAAATGGTCGGCAAATACCAGATACGCAAGTATGCTATTAACTACCATTATGTTTATTGTAAGGTTGGGTACTTTGGTCAAGTGTATCCACTTTTTTATAATCGTATTCATCGTTTTCATCCAAAAGATGTTCAAAATCAAGTATTTTTTTGGCTTGATTAACAATGTATTCATATTCCTCTAAATAACTATATGAACGGTTACTGTTTTTCCGAATGAATAATTCATTTTTCATCTTTTCCAATATCCTATTTGGTGTCATCAACGTATCCTTTAATACATATACTTTTTCATGATTATACGTGGACACTTTTCTTAATAAATGCGGTTTGTAAATTTCAAAATATGTTGATTCCTCTTCTTTCTTTGGTAGCTCCCATAAAAGGTAACGGTGAAAATTAAAATTATAAGGATTCTTGATCATTGGTAATGTGCTTTTATCTATGGCCACTTCAACGAAAAAAGAATTGGAAAAAACGAGGCAATTATCATTTGCTGAATTAGTATAATCACCCTGCTGATCCTTTGATGAGTCTAATCTTTTAAAATTGTTTGGATCAAAAGGAGCAGATGATTCTGTCTGTTCCCAATTCACGTTTAATCCTACAGAAAAAGAATCAGCAAAGGTCATTTTACCTACAATACAATTCTCTAATTCAATCTCAAACGAATACGTATTGTGCATAAAAAGGTTATCTACAAAAGAATTTTTAATTGATAAATCTTCTAAATTGATATTTGAAAACCGTAATCGCTCAATATAGCTATTTCTTAACCAGACATCTCTTAAATCATTGATATTCAAAAACTCTACGGAATTCAAATAACATTGATCCAAAATTAAAGTATTTAAATTTCCTCCTTTAAATACTACTTTTTTAAAAATTGAATGACTGAAATCTACTCTTTCAAATGGGATATTTTCAATTTTAATATCATTTAATTCTAAGTACTTAAAATTGCCTTTATTAAAAATTTTAATATATGTATAATCCCCGAGATTTGAATTTATCAGGTTTACAAATAAATGTGATCGTTCAGGGCTTATTAAAGGGGTTAAGGAATCATTGGAAAGATATCTATAAGGTTTAAGGCTTTTGGATAAAGAAACAATACGACCAATTAATTGTTCAGATAGATTTCTGTCTTTTTTAATGTCTGAATTCTTTAATTCTTGATCAATTGCATCCATCACATTCGCAAAAAGAAAGACCAAAGATGACCTTCTACCTGCCTCTTGTAAATATATTTCTTGATCTAACCTCTTGTTTTGATACTTTATGAGTTTATTCTGGTTGCTTATCAAAATATTCTGATTATCAATCTTATCATTCTGAATTGTTAAAAAAAAGGTTTGTAACCCTAATAAAATTGATGGGATCAATGTTACAAAAGCTCCAAAAAATCCTATTCTTGTAAGTCTCCAAATTAGATGAGAACTTATATTTGATAAAGTTTCAGACGATATGTTTTTTGTTTCATGATATTCGTCAAATCCATGTTTGATAGATTTTTTTAAATCTACACCAATAAAAACTCCGAAAACTTTTTTAACAACCCAAAACACACTATTTTTTTTGATCCTATTGGATTTTTCTAATGCTTGAATCTTTGCATTTAGCCTTTTATTCTCTGCTCTTAGTTCTTTGTTGTCTTGTTCTTCTTTCGTATTCATTATCAGAATAATTTGTGTGGTTAGTATGCACCCTAATATTGTGTATTCCTATAAGGTAATGAAAGGAAGAATGACGTTAGTGGATACGTTAGGGGTGTAGATAATTTTTCCCTTTAAATATAATACAAAAAGCGTGAATACTAATAATGATGTTTTGTATGACACATCTATGATAGCGTTCTAATTTCAATTTAAAGAATCGTTTTATTGAACTTTACTTATTTATCTTTCCAATTTGGAATTTCTAATTTTGAGCCTAACCAATCTCCTTTTTCATAATTAGGATCAAAACATTTAAAATCAACTGTTATCTCTTTAGATCTTCCTTTAATTTTAACAATTAAATTTCCTTTATAACTTCCCCATCCTTTATGCTCTATGAGTTGGAATAAAACTGTTACTTCTTTTCCAGAAATATCTTTTTTCTCACAACTTTTTTTTATCCGGCCTTCTGCTCCAGTCAAATTAGGTTTAAAAGTTCTCCAAAACTTATCGTACATCTTTGGGTAATAAAACTTCTTCTCATTAACCGTCCTATCAAGACTATAACTACCTTGACTATATGTAATTGTGAAAGCCAAAAAAATAAAGAGTTTTATTGCTTTCCTCATCGTTTTATTGAACTTTGATTGAATATTGATTCCATAATTATAGATACGCAGTAGGTGCATCTTTAGCAATCTTTTTTATTATTTCAACGCGATTTTTACATGCTTCGACAGAGGTATATGTACTACTGGTTCCAACAATCTGGCCATTTGAAGCAATTAGATTAAAGTAATGTTTACCATTTGCAGAAATTTTTATTCTAAATCTATCATCCTTTTGAGAATTATACTTTACGGATGCAATTCCATTTTCACATGCTGCCTTAGTACGATATCCTTCACTAGACAAGAGTATTTCTTTATTATTTCCGATTAATCTAAAATAATATGAATCACGTTCTCTCCAATTAAATAATTGAAATATTCCGTCCATTTATCAGTATTTAATTTTGGTTTCCTTTAGTTGATTGTTCTTTTGCATCTTCTTCTGAATAAATAAGACCATCCTTGTCTTTTTCCATTACAATAATACCATCTAGATTTCCATCTTGGTTAAAATCTACCGGTATTTTTTCAATCATTTGGACATGGAGCTGATAACCAGTTTCTGTAACTGTTTCAATCCTATCGAAACATTTAAATCTAATGTCAGTAGCATTAAGTATTTTCTCAGTTGCAACCACAGGATCTATTCCCTGATATTCTTTGTTGAATAGAAAAATATTGAACCCTATTAACATTTGAGAACTATCAAGAGAGATCCGCGGGCCACATATATACTCTATTTGATCACAAATGTAAAACATTTCGTAAGCCACCTTGTTTAATCCTCCTCTACAGCACGACAACAGCAAAATGTTTTCTTCAGCCAAGCAAAATGAATTATAGATATGTTCGCCAAAATCTCTCCAAGTACTAGTATAGTCGACAACTTCATTGGTGAAGCCATCTTCATTTCCATGTGCACTTAGATATAACAAATCATACTTTATACCACTTCTTAATGCATCTTCAAGCTCTTTTCCATTATGTATCTTATAATTATATACCTTAAAGTCATATAATTCTAACTGCTTGGAAATATTATCCGTCTCATATTCCTCTGCAGATGTAAGAAGAAATTTCAAGATTAAGGCGTTTTTAGATGGCATAACAGTTTATTTAGAACTGAACTATATTTACATTTATCGTTTTTTTAACTTTTAAATCAATTTACTTATCGAAATTCAATGTTGTTATGTATCCTATCATAAACCTTTTCTCGATCATTAAAATCACAAGATCCTCTAAAAGTTTTATTTTTAATTAAGTCCATCGAAATATTATTATTATAGATATTAATACTTTCTGAAAAGACATTTATTGTTTTATTAGAAAATTGCTCTAGTTCAATTCCAGAGAAATCAGGTTCTACTAAAAAATTAGCCACCTCAAAAGGTCGTTCTGTTATTTTCTTATAATATTCAGTATCTGAAGATGAAAATAACAATTTATTTTTTAATCTTGCTTCAGGAAACTCCGTTTTTATCGCCTCTAAAATTATATGGTCAAGATCATCTTTAGGATAATCTTCTTGTCTGGGATACGTAGATAGATATTGAAAAGTACTTCCTTTTTTATTACCTTTTGTGAATTTATAATCCTTGGATAGTCCGCGTTCATATATAATAAAACCAGAAATGATACCTGTTCCATTACTATTGGAAGTAACTAATTCTACTTTTTTAATTACTTTCATTTGGTTTACTGGTAAAATCTTAATTTCCTTCCTCATTGGTTATTAGAGCTAATAAGTTTTATTGAACTTTTAATTATTATTTTGATATTTGTTCCAGACCTTAGTCATTACAATAATTGTTTTAGGATCATTATAAAAAGATTTTATTCGTCTTTTTTCTTTTCCACTAATTTCTCCACTTATATAATTACAATTTTCAATCTTGAATTTGGCATTTACTTTTTTATCTCTTGATATCACATGGAAATGAGGAGGATTGTGATCGTTAGGATAAATTCTTATTTCCATATTATTTACTGTTCCAATCCTCTCTTTATCAATAATTACTTTTTCAATGGATTCTATTTTCTCATTAAAATAAGCATTGAGTATTGGAGTAAGTATTTTTTCAAAAATTTCCATCGTTTTATTGAACTTTTAATATTTTATCTCTATTAATTCTAAATCTTCATTTGCATCAAAAAAATACCATACGTAATATTTAGTATTAATATTATCTGGATCGTAAAGTATAAAACGTAATTCTCTGCCATAATAGGTTTTATTATTAATAACTAAAGCACTTTCTATTTTATCTATCTCAGACTTTCTTTTTAGAAGACCTTTGGACTCCATTTCGATAATCTGTTTGTACTCTTCAAATTTATCTAACATGTTATATATAATTTTCTCTTTTGGAACAACTAATCGTTTTATTGAACTTTACTTAATAGTTATTTAAACTTATTTCTTTATTTATTCTACGATCTGCCATGAACAAAATACGATCAGATTTTTCAAATGGAATTTCTAATCTTTTACACGCATCCTTGAGATCCTCTAAATATTTGAGATATAGATCCACTTGAAACTTAATATTCTTTTCGGATGGATAAGAATTCAATTTCAGAGTCTCATTTGGATAAATAATTCTAAATACCCGCTGATCGATTATTTGAAATAGTATGGGGTTTTTAAACCTAAGAATAGTTGAAGCCATTGGTAATTGAACTCCTTTAGTTTTTAAGAGTTTAAATAGAATAACACTTATTTTATCTTTGTTTAGTTTCGTTTCACTTGGACCAATTGAATTAATAAGCGCCATTGCTTCATTAGAAAACAATGCATATCGATTTACTTTCCACAAAACTATTTCATTTAAAGTGTTTTGGTCAAAATCTTCTCTTAAATTATCAAGCTTTTCAGTAAGTTCTTTTTGATATCCAAAGCTGCGATCTTCTTTTAACACTTTAAAATCTGGATTATATATAGTTTTATGCATCGTTTAATTAGACTTTTTTATTTAATTCGTCTGTTAATAATAAGATCATTTCCTCTACATCATCTCTTTCTAAAACAATAAAGTTAGGGCGATCTGGGTAATCTTCATTTTTGATTTCTACGTATAAATTATTATCAGTGTTAATGAAAAATTGCATTTCATTTCCATTATCATCAACAAAACTTTTTTTAAGTGGCATAGATTGTAAGTTTTTGTTAGGTTATTTAAACTTTAGATCAAGATTGAATTTCATCGTTTATTTGAACTTTTAACGGCCAAGCTATAAAGCATAGCTTGAGTTGCGTCTTCGGCAAGCTATACTTTATGAGCCATTGTTATGCTCTGGTATATAGTTCTATAAAATTTGGAATAAGTTTTTTTCTTAACCAATTGTAATCTTCTTTAAATTTTAGGTATGGGTTTTCCTTTTCTTGTGTTTTCCAAAATATGTCCATTTGAAACAAAAACGATTTAAAAATAAAATCTTCAATATCGATTTCTAACTCTTTAACTTTGGATCCCTCGGGATAACCTATTTCATCAATTAGATAATCACTACTTTTTATTCCACGTTGTATTGCTCCTTTGGAATGTTTTATACAATTATTTAAGTTTCTAATTATTCCCATTTCTTTGAAATATTCAAACCTTTTACAGTTTTTCCAAAAGTCAACTTCTAATTCGAAATTATCATTATACTCATACAGTAAGTCTTCCGCTGCTTTGCTTATTCCAATAATCATAAGCTCGTGTAAATTACTTTTATAACCATTTAACATTCGAGCTGTTTCCTTCATTCTATCTTTATTATTTCTCTTTATATCATCCTTGTCATACCATTTAATGGTATCGTAAGATTCTTCAATTTTATCAGATGTATAGTAATACATAAGCAACAATCCACCCATTCTATGAATAATGTCAGAGTGAATATTTGCCAGTTTAATTTGGTGAATTAATTCATCTTCCATAATTAGCATGTTTTAATTGGGTATAACGTTTAATATATGTGTCGCAGCAGTGCAAAAAATTACCTTGCTTCTCGATTTTCTGCGCAGTGATTGCTAACTTTTACTTTTTGCAAGCATTGCGCCTTTATAAAAATAGAAGAACCATTCGACTCATCACTTAACTGCTAGGACATCATATATGGTGTTAGCGTTATTTTACCTCCAGTTAACCATTATATTAAATACAATTCCAATTAACATAAGTGTATTTGGGGGACTTATATTCAGCCAATAAGTACTAACTATAAATAAAATAAGTATCACTAAAGATGTGACCACAAACTTTATATACAGTTTAATTCCACTATTAAATTCTTCTTCAGTAACTTGAGTTTCTTCAGTCCTCAGTTGGTTAATGCCTAGTTGAGTTCTTGCCATAATAGATTTGTATTAACGCTAACAAAGGAATAAAGAACATGTCCTTTATTTTCCTTGTATTTTTATTTGTAAATTAAATTTTATTTTTATCATTTTATTGAACTTTTAACTTTCTCGGTAAAAAAAGGTTTTTCATGCTTTTTGAATTCTTATAAATGGAATACAATCGCATATCATCCAATTGATCTAATATTTGCTTTAATGCATTTTTATCTTGCTTTGATTCCGGATTCTGTTTTTCAAAATCTTCAATTAAAGATTTGATTTTTTCTGTTAAATTATTTGTCATATCGTTATCGTTTTATTGAACTTTTTTAAAATATTCCTGGCTTAAATTGTTTATGAAAGTCAGACTTATTTTTATTGATTATAATTATTTCTTCGTTTTCCTCATCCCAAAATTGATCTGCGGTAATATCAATTATAAAACCTTTATATTCAAGCCAACCATGTGACTGTTCATTTCTCCATCCTTTGGAATAAATGATATTCTGAAAACTATTGCCTTCTAAAACTTTTTTTAACAAATCTGATGCATTGCCGCAGCAGCCTCGAGGAAAATCTTCACTGAATGGAAATTTGATATTTCCATTACATATATCCTTTCTAAATTTGGTTGCAATTCTTTTAATATCGCTAATATCCTTTTCTATTTCCTTAGACATAGCATCGTTTTATTGAATTTTTATTAAGTCTATTAAGCGACATTATAACTTTTTCTTAAACTTGTTTCTATCTTTTTTATTAATGAAGGAAGCTCTTTTCTAAATTGTACTTTTTTAATTTTTTCCAGTTTATCCCAATATTGATCCCTTTTTTCTTTATTGATATGAATAATACATCTTTCAATGTCTATTTTAATAGATTTTAAAACTTCTGAAATTTCTTCTACTGTTTGAATATCAACATCGTTTAAAAATAATTTTATGGTCATACACTTATACTCGAAATCAATATGACAATCTCTTATTTCTTTTCTAAATTTATTGAAAATTTCTTCCGAATGTAACCCGTGAAATAATTGGTTAATGTATTGTTCTAAAGCGATGCTGAAAGATTGATAACTTTGGAAAAAAACCTTAGTCTCAATAAGTTTCATTTCTTGTATTTTTAAAAAAGAAATTTCTTTTTTCTTAAAATTTGAATCAAGAAATAGTTTGATTATATAACCAATTATTCCCAATACAACAGTGATTTGAGCCCAATTTTCCACTATAAGTTTCATCATGATTTGGTTATCGCTTCGTTAAACTATTTTTTAGTTGATTTAGAAGGTTTTAAACTTGGTGTGTTTCCCGGAGTATTTTTATTATCTCTCCGTCTTCTATCTGGTTTACCTGTTGTTTTAGCAATTCTTTTTGGTCCTGGTTTAAGTGCCATAATTTTACTCTTTTTAGTTATATAATATATTACTGAACTTATTTACTCCACAATATCTATAAACTATTAATACAATTATTACGGTTTTCCACAGTAACGCTTTTTATCATCGCTTGAGATTGTTATAAACTCTCTCAAAAACAAAGAATCCCTTACCTAGAGTTAATCCAGATAAGGGGTAATTAGCACGATTACGTTAGTTCTAAATTAAGGAGTTTTATTTAATTCTGGTTATTTTTTCCCTTTTTGTTTATAGTGTTTTTTACAATACCCATTCTCAATATTTTGATCTTTGTCCCAAAACATAGCTTTACAAATAACACAATTTCTACGTCCACGATGAGCTAAATATTTGTAGAGAGTCGCTTTGGAATTAATATCGACTAGCTTCATAATTTCAGTAATAGAAAGCTGGTTTTTTTCATCTCGGTAATAGTTCTCTGCTAGAATGGCTTGTGCTTCAGCTTTTTTACTTAGCCCTTTTCGTCTGCCAATTACAGCGCCTCTTCTTCTGGCACTTTCCTGTCCAGCTAATGTTCTTTCTACAATGATATTGCGCTCCATTTCGGCAACCGCACTAAAAATAGTTAGTACAAATTTTCCATGAGCAGATGTTGTATCAATAAAAGGTTCTTGTAAACTTTTAAAGCCTACTTCCAATTGTTCAAATTCATCAACAAGCTTTAGTATATGGGAAACACTCCTAGCGATTCGATCCATCTTCCAAACAATGACTACATCTTCTTCACGTAATTTATTTAAAAGTAGATCAAGATTTTTTCGATTTGCTTTTGCTCCAGAAGAAACATCTTTATAAATATTCTTTTCTTTTACTCCTGCTTTTAGCAAAGCATCAATTTGTAAATCAAATTTCTGGGATGGGGTACTTATACGTGCATATCCAAATAACATAATGGTTCATTTAAGTGTTAATTGGTAAACTTAGGAAATGAACCGATTTATTGAACTTGATAGATTTTATTACTCGGTTTCTAACCAAAAGTTCAATTAATCGACCATTTTTTTAAGCCTTTGAATTGATAATAATTAACTTAATTTTTTTGTCAGAAAACTTCTATAATATTTTTACTAAAAATATTGTACTTAATCCCTGTTACGCCATATCGATTCTTAGAAGTAATGGCATAATTATTTCTGAAGGTATCATCTGTTTTGATGATTTCAATATTAATGCCTGCATCAAAAAGAGGAGCTGTCCCTCCTCTGATTGTTTTTTGTGTAGTACGTTGAAAGATTACAATGAATATCGTATTTGGATGTTGTTTGCGAAGGCGATCAAAATCCTGTGAAGGCAATCCTGTTTTATTCCAACTATCGATGATGATCACATCAAAATCTTTAGCTGCATTTGAAATCGTTTTGTAGCCTTCGGGTAATTGATCTGTGATAAAAATTTGATGTTGGTTTTTGGCTTGCAGATACTCTTCTTTCATCCGGGTAATCAAATCAGAACGGCTTCCGATCTCCAGGGAAAAGATGGCTATGCGATTACCCATATCTGCAAAAGCATCTGCCAATTGATACGTAAACCTTGTTTTTCCTCCTCCCTGATCTCCTTCAATAGTAAGAGCCAATTCAAATTTTTCTAAATCGCCTAATAAATCTCCTAATCCATCATTCAGGCGGAATGTATTGGTACCCGTTTGTTTTGACTGATTATTTATAGCTGTAAAAAGCTCAGAACTTTTTGTTTTTGGAACCTGCAGGGCAATATCATTATTCGAAGTATACCCATCAAAACTACCCAAAGTCCCTATTGTTCCTGCTAAGATATTATGAAGCTGTCTTCTCCATTTACGGTTAATGATGATTTTTACTTCTTCTTTTAAGATCAAATTGTTGTGTTGTACAATCAGTTTTTGTTGAATTTGCTCAATATGATATGCGTGTAGATCGTCTTTGGCAATCTCTTTTTTAGAGATAGCACGTTGAAGATCAAAAATATAATCTTTCAATGCATCCCTATGCTGAATGGTGCGATGCATTTGTAGAAATTTTTTGATAAACCCTTCTGCTATTGCGTTATTATTTCCTAGAGTAGTATTCTGTTCTATGAACAAATGTTCATTTAACTGATCAAGATAGATATCAATAGTTTCTTTGATCTCATTTTCTTGAGTATAAAACCCTTTGGCTTCTATAAAGAACTGATGCCCCTTTTGTAGTATTTCTGGTAAAGTTTTTAGGTTAACCTGGGCAATTGCCCTTTCATAATTGTCAAAAGAAATAAAGTGCTTTTCCATGTAACAATGTTATACATTTGGCCTTTGCTCAATTCAGTTTGATTCGATTTCGCTCCTGATAGGTTGCTATTTTAACAAAGCAAAACGTATTCTAAGTGCTTTTGATCTTAGCAATATCACTTCATTTTGTATCCCTGCAAGAGATTGTTCTGTTTTACCAATATCATAGTTAGCAGTAAAGACTTCTGTTTTCTTTTTATCCCGTTTTCCTTTAGCTACAGAAACGGTTTGTTCTACAGATTGCTGTGACCATTTGTACTTCTTTTTATAGTTTTCCAATATATCAGAAGGGTAACTACTCAACAGAAACTTCCCTTTTATTTTTGATAATATATCTAATAATTGTGTAAAATCCTGTTTACTATATCCTTTATAATGACCCATGTCAGAATTAAAATAAGGAGGGTCAACATAAAAGAAGCTTTCCCTGGTATCCCTGCTTTTTATAACGGTAAGGGCATCATTACATTCGATATCCACCAAATCTAATCGATCACAGATAGCACTGGTAAATTCATTCTTCTTATTTACTATAGTTTTAGTAATTCCGTTAGATTTTCGCTCATAAGCATATCCACCGAAAATTCGGGATGAAAAACTCATATTGGTTTGTACCCAAACTGCCCAGGCTTTCTTAACCATATCCTTTTCTGTGTCATCCTGAAGGATTGCTTTGGCTTCTGTATGTAATTTTCTACTATGGGGAGTGGACTGAATCAGTTTTTGAAGTTTAGTAAACTGAAGTTTACAAACCCTATAGAAATTAACCACCTTTCCATCAAGGTCATTAATCACTTCTACAGAGCTAGGTTCTTTGGCAAAGAACACAGCTCCACCTCCCACAAAAGGTTCACAGTACAAATTATGTTCTGGAAGTAAGGAAAGGATGCGTTTGGTTAGGTTCTGTTTTCCCCCATAGTAACTTATTGGGGTTTTTCCTGTTCTTCCCAAACCATCTAGCGGAGTATTCAGGGCCACGGATTTCCCTATTTTTGCCCCCCTTATTTTAAAACCGGTACTGTTTTTAATTTTTTCTCCAACGATTTGTACGATAGGAACACTGACGGCATTTCCGATCAACTGATACCGTCTGCTGTCACTCAGTTCAATTTGTTTGCCATCCCGAATACCATATTTTGTCCAGTGATCCGGAAACCCTTGTAACCGTTCACATTCTAGCGGTATAAGCCTGCGAACGTTTCCTAAATTACATAATAGGTTTTCATGTTGAGGATGGGCAGTAATAGCCCCCATTTTTCCATCACTACGAGGTACAAATTGTTTTTCCTGAAATGGGGCATAGTCGATTCCTTTTTTTTGATTGGCTTTTCGGATCTTTTTTGCCTTCTCTGTTCTTTCTACTCGAAGAGGGATCCAGTTATTGATCAGCAGGTTATCCTGATCCGCTCCTGTGATATCATTGGTACTTCTATCTTTTCTAAACTCTACTTTTGATCCCTCTTTTAATTTTCGACCACTTCTGATGGTAAAAATATAAGGGGCATAATTTCCTTGATCTCCTACTTTGGTGTCAATTGTTGGAGCAATGCCCCTTTCCGAGAGTTTTTTTCGAGTGCAATCTTCAGTCTTTTTACAGCTTTTTCCGATAGGAAATACTTCAGGTCGGGGTTTTTCTCTAAGTGATCCGACAAGGTAGATGCGCTCTCGATTTTGGGGGAGTACCCAGGCAGTATTAAGCAATTGCCATTGGAGCTCATATAGCCCAATGTTGGCAAACGATCGCAGTACGATCTCAAAGTCTTTGCCTTGGTTACTGGAGAAAAGCCCTTTGACATTTTCAAAGATAAACAGACCGGGACGATATGTGTCAAGGATTCTAACTGCTTCAAAAAAGAGCCGGCTTTTACTCCCTTTGATCCCTTCCCGTTTTCCAGCAATTGAAAGATCCTGGCATGGGGAACCGAAGCAGACAATGTCTGGTTTTTCAAAAGCTCCTTTTTTGATATTTTCGATAGGGCCTGCATATATAGCATTTTTAAAGTTATGGGAATAATTGGCAATAGCATAAGGATCAACCTCACTGAAATAGTGTTTTTTGATTGTAAACCCTGCTTGTTTCAAGCCTAATGGAAAACCACCCACTCCAGAAAATAAGTCGAGTAATACTATTTCTTGAGGTTTCATCTATAACCTTCCTTGCTTCTTAAGTACTTTAGAGGCTCTTTTAATACTATCTGTCCAGGGCTCTCCCTTTCTTCTGATCTCTTTGGCTTTTCTACTGATCATGGTCACCCTATTCGTATTTGCAGATTTTCCTGAAGTTGCTCTTTTTTTGGTTTTGCGTTTCATTACCGTTTGTTTTTGTTTTGGTAATGATAAGGAGGTTGGTTAAGCTGGTTTCGGGTTGATTCTGTTTTGTACGAAAGATTAATTGTGGATGGAGATTTTATAATGAGATTTTGAATACACTCTCTAAAACTATTGATTATAATTTAGTATTATAAATAGCACTATATGTCTATTATAATTTCATAAAAATAAAATTAGGGAATTTTTCATATTTGAAATATCTTTAGAAATAGAAAATCAAACATTACATAAAACCTGTATTTCCTTTAATTTTTCATAAGCTTCAATTATTGCCAACTTATGATTGATATTATTTCCACTCGGGGTATTTCTTATTTTATAGAGAGAGTTATAGATGAAGCTCAAATTGAGATTATTTTATTGACCCCATATTTGAGTATTTCTGAAGGGCTATTGGAACGTCTTGAAAGAGCCGATCAAAAAAAGATATCCATAAAGTTGGTCTATGGAAAATCTGAATTAAAACCTTCTGAGAAAAACAAGTTAGATTCCTTAGCTAATTGTAGATTGCTCTATAAAGAAGGGTTGCATGCCAAGGCTTATCTAAATGAAAATATGGGAATACTTACCTCTATGAACCTTTATGAATATTCAGAGCTTAAAAATAATGAACTAGGCGTACTATTCAGTAAAGAAGGGGAGAACGAAAAATTATATCAAAAATTGACAGATGAAGTAAACCTGATCCTTCATAATTCTGAAATAAAAAAAGATTTTTCAGTAGAGGAAGAGAAACATCTTAATCTTGAAACAAACAATAGTAGTCCATCCGCAATGCTACGAGAATTTCTGGAAACTGAAGAAATTACAGAACTTCTTCAATTTCCGATGCCTGGGATAAGGCTTACCAAAAAATATGGGTTTGCCAGTTTTGAATTTGATATGGATCAAAATGAAATTTTAAAAAAATGTAAGGAAAATTTACATCCTTTTTTTGAAGAAAAACTGAATACATATAGGATTTATTGGAAAGACTATAATTTTGATATTTATCTTTATAATGGCCAAAATGTTAGCTTTGCCTCAGAAGAATTAGAAATTGAATACCAAATAAGAGGTGTAGAACGTATTGCGGAAAGTCTTCATGAATATATCCTTAACTCATTAATTTTCTAAATAAGAATATCAATAACTAAATAGAGGTTTACTTTTTTAATAGCGATTATCGCCCTAAGGTTCTCCCAATCGTTCAAAAAGAAACCTTACTACTTCAGGCCTAAGGAGTTTAGTGCTTCTTTTATACCCAAACTGTTGTAATTCTTCTAAATAGGTGTGAATCCATGAAGAGAAGGTTTTGGTGCATACATTGTACAATGCTGCTAGTTCATACTTATAGTATGCTTTAAGTTTGATAGGAGATTCTCCTTCGAAATAAACCCCTTGATGCTGTTTCTTTTTCATATTTCTATAATTAAGATATCAATTTTGATTATCCCAATAGGCCACTAAATCTCCTGAAGTATGATCCTCATCATAAGTGATTATTTGTGGTTCATCAAAAATGTAAACTCCACCAACTGCAGCAATAGCAATATTATGGGTATTGGATAGTTTTTCAAGCCCGGTTACAAATTCTCTAAACCGTTCTTTTTTGTTATCGTCTATAGGAGTCTTTTCTTTTGTAACTTCCTTCCAAAGCTTGAGTGCGTCTTTTAGCGCACTTTTTTTATCGGTATATAATCCAAAAATATCCTTTGCTTTAATCCCTCCAGAAAATAAATCTTCCAAGTCAGCAAGGTTCCGTTCTGCATCTACGAACAACTCCTCAAAATCTTCTATTCCAGGATATGGCTGCATTACGATATAAATGCTTTCCGTATTAATTTTCATAATCTTATTGTTTTATTTCGAACCCCACGAACCTAATCCATTCATTTTCAGTATTCAATTGGATATTCATAAAGTTTTTTGTAATGCAGGCAGTGCTCCCTTAGGTATTTCTTTAATCAATTCCTCTCCAAGCACATTCCCTAAAAACCCACCGATCAGGATAAACGGATAGGTTTCTTTTGGAGAATATTTTTTGGCTACAATAAAGCCTAGCATACTCCCTATAAGTATTAACCCTGCCTTTTTTGTGTTTTTAGATACCTTCATTAATTCATTCTATTTAATAAAAACAATCCTCCTGCAGCTAGTACTGATCCCCAGGCAATTTTGCTTAACCTTCTTCTACGTTCATCCCTAAAATCCACTAAGGTTACTGTAAACCTATTTCCATATCGTTTTTGGTGTTCCTTAGCAATA
>NZ_VLNR01000095.1 GCF_007489275.1 Aquimarina algiphila
GAGGGATTTAAAAATAGAATCTTATCAAAGATCACAGCAATGACCATTATTCAATATATCAATAGGTTTGAATTCAACAGAAATATAAACAACCTAAAAATTAATATTAACTAAATGCACAACGGGTTAACTTTATTTGATTCTAAATGTTTTAGCACTAATGTGGTTTACCGTATTTTAAATATAGTTTTTAGGTTTTAGTTAACAATTTTTTTATTTTAGCTAAGCTTCCTATAAATGCCCCTATTGTTTTGAAAAATATTTTTAAGCTACATTTCTTTGTTATTTTGTTTTTTGTATCTGCTATTTCACTTCCTGCGATTCAAGCACAAAAACGTAATGTTATTGATAGCCTCAATTCTAGATTGGCAAATTCTAGTGGTGAAGATCGTGCTTCTACATTATTAGCCTTGGCTAAGGTTTACCAAAATAAAGATCAAAAAAAGACAATTAAATATGCAGAAAGAGTAATAGAATTAAGTGAGAAAATAAATGATCAGGTAAATATTGGACGAGCACATACGTTGATTGGTGATGCATATATCATTACAGGTAAGTATAAGGAATCTGCTAAGCATTTTGAGATTGCAAAAACTATCTTTTCTACGATTAAAAGTGAAAAAGATGAAGCGAACTTATATAGGTATATGGGAGAATTATACCTTAAAACTCATGATGACCAAAATGCTAAAGAATATTATCATAAAAGTTTAACAATTTGTAAAAAAATAAATGATACCGATGGAATTGCCTGGAGTATGAATGGACTTATTGAAATTTATTCTGATGATGGAAAAAATGAAAAAGCCAAATCTTTTGCTGAAGAAGCATTAAACTTTGCAAAAATACTTAATGATAACAATCTACAGATTAACCTGCATGCAAAAATTGCAGATTTAATAGCTAAGCAAAACGGTAGTATAGAAGAGGTAAGTGGACATCACGAAAAAGCACTTTCAATTGCAAAAAGAATTGATAATCCCAGAGCAATTAGTGGTATTACTATGCGTAGAGCATTGTTTTTTAGTAGAAGAGGTAAATATGATGAAGGTCAAAAGTATTATTTAGAAGCTTTAAAAGTTTGCCAGAAGCATGGATATTATAAAAACATTATTAATATATATACCAATTTAGGGATAACTGCTCTTATTGTTAAAGGAGATTACCAAAAGTCTTTGGAGTATTTTGGTAACGCTTTGGAGATCTCAAAACAAGTAGAGGATCAAGAAAATGAAGCTAGTCTTCTGGGTATGTTGGGAGCTGTACATATAGAGCAAGGTAATTATCAAAAAGGGATTGAACTTTTGTATGAAAGCCTTGTTTTTTATGAAAAATCAAATGATAAACGCGAATTACCAGGTATTTATAATAATATTGGCGAAGCTTTTTTTCTATTGAATGATTATAAGATGGCTGAAGAAAATTATAAAAAGTCACTGGCTATTTTCAAAGAAAAGAATAGGGTAACAGGAATGATGGTTGCAAATTTAAATCTAGGCAGAACCAAAGTCAAACAAAAAGAATTTACTACCGCTATATCATATTTGGATCAGGTTTATAATGAGTTTGATGAAAATACAAGCCCTAGACAAATTCTACTTTATTATGATGCCATGGCAGAATGTATGCGTAGCCAGGGTAAAAATACTGAAGCTCTTACTTACCTCAATAAGGCTTTAGAAATGGATAAAGAATTAGGAAAGTTGAAAAAAGTTGCAATAGAATTGTATACTAGATTAGGCATGATTTATTATGAATTGGAAGATTATAAAAAGTCAGAACATTTTTTTCAGAAAAGTTTAAAGCTTTCACTTGAAACAAAATCCCGAACCGAAATTCAGAATAATTATTTTTGGCTATCTAAATGTTATGAAAAGTTAAATGAACATGAGAAAGGATTATTATATTATAAAAAATATACTTCAATAAAGGATAGTATTTTTAGCCTCAATAAGATTAAACAAATTGCAGATATACAGATAAAATACGATACTGATAAAAAAGAAAAAGAAATTTTACTTCTTCAAAAAGAGAAAGAATATCAAGCTATTTTATTTAATAGTCAAAAAGATGAATTATATAGAGTGAATCTGGAAACAGATTTGGAAAAAGAACGAAAAGAGCGAGATATAATTCAATTAAAAGCTGCACAACGAAAAAGCTTGATTGATCAATTAAATATGGAGAATAGTCTGCAAATTGCAGAAAAAGAAATTCAAAATAATCAAATAAAAATTCAAAAATCACAGTTAGCACGTGAAGCTATTCTTAGAAATATAGCTATAGCAGGAGGGATCCTTGCTTTATTGGCATCTTTCTTTACAATAATGTATTATCGTCAGAGATTAAAAACACAAAAGATAATAGCTAAAAAAGAAATAGAAGCAATAAATGCAAATCATGATGGTAGAGAAAAGGAAAGAGAAAGAATAGCAAAAGAATTACATGATGGGATAGGAGGAAATCTAGCTGCTATAAAATTGGATTTAAATAAACTATCAGGAGTTTCTGATTCTGATCTGCAAACTATAATAAAGAATGTAAATGGAACATATAATGAGGTGCGTGCATTGTCGCATCATTTAATCCCTCCTAAAATTCTTAATAATACGTTTGAAAAATTAATAAACGATTATCTAACCGATTTATCAAAGACATGCACTTTTGCAATACATAATGATTTCTTTCCTTCGTCTGGGTTTAATCAACTCGAGGATACAATAAAAATCGAATTATATAGAATCACTCAGGAATTAATGAGTAATATTATTAAACATGCATATGCAGAGAGAGTAGATTTACAATTCACAATCCTGGATGAAACGATTAAGCTTATCATTGAAGATGACGGAATTGGTTTTGATGTGGAAAAGTCCTCAAAAGGAATAGGGTTAAGTAATATCTCTTCGAGAACAAAAACATTAGGCGGTACTATGTATATTGATACGTTAAGAAATAGAGGAACTGTAATAGAAATTAATATACCATTTATAGAGAAAAAGGTTATTGCAAAACGTAATCTACTTAAAAGGTCTGTTTCACAGTTTCTTAATGTTATAAATTTTTAAATCAAATTTTATAATGCCGTTAAAAATTAGAGTGAAGCATAATATTCAAAGGATTTAAGTATTAGTTCGTCTGATGCGGTGCAATTATATTTTGCTTCTCCAATTGCAGATAATAAAACAAAATAAATATTTCCTTTTTCATTCTTTTTATCATGAATTAGTAAGTCCATAATGCCTTGATATGTATTAGGGTCAATATCTATTTTTGGGAATGTAGCCAAGATCACCTGACTAATATATTCAAGATCATCAGAAGATAAGGATAGTACCTGGGTAGAAAGATATGCTTCCATTATCATCCCTATGGCTATAGCTTCTCCATGTAATAGTGTGGTTTTTTCGGGATGTGTTAGATAAAAAGATTCTATTGCATGTCCCAGGGTATGCCCGAAATTTAGGTACTTTCTAATGTTTTGTTCTGTAGGATCTTCAAAAACAATTTTATTTTTAATAACAACAGAATCATAAATCATTTGATCTAAATCTTCAAAATCCAGTTGTGATAAATCACTTATTTTTTCCCAATATTGACGATCTTGTATAAGTCCGTGTTTTAACATTTCTGCGAATCCACTACACATTTGGTTAACTGGTAATGTTGTAAGATATTCGGTATCTATTAAAACCATTTCAGATTCACTAATCACTCCGACCATATTTTTCAAATTTCCTAAGTCAACACCTGTTTTTCCACCAACAGAGGCATCTACCATAGCCAATAATGAAGTTGGGATATTGATATATGTAATTCCCCTCTTATATGTACACGCTATAAAACCACCGATATCAGTAATTACACCACCTCCTAGGTTAATCATTAGACTTTTGCGATCCATACCTAACTCTGATAGTGCATTCCATATACCACTACAAGTTTCAATAGTTTTATGAATTTCACCACTTTCTATTTCAATAACTTCAATATCATACTCTTTTTCGATTTTACTCATAAATAATGATAAACAATATTCATGTGTATTGCTATCTACAAGAATACAAATCTTAGAATGATTAGCTTTTTCTAAATAATTGTTTAACGTAGTATAACATTCCTGACCAAAAAAAACGGTTGAATCTTTTGAAACTATGGGCTTCATATATGGGTGAATTAATGAGAGGCGAAATTAAGTAGAATTTGCAAAAAAATAAACTCGCAAGTTCTATATTTGCAGATATCCTAAAATAAGCAATAAGGATTGATGAAAATCAATCATATTTTTAGTAATATATCTTCTGGACTGAAGATTCTTAAAAATTAATTATTAATGAGTCAAAATAACTTGTTCGACAATACAGAAACAGCCTTTGCTTTGAAGAGTGATTCAGAGCTGGAAAGAGCATATTTTCTTTTTAAAATGATTTCTAATGAACCTTTGGTTAGAATAGGTACAGCTGTAACAAATTTTGCAATAAAAGCACATCTACCAGTTCAGGGATTGATAAGAGCCACTGTTTTTGATCATTTTTGCGGTGGAGTTAGTGAAGAAGATTGTTTATCTGTAGTTGATAAGATGTATGTTAAAAAAGTATGTTCTGTACTCGATTATTCTGTAGAAGGAAAAGAAGAAGAAACTCAGTTTGATGCGGTGCTAGAAAAAACATTAAAACTTCTCGAATTTGCCGATGAAAAAGACGCCATGCCTTTTAGTGTATTTAAACCTACAGGATTTGGGCGCTTTCTAATTTGGCAGAAGAAAACAGAAGGAACAACATTAACTTCAGAAGAAGAAAAAGAATGGGAGCGTATCGAGGAACGTTTTGATAAAGTATGTAAAAAGGCATACGATTGCGATGTAGCACTATTAATTGACGGAGAAGAAAGTTGGATGCAGGACGCTGCAGATGAGTTGGTTGCCAGAATGATGCGGAAATATAATAAGGAAAAGGCTATTGTTTATAACACATTGCAATTATATAGACATGATCGCCTAGAGTATTTAAAACGTTTGCATGAAGAAGCAAGGGTGCATGATTTTAAAATAGGAGTTAAAATCGTTCGAGGCGCATATATGGAAAAGGAAAATGAACGCGCTAAAGAAAAAGGATATCCAACACCTATTTGTAAGGATAAAGAACATACAGATCAAAATTTTGACGAGACGATGACCTATATTCTAGAACATCTTAATGATATTTCGGTTTTTATAGGAACGCACAATGAAGAAAGCAGTTATAAGGCTATGGAATTGATGACAAAACTAAATATTGGCAAAAATGATTTTAGAGTTTGGTTTGGCCAGCTCTATGGTATGAGTGATCATATAAGTTTCAATCAAGCGGCAGAAGGATATAATGTTGCAAAATACTTACCTTTTGGACCTGTACGAGATGTAATGCCCTATTTAATACGAAGGGCAGAAGAAAACACATCTGTTGCCGGCCAGACAAGTAGAGAGTTAAATTTATTGTCACAAGAAAAGAAACGAAGAAAGTTATAGGCAAAAATGTATTAGGCTTATAATTTTCAGTTTATTTTTATGTTTTGTAAAACTTAAGAGATTATCTGAAAATGAATTTAAATCAAATTACTGTACCTTCTCTTGATCTAGAGAAATCAATTATATTTTATAAAAAATTAGGATTACGTCTTATTGTAGAATCGCTACCGCATTATGCGCGTTTTGAATGTGTAGAGGGTAATGCAACATTTTCTATACATGAAGTTGAAGAATTACCAAAAGGAGATGGGGTATATGTTTATTTTGAAACCGAAAAATTAGACACAGAAGTACAACGTATTAGTAATGAGGGACTTGAGTTTGATCAGTTACCCACCGATCAACGTTGGCTTTGGCGAGAGGCAAGATTGAAAGATCCAGATGGGAATCAAATCATTTTATACTTTGGTGGAGATAATAGAAAAAATCCACCCTGGAGAATAAATTGAGAGTTCAAAATATTATTCCCAAAGAGCCTAAATAATGAGCAATTCAATTCTAGATCAAACTTTCAACAATAAAAATTTTTCAGGACAAAAGTTACCTGCCAGAGAATATGACAATTGTATTTTTTTTAATTGTAATTTTTCTGATACAGATCTGTCTGTAATTACTTTTTTAGAATGCAAATTTGATCGTTGTAATTTTAATAACGTAATGATGAAAGAAACTTCTTTTCAAGAAGTAGTTTTTACAGAATGTAAAATGCTGGGAATAGATTTTAGTACGTGCAATGATTTTTTATTTACCATAGAATTAGATCATTGCAATCTCGAATATGCCTCTTTTTATGGATTTAAACTAAAGAATACAATATTTAGAAGTTGTAACCTCAAAAGAGCTGATTTTACAGAAACTAACCTTACAGGTTCCGTATTTGCAAACTGTGATTTAGCAGAAGCTTTATTTGAAAGGACCATTGCAAGTAAAACAGATTTTAGATCGGCTAAGAATTATAACATTAATCCAGAATCTAATATGCTTAAAAACGCAAAATTTAGTGTTTTAGGTTTACAGGGGTTATTAATGAAGTATGATTTGGATATTGAATGATCCCAAAAACATAAAATGTATGATGTTTAGATTTTATAAAAAATACTTTGCTTTAACAATTCTTGTGTTTTTGATAGAAGTATGTATTGCGATGTATATAGATGATGCTATTATTCGACCTTATTTTGGAGATACACTTGTTGTGCTTCTTTTGTACTACGGAGTCAGAAGTTTTTTTGGTATTCATCCAAAAACAGTAGCAATAGGTGCACTTTTATTTTGCTATCTCGTCGAAATCATGCAATACTTTCAAATAGTTACTATTTTAGGACTACAAGAATCAAAATTAGCCAGAATTATTATTGGAAGCTCTTTTTCATGGTTTGATATGATCGCTTACACTTTAGGGTTTATTTTAATACTTTGGTTAGAGAAAATAAATGTTTTTAGTATGTTCTCTGCAAAGCATTCATAATTATAATTCATTTTTGAATATATCCATTGAATCATTGTTATTTGCTACTATAATCAACTTACCTCTTGTTGTTTTAATGGACACCATATGCCTAACGTCTTTATCAGCAAAAAAACCAGACTTTAAATTTGAAAGAAGAGAAAATTCACCTTTACTATCACCTTTTAAAAAAGAACCAATTCCTGCATCTGCTCTAGTAGTTTCTACCTCTGACTGGTAATTATTGCCAGCTAAGACCAAATCCTTTATTCCATCTCCATCAAAATCATCAAACAAAATACTATTAATCGGAGACTGTTGAACTTGTTGAGGAAAAGGGGAGAAGGTATAATTGTTATCTCCTTTATTCAAAAATATACCCGAACGAAATTCTACAGCTTTATAGTGCAAAGCAGATTCTAGACCTTTCCCTAGGATACTATTGAGATCACCATTTGCAAATTCATTATATGTTGGAATTTTCCTCGCTAAATGTGGAATTTGTTGTGCAGTACATACTTTTCCTCTTACAGGAACTTTTTTATCATTATAATATTTTGCCAAAATGATATCTTCATTTCCATTAAAATCAAAATCATGAGTATATACATGAAAAGGCTTTTCTTTAGAGGCATGAAATTTATAGTTTGTTCCCAGGTTTCCTGCTATAATATCTTGATCTCCATCATTGTCAACATCTGAAACTAATACAGTATTCCACCAACCCGTTGTAGTTGACAGGGTTTTATACTGAGTACTTTTTATAAGTTTATTTTTTGTGTTGATAAAGACTTCAATTCCCATCCATTCTCCAGTGACTATTAAATCTAAGGCGTTATCTCCATTAATATCTGTCCATACAGCATCAGTGACCATTCCTATTTGTTCCAGTTCTGGAGCTAATTCTTGTGTTGCACGACTAAATGTACCTTTGGTATTGACCAATAAATAACTTATAGGTGAATATGGATATTTTCCTGGTATAACACGTCCTCCAACGAATAAATCAATATCTCCATCGTTATCATAATCAGCGGGAACGACAACAGATCCAGCAGTTATTACTTCTGGAAGTGCTTGCGTTGTTTTTGAAAAATTTCCATGACCATCATTTAAATATAATCTGTCCTGTAATAATTTAGGGTTCTTACTAAACTCATAACTCCCACTCACAACATAAAGGTCTTGATCTCCATCATTGTCAGCATCAAAAAATGAAGCTCCGACATCTTCTCTTTGTTTATCGCTTACAAAATCTTTTACAAGTATATGCTTAAAACGATTGTTCTTTTGTCGGATTAAAAGAGTACCGGGTTGTTTATGAGCTCCACCGATATAAATATCTTCTAATCCATCACTATTGACGTCGCTTTTTGCTATTGCTGGTCCTGTTTGAGAAAGTTTATGAGGTAGCAATATCTGTAAATCATAATCATTAAATGGTTGTTCGGTATGATTATAATTAGATGCTATTTTACTAAAAAGTGTAGTGTTAGCTATCTTTTCGGGTGAAGTATTGTTTTCTTCTATAAGTGATGCATCTATATAATCCACTTTGATGGTCTGATTTGCATTTGCACTTATAATTTCTTGTTGTTTTCCATCTGGCCAAAGGATATCGATTTTTGCAATAGAGTCATTTTTTTGAAAGCCGAAATGTAAAACATTTGAAACAGAAGATAAAAAACCTCTTGTATTTATAAGTTGACGAGATTGTTTGTTGTTGTTTATGAAATGAAGTTTTACTGTTGTACCGACTCCAAATTTATTTTTTTCTGGCCCTTGTAACTCAACTTTAAGAAAACTACTGGTTTTTGTTTGTATAGCATTATTTTTAAGTACTGTAGCTTTATCATTTATATTATTGACTACTATATCAAGATCTCCATCGTTATCTAGATCTGCATAAGTTGCACCATTTGAAAATGTGGGTATGCTATCTGCCCATTTTGCTGAAGTGTTTTCAAAAGTATGATCTCCATTGTTTTTAAAAAAATAATTTGTTAGTTTTTGCTGAGGTAACATCTGAGCAAATTTTAAAAAATCTTCTGGAGATGGTTTTCTATTATTGTTTCTTAATATCTGAAGGATTTCATTATTCTTATCTCGGTCAATAACATCTCTATATACACCATTAGTAACATAGATATCGTTATAACCATCTAGGTCAAAATCGGCAGATAATATAGACCAACTCCAATCAGTATTTGCCATACCGGCCATATTTGCTATCTCACTAAAGGTGGAATTACCGTTATTAAGCTGAAGCATATTATGCATATATTGATGGTGATATCCATTCTTTGTCATCGCTTCAAATTTTGCTATAGAAGTCATCGCCATAGTGGTTTTGGATCGTACATAATCCTCAGGATTCATGTCTAAAGTCATAATATCCATCAACCCATCGTTATTGATATCTGCAATATCACTCCCCATGCTATTAAATGACATATGTTTAAATAGTTTGTCTTTAGACTCTGTAAATGTGCCATCGGTATTATTGATGTACACCAAATCGGGTACATTAAAATCATTGCAAACGTATATATCTTGCCAACCATCATTATTAAGATCTCCTACTTGTGGATTTAGCCCAAACCCAATGTCGTATAAAAGCCCTGCTTTCTCAGAAACATCAGTAAAATGACCTGTTCCATCATTGTTATATAACCTGTCGCACCCTTTAAGTGTAAGTGTTTTAGAATCTTTTTGTACAGCATTAAGATCGATTACTTTAGCTCTACTAGTGATATCAGGAGTATTAGAAATGTATACATCAAGATCATTGTCATTGTCATAATCAAAAAATGTAGCTTGTATTGTTCTATTTGCATCAGCTAACCCAAGTTCTTCAGCTTTTTCAGTAAAAGTTATTTGTCCTGAGCTTGTAGATGGACCGTTATTAATATAAAGCATATTGGCAAATGCATTATTTTCATCTTGCCACCCTCCACGAGAGATATAGATGTCCAGAAAACCATCATTATTTACATCGGCTATAGTTACCCCGGTATCAAATCCTTTTCTTTTTTCTATACCGGATGTTTTGGTAATATCTTCAAATTTAAAATTTCCTTTATTTATATAAAGTTTGTTGTCAGATGTATTTGAAATAAAAAATAAATCTATTAGTCCATCATTATTAAAGTCTGCTGAGGCAACACCTCCTCCAATATAAGTATACATATATTGATAATAATTAGACTCTAAAGTTTCTGTTAATGTATTTTCAAAATCAATACCAGATTGATCAGGAAGAATCGAAGTAAATAGTTTTTTTGTTTCTGTATTTTCTTTTGATATAGAATTGTTTTCTGATTCTGAACAAGAGGTATAGAAAAGACAAATTACTCCCATCAGAGCTATAGTTCTTAAATATTTTGATGAGTACAATTTTATATCCAAAATTTTCATAGTGTAGTAGTATCTTCAGCCTGATTTATAATGGTTGTTGTAAAATACACAACGGTAAAACCGGTTAAAACTTCACCGTTGTGTTTAAAAATAATTAATTCAGTTTGTTTAATCTTTTTTCATCTAGTTATTAACACTTGGATTAAGGTCGATTTCTCTTTGCGGAATAGGGGCAAAGTAATTATCAGTACCCAAAGAACCTTTAATAGGGTTGAATTCTGGTAATAATTCACCACTACTATTCATAGAAGTTTGGGGAGTTCTATTAGAGAGTGCTTGTTCGACGCGTTCCATTCTTACCAGATCATTCCAACGTAAATATTCTCCTGCAAATTCCCATTTTCTCTCTGTAAACGCTAATTCTGCCAGATCACCTGTAGTTACATCTACTCCTGCATTTGGAGTATTAAACGGTAACCCTTCGGCTCTTCTTCGAATCATATTTAATGCCTCCCATGCCTCTGCAGTAATATTGCCTGATCGAGCAGAAGCTTCTGCATATATCAATAATACTTCTGCATATCGTATAAAGAAATCATTTCGATCCGTTTGAAAGTCAGGAGCCAAATTATCTTCAATAGGACCTACAATTTTCTTGAAAACAGGAGTTGGTTGATCATTAAAGTTTTCCCAATCATGCTCTGTTCTATATGTTGCTTCTTTTCTGGGGCCTTCTGGGAAATCTTCAAAAAATCGAATTTCAGCAAAAGTTTCTTGCCAACCAGCTAAGTCTGAAGGATTACCTAGTTTTCCAAATTTACGATTAGGCTGACCACAACTCTTGCAATAAGGTATTGTCCATACAGACTCGCTATTAAATACATTTGCTAAGGTCCATAAATCCTCGAGGTCATCTAGTAGAGCAAAATTGTGTGCAGCACTGTTATCGATAACTTGTTTTGCACTTGTAGCAGCTTCTGCATACTTTGCATTGTCTTTAACAGGAAAACCTGCCCAATCCAAATATAATCTGGCTAATAATGCTCTCGCAGAACCGCTGTTGGGTCTGGGGGCTCCTGCATTAACTCCAGGGTATACATCTGGTAATCCACTTTCTGCTGCTAAGAGATCAGATTCGATTTGCTCATAAACGGTTACCTGATCTGATAAACCTAATTGTTGATCTGGATCAGGAACGAGTGGTAAAGGTATTTGTCCATGAATTCTGGCTAAATGAAAAAACATTACCCCTCTTAAAAAGTAAACTTCTGCAATTAACCGAGTTTGAGTTTCTATTTCACCGGGGTCAGTAAGAATAAGTCCTTCGTTATTAGATATAACAGTATTTGCAGCACGAATTGTTCTGTAAATCGCTTCCCAATTATTTTTAACTCTAGAGTTTGCTTGAGAAACTTGACGTTGATCAAATTCTCTAAATTCAGCTTTGTTACTTCCAAAATGGGTAGTAATATCATCTCCAGCCCAGAAAGGAGCATAAAAAGTGGTCATCCAGGAAGCATCATTTAATCTAGCATGAACTCCGGTAACTCCTAGTTCTAATTCTTGAATTTTAGAATATGCACCCGGAGCTAGTTGCGCTATTGTTGGATCTTCATCCAAATCTGCACAACTTTGAAAAATAGATGTTATTATCACTACTGATAATAAATATCTTATTTTGCTTTTTATTTTTTTGTTATATGTTGTTTTCATAAAATTTGTTTTTTGTGTTAAAACCCTACTTTTACTCCAAAAATGAATGATCTTGGATTTGGGTAGGCTCCTGCATTTATACCTGCTGCTACATCTACACTTTTATTTCCTGCATTATCATCTGCCGGGACAGATGTGAGCTCAGGGTCATATCCAGAATAATCTGTGATTAAGAATAAATTCTGTCCTGTTATATACAGCTTAACATTGGCATTTAAATGTTTTACATCTTTTAATGTGTATCCTAAAGTAAGATTGCTAAGTCTGATAAAATCCCCTTTTTCTATATAGCGTGTTGATCCGGCTTCATTCGGTCCTCCTGCGGGAATATCTGTTTCATTTTGCGGTGTCCATTGATTTAATTGTTCTGGAGCTAAAAAACTTCTTTGATTTCCTGTGTTACCAACGATTACACCTTGTACAGCATTTAAGATATCAAAACCGTGTACTCCTTGAAAGAATATATTTAGATCCCAGTTTTTATAAGTAATAGTATTGTTAAAACCCCACGTTAATGTAGGTGTACCGTTACCAATAGCACTAAATACAATATCTCCATTTTCATCTCTAAGATATCTGGCGTCCCCCGGTGCTCTTCCAAATGTTGCCGCTTCAGCTGCTTCAGATGTTTTCCAGGTTCCTAAAAAAGTAGCTCCATTAAATTGCCCTAAAGGTTGACCTACTTGTATAATGTTCCAGGTTCTACCTTGTCCATCGATACTACCAAAAGTTCCTTGAATTTCATCACGACCACCTAAGTCAGTTACTTCATTTTTAAAATGGGATAGATTAAAATTGGTATTCCAGTTAAAATTATCTGTATTGATTACATCTGCAGAAATAGCAACATCAATTCCTTTGTTTTCTACTTCTCCAATGTTTTTTGAAATTGTTACATTACCACCGTTAGAAGGGATTACAGGGTCATCAAGGAGTAGATCTGTTGTGTTTTTTTGGTAGGCATCTATAGACAGGTTTGCTCTCCCGTTTAAAAAACCTAAATCTATACCAATATTGGTCTGTGTTGTGGTTTCCCATTTTAGATCAGGGTTACCAAAACTGTTAGGTGCTACACCAGGTGTAGAATCTGATCCATTGAATGAAAAATTTGCATTTTGTACATTAGGAAAAGTAGTGTAAGGGTCTATGTTTTCGTTACCTACTTGTCCCCAACCAGCTCTTAGTTTAAGACTGCTAAAAACATTACTGTTTTCTATAAATGTCATATTATCAAATGAATATGCTAAAGCTACAGAAGGAAAATATCCTCTTCTGTTTTCTGATCGAAATACTGAAGACTCATCCATACGAATTGTTCCTGTGACAAATAAGGCATTATTATAAATATATTCACCACGGGCCATTAGGGATTGAATACTTCTTTCTGAAAAATTATTAAAAACAGATTGGCCAGATCCAGGAGCAGTTTCTGCAAAATAGAATCCACCAGGAACAAAAAGACGAGCAGCATTATATCCATTAAAACGATTCTGTATCCCAGAAAATTCATAGACTCCGGTAGCCTTTACATTGTGTTGACCAAATTCTTTGCTCCAGGTAAGAATATTACTGATCTGATGAGTCGTATTTTTATTGTCTCCAAAACCAGCCGTTGGAGGGTCAGCTCTAAATGTTCTGTAACTTTCATTGGACCCATTAAAAGTTGTTGCTCCTGCTATTAGAGTATAGTTAAGATTTTCTAATATATCATAACTTAGGTTGATATTGGCGTCAATTCTGTCTCTTATATTTTCAACATTGGCCAGTGTTAGGTTCGCAACTGGATTATAGTTAAGGGATGCCAAATTTCTTTCAGAAACATTATTGTAATTTCCATTTTCATCAAAGATTGGAGTAGTAGGGTCCCAGGATAAAGCATTTAACACTACACTTCCTTGAAATCGACCAAATTGATTTAAATCATTTATTGTAGTGGTTCTACTACCAAATATATTAAACCCAATTTTAAACTTGTCAGAGATGTTTGCGTTAACGTTAGAACGTAATGAATATCGTTCATAATTAGTATTAATTACGACACCTTCTTGATTGACATAATTACCAGATATAAAATATCCAATCTTTCCTTCAGATCCACTTGCAGATAGTTGTAAGTTTTGACTTATTGCAGTTTGAAATATCTCATCTTGATAATTTGTTCCTCCATTAGCCGCAAAACCAGCTATTTCTTGATCTGTGAAAATTGCAGATCCACCGCCTCGGATTCTTCTTGAATTTTCAATTCTAGCAAAATCAGCTGCCCCCAAAGTAGGTATTAAATCTGGTACTGTAGATATTGTCGTAAAAAAATCAACATCTACTTTTGTAACGCCTTTACCTTTTTTAGTACTTACCAAAACCACTCCATTAGATCCTCGTGATCCATAAACTGCTGTTGCAGAGGCATCTTTTAATACATCTATCGATGCAATATCATTAGGGTTTAATGTACTTAAGTCACCACCAATAAAACCATCAATAACAACTAGAGGGTCATTACTTCGGTTAATAGAGTTAGCTCCTCTAATTCTTACTTTAATAGCTGCCCCTGGCGCTCCGTTTGCTTTTGCAACAGTAACTCCTGCAGCTCTACCTTGTAAAGCTTCTTCCAGACGTGCTAGAGGTTGACCTTCAAAAGATTTTGCAGAAACTTGTGAAACAGAACCTGTAAGATCACTTTTTCTTGCCGTTCCATACCCAATAACCACAATCTCATCTAAAGCTTGGGTATCAGCTAAAAGTTTTACGTTGATTGTTGTTTGATTACCTACCGTTATATTTTGAGTAATAAACCCTAAATATGAAATGGTAATAACATCATTTTCTGTAGCAGAAATACTAAAATTACCGTCAAAATCAGTAATTTGACCTGTAGTAGTACCTTTAACTAAAACATTTACTCCAGGAATACCTACATCGTCTTCTCCAACAACCTTACCGGTTATCGTTTGTTGTGCATAGACTTGATAGATTCCCATCAGTGCTGTGAGTAGCCCCAGAATCAAACGTTTTCTGGATAAATTAAAAAATAGTTCTTTCATAATTAATTGTTGAAATGTGAAAAATTTAATAAAGTATCCCTTACTTAAATATGTCTCGGTTGCTTATGAAGTATTATTCGCCTGGTTAGTTTTTTTATTTGGTTATAAATAATACTGCACAATAACCGCTAACTTTTGTTTCCAATTAAAAGTTGTCGAATGAGCTCCCTGAGTGATAAAGAACTCTTTTAACCAAATGAATAAGTTTGAAAAGTGAAAATTTTAAAAATTGCGAGCCATGAAGAGTTTTAAAAAATGATTTAGGAATCATTTTGAATATTTCATGTTTTTTTAATCTATATAATTCAATTTTATTAAAAATTAACTTAAAAAACTACTAAATTGGTTGATGATGTAAATGTTCGGAATGATTTTATACAAATGGATTACATATGATTAGAAACATGCCACAAATGATTTGTTGCACTCTTAAAATTGTGTTTTTTTGATGTAGAAAGTAAAAAAATAAATGGTTAAAGGTTTGTTTTTAAGTGTGTTGTGTTTGTTTTTTTGAATTTCACAAAGAATTAAGGTTTTGGATGGTTTTGTTTAGAGGTTCTACCGTAAAAAAGAAGTCAAAAAAGATATTTCTACGTGCTGAAAGAGTTTGTTTTTACTTTTCTTTAATAGAATAAAAATCAAGAATTTATACAGTTCATGACTTTTTCTAGTCTATTGATAACTTCTCTAATCTCATCTTCGTTTAATGCGGCAAAACCCATTCGAACTCCATTATGATTGGAGTTATTATTGTCATAACGTCGCCAATTAGGATTGAGTTCTAAGTGAAGTTTTTTAGCTTCTCTATATATATCATCCCAATGATAAGACTTGTTAAGTTTTGTCCAAACCGCCATACCTCCATTAGGAATTCTAAAATCAAAATAAGGATTTAGTTTTTCTTTTAATAAAGAGCAGAATAAGTCACGTCTCGTTTTATATATTTTGAGCACTTTGTTAGAATGACGTTGTACATCCCCCGAAGTAATCATTTGTGCTATTGTTTGTTCGAGTAACTGATCTCCTTGACGATCAATAATGCGTCTCAAACTTGCGGCCTCATCAATAAAATCTTTTGAAGCTATCAGATATCCAATTCTCATAGCTGGAGCGATAATCTTGGTAAATCCTCCAATATAAATTACATTGCCTTTATTGTCATTACTGGCAAGAGGTAAAATAGGAGCATTACTGTAATGAAAATCATAATCGTAATCATCTTCTACTATAGCAAAATTATAGTGTTGAGCCAATTGTAATAAATGCATACGCCTTTTGGCAGAAAGAGTTACAGTTGTTGGATGATGATGATGAGAAGTTACATAGACTGCTTTTATTTCTTTGGATTTACATAGTTTTTCAATACACTTGGTATCCAAACCTTCTTCGTCAACAGGAACTCTTTCTATAATTCCTCCTGATTCTATAAATGTATTATCAGCTGTTATGTAATTAGTAGAACCAACAATAACTCGATTTTTATTTGAAAGTAATAGTTGGCCGGCAAGATAAATTCCCATCTGACTACCTCGAGTAATTAAAATATTGTCAATTTTGATATCTAACCCGCGAGTTTGATTTAGATAGTACATTAAGGCTTTTCTTAATTCGATATTTCCATAGATAGATCCATAAGTCAATAAATCCTTATTGTACATTTTTTTGCTAATGTTTCGGTATATTTTTGCTATTTCGTCTATCGGAGCTAATCTATGGTCAGGGCTTCCATCGTCTATTTTTAATGTTTGCTCTGTGTTTGAAATACTTAATTTTCGCACCAAATGAGTACGCTTAGAAAAAGTAAATCCGCTTTTGTCTTTTGTTTTCATCTCAGCAAAAGATCGATCAAAGCCTAACGGATTAACGATAGGCAATATACTGCTGACAAATGTTCCTCTTGCAGGTATGGTTTCTATCCATCCCTGAGAAATAAGCTCTTCATAAGAAGCTATAACGGTTTTACGATGTATAGATAGGTTTTCAGCTAATTTTCGTGACCCTGGTAATTTGGTGGATGGAGGTAGTTTTCCTGATTTTATAAAGCCAATAATTTGATCACATAATTGTAGATACAGATTTCGATTAATATTACGATCAAGAATGATATTATTTTTAAAAGGAAACAATACTGGACTATTAAATATTTGTAAACTGGGTTGTTTTAATGTACCATAAAGCTATTATTTTTGAACGTGAAATAAAAATATATTATGGCAGATTATTCAATATCAGAACTTAATAAAGTAGTTAGAGGCCCTAAGAGAGCGATATATGACATAAATACTATAAATGAAATCTTAGATGATACATTTTTGTGCCATGTCGGTTATGTGTTTAAAGGTCAAGCTATAGTAATTCCTACTGCTTATGGAAGAAAAGAAGATAAAATTTATATTCATGGATCTCTTAAGAATCGAATGATGCTAAATTTATTAGATGTTGGTGAGGCGAGTCTTTCAGTAACGCATCTGGATGGCTTGGTTTTGGCAAGGTCTGCTTTTCATCATTCAGCAAATTATAGATCGGTAAATGTATTTGGAGAGGTACGTAAAGTCGAAAATCCAAAAGAAAAAATGGATGCACTTGCATGTATTTTAAATCATATGGTCTCTGGTCATTGGGATAATGTAAGACAGCCCAATGAAAAGGAGTTTAATGCTACTTTAGTTTTAGAATTAAGTATTAAAACAGCTTCAGCAAAGGTTAGGGCAGAAGGAGTGGTAGATGAAGCAGAAGATTATAAATTACCAATATGGGCAGGTGTAGTTCCTTTAAGACAAATTGCTAATAATGCTATTTCTGATGATAATCTACAAGAAGGAGTTAAAGAACCAAAAGAAGTACTTGATTATATAAACCAAAATAGATAAAACAAGAATAATATGCTTGAAGTAAGACCCACTTGTGAAAATTGTAATAAGGATCTACCAAATCATAGTGTAGATGCAATGATTTGTTCTTTTGAGTGTACTTTCTGTAAAGATTGCGTAGAGAATATTTTATTTAATGTATGTCCAAATTGTGGAGGTGGTTTTGAAAAAAGACCAACACGCCCTGTTAATTGTATTACTGGGAATTGTGTAGAAAAATATCCTATAGGAGAAAGGGTAGTTTACAAACCCGTAGACAAAGAATCTTTTAATGAAATTTTAAACATGTTTATAGATGTTGAACCGGCTAAAAGATAATGTTATGATTGATATAAGAAGGGCTAATGTTAAAGATGCAAAGAGTATTTCTTATTTAGGAGCAAAGACTTTTGATCAGTCTTATGGGCAGTTTTTTGATAAACGAAATACTATAACAGAATATCTGAACATAGCATTTTCATTGGATAAAATAGAAAAAAGTTTGGCTAATCCTGATAATTTATATTGGCTTGTAGAAGATTTTGAGAGCTCAAAACCAATAGGTTATGGTAAATTGAAATTAAATTCTCCATCAGAATTTATAAAGGATCAAAATGTATGTAAACTTCAACGGATATATCTTTTGCAGGGATATGAAGGTCAAGGTATAGGAAGTAAATTGCATCAACAAATGATAGAAGCTGCTATAGATCTATCATATACCTATTTGTGGTTATCAAATTTAAAGAAAAAAGAACAAGCCGTATCTTTTTATAAAAATAAAGGGTATCAAGTTGCTGGAGAACATAATTTTACCATAGGAAATGAGACTTTTCAATTTTGGGCGATGAAAATTAAATTATAATATCTGATTCGCTTTATGATATTTTAGAACGGTTGCAGAAAAAATATTAAATATCGTACTATAACCTTTTTTATATTTTTAGTTATTGATTACCCGTTGTGCATTTAGTTAATATTAATTTTTAGGTTGTTTATATTTCTGTTGAATTCAAACCTATTGATATATTGAATAATGGTCATTGCTGTGATCTTTGATAAGATTCTATTTTTAAATCCCTC
>NZ_VLNR01000096.1 GCF_007489275.1 Aquimarina algiphila
ATGTAAAAAATAGCTTGTTTTTGACTATATTTGTGAAAACAACTACATATTAATAATTCGTTCTTCGAGTGAAGCCTTGTATTGTTAGTGTTTTCTGAATTGTTTGAATGCTGTAAAAGATTTATAGTATCTTAACGTAACACTAACATACCCTTTTTTATCTTTGCTTCAAAATTATAAATAATGAAATGAGTATGGATGCGATTTTTTGAGGTTTCGAAAATAATTTCTATACAAATTATCCTATCAAAGAACTAAAAACAATAAACAATACATGAAACATCAATATAAGATACTTCTTATTCTATTAATAATTACTACTTCTGGATTTTCTGCAGAATATGATTGGGGTAAAAAAGGACATCGAGCTACAGGTCAGATTGCAGAAAAATATTTAAGTAAGAAAGCAAAACGCAATATAAATAAGCTTCTAAAAGGACAAAGTTTAGCTTTGGTTTCTAATTTTGCAGATGATATTAAAAGTGATAAGAAATATAAAGGATATAGCCCATGGCATTATGTCAATTTTTCTTTTGATAAAAAATACGGAGAAGATACCCCTAGCGAATTTGGAGATTTAGTACAAGGAATAGAAAAATGTATTATGGTACTTAAAGATGAACAATCATCTGAAGCAGATGCAGCATTTCATTTGAAAATGTTAGTGCATTTTATTGGAGATTTACATCAACCTCTTCATGTAGGTAGAGGAGAAGATAAGGGTGGAAATGATATTCAGGTGCGTTGGTTTAGAGATGGATCCAACTTGCATCGGGTTTGGGACAGCGAGATGATAGAGCATTACGGGATGAGTTATACAGAATTATCTGTTAATACAGATATGTTGTCTAAAACTCAATTAGAAGCGATTCGGGATGGTTCGGTTTTGGATTGGGTTCATGAATCGCAAGCGTTAGCAAAACAAGTATATAACTCAGCAGAAGTAGGTGAAAAGTTAGGATATCAGTACATGTATAACTATTTCCCATTGGCACGTAAACAACTACAAAAAGGAGGAATACGATTAGCAAAGGTTCTAAATGAAATTTTTGGTTAGAGAACACAAAAAGAAACAATAAGAGTTTGTGTTGATCACTAGCTAATAGTGATTTCTTTACGATATTGTTTTGGGGACATAGAAAAATGTTTCTTGAAGGTCTTAGTAAGGTGACTCTCATCCGTATATCCTAATTGATATGCAATTTCTGCAATGGTAAATTCGGTATGTTGTAAACGATATTCTACCAATTTCATTTTATATTTTGTCACATACTGATGGATAGACTCTCCTGTTTTTCTTTTAAAATAAGTGCTAATAGAGCTTTGAGACATGTTAAATTTATCGGCCAGAAAACCTATTTTAGTAAGATCATTATCATAAACATGCTGTCTAATGTGACTTAGGATTAAATCAATTTTGCTATGTCCAACAGGAACATCTCTATGATTAGAATTATATTTTTCAGAAATATTACGAACAATTATGCTTAAAATAGTACTTATTGCATTTGAGATAATCTCTTGGTAATATATTTTTTCATTTTTAAATTCTTCCAAAACAACATTATGAATATCCCAAATAATGCTTCTGTCTTCTTCGTGAGATATAACATCTCCGGGAATGATGTTAGGATGATGTAGCAGTTGTTCAATACGCTGTAACCAATATTTTCTATCGGGTAAGTTGATTTTACCAGAAAATAAAAGCTCAGTGAATTTAAAATATGTGAAATTAGTACGTTTTTCGATTTCGAAGTGATGAGTATCTTCTGGAGCTAATAAAAAAATATCATTTTCTTTATATGAAAATCTAATATCATTAATGGTATGGTAGCCATTTCCTTTATCGATAAAAATGATTTCAAAATAATTATGATTATGAGGTTCTGCTTCCCATTCATCAATAGAATATTGATGTACCACAAAAGTCTCATGCAAGGTATAACGGTTCATAACATTTTTTTAACATTTTAAAGTTACAAAAATAAAATCAATAAAATCAGAATTCTTTTTTACTTGTATTTTATGACGAAAACGTTGGAGTGTGTTGATAACTAGTGAGTTGTTGGCGCTTTGTACAAGTTATAAATAAAATTATACAAGTATGAAAATTGAATTAGAATCTAAATTTGCATTTTAAAATTTAACACAAATCCGCATGAAACATAAAATTTTTATATATCATGTTATCAGGGTAGCTTTTGGAATGTTTTTGGTCTTGTATAGTATATATAATGTGATCAAATATTCAGAATTTTTAGAGCGATTAGATCGATACTTTAGTAATGTTACCGTATTTGATACGACTATAATAGAGAGTTTGGCTCCATTAGTTCCTTTTGAAGAGTTTATTATTGGATTTTTTATCACTCTAGGAATCTTTACAAGAAAAGCTCTAATGGCGGCTATTATTTTATTTGGGTTTTTTGCACTGTTTTTGCTCGATGCAAATTATATAAATTGTGCAACTGTTCATTTATTATTTAGTCTATTAGCTATACTACTATTAAAGAAAGATAATTATGATTTAAATACTGTGAATTTTGATAAAGATTCACATCAAATTATACAATAATATAAAGATATTAGCCTCGTTGCAGCGAGGTATTTCATAAATTGATTTTGTTTGAACGTAAAAAAACCTTGTTGCCGCGAGGTTTTTTTTATTTAATTACTCTAAAGGTAATATTGATTCTAGGACGAATGACTTTTTTTGTTTTTGGTATCTGATGAAGCCAGTATTCTTGTGTTTTTCCTTTCATTAAGAGCAGGCTCCCATGCTGTAATTTGATTTTGTGTTTTTGGTTTTTATCTTTTTTATTTTTAAAATGAAGCCATCGTTCTTCACCTAAACTTACAGAACCTATAACAGGGTGTTTTCCAAGTTCTTTTTCATTATCAGAATGCCATCCATTACTATCTTGTCCATTACGATATAAATTAAGTAAACAAGTAGTGAATGTAATCTGACTTATAGGTTCAATTTTTTCCTTTATCAAAACTAACTCCTTAGTAAATGGTTTGGGATACATAGTGATGTTAGAATAACTATAGGATTGATCATTGTTAGAGTAAAGAGCTGTAAGACGTGGTTGAGGATATGTTTTTCCAAAAACAGTAATATTATCTTGTTGCCAGTCTATTGTTTTTAATAAGGTTTCAAAAAGGACGTCAGATTGATTACGGCTAAAGAGTTCAGGATAATATACCACATCTGCATCTGGCATATCTAGCTTTATGAAATCGTTTTCTGCAGAAAATAAATCTAAATTCATCGAATTAAAGGAGAAAAACTAAAGATATGAATATACCCAATAAATCAACACAAATTGAAGTAATAATCTAAAGATTAAAACAGGTTTTGGAAGATTTAATCCAGCTTTTTTGTTGATAAGCATATGAATATGTACAGGAAAAAATAAAACTAGCATTATGATGATACTCCAAATAGAAATCGTTCTGGTTTGTTCAAATAATACTCCAATACCTACAAGAATTTCAGCAATACCACTTAAATAAACGAGGAGTTTGTGATAAGGGATATACAGAGGCATTATTCTCATAAATGCTTTTGGACGAACTAAATGAAAAATTCCTACTAGACTAAAGATAAAGGATACGATATATAGGTGCCAACTCATTAAACTCCAGATGTTTTTTCTTTACCCGCTTCGCTAAGTGCAA
The DNA here is from genome assembly GCF_007489275.1 of Aquimarina algiphila. Classification (GTDB taxonomy): domain Bacteria; phylum Bacteroidota; class Bacteroidia; order Flavobacteriales; family Flavobacteriaceae; genus Aquimarina; species Aquimarina algiphila. Next base: position 3,685 of record NZ_VLNR01000096.1, read on the forward strand.
AATCTTTACTACGAGTCATTTTTTTAATAAAACTCACTTTTCTAAAACGCAAAGCAGACCAATCATTATCTATAGAAACTTGTTGAACAGGTTCTAAATTATAATCCCCTAGAACCCCCCAACCATAATCACGATTAATTTCTGAAGTATATTTTTTAGAGGTTTTCTTTGGATAAGCAAACCACAGAATTGCATCCCCAACAAGTTTGGGATATACAGTTTCTATGCGATTTTCAATTTGTGTTTTTTGAGTAACAAAAACAAGTGCAAAATCAACCTCTGAAACCTGAATAAGTGATTCTTTGATGATAACATCCTTAAGGCAATCTAATTCTTTACAAAACCCTTCAGGTTCATTTAAGATCAATATCTCATCCAATAAAGGAGGTAGCTGTAATTTTTTAAAAAGCGGAGTCATGAGAAAGAGTATTTAGAGAAAAAAATGTGCCTCTTAAAGATACAAAAAAAAGCTGTCACTTAAAGAGTATAAAATTTAAAAGATAGAATTTGTCTTTTCAAACTCTACTTTGAATAAATAATCTAAGATGTAAATATTTGTTTGAAATATTGACTTTTTAGATCCAGGTATTTTTGAAGATTAGAATTCGATACACCCAAAAAGAATAATTGTTTTTACCTAAAACAATAAAAACCAAAATACTACAGTTAACACTATTACAAACTTAAATATATTAATTATGAAAACAACTTTTAGAAGCTCTCTAGTAGGGGCTTTAGCATTCGCTGCGTGCATGACATTCACCTCGTGTGAAGATGAGCAATTAGACAATTCTCAGGAACAATTAGATAATCAATTAGTCACAGGAAAAGACTTCCTTCAGGAAGTAGCTTACCCTGACACGACAGGAAAATTGGTTACAATTCAACTTAACGGGGAATCTGTCGAAGTAGAAAAAATTGGAGATGAATATATCATGCAGGGAGATATGCATGTTATCCCTGATGATATGTTACCAAAAGACGCAAAAAGTACAGGGCGTACTACGCGTCGTTGGCCAAATAACACGGTATATTATGATATACAAAGTAGTTTGCCTAATCAAGCAAGGGTTACTAATGCAATTGCGCATTGGGAGGCAAATACAGACCTTACCTTTGTAAGAAGAACAAACCAAACTGCTTATATTTATTTTAGGACAGGTAGTGGATGTTCATCTTCTGTGGGACGTACAGGAGGAAGACAAAACATTAATCTTGCTAATGGGTGTTCTACAGGAAATACAATTCACGAAATAGGTCATGCGGTTGGATTATGGCATGAACAAAGTAGAAAAGATAGAGATCAGTATATCACTATTAATTTTCAGAATATACAATCAAATAGAGCATTTAACTTTCAAACTTATGTGCAACAGGGTATTGATGGAGATGAGTATACTAATGCATTAGATTTCAACTCTATTATGTTATATGGCTCTTTTGCTTTTTCGGCAAATGGACAACCGACAATTGTAAGAAAAAATGGATCCACGTATAACGCACAAAGAAATGGACTTTCTGCTGGAGATATTTCTGGAATTAGTGTTATGTATCCAGGCAATGGTGGAGGAGGTAATGATATCTGTGAAGGAGTTGCTCCTTGGTCTAGTTCACAAAGTTATCAGCCTGGAGATCGTGTAACCTATAGAGGCTATTTATTTGAGCGTACTACATCTGGTTGGACTAGAATAGGACAATGTGGCACTTCTAAATCTGCATCAACTCAAGATTTACCAGATCTTAATGATGTAGCAAAGAATTAGTAAATCTAATTTGGATGTAATTAATAGATATTAGAAATTAAAATCCCTCTAAAATTCTTAGAGGGATTTTTATATTTTCTAATGACTATAAACATCAAAGCATAATCTCTTTAGCGTTTTCTGGAGTCTCAAATATTGTACCTTCATCTTCGAGAAAAGTAATATCAGTAAGGGTAGCTTCCCCAATTTTATCAGTGGAACCTTTTTCTTCAGACCAGCCATAGAACTCCCACTTAGTTGCGAATGGAATCCCATCTATTATTTTGAACTCTTTATACTGAATTATATGAGGATCCCCTTCTGCTTTTGATGTATCATCTTGATTTCCAAAAGTAACAATATAAGCAGCGGCTTTTAAAGTATGATCATTAGAATCAGAATAGATAATATACCAATCTTCTGATGAATCACCTATTCCTTTTTCAAAAGTAAGCTTTGCTGTTTGATGTTCTACTTCATTCAAAGTCTTAACGTTTTGTAGCTCCCATTGAGTACCCGGGTCATCTAATTTATATGGAAATCCAAAGAAATACGTCCATGTAAACATATCAAAACGTGCTCCTTTATCATTTGCCTCTTTAGGGCACAAATAAACCTTTTCATTTGTATAGATTAATTTGCTATCATCTTTTTTATCAATTCTGATTTTGGTAGCATTGGTCAGCATTGTAATTTTTCCATCTAAGCGTTGTTTTCCTCCAAAATAAATATCTATATTAAAACTAACAGCTTTATGTTTTAGAAATGCTGTTTTTTGATGTGCTTTTTCAATTTGTAGAATATAATTATCCATTATGGATAGAGCGCCATCACCAATACCACCATCTGGTTCTACAGGAATAGCCTCTGGAGTATTATCCTTAGGATCGATAGATTCATTTTCTTCTTTTGTGCTTTTGTTACAACCAAGAATAGTAATTGTTATAATTAAAATCCATAAATTTTTCATAGAAAATAGTTTGTGTTATGAATGTTAAAATTAATAAAACCAAATACATGAAAAACAATAATTATGAAAACTTAACAGATACAGAACTATGTGCTGAGCTCTATAATATGCTATATGGCTCAGCGCATAGTTCAAATAAATTTTATTTTTTTCGCTTTGCAGGTATCTTTTGGCCTCCTTGATGTAAAATAACACTGGTGGCTTTGCCGTTTTCTTTTATGAATTCTAGTGCTGCTGGAAATTCTTTAACAAAGAATTTAGTTTCTGTCTCTGGATGTATTTCAAAAACTTCTTGTCCCGTAGCTTGAGAAATTAGTTTTCCATTTTTTAATGTTATATTAAGATCAAATCCAGGTTTGATTTCGTAAATACCAACATATTGTTTCAAGATTTCTTCTTTGATTTTGATTTCGACCTTTTCAACTGGAATTGGTTTGTTTGTCTTTATTCCTTTAGAGATTCTATTTGAGTCTCGATCTGTAAATATCACTTTTACAGAATCGTTAGAGATATCGAATTCATATTCAGAAAAATTATCTTCAAAGAAAAATGAAGTCTTGTTTTTAGGAAAAATTTTAAAAGCAGTACTTCCTTGTCGTTTACTGTATAATTGATTGTCTTTTAGTGTGATAATTCTAATTACTTTGTCTTCGAATTCATAAACACCAACAAATTTTTCTAATTCTTTTGGAGATATATTAGTATTTTTTTTAGAAGTTTTATACGGTTTTCCAATTGCCATTGCTGCAATTTTTTTAGTAGGATTACCAGGGCTATTGCAATTGCAATTAGTAAGCGTGGCTACATAAACATCTTCTTCGGGAATATATATTGCATAAGAAGTATATCCAAAAATACCTCCACCGTGTTGAATAGCAGGTACTCCATTAACATCATATGTTAACCAACCATATCCATAATTAGTATACTCACCATTTGCAATAGGATAGTTAGTATGTGCTTTTTGTAATGTTTCTTTTTTAATTAAAACATTTTGATTTAATGCAGTTTGCCATTTAAATAAATCCTCTGTAGTACTCATTAAAGAACCAGCAGCATATGGTAAAGTCATACTGATACGATCAGAATTGATATAACCTTCTCGAGTTTGATATCCCGCTGCGCGATTCATAATTATTTCGTTTTTATGGCCATATCGAGAGTTGTCCATTTTTAATTTTTTAAAAATATGTTGCTCTATAAAATCTTCATAAGTTTGTGAAGAAACTTTCTCTATAATATGTCCTAAAATGATATATCCAGAATTATTATATTTCCATTGTTGTCCTGGATCAAAATCCATGGGTTCATTTTTAAAGTAATTAATCAATTCTGTCGGAGTCATATCTTTTGATTTGATCTCTGAAAGATTCATTTCAGTGTAACTTTTGATTCCAGAAGTGTGATTTAAAAGATGGTGTAGTGTGATTTTTTTTCCATGAGTCGGATAATCCGGAATGAATTTGGTGATTTCATCCTTGACGTTAAGTTTACCCTGCTCGACTAGCATTAGAATAGCTACTGCTGTAAATTGTTTGGTGATAGAACCTATTTCAAAAACATTATCTGTTTTCATAGGGACATTAAGCTCTATATTAGATAACCCAAAAGCTTTATGATAAATAACCTTTCCTTTTTTAGCAACCAATATTGAAGCTCCCGATCCATTGGGTTTATATCGCTCGATTAAAAGCTTATCGAATTTTTCTTCCAGATTTTGTGAAAAAGAAGGACGAGATACTATAAAAATTAATACCAGTAGAAAAGAATTGATTTTAAATGTATGTTTTGCTAACTTCATGATATCTGTTTTTGATTGATATCAATGTATGACGGCTATTATTATTTCTGGTTACAAATGATTTTATGTTGTTGATTTATATTTATTAGTAAATCAATACTATTTTATAAAACCATAATATCTGTATACCTCAATCTTTAAATTGAATGTTTGAATCCCTTTCTTGTTCATTATCAGATTCATGTTCTATATAATCGCTATCACCATATAAACGTGAGAAGAGTGAGATGTATGTATTAAATTCCTCTACCTTAATGTCTGCAAAATTATTGTCTTTGGAGATAAATAAGATATCTATTAAATTTCTATAATACTCTATTTGTGTAACAATCTCCTGCGCATATTCATATTGTTCTTTAATTGATAAATTTCCATAATAGATTAATTGTTCCTGGTATTTTTTAGTGATAGTAGTGTAAAGATCTCTTGCTTTTTCTTTCTCATTGATGCTATAGTAACTGGATACAAAAGGGTGTAGTAAGGTATAGTACCCGTAATACTCAACTGGGGTTTTTTGTATCCCAGATCTAAAATTTCTTTTGCCTTATTTATTTTATTTTCTTCAATTAACTCTTCTGCTAATCTGCTTATACTACTTCTATAACTAATACCATTTCTGCGGGTTTGAGGATCATGATATATAGTTGCACTTTCTCCATTGCCCCAATCCCAATTTTTAACTATTGGGTACATTGCTTCAGTATCAATTCTACCCATTTCATATGGATTTTTAGGATCTATTTTGGTTTGTATAGGAACAAGTTTATAAACCAATCCATCTAACTGTAAATACTCCTTCATCCATATATAATCATCATCGCCAAAACTACCTCCAGAAAAATAAATAGGTCGTTCCCAGTTATTATTTGCTAGAATATCTAACATCAGTAATCTATGTTTTAGCAGATAATCGCCTTTTAAATGAATATCGATATATGGAACAATTTTATCGGCATCTTTACTAGAGACAATCCCATTTTTTAATACAGCTTGTTTATTTACAGGAATTCGTATATGTTGTGTAGGGAATGTGTTTACTCTTTTTCCACTTTGCAAATCTCCTTTGGTTCTTGGATCGTCAGATGCTATCCACTTTAACCAATTTTTGATCAGCATGGTGTCTTTTGTAATGGGTTTATGATAAATCACATCATTATTGCCATAAGCATAAAATTTATGTGTAAGTTGTGATGAGATAGGTTTACTTTTATATGCGGCTTTTTTCATTTGATCAGTATACCAATCTGTTCCTAAATATGCAGAGATTATGACTCTTATGTCAGTTCTGTATTCTTCGATATCCTGAACATACCATAAAGGAAAAGTATCGTTATCACCTATAGTAAATAGAATTGCATTCTCTTGACAAGAGGATAAGTACATTTTTGCCATAGATTGGGCAGTATATCGATTAGAGCGATCGTGATCGTCCCAATTTTGAGTAGCGAGCATAATAGGTCCGGCTAACAGACAAAGAATAAGTATCAGTGGAGTTGCTATTTTTGGTTTTATAAAATTCTTCATTGTATTAAATAAAGCATATAACCCTATTCCGATCCATATGGCAAATACATAAAAAGAACCTACCAAGGCATAATCACGTTCTCTAACTTCAAAAGGTTTTTCGTTTAGATATATCTTAAGTGCTAATCCCGTAAATAAGAAAAAAACAAATAGAACCCAGAAATTCTTTTTATCATGTTTGATTTGGTAAACAAGCCCTATTAAACCCAATAAAAATGGCAGGAAATAGTATGTGTTTCGTGCTTTGTTTTTTAAAACATCACTAGGTAATTTTTTTTGAGATCCTAAATGGATTTCATCTATGAATTGTATTCCACTTAGCCAATTTCCGTTTTGATTAGTTAATTTTCCTTGAATATCGTTTTGCCTTCCTGCAAAATTCCACATAAAATACCTCCAATACATATATCCCATCTGATACGTAAACATGAATTTTAAATTATCCCAAACTGATGGCCTCTCTATATCGAGATAATTTCCAAAAGATTTAAGAAATTGATCATAATCTTCGTCATCTAGTTTACCATTAACGTACGCTTTACTAAAATCATTTACGGTATTAAGTATCTCTTTTTCTTTATGAAATTCTGGCTTTATTGTGAATTTAATAGGGCCGGTAAATTTCATATAATTAACTATATGTTCTGTGCTCCACATTCTCGGAAAAAATGTTTTGTGGCGATCATCAAGATTTTGTTTAGCGTTTTTCCAATCATTAACTATGTTATATTTTCTGGTTTTTTCATCTTTTTCATATTTTGGATTGTCGTCTTCATATGGATTATTTTCATCAAGGTGAGCATAAATTTCAGTGAACAAAGGACCATAAAACAAATGAGTTTTTGGATATTGTTCTAAGTTATAATATGCTAGTAGTTCTCGAGCATTATTGGGATTATTTTCATTAATTACCGTACCTGCATTAGCGCGAATTGGAATCATTACCCAACTAGAGAAACCAATCAGGATAAAAAGTATGGATAGTACTATGGTATTTAGGAAAGGATATTGTTTTTTTCGAGTATGCTTAATTCCCAGATAAAAAAGAATAGTTACTATACCTCCTGCGATAATAGTCCCAGAATTAAAGGGAAGTCCCATCACATTAATAAAGAAAACTTCAGAAAGACTAAAAAACTTTAGTGTGTATGGTACTAGTAGCTTAAAGATGAATAGTAATATGGCTACTGCTATAAAATTACCAATGATAAAATTTTTTGGAGTAATGTCTTTCCAATTTTTAAAATAATACAATAATCCAATTGCTGGGATAGATAATAATCCCATAAAATGAATACCAAATGACAATCCAACAATAAAGGATATTAAAATTAACCACTTATTTCCTCGTGCTAAATGCATGTCTCTCTCCCATAATAAACCGAGATAAAATAACAATGCCAAAATACATGTTGCCATAGCATATACTTCTGCTTCTACTGCGTTAAACCAAAAACTATCGCTAAATGTATATGCCAATGAACCAACAAACCCACTGCCTAAAATTATAATAGCTTTGTTATTGTTTAAGGCACTATCCTTTGATTCTAGCTTACGAACAAGGATAACGATGGACCAAAACATAAATAAAATAGTAAATGCACTAGCGATTGCCGAAGTACAGTTAAGTGTCATAGCAATCTCTTTGGAGTTAGAAGTGAAAACCGATGCAAAAGCACCTATTATCTGAAAAAGTGGAGCCCCTGGAGGATGTCCTATTTGCAATTTTGATGAAGTAGCAATATATTCTCCAACATCCCAGAAACTATTTGTAGGCTCTATTGTAAGTAAATAAACACTTAAAGAGATTATAAAAACTACCCACCCTAATATTTTATTCCACTTTTGAAAACTAAGTTCATTCATTTATTTTGATACCATTTTATTATGGATCAAATAAATATGATAATTGATGTAGTGTCTAGTTTTTTGTGGCTGAATAAGGTACTAGTACAGGTCTGATTTTACTTTTTAAGTAATAAATCCTGTCTGCTGGAAATGTTTAGCTTGCTGTAAATGTTAGTAATATGAGTTTTTACAGTGCTAAGACTAACAAATAGTTCATTGGCAATTTCTTTGTTGCTTTTTCCTGAAATGATGAGGTCCTTTATAATTTTTTCTTGCTTACTTAGTGGAGGGATAACTACTGCTTGTATTTTTCTTTTTGATTTTATGATAAATACAATTAATGCGATAATAATTAATAAGGCAATACTACCAATCCATAAACTCATTTTATAATCCTGATTCTTAATTTCTTTGGTAATGAATGAGAGTTTATGTTCTAGATATGCATATGCAGATGGATCAAGGTCACTTGATTTTAATTCTTTAAGCAAATCCAAATAATAACGTGGATTGGCAATAACATCTTTTTCTAACAAGTCCTGATCATCAAGTTTTTTAATACCTATAAGTTTAACCAAAAGTATCTGTAAAGAATCTTTTACGTATCCTTTGGTTTCCAGAAGGTATTTTTTGGTATCAAAATCGTCTGTCAGATTTTGATAAGTAGCCTCGAAGTTTTTTAGTTTTTGCCATTCTTGATCTGCTTCATTATTTGTTGCATACTTCCCAAATAATAATTCTCCTTTTGTAAAATGTATGGTGTCCTTTTTGGATAAAATAAAGAACTTGAAGTTTTTAATTTTGCTTAAAAGGACATCTTTGTCATTCAAGGATATTGGATTCAGTTGAACTTTATAAATCTCATCTTTTGAAGTAAATAAACTTTGATCGAAAGCAAAAAAACCATCTTTGTTAAGTGATGAAGAAGCAATAGTAGTTGCATTATAAGTAGTACTGTTTTCTTCAAGTTTGATATGACTTAAATATACTTTTTGTTCCCATTGATCAGGGTTTTTAATATGTACATATCCAGAAACAGAATTTTGCCCCGAGAGGTTTATGCTACTAAATATAAAGAATACAAAAAAGTAATTTAAGTTCTTCATTTTGGTATTGTATTGAAGATCATTACGAATGTAAAAGTTTTGAAGTTTAAAACAAAAGTATACGATAAAAAAACCGCTTTAACTATTTATGAATAGCAAAGCGGCCTATTAGTTTTAAGTAAAAAAATATTTTTTACTTGATCATTTCGTAACTACGTTTAATAAAATCAGTCAATTCTTCTCCTTTTAATAAATTTTGAGAAAGTCTTGCAAGATCCAGAGATTGTTTTATCAAACGCTCTTTTTTCTTTTCTGTTTTAGTACTGGCAATTTGTCCAATCAATTCATGATTTGTATTGATGACCAAATTGTACATTTCTGGCATATTACCCATACCAAACATTCCGCCACCACCGCCAGTTTGTTGCATCTCCTTCATACGACGCATAAACTCTGGTTGAGTGATCATAAAAGGAGAAGCATTACTATCCATTGCTTCTAATTGTACGGTATATTTTTCTTTAGGAACAACTTTTTCTAGATCAACTTTTAGCGCTTCTTTTTCTTCATCAGATAATTTAGAAATCGTTTCTTCATCTTTTTTGATAAGATTGTCAATATGATCAGCATCAACTCTGGCAAAAGAGATATTTTCTTTGCTTGTTTCTAATTTTTGGATTAAGTGAGAAACAATAGGAGAGTCTAAAAGCAATACTTCATACCCTTTATCTTTGGCAGCAGTTATATATGCATGTTGCTCATCTTTATTAGAGGCGTATAATATTACAGTTTTATTATCCTTGTCTGTTTGACTGTCTTTGATTTTTTCTTGTAACTCCTCAAAAGTTAGATAGGTATCATCTACTGTTGGGTAAAGAGCAAACTTATCTGCTTTTTCAAAGAATTTTTCTTCAGAAAGCATTCCGTACTCGATTACAATTTTAATATCATTCCATTTTTGTTCAAAATCTTCTCTATTGTTTTTAAACATAGAGTTAAGCTTATCTGCAACCTTACGTGTGATATAACTAGAGATTTTTTTTACATTACCATCTGCCTGTAAATATGAACGAGATACATTAAGAGGGATGTCAGGAGAGTCAATTACTCCGCGAAGCATAGTAAGAAATTCAGGAACAATACCCTCTACGTTATCCGTAACAAAAACCTGGTTCTGATATAATTGAATTTTATCTTTTTGCATTCCCATATCCTGACCTAATTTTGGGAAATATAAAATCCCCGTTAGGTTAAATGGATAGTCTACATTTAGATGAATGTTAAAAAGAGGTTCCTCGAATTGCATAGGATACAATTCTCTATAAAAACTTTTGTAATCTTCATCCTGTAGATCAGCTGGTTGCTTTGTCCATGCTGGATTAGGATTGTTAATAATATTGTCTACTTCCTGGGTAGGAGCAGGATCTTCTTCTTTAGCATCTTCTGGCTTTGGTAAAGTTTCAGTCTTGGTTCCAAACTTTATAGCTACCGGCATAAATTTATTATACTTTACCAGTAATTCGTTTATTTTAGAATCTTCTAAGAATTCTACATCATCTTCACCGATATGAAGAATAATTTCTGTTCCTCTATCAGTTTTGTCATGTGCTTCTATGCTATATGTTGGTGATCCGTCGCAAATCCAATGTGCAGCAGGCTCATCTTTATAAGATTTAGTAATGATTTCAACTTTATCGGCAACCATAAAAGCAGAATAGAACCCAAGTCCAAAATGTCCAATAATTCCTGAGTCTTTTGCACTATCTTTATATTTTTCAAGAAATTCTTCTGCTCCAGAAAAAGCTACTTGATTAATATATTTTTCTACTTCTTCTGCAGTCATACCAATCCCTTGATCGATAATATGCAATTGCTTCTTATCTTTATCTATTTTAACTTCGATGGTTGGATTACCATACTCTACATTAACTTCTCCAATACTAGTTAAATGTTTTAGCTTTAAAGTAGCATCTGTTGCATTAGAAATTAGTTCTCTTAAAAAAATCTCATGATCAGAGTACAAGAATTTTTTTATTAAAGGAAAAATGTTTTCTACAGATACATTAATACTTCCTGTTGCCATTTTTATAATTTTTTAATTTAATTATCATCTTCTGATTGGATGTAGTCAAAAAAAATACCAATACAGCATATCTGACAAACTGACACAGAAAATAGTTTTTTAAGATATGTTGTAATGATTTCTTGACATTTAAGACTAAGATCATGTTGGATTAGAATTTCATTTTTTTTGAAACAACTTTAACATATTTTTTGTTTAACTTATTTATAAAAAAGTTGAACAATTAGTATATTTACATACTAATTTAAAGTGTGAAATATGGCTACATCAAAGAATAAAAAAGTTACCAGTCAGACTATTATATCAAAATATATGAATTATGTTTTGGAAAATGACGGATATCCTAAATCTGTATATAGATTCTGTAATGATATCAATATAAAGGAAGAAGAGTTTTATGCATTTTTTGGAAGCCTGGAGAGTTTAGACAGAGCAATATGGAATGCTTTTTTTACCACTACGATTGATGCAATGAATAATAATGAAGATTATGGAAGTTTCTCTAGTAGAAATAAATTTCTGACATTCTTTTTTACTTTTTTCGAAATGCTAACCTTAAATCGTAGCTATGTTCTTTTTGCGCTTAAGCGTTATGATATGCCTTTCGAAAACTTAAAACAATTAAAAAGTTTGAGAGACCATATAAAAGGTTTTGCCACCGGACTAATTGAAGAAGATAATGATGAAAAATTATTCAAAGTAACTAAGAATCCTGTTAAACTATTTTCTGAAGGAGCTTGGTTTCAGTTTTTGTTCTTATTAAAATTTTGGGTAGATGATGAATCTGCAGGGTTTGAGAAAACCGATGTTGCTATAGAGAAGTCGGTGAATACCGTATTTGATTTATTTGATAATACTCCTTTAAATAATGTGTTAGACTTCGGGAAGTTTCTATGGAAAGAAAAAACGATGTGGAATTAATGAAAGAACGAATTTAGAAACTGCATGAAAACAATTGACAAAATACCTACTACCAAATTAGGTAGAACCGCAGAACTCGTAAAAACGGGAGTGAAGGTAGGTGGGAATTATCTAAAATACTACGGTAAAAAGGCTGTTAATCCTGATTTAACTAAAGAACAGTTAAATGAAGATAACGCTGCTGATATATACAATGGATTGAAAAATTTAAAAGGGAGCGCTCTTAAAGTAGCACAAATGCTTTCTATGGAAAAAAACATTCTACCCAATGCCTATGTAGAAAAGTTTTCTTTATCACAGTTTAGTGTACCACCTTTATCTCCTCCATTGGTTAGAAAAACATTTAAAAAATATCATGGGAAATACCCAGAAGATCTATATGATTCGTTTGCAACTCAATCTGTAAATGCTGCAAGTATCGGTCAGGTACATAAAGCTATTAAAGACGGGAAAAAACTTGCTGTGAAAATTCAATATCCTGGAGTTGCAAACAGTATAAGTTCTGATTTGGCGATGGTAAAACCCATCGCCATCAGAATGTTTAACTTAAAAGGAAAGGACTCCGAAAAATACTTTAAAGAGTTAGAAGGAAAATTACTTGAAGAGACAGACTATATATTAGAAGTTAAGCAAAGTAAGGAAATAACAGGGGCTTGTGCTAAGATTCCCAATTTGCGATTTCCAAAATACTATGAGGCACTATCTAGTGAACGTATCATCACTATGGATTGGATGGATGGACTTCATTTAAGCGAATATGCAACACAAAATAATGATCAGGAAAAAGCAGATAAAATTGGTCAGGCATTGTGGGATTTTTATATGTATCAAATGCATATTCTTAAGGCAGTCCATGCTGATCCTCATCCAGGAAATTTTTTAGTTGATAAAGATGATAACCTTATTGCGATTGACTTTGGATGTGTAAAGAAAGTGCCATTAGAATTTTATACTCCTTATTTTGAATTAGCAGAAAAGAAAAATATTGATAATCCGGAATTTTTTAATAAAAAAATGTTCCAATTAGAAATCCTCAGACAAGATGATTCCCCTGAAGAAAAAAGATTCTTCTCAGAGTTATTTCATGAAATGTTGAGTCTTTTTACAACACCTTTTAATGTAGAGGAATTTGATTTTGCAGATGAGACATTTTGGAGAAAGATAACAGAATTAAGTGAAAAATATTCTAAAGACACAGAGTTAAGAAAAATGAATGGGAATAGAGGAAGTAAACATTTCTTATATATCAATCGTACGTTTTTTGGCTTGTATAATTTGTTACACGATCTAAAAGCAAAGATCCAAGTAAGGAATTATGAAAAGTACCTATAGTCGGTCATTCGACTGACTTGGTTTGTTTATTTATTGGTTAGGTTGTTAGAAAGATGTGCTGTGGTTGGCACATCTTTCGCTTTTATTAGTGAAACTATATTTTGAAAAATTGCGGAGCAATGTATTTAAAATAGATAGTTGAACTCATCCCGATTTTTCAGCAGAATCTCAAGTTTACCACCTCGAAGCTTATTTACTACATGTTTTTAGCTTAAATAAATTGGAATATAGCTGTTCTTTATATGATTTCTATTTAAATTATTGTCATGAATCTATTAAATATTAAAAAATGATAGTAATGAAATACGTTGATATAATTTAAAAATACATTTATCGTATCTTCACATCTTAGAAAACCCCTAAAAATGTTTAGAAGTAAAATATACACATTTACTCTTGTTGTTGTGCTTCACTATTGTGCATTTTCGCAGCAGAAAGAGGTCATAGTTGATTTAATAGATAAAGTAGAAAATGCAACCAACAAAAATGAAAAACTTCAGTTGTTGGACTCCTTATCTGGAGAAATTGGTAAAATGCATGATAAAGATTTTGAATTTTATAAACAAAATTTTTCCAAATATACGCTTCAATATATAAATCTAGCTAAACAATTGGATAGTATTGATTTAGCTGCTTTTAGGACCTCTAAACTCACTTATCATTATCTTCAAGTGATAAATAAACCCGATTCTGCTCTTGTTATTGTAAATAATATTCTCGGGGATAGTAATAAAATTAAAAATAGAATTAATTTGGGACACCTGTATGTGAAAAAAGCAGGGGCAAACTACCAAATTGATGATTTAGAAAAGGCAATAATAGATTATAATAATGCCGAAAAAGTTTATCACGAAACAAAGGATACCATTTATGAAGCTGATGCGGTATATTTTAATGGACAAGCAACAGAACGATTAGGTAGACTTTCTCAAGCAGTGATAAAATATCAGACTGCTAATACATTGTATACTGCGATGAAAGATACAGCGTATATGGCATATAGTGGATTGGCGATATCAGGGATTTTTAGTCAACTTTATCTTTTGGAAAAATCTTTTGAAGAAAGAAAACGGATTAGAGCGTTGCTAAATAGTCAAAAGAACAAAGACTATAGAGCTCTTTCAGAGTTAAGTATAAATGATGCTCGTGATTTTGTAAAAACAAAAGAATATATAAAAGAAGGCGAAGCATATCTCAAAGCCCTTGAATTAGCACAAAAGGGTAAGTTAAGTGTTTTTGATTTGTTTAGGATAAGAGCCTATGTATCTGGATTTTATTCAAAACATGATAAAACTGAAATTGCTCAACGATATTTAGATACGCTAGAGTTGACGCCAGAATTAGTGAAGAATCCGTATGATCGAATGTTTTATTTAAAAGCTTTAGGAACACTTAAAAAAGCACAGGGAAAATATAATGAAGCTATCCCCATATTTGAGGAAGAACTAGAGATTTTCAAAAAATCTAATGATTTACAAAGTCAAGTACACATCGAAAAAGAACTTTATGAGTCAAATAAGGGAGCAAATAATTTTTCTGATGCTATCATTCATTTAGATAGACATCTATTATTGAAAGATTCTTTATATAATATTACTCGTTCTAATAGTGTTATTTATTATCAAACACTTTATGAGACTGAGAAGAGGGATAGTAAGATTGCTATCCAAAAAGCTAACATCGATATGTTAGAAGCAAAGGATAAAGCGAAGAAAAATTTATTAATATTTGGAGGTATAGGTTTAAGTCTATTGTTCATATCTATATATTTATATAGAAATAACCCGTTGTGCATTTAGAAAAAGTTGCGCAAACTGCTAAAAGGCAGTAAATTGTAGTTACGACACTATAATTCATATGCACAACTTTCAAGCAAATTACGATAAAATACTCAAGGTTTTAAAAGGA
>NZ_VLNR01000097.1 GCF_007489275.1 Aquimarina algiphila
ACAAGTTATTTAATACACACACTTTTGGGGGTGGGTCAATTTAAACAAGAATAGGTGGGTCAGTTTAAATAGGATTTACTGGGTCAATATAATAGGAATAGGTGGGTCAGTTTGGCAAGAATTTCCAATTCTGAGGATAAAAGTAAAATGTGAGATTAGAGAAGGATATTTTCTATTTAAACAATCCTATATCACTCCTCATAAAAAAATGTAAATAAATTATAAACCTTTAATAACGTAAAAAAAATGCCAACAGTAAAAATTAGTACGCCAAAAGGAATGCTTACAGAAGAAATTAAAAAAGAAATCCATCAAGGGATAACAGAATTGATGATCAAAACAGAAGGAAGAGGCAATGAAGATTTTGCCAAGTTTGTTACAGTAATCATAGATGAACAAGATCCAATTAATTGGAGTATTGGAGGTAATGTGGTTACCTCTGAAATAGTCGAAAACCTTGTTTCTGCTTAACGAAAGATAATAGTTGATACGCCTATATTCATGAAGTAGTCTAAAGACGATGATATAAAAAAAATAAAAAATATGAAAACGTTTGAAAAATTTAAGTTAGGAGATATACAATTAAATAATAGAATTGTTATGGCTCCTTTAACAAGAAATCGAGCTATTAATAATGTTCCAAATGAATTAATGCGTAAATACTACGCACAAAGAGCTACCGCTGGATTAATCATTTCAGAAGGTACTTCACCCTCACCCAATGGTCTTGGATATGCCAGAACACCAGGTGCATATTCTAAAGTGCAGATTGAAGGATGGAGAAATGTTGCAGAAGGGGTTCATGAAAATGGAGGAAATATTTTTGTACAACTAATGCATACTGGTCGGGTAACATCGCTGTTAAATTTACCAGAAGGTTCACGAGTACTTGCTCCATCTTCGATAACGCTAGAAGGAGAAATATATACAGACAGTAAAGGGTTTCAGCCACATGATACACCACAAGAAATGACTATTGCAGATATCAAAAAAGTTCAGGACGATTATGTGAACGCTGCAAAGCAATTGGTTGATGCAGGTGTTGATGGAGTCGAGCTTCATGCAGCAAATGGATATTTATTAGAACAATTCATTAATCCGAAAACTAACGTTAGAACAGACGAATACGGCGGAGATTATAAAAATAGAGCCCGTTTTGTACTGGAACTTGCAATACGCGTAGCAGATGTTATAGGAAGTAATAAAGTTGGAGTTCGTGTTTCTCCTTATGGTGTTTTTAATGATATGAAAGGAGATTATGATGATCTGGTAGATATCTATACATATATGGCAGAGGAGCTTGGTAAATTAGGTATAGCTTATATTCATATCGTTGATCAAAGAGTTGCTATGAATGCTCCTGATTTTACTACAAATATAAAACGAACGATAAAGACTGTTTTTGAAGGAAATATAATTGTAGGAGGAGATGTAGATAGCATATCTAAATCTGAGAAACTACTTAATGAAGGATACGATTTAGTATATATAGGAAGGCCATTTATTTCAAATCCAAATCTGGTTGAGAAGCTAAAAAATAATCAAAAGCTTATAGATCCTAATCCTGATACTTTCTATACACCTGGCGAAGTAGGTTATACAGATTATTAATTACAATTTTTCATCAACAAAAGAGTAGCCGTAATTAAACTACTCTTTCGTTTTCAATATTAGACGTAGATTCAATGTTTTAATTTGTTCATGATCAAGCTAACACTATAGAACTTCACTTCTACTAAAGTAATTCAACAGCTTCTTTTATTTTTTAAAGCTACAAAAAAGGTGACCTTATTGTAGGTCACCTTTCTAAACAACTTCAATATGAATTTTACTTATCTAAAGCCAGTTCTGGCTCTTTGATATTTGTTTTAATTTCAAATTGATTACTGGTATTTTTCTCTCCGCCAGCTTTTAACGCTTTTTCTCCAGCAAAAAATGTTTTATGATCATCTCCCAAGTCAGAACCTGCCATACGTTGGTGTTTTACACAAGATACACCTTTTCGTATTTCTTGACGTTGAACAGAGTCTACATAAGCCAACATTCCCTCGTCTCCAAAATAACCTTCCACAAGATCGTTCATATGTAACGCAGTCGTATGATATGTTGGTAGTGTAATGAGATGATGAAATACACCAGCATCACGAGATGCTTCTGCTTGAAATAATCGAATCATTTCATCTGCTCGGTTTGATAATTCAGTACCATCATATTTAGCATCCATTAACTCAGAACGGTTATAATCAGATGTATCTTCTCCTAATTCTACCATAAGATCAAATGCCTGCTGACGGAAGTTGATCGTCCAATTAAAAGATGGAGAATTGTTGTATACTAATTTGGCATTTGGCACCTTTTCTTTAACTCGGTTTACCATATGCGCAATTTGCTTAACATTTGGCGTCGGAGTCTCAATCCATAATAAATCTGCACCATTCTCTAGACTTGTAACACAATCCAATACAACACGATCGATATTAGAACCTTCTTTAAATTTATACAAACCGTTTGGCATGCGTACCGGACGAACCAATTTACCATCACGTTTGAATAAGACATCATTTTCATTAACCTCATCTATAAGAACTTCCTCTGCTTCAACAAAAT
Organism: Aquimarina algiphila; assembly: GCF_007489275.1. Classification (GTDB taxonomy): domain Bacteria; phylum Bacteroidota; class Bacteroidia; order Flavobacteriales; family Flavobacteriaceae; genus Aquimarina; species Aquimarina algiphila. The sequence goes on from NZ_VLNR01000097.1 coordinate 2,608, forward strand.
CCATGTACTGTGATGCCAAGTCTCCATCCTCCATAGATACGGGTAGTTTTTGTGTTAAACCGGCACCTTCAGAATCTGTTCGGGCAACAATTACACCTTCTTCTACACCCAATTCTAAGAACGCATACCGCAGGGCATTTAGTTTAGCTATAAAATCTTCATGTGGTACTGTTACTTTACCATCTTGGTGACCGCATTGCTTAGCATCAGACACTTGGTTTTCGATCTGAAGTGCACAAGCACCCGCTTCAATCATTTTTTTGGCTAAAAGATACGTTGCTTCTTCGTTACCAAAACCAGCATCAATATCGGCAATGATAGGTACAACATGGGTCTCAAAATTATCGATCTCGGCTTGAACATCTTCTCCTGCATCCAGACGACGAAAAAGATCATTTAATTCTACAGCATCAGCTTGACGTAAGAAGGTGTATATCTCTTCGATTAATTTAGGAACTGAGGTTTTTTCGTGCATGGATTGATCTGGTAAAGGCCCTAATTCTGAACGTAATGCTGCTACCATCCAACCAGAAAGATATAGGTATGTTTTATCTGTAGTGCCTTTATGCTTTTTTACCGCAATCATTTTTTGTTGGGCAACAAAACCATGCCAGCAACCTAAGGATTGTGTGTAATTTACACTATTAGCATCATAAGCTTCCATGTCTTTGCGCATGATAGAAGCCGTGTATTTGGCAATATCTAATCCTGTTTTAAATCTATTTTGTACAGCAATACGCGCCGCGTTTTCAGGATTTATGGTTGCCCAGGTATTTCCATGTTTTGCCTTTAGTTTACGTACGATATCAAGAGTCGAATTATAAGTAGTCATAATCTTGTTTTTAATTTTTATTTTAGGTTAATGTTTTTGTTTTAACTATTGTTTTTTTGAGCATTGTAATCATAACTATTGTAGTCAATCGTATTATTAATAGCCCAATTTGTAACCAATGTTTTAGTTTTTGCTTGAGATTTCATCCTTTAGATTTTTACCATTTTATTAATAATTTGAATCCCGATCAATATCTACGAAACAGCATTTGTGGGGTTCTTTTTTTTGCAATGCGATTAAGAAAATCATAACCTCATTTTTTCAATACTTCTAGATCACCTTTTTATGAAAGCTGTATATAGTTTGGACAAATGATTTATTGTTTTTCATAATTAATTACAGGACAATATTATAAAAAAGTTTTTGATAAAAAAAGCGAACGTTCGCTAAATGTGTAAAAAAGTTGAAATATTTTATGTTCGCAAAAGTTATTTTCTCTAGCTAAAAATTGTTGGAAATCAATCTTGATGTTTTGTTCTTTTATTGATAATCAATGGTTTGTTTATTTTTTGAGAAGTTATTGCAATTGAAGTAATCTTAGTTTTTTGGTTTGTTGTGATTCAACTTTAATAAGATTGAAAAAGGATATAATATTCTAAAAATTGATAAAATTATTCTGCTTTTCTGTACTTCGGATGTGTTTTATAACTATATCTTGTTATTAAGTTTGATAAGAATTTGGCTTTCATTGTAGAGATTTTATAGTTTAGAATGTTATAAAATTTCTGTTTTAGTTTTGTTACAAAAGAGTATAATCTTGTTGGTTTTATTAGAAATACTAAAAAAAAATAACCATCTCATTTTGAGATGGTCATTTTTGTTTGTGAATATTTTTGTTTTTAGAAGAACATCGGTTTTATTAAAAATACCAGAAAAGTATTTTTACAGCATTTTAATCATGAAAAATAGCCTGTGAAATTATTAGTAACTTCTTGTCAACTGTACCTATGGTATGATTAATTATTGTAATTGTATTCCAAATGCCTCATTAAAACCTTGTACAACAAAATCATTAATAGTGTCATCGTGATTTCCACTGCTAGTGATTAGGTTAACTTTTTTTGACTGCAAAAATTCAATTTCTAAATCCGTAAGTCTACCAACCGCTTCGTCAATTTCTCCATAAATGTAGGTGATGTTGGATAAGTCTTCAAACGTATTAAGAAGTTCTGTATATCTATTCATTGACAATCCAGCGGCTAGTCGATCCAAATTTCTATCAATTAAATCTGCACCAACTTCTTGGTCAATTATAGGAGTAATCCCGTTTTCAAAATACCCGGGCTTTCCTTCAGAAAATGCTTGCCACATAATAGCATTCATATCCAATCTACCTACTATAATGAGATACTGATCTGCTGCATCTGCTCCTTTTTTTGCGATAAGATCTTGTGCTATAAATGCACCAAACGAAATTCCTAAAACATAAACAGTTCTTCCTTGATCTTTAAAATATTTAACCACCTTGTAAATCATTTCTACACTTTCTGTATTTAAATCAATAGCTCGATCAAATGTTATATCATTTACTTCAAATAGACTAGGATTTAATGTTTGTGCTTGGTGTACATTTACCACTAAAAGGTCGGTAGTATCAAAAGTTTGAAAAATTTCGTCAACTTCACCTGTGCTGAGTTTTGTGTCTGGTCCACTTTGGGCATTTACTATAACTGTAGATGCATCTTCATCTCCTTTGAAATAAATTAAATCTTTAATTTCCTTAGATATTCCAATAGTTTGATTGGCATCATCAGAGCTGCAGCTTATAAAAAGTAATGATAAAATAATTGTTGTTGTGTACTTGCTAAAATGTTTCATAATACTTTAATTTTTATGTTGTTTATAATTATTTGATAGGGTACCTTGTTTAGGGTAACCTCTTTTTAATAAGTGAATTACATTGTTAAAAGGTGTTGTTTTTTTAAAATAGAAGGATAAGACTGCCGGGGGTAATTTATTACCTCAACTAGTTTTGAAAAAAGTGTATTTATAAAAAGTGTTCGCTTAGAAATTAATAGTCATGGTACTAAATCCTGCTATACCAAAATTACCAAATGTTAATTCGGAATTTGTAGTATTGGTAATATTACCGACAATGTTAATAGGCAGGAATAAAGATGATAGCTCCAGATCATCTGGGTTTCCAAGTACATTGCGATAAAACTGAAACGTGTTAAAGTTAATATTGTTGATACTGATCCTTAATGCATCACCATTACTTATATTATAACTAATGTCAAGATTTTTTTCTAATTCTTCATTTATAGCTCTATCATCAAATACACCTGATTCATCAGAAATTAACTCACCATTTTTAAGTGCCTCTGAGCGAATTAAGTAGAAATTTTGTTCATCGATTGGGCTTGTAAAAGTTACCCGAACCGTGTTTCCGTTTTTTACCATATCTATAATGGGTATGGGTGATTTTAAAATTTCTTCTTCTGATATGAGTACAGTTTCATCAGGTAGCATGACTTCGATCCAATAAGTATTTCCAATTATGGGAGTAATTATTGCTGATGTTCTATATTCACCATTATTTACTGTAAACGAATCCGAAACCAACGAGACTGTATTGGATGCATCTCTTGTAAATAAGGATACTTGTGCATCGTTTATAGCACCAAAGGTGGTATCGGTTACCGCTACTGTTTTTTGAATTTGAACTGACACAAAACCTTCTTCATTGGTAAGCAATCCAGAAACAAAAACTTGCTCTTTAAATTCAAAATCTGGAGCGATGTCATCAACACAACTTGTTGCAATACATAAGAAAACAAATATTATATGTATAGGTAGTTTTTTCATGATTCTAAAATTTAAAATTATAAGATATGAAGGGTATTGGGGCTGGAATCAAAGAGATTTGTCCAGTTTCTAATTTGTTATCGTCCAAAGTAGAATTAACGGAAAAAACGTTTTTGCGACCATACACATTATATAACCCAAAACTCCAACTACCTTTCCAATTGGTTTTAGGATTACCTGTGGGTGTATAGGTAAACGAAATATCGGCTCTATGGGTGTCTGGAACTCTAAAGGCATTTCTATCAGAAAATGTAAGAAATGAATCTCCGTTTATGCTTAGTCTACCATTGGGAAGAGTAGTGGGTCTTCCTGTTTGATAGGTGAAAAAAGCTCCCATTTCCCACTTTTTAGATAATTTATAATTTGCTGTAATATTCAATATATGAGGTCTGTCAAAATTTGAAGGAAAATATGCGTTGTTATTAATCTGTTCTGAAGAGAAATTACTTTTTGTTTTCCGTTTAGATACGGCATAGGTATAATTTGCATTTCCAGTTAGTCTCCCTTTATTTTTATGGACTGCTAACTCTAATCCATAAGAAAAACCTTTGGCGGGAACTAACTCGGTTTCTAAGTTGTCAACCACTCCTGACCTAGCTCCATTTTTATACTCTACTATATTGTCAAATGTTTTGTAATACCCTTCTATTGAAAAATTATAGTTTTGATCCTTGCTATCATATGCATATCCGGCCGAAAACTGATTCACTTCTAAGGGAGAAATGTACTCTCCAGATGGTTTCCATATATCGTTAGGCAAAACTATAGTTTGAGCAGAAATTAAATGGATGTATTGAAACATTCTATCGTATCCTATTTTAAAAGCTTTTCGATCATTAAAATCATATTTTAAGGCCAGGCGTGGTTCTAGTCCAAAGTAACTTTTAGATATTTCGTTATTTTTAACCTCTCTAAAGCCTATAATTGTACTTGGCGTTTGAGGTAAATCAGGCTTATAGATCGCTATACTCTCTGCACCAAAATTTGCAAACCAGGAATACCGTAAACCTGTGTGCAGTGATAATTTATTCCATTGCTTTTCAATACTATAATACGCTGCTAGTTGTACTGCTTTTTCTTTGTCAAGAAGAACATTGCCTTCTGGTATTTTTTGTTTTGGAATAAATTGATATAAATTACCAGAAAGACCAAATCTCATTTTTGTAACAGGATTTGAATAATAAGTGAAATCAGGCTTAAAAATCCAATTTTTGATAGACCTATTAAAGGTGTCTTCTATGTCTTCTTCTCCAAGATCCTGTCTGGTTCCAAATGAATAATCATATTTACTATAAATACCTGTAATATTTGCAAATAATTTATTAGAAAAGATATGGTTCCATCGTAAGGTAGCAGTAGTATTTGTCCATCCAAGGTCTAAGTCAGAATCAAATCCCCCTTCACCATCTTCTTCTTCTTGATTAAATTTTATAATATCAGCAGCAAAAAAACCTGAGGCATACAATGTATTGTTTTTATTGATGTTCCAGGTAAGTTTTGTATTCAAATCATAAAAATGGAATTTATCAACAGCTTCGTTTCCTTTAAAAAAAGGAAAAAATACATCAAAATAAGATCGTCTACCAGAGGCTAAAAAACTTACCTTATCTTTTTTAATAGGGCCTTCTATAGTAAATTTAGAAAACAATAACCCTAACCCACCTTCTCCTTTTATTCTTTTTGAGTCTCCGTTTTTTTGTCGAACCTCTAGTACTGATGATGCTCTACCTCCAAAACGTGCTGGGATTTCTCCTTTATATAATTGTATAACTTTTATAGCATCTGCATTAAAAATAGAAAACAATCCAAATAAATGAGAGGTATTGTATAAAGGAGCTTCGTCGAGTAGAATTAAATTTTGATCAACATTCCCACCTCTTACATTAAAACCGCTGGTTCCTTCGCCAACGCTACTAATCCCTGGTTGCGCTAATACCGTTCTGGTAATATCTGGTTCTCCCAAAAGTGCTGGTGATTTTTTTATTTCTGATGTTGTTAAATTAGAAGTCCCTCCAAGAATTGATGCTACCTGACTTTTATTGTTCTGATTTGATAATATAATGATTTCATCTAGCTCGTTTGAAGAGGGTTGAAGTTCTATCTTTATGTTCATATTATGTTGCAATTGTATTGCAACTTCTTTGGTTGTATATCCCAAGTGTGAAATTTCAAAAAGATAATCTCCTTTTGGTAATGTTATAGAATAAAAACCATATTCATTAGTAAATACCCCTTTGTTACTATTTTTGACAATAATACTGGTACCTATAAGTGTTTCGCCTGAACTTGCGTCTGTAATAACTCCAGAAATGGTAAAATCACCATTTTTCTTTTTGATTCTGGAAAGAATAATATGATTTTTTTTGATTTTATAAGAAATTGTAGAATTCTTAAAAAGTAAGGCAACTGTTTCTGTTACATCCTTTTCTATAACGTTAATACTAAAATTTTGATCAACATCGATTATATCGTTATTTAGAATAAAATTGTAAGATGTTTGTTCTTCAATTTTATGTATAATTGATTTTAATGAACTATTTTCTTCCTCTAGTGTGACATTGTTTTGAGAAAACCCATTGAATGCTAAGAGTTGAAAACAAAAAACAAGATAAAGAAAGAAGGATAATTTCATTAAGAAAATGGTTTTTCCATAACTATTTTTTGGCCATGGGATGACCTCAAAAAGGTTTATTTTCATAAATTTGAATATTGTTAATTTTTACTGATTTCGCGATTAGAATTTTTTAGCATTTATAGTGGGGAAATGGCAGTTTTCCCACTTTTTTATTGGATTATCCACTCATTAGTTTTTGTATTTAGTTTATATGTAAAATCTTTTGAGATTTTAAGGGTTTCAAAAATCTCATCTATAGGAGTTGTATTATCAAAAGAACCTGTAAATTTAGAATTTGCAATGTCTTCATTTTTAAAGTGGATTTGTTTGCCAAATTGAGCTTTTAGGTCAATGGCTATTGCTCTAAAGGTTTTGTTTTCGAATTGTATTTTTCCTTCTTTCCAGGCAATTTTAGATTCATTAAGATCCATTTTAGACTTTATTACTTTTTTGGTGTTCTTGTAAAAGATTACTTTTTCATCCGGAATCATTATAACACTTTTTTCAAACTGTATATCAGAAGTAACCTCTACTTTACCTGTAAGTAATTTTGTTTCTGTAATAGGACTATCCATGTACGATTTAACATTAAAACTGGTACCTAAAGCTTTTACTGTAATGTGATCTGGTGTGGTAACTGTAAAGGGGTGTAATGTATCTTTTGCAACTTCAAAAAATGCTTCTCCTTCCAGGTGTAAAGTTCTTGGAGTTTCTGCATCATAGGATAAGCTACTTGATGCATTCAACCAAACTTTGGAGCCATCTGATAGTTCTATGCTCTTTTGTTTACCAAAAGTTGTTTGTACGACTATTTGATTGTTATTTGATAATAAAGTATTGTATAGATATGTTCCAGAAATTACTACAATCAGTATGGCCGCATATTTTAGCATGTCTTTCCAAATCAATTTTTTTGGTTTGACAGTATTAAAAAAACGTTTTTTAGCTTGTTCGATAGAAGGACTTTGTTCAGAAGTATGATTATGAATGGTAGTTATTTTGATAAATAAATCTTCATCAAAATCTGTAGAATCCATCCATTTTTCTACTTTTTGAATCGTTATATCATCAGCCTTTTTTGAGATATATTCCCAAAGTTCGATTTCTGTAATTTTAAAATGCTCCATACCAAAAAGGTGTTTACTACTTATAAGACGTTTGCCAAGCAGGGTCTCCCTATTAAAAACCCGTTTTTTTCTTAAAAGTAATCCTTTAAGCCGTTCTTAAATGTTGTTAAAGCCTTTGAAATATGAAGTTCTACGGTTTTTATAGAAATGCCTTTTTGTTTAGAAATTTCTTTGTAAGTCAAACCTTTATCTCTTGATAGTTTGAAAATATCTGTTGTCTTTTGCTCAAGGGTGGTATAAATATCTTCAATACGCTGTACTAATTCCCATTGTTTATCAATATGGGTTTCTATACTGGTGTTAAGAGCATATAAATTAGTATGTTTTTCCCTGGTCTGTTTTTTTCTATAATCATCTATAATTTTATTTTTGAGGGTTGTGATTAAAAATGATTCAATAGAACGTTCGGACTCCTTGATATGCTCAAAATTTTCCCATAGCTTGATAAAGGTCTCTTGAACCAACTCTTCAGAAAGGTCAGTTTCTTTTAAAACTTTAAAAGCATAATTGTACAATTTGTTATAGTGTCTGTCAAACAAATTAGAAAATTTGGCCTCTTTGATAGAATTCGATTTGATTTTTTTATTCAAATAATTTAGTAAAGGTTAGTATTGCTAAATTATATAAAAAACGTTCAAAATTCATTTCTGTTACATTTTACTTCCTCATCACATTTTTTTTTAATTTTTAATTGAATATATCAATCGTATCCAATACCTGGGTTAAGGTTTTAAAAATAAATAAGACTATCAGAATTATTCTTGAGATGGTTTGATGAGTTTAGGTAGTTTACTTGTCAGGTCAACATGTTTATGCGACTAAGAAGGAAAAATAATAAAAAGAGTCTTATTAAGACTAGCTCTATTTTTTTTTGTGTTTAAAATACTGTAGGGAGCGATATGTATAATTAATATTTATTGTTTTATCGATGTGCAATACTTTGCTCTAGCTACTGTTGATGAGCTGGTCAATCATTTCTTTTGCTTGTTTATCAGACAAATCACTAAGCCCATCAAATCCTCTTAATTCTTCAATGGTTAGTACTCTTAATTCGTTATTGTTATTTGATTCTTTCATTAATAAGAGCTCCCTTTTATTCGTTTTCTTAATACGAATATATAAGGCTTGTACGCTGTTATTAAATGTGTTGAAAATATTGTCTGGGCAACATCTTTTTAGTCTTATTCAAGACAAAAAGAGTACTTTTTGAATGTCTATATAATATACTTTCTTCTTTTTAAATACTTAATTATCTATATCAAGACAATATTTTCACTTGCATAATAATAGAAAAATTATTTATTTATATAATGGCGTTTGATGATTTATAAATTGACAGTCTGGGATTAAGCAAAGGAAAATTAATTGAGAGAAAATTGTATACATTAAAACCACAACATACGCTGTGGTTTTACTTTTAACTTTATCAAAATACAAATTTTTAAGGATAAGATTTAATATATTTTATTATTTCAAATCTATTTCTGTAACTGTGTACATTTTTTCATATCCTTTCACGGCATCATTTGTTTCTGTAATTTCTAAAGGATAGTATTTATCAAGTACCCTTTTAAATTTAGTTGCAGGATGGTACATACATTTTATTTCTTCGGTTACATACATCGTGAAAGTGAAGTTCATAAACGCATCAGGTGTATTCTCACTCCTTTCGACGGTTTCCACAACAACCTTAAAACAATCATATCCTTTAATAATTTTAGTGTCGTCTCGATGTTCGACTACCTTATAATTCTTTTCGGGAATATAATTATAATTTCTTGGTTCCGTTTCTGGTCTGTTAGTTTTTAAAGAAATGTTTTTAGTTATAGTATTTTTTTTTCTATCAATTTTAGCGTAATAAATAGGGGGGTATTTCTTGTTTACAGTTAAGGTATACGTAATAATAGAGTCTTTAAACTCCCATTTATTTAACCAAAAACTATCTTTAAGATAATTAGGATTAAAATTATCGTTAAATGCGCCTCTCGCCATTGCTTCGGAAAAAGAACTCTCTCCGATCATTCGTTCTCCTCCGTTTTGTTTTATTCGTTCCTCTGTTATTTTCTTAGCATTATTAATAAATTTTTTTGAAGCAGTTTTTACAGTAGCATCTACTGCTTTTTGATCTATTATTTTAATGGTTTTATTAAAACTAAGTGTGCCTGTTTTCGGTATCTTTTGACCACAACCAATAGCTGAAATAGACAAAATGAGTAATAAGAGTTTTTTTTTCATTATTTTTTGTTTTGATCTTTAAAAAAAGCTTTAAAGTTTGGTGAGAAACTAAAAAAATAAATAGCTATTCCGTAAATAAATATTGCTGGACTCATCAATATTTTAAAAACTATATTCGTATCTCTAAACATTAAAACGCAAGCATATATAAAAGCAAGAGAGACAATTAATAGTAATAAATATTTTGCCCATTCCTTCCCCTGATAAAGCGCTGTCAAAATACCTATTGTTGCTAAAACTCGAAAAGCGTGTTTAAAAATTAGATATGCATTAAGTTCAATAGCGTAAAACAAAAGATAAATATTGGTAAAAATTGAAAATAAGATCATACATGTACCCACAGCAATTGTACCTTTACGTCCTTTTGCTATCGTAAGCTTTTGCTCAAATGTATAGTTTTCATTCATAGTTATTGGTTTACTTTAAATTTGTCATATAAATCACCCTCTCTCGGGATGTAAATTTCTCGAAATTTGTAATTTTTCATTTTTGAATTACTATTGGTTTATTTTAAATTTATTTGCAGGTTGTAAACTAAAGCCTGTTAAGCCTTTTTCTAATAACGCATTTTTTAATTTTTCACTAATTATAGAGGTGTGGTTTATACATCCTATTTGGTACAAGTCATATTTAGGAAACTCTTCCTTCATCGTTATCTGACCTATGGTCAATATTTCATTTTTCACATATTCTTCTGGAAACTGTATTTTTCTAATTTGTTCTTTAGATTCTATAGAAACTTTTCTTTTTACCGCCCAAGTTACCGGGTCTGTCATTTCTTTAATCTCTCCAAATGATTTTTCTTTATCTAGTAAACTCCAAAAATCATCTACAATAAAATGTAGCCAAAAATATTTTAACGTTTTCTTTTTATGAAACACTTCAATAGGATAGAAGTGATGCTTTGGTAATAGATGATTCTGTAAAACTTCTTTCATTTTTTCACTTACTGTCATCATTCCAAAACCAACCATAGAGTATAGGTAATCTGTCGGGATAGCATCCTTATGTAACTCTAATTTTAATTCTGGTAAAAAATTAGGGAACTCATAATGTTTTACTTGGTATAAACCATTTATTCTAGGGTTGTATCCTTTTTTTAATGTGGTTTGAGGATCATGCCCTATTGTTTTTAAATCATCACTTCTACCTATTAAATAATACTTCATTTAGATGAACCTTTTGATACTGGTCTTTAGAATTATTGGTTTACTTTAAATTTATCATATAAACCACCCTTCTTCTCCCGGGATGTAAATTCCTCGAAATTCTGTTTGTGGATAGTTTCATTTACTAATTTCCTTGCTAAATCAAGAAATCTATCCATTTTCTATAATAGGCTCTGATTTTAGCATCTCACTTATTTTATTTAGATTAACCTGTGGGTTTTCATCTTCATAATAAATTTTTATACCCTTCTTTATTAGCAAATGTTTGAATATCATTATTCATCATTTTAAGATTTTGATCAAAAACATTTGATATCAATATCTCTCCAAATTGGTCTAGAATTTCTTTACTTGTTTTCATAATCATTGATTTACTTTAAGTTTGTTGTTAAAGTAAAATAGTGTTGTCTTTTTTTAGTAATTGTAATAATTCTTTTGGATTGTTTATGTCGTCTTGAAAAATCCAATCTGTTACGGTTCCTTTTGGTTTAGAATATTTCTTTTCTAGAGCAGTAGTGTTTTTTTCTAATATTGAATCGTCTCCAATATTTTCTAAAATTTCAGTTATTAAAAGAATGGCTCTATCATCATTAATTTCTTCCCAATCTAAAATAGCTTCAGTTGCTAATAATTTTACAAATTCTTCTAAACTGAATGATCTCCAATAATTTTCTAAGTCATACGCAGTTGTCTTGTTTTTCGTAATCTGAAATATTGCATTAATTGCTTGATCCGAAGAAGTTTTTTTTGCCTCAAAATTTAAAATTACTTGCTCTATTGCCTTGTTTTTATTGCTCATTTTATTTAAAATTTAACTGTTGTTATGCAATTATAAGAGTTTCTTTATTTTTATAATAAAGAAACTCTTTTTTTTAAATTTTAAAACCCGTAACCTAAATGATAAGCAGGGAGTAATATTTCTTTATGATACCTAGGTGTGACAATAAATAAGTTATCCATATCATATACTCCTCCTCCTTGATTAATTGGTTTTTTATGATGTAATTGATAAGTGTTTTGACCGCCTAAATTCTGAGTATTACTTACTTTAGGGGCTTTACCTTTTTTCATTAAAGCTTTATTGCTGTCCGAAAATTGATCCGCTAGTCTAGGATCATCAGATACATTTTTCCAGAAAGCCTCTCTAAATTCATCAAAATTATTAAAGGTCTTTCCTTTCATTTTCTTGGCAATGGCTTCAGGAAAAAAACCAGCATTTCCATGTGTTCCTTTTAGCCATTTTCCATTTATTTTTACTCCTTTACCTTTAACAACACCTTTTAATTTACGAGCATTTTTTAATATTTGAAAAGCTTCTCCTCCCTCTTTTATTCCTAATGCTAAAAAATCATCTCCTGATTTAGCAATTAATTTAAGGCCAAAACCACTAACGGCTTTTCCGATAGGTTTGAGTAATTTCCCACCAGGAATAAAACCAACAACAATCATGCCTCCTGCTAAGTATTGATTCTCAATTTCTCCATCAAAATTTTTACCATCGATCAGTATTAATGCATCTTCTACTGGAATTACATACCTACCTGTTAATTTAGCTCCGTCCCAAAATTTATTAATAACAAAATCAAAAGGGTTCTCGGTGGTAGAATATGCTCTAGGAACAATAACATCAAACCATTCAACACCTCCATTTACTAAATACATTGTTCTTTGGTAAGACTCAGAACAATAAGGGCAATTTGCATAATCACCTCTAGCTAGAAAATCACCATTATCTAATCTAAATTCTGTTACCTGTTGGCCATCTTTATAAGTGTGAATTCGCAAAGCATTATAGCTAAAATCAGAATTTCCTTCTATCGTTCCTATTGATGGACTCCAAGGAGTAACGCTGTGCCCATTAAACACATATAATCTAGATTCAAAAAGAGCCTGTTCAGAAAAAACATTATCTCGCAAATGGTCAAATATGATATAAGTATCAGGCTTATCTTGCCTTAAAGAGTTTACCTCTGAGATATTTAGGTCTAGCATTTGGCTTAACTGTTCTAATGTTTTTTCAAACTCTAAATCAAAACCTCCAACGCCATTCGCATAATTAATAGCTGCTTGCATATGAAGCGGGTTAGTAAACATGTTTTGAATAGTAATCCCTTGTTGCCATAGAATAGCTCCAATAGAGGGTTTAAAAATAATTTCATAATTATAATAAAATCCCGGTCCGGGCTTACCCCCATAGGGTGTTATGCCAAAATCAAAAATACGTCCTAAATTCTCATCACTATAGAGCCCATTATTTGGCACATTAAGACCATTAAAATTAAAAGCTTGTCTAATAGTATTTCCTTCCAGATTGAATTGTCTTGGCACACTGTTATATAAATGATGCATAACATTACCAAGACCTCTGTTAGTTAATGCTGTGGCAGGGTTATCTGATTTCCAACTTAGTGCTAATTCTTTGTTTGACTCAGACTGAAATGTAGGTGGCGTATTAGAAGAAACTAAATCTTGTGATAATCCATTAAAATTTTGCCCTTGTACAAAAGGGTTCACTACTCTTCGTAAGTTGGCAATAGATGCATCAGAGTAGAATTGGCTCCCCATAAATTTCCCTAATTCATCTCTTAGTGGTGGTCTTGAATAAGCATAATTAAAAGCATCACCACTAATAGAAATAATAGCATGAAGCTTTACTGCTTCTAGTCCTGTTTCGCTTGGGTCTGGTATTGCATCTGGTGTCCCTATATCATTAGCAAAATTAATCGCTATTTGTCTTCCGTTATATTGGGGATCGTTTACATTAAACATATAAGGAGGTGCGGCTTCCAGTAGTGCATAATTATCAACACTAAAAAACTCACCCTGTATAAGGTACTTAGTCATAACTTTTACCTTATCTTCTACACTATAAGAATCATATCTAGCAAGTGATAAATGAACGAGTCTATCAATTAATAATTCTCTATCAAGTACCTTAGGTAGCCCGTTTTTTATTTTAGAAGATGCATTTGCCTTCGGTTTATGTACGTTATTAAGCTCACTAGCGATTTGATTTACTTTAAAAATAACATCAGCACCACTGTAATCTTTTATAAGATCACCGTCTATTTTTAAATCGCCATAAATCGTCCTAGCTGAAAAGTCAGATACATTACGTCTGTGACTTACCGCATTTGATGAAATTCTCCTTTGAGTAACAATATTTTTATCTGTAGAAGATGTTTTCTCATAGTCAGAAATTAATTGCTGTACAATTTGATTTGATGGATCTTTATAAATCTTTTCTTTTAAAAAATCTGCTTGCGCTGCTCTAAAATTGGGGTAATTCTTGCTTAACCGTCTTTCTATTTCAGCTTTTTGAGCCACTTGTCTTTCGGCTAACCATTGTTGTCTCTCTGCTGCCTCTTGTCGAAGTAAAAGCTGTCTAAAACGTTCATACTCTTCTGGGAAACCTTCAGCACAGATACAGGATGCTATTGAACCAGATTTTCCTTCTACTGGTTTATCTGGGTCTGGTGTGGCTTGAAATTGAGCAAAAGTCTTTGTGGATAATAGGCATACCATACCTAGAATCAATATTTTATATATAGATTTCATGTTTAATTTTTAGGTTGATTATTGTTTTACAACTTGTTTAGAATCTACTCCAACGCCATTTACAAATAATTGTACATAGTATATTCCTGAAGGATAAAATAGTAACTCATCGAATGTAACCTGAAAATTCCCTTTTTTTGTGTTTGTTGGAGTTCTTGCCAACTCAGGACCATTTTGTCTTAAAATCAAATAAGAGTTAGCTTGTTCTGGTTTAAAATAATGTACCGTAAAACTACTTGAGGTAGGATTTGGAGAAATACTTTTAATCTCTGCTACCGTTGGTTCTGGTTCTGGCTCTGGGACAGGTTTTAAAATTACATATAAAGGAGGCGAAGATTCTTTGAAATCTATAATATCTGCATTGATTTTTCCAACTACATATGTAATATCTCCAATAGGTATTAAATCAAATTTAATATCTTTAACGGTATAGGTAACTTTATCTTTATCTGAGTCTTTATAAAGTCTTTTAATGGGAAATGTAACTCCCTCCAAAGTCATAATGTTTTCCGCTCCATAAGTTGCGTTACCTTGCAGTACTGTTCCAGCTATTTCTATATCATAAGCTAAGCCACTACCAGAAGCATTAAAACTAAATTTAACATTTTCTACGCGTTTAACCTTTTCTTTTTCCCAATCAAATTCTACAATTTTAGCTTCAAATCTCTTATTGATATCATCAAATGTTATGGTTTCGATAACATCATCAAAAGAGTTTATAAGATTTAATTCTTGGGGTGAAATGGTTGGTTCTGGAGCACCTTGCTCTGCTCGTAAAAAAGCAGCTAATATTTCACTGTTTTTAATATCATTGGCGTCTAAAATACTTAAAGCTTTAGTAGGATTAGCTGTTGTACCATAACCAAAATAGTCCATTACAGCAGACCAATGATTTGCCATAGGATATGTAGAGGATTGAAAGCTATTTCGAGCTGCCTGATAATCTTGTTGTTCTCCCGCAATACCTTTCATTTGGAAATACCCTAAAGCATATTTAGCGAAAGAATCCCCTTCATTACTCGATAGTTCAAACCATTTTTGAGATTCATCTAAGTTTACGTCTGTTCCAATGCCTTTTTTGTATAAAACAGCAAGTCGTTTATATGCAGAGACATTTCCATTTTCTGCGTATTGTTTAATGATTTTAAATGAAACTGTTTTTTGATCCTCTGTAGGGTTTGTTAACAAAGAATAAACTGCCGCCAAATAAATAGCGTTTGGCGTTCCGTTGTTTACACAAGGTAGAATACTTTGCCGTAGTTTTTCTCTAAATTCTGGGCTTAAAGATTCTGCAATTTCCAAATAGTCTTTAGCGACAGCAACTCGTTCCGCACAATCTTGCGCAAAAGATGTTTGCGAGAGTGTTAAAATAAGGCATAGTAAGCCCCATACAAGTGATTTGTTCATTTGTAATAATTTAATTAGTTATTACCCGTTGTGCATTTAGTTAATATTAATTTTTAGGTTGTTTATATTTCTGTTGAATTCAAACCTATTGATATATTGAATAATGGTCATTGCTGTGATCTTTGATAAGATTCTATTTTTAAATCCCT
>NZ_VLNR01000098.1 GCF_007489275.1 Aquimarina algiphila
TTGATAATCCACTTTATAGTCCAATGATAATTTTTCTAATTCATCCTTTGGAATATAATTTAAAACTTCTGAAACCTTCATAGTTTCTCCCTAAATTACATAATTTTAAGGTTTCGAACACTTATGATTTTCAATCCGAGATTGATTAACAATAGACTAAAGCCACCTCATATTGGGGTGGTTTTTTTATGAATACGCTCTTTTGGTTTTAGCATCTCGTAAGAATGCATCAAGTAAGGCAAATAAATGACTTTTATCCACTTCACTTAATAGTTCAAAATCTTGTAAACGTTCTATCATACGTTTATCAAAAGAAGGTTTTAAGGTATCACTAACTAAATAATCTAGAGATACATCAAATATATCTGCAATGTTTTTTGCAGTTTCTACAGAGGGTAATGCTTCATTACGCTCATACTTACCAATCGCTTCCCGAGAAGCTTTAATCTGATTAGCCAACTCACTCTGTGACCATCCTTTTTGTTTACGTAGTTCTGTTATCTTGTTACCTATTTTAGTCATAATTACTTACAAAAACGTATGATTATACATCGATTTTACAAATATATGGTAAAAAAATATGTAAATAGTGATGATAGTTGTTGGTTAAATGTTTATGATTTTATAGTTTTGTGTCTGATCATACACCCCTGCTGCCGCTAGAGTGATCGCTACCGCTAGAATTTTTCTAGTGGCGTCGATGAGTGAGTGGTAAGAGTAAGAACACAAATATTGATAAATCCACAGCAGTAATGTTGTGGATTTTTATTACCCCGCTGCCGCTAGCGTCTCGCTAGTGGCCTCAAAGATTGGCTAAGGGTGGTACGTAAGTAAAAAAATAACAAGTTGGTTTCAAAAAATGAAACTGGTTTGTTGTATTTTGTTCCCATGAGCAGAAACTATCAAGATGATCATACTGTATTAGAAATAGATAATGATGGATACTTGTTAGGCCTTTCAAAGAAATGACACCACTAGCGAGACGCTAGCGGCAGCGGGGGGTAAGAGTACAGATGTTGTTGATAATTCTACAGGAATGTTTGCCACAAATATTATTTCATCTGCTGGAGAAAAATTGGCATATGAATTGATTGGTCATGGATTATCATTTTTTAATCAAGGAGTAGGTAGTCAACACGTTAACTCTATTCAAGCTTCAAATTTATATAAAAGAGTTACTAGTGGTGGGTCATATCGATTTTATAGAAATGGGCTTCACACAGTAATAGAGTTACAATACCAGGTACTATATCTTGGCAAGTGCCTTTATACCTAAAATAAGATGAACAAATGAAAAATAATATAATAATTATAGTGCTATTTAGCTGTTTAAATTTAACAGCACAGATTACTTTTGAGACAATACGTATTGAAACTGATAGTATTGTTAAAAAAGAAGTAAGATTTTTGAAACATAAAAATGTAGAAGATATAATTGCCTTGTATAATGATTATGGTGGTATTGCGATATTGTGGAGAGAAGGAGGTAAAGAAAAAGGGGTCCAATATTATCGTAGGAAACGTAACAACAAAAAATGTATTAAGAGAAAAGTAAAGTTTAATAAAAAGCGTAAAGAACTTTTAAATATCTTTTTTAAAAATTATGAAATCATTAAAAAAATAGAAGATAAAAAATGTACTGACGCAGAACAGTGTAATCCTGTATTTTTAACTGCTTTGTTAAATGGAGAAGGTTCGTTTACTAAAGAACTTTATTTTCATACAAGCTCCGAAACTTATAGGAAAAAATTGAATTCTATTAGTCAACTATCTAAAGATTTATTAAAATAGCTAGGAAAGCCTAATTCCCAGCTCGCGCTCGTCTGTGACGGGTGCCGTCAAAGCTTGGTAGGCAAAGAGTAAATAATAAAAGATTGATAAATCCACAGCATTGATGTTGTGGATTTTTATTACAAATACAGCTGGAAATATTACTTATATTTACGACGCTACTGGAGCAAAATTAAAGAAAATAGCTCCAAGTGGAAGTTCTTTAATAGAAACGGAGTATGCCGGGAATTACATCTATAAGAATGGGAACCTAGAGTTTTTTAACCATCCAGAAGGCTATGTAGAAAAAGAAGCTGATGAGTACAAGTATGTCTATCAGTTTAAGGATCATCTTGGTAATATTAGGTTGTCGTATAAAGATGTTGATAAGAATGGTTCTATATCTCAAAATGAGATTGTAGAAGAGAAGAATTATTATCCCTTTGGACTCGAACACAAAGGATACAATAATACGATTGTTGGTAGGGAGCATAACTACCAGACATATCAAGGACAAGAATTTACAGAAGACTTAGGTGTAAACATTTTAGAGTTTGAGTTTAGAGCATATGATCCTGCAATTGGTAGGTTCTGGCAAGTTGATCCTTTAGCAGAAGATTATGCATATCAATCTGTTTATAATTTTGCTGAAAATAGAGTGATCGATGGAAATGAGCTTGAAGGTTTAGAATGGACTAGGTTCGAAAACCCTGATGGCAGTACTCACTATACTGTGCATTTTAAAGTTTTGAACAGTACTACAGATAGATCATTTGGTAAAGCTTTAAACAGTGATCAAGTAACAGAATATGCTGATGCAATTAAAGATCAAACAGAAACTTCTTTTACAGGCAAAGACGCTGATGGGAATGATGTAACCGTTAGCGCAACTTATGAAATAGTAGAAAGCGCAGACGATATTGATACAGAAAATGATTTTTATGTAGAAATGGTTGATAAAGTTACTGTTGAGGGTAAATCAGAAGCTGAGACACACCCATTAATAAGAATAGCTGCGGGTAAGACTAAAGAATTAGGTAATCCTACATCAAATAGAATACAAGTATCAAGTTTTATAAATAATAATGCCCAGGAAGCAGGTTCTACAGGTGCACACGAATTAGGTCATACGGCTGGTTTAATGCACCAAGACGATGATAATAATCCTCAACACGTTGTTAATTCAATGGAGAGAAATAATTTAATGCATAGACCACAACATTTAAATACAATAACACCACAACAAAGAAGTGAAGTTAGAAGAGTTGTGCCTAGAGTAAGACCTGTTAACACCATAAATTCACTAGGAATTAAAAAACTATAATAAACTATGGAAGTATTTTTTAAAAAGACAATACTCTTATTATGTACTATTGCCTTTTATAACTGTGGAGTTGGTCAAAATTATAATATAAAATATAATAATATAGAGCCTACAGAGAAGCAAAAAAAAGTTATTAAAGAAGTTCAAAAAGATGGAGATTTAGTAATTGGATTTGATATTGGTTTTGAAAAAAACAATGTACTAATTACTACAAATAATAGTATTAAGTATAAGGAAATATTAACTACAGACCATACTTTAGGACTTGCAGGAAGCTATACCTTTTTTAGAGATAGCACCAAGATAGTTCAAGTCACTATTGATGATCATAAAATAGAACTTGTAATAAAAAAAGAATATCCTTTTATAAATATAGATTTGATAAAGGGTGTTCCTGAAATAGAGTACAGTAAAGTTTATAGGCAATATCAATAATTATAGACCTGAAACTGATAGCTCAGATTTGCAATCTAGGATTGATCAACTAAATTATAAAGTCACTCTTCGGGGTGACTTTTTATGTATATGCCCTTTTCGTTTTAAAATCTCGTAAAAATGCATCAACAGTCAGTAACAAGGCGTCACGTTCTTTCTGTGGTAGTTCATTAATATCATTAAGGCGTTTGCGCTAGTCAAGGATTAAACGCCGATGGTAGTAGTCAAAGCCAGTCAGGTTCAGGAAATAGTCAAACTAGTTCTGGCGGTAGTAATGAAGAAGAAGAAGACTTCTTTTCTAATGATTTTTTAGGTAACATAAACTTTACGAATAATAAAGAATTGAAAAAAACTAGCTCCTGTCAAGATGGAGGATGTTTTGATCCTAT
Organism: Aquimarina algiphila; assembly: GCF_007489275.1. Classification (GTDB taxonomy): domain Bacteria; phylum Bacteroidota; class Bacteroidia; order Flavobacteriales; family Flavobacteriaceae; genus Aquimarina; species Aquimarina algiphila. The sequence goes on from NZ_VLNR01000098.1 coordinate 3,919, forward strand.
TGATTTTAGAAAAGATAGTCCTGAAGTTATTTATAAAAAATTGGTTAATAATGTTGCAAATTATATAAGCTTAAGAAATAAGGCTATAGCAAATGGAACAACAGTTGATGCTATTTATATTACCGATTTTATAGTTAATACAACTGACTCAAAATTAAAAGGATTTAATACTATAGTTCAACAGAAAATAAACTATGATGGAGGTTCGATTGAGATAGTAGGAAATATGTTAGAAGGGGAAAGAATGGCAAGATTAAGAAAGCCGGCTGCTCAAAGAACATTAGGTAAAGATTATTTATTTGAATTATGGTTTTTAGGAGAAGGTAGAAATAAAATAAAAAATCATAATAATACTTATTTTGAGCCAAGGTTACTACGTTTGAGTTTTAGGAACCAAGATCAATTTAATAGATTTATATCTAATATTAACGAAGCTAGTAAATGAAAAAAATTATAATAGTATTAGTGGTTGTATTGTCTTCTTGTGGAAAAGACACAGGTAAGTCATATGATTTTAATGGAAATTGGAGTCTAGTAGACTTAGATTCAACATACTATGAAATCAAAATACAAAACGATACAATAGTTACATATCACAAGGACTTATCATTTTTACCATTGAGGTCTTTTTATGTAAAAAACGATAGTATTTATCTTAGTAAATCTATTAATAATTTTGACAAAAAAGATGGTTATTTAATTAAAGAAGTAGACGAGAAAAGTTTTAGTTTAATAGCGGATGAATTCAACAGAAAGATGGTCTTAAAAAAAATAGATAGTTTATCTTTTACATTTGATAAGCTGAAAAATTATAAAAAAACACTTAAGTTTGAAATAGATTATTTGAATAGGAAAAATAAGCTTCTGGGATTAGAGCATCAATATAAATATAGTGATACAACAACCTATTTATCGCAGAAAAAGATTGATACATCTACAGTTAAATTAAACTAAAAGGTATTTTTAAATAAATAAAAATCCAGATAGCTTGGATTTGCAATCCGAGATTGATTAACAATAGACTAAAGCCACCTCATATTGGGGTGGTTTTTTTATGAGTATGCTTTTTTAGCCTTAGTATCTCTAATGATTGTATCAATTAATCTAAACAACATATTTTGCGTCTCTTCATCTAGGCTCTGTATATCCTGTAATCGTTGTACGGTCTTTTTATCAAAAGAAGCGTTAACACCTTCACCCCCAGCTAGCGCTCGTCTGTGACGGGCGCCGTCAAAGCTTGGTAAGCACAAAGAGTAAATAATAAAAGATTGATAAATCCACAACAGCAATGTTGTGGATTTTTATTACAAATACAGCTGGAAATATTACTTATATTTACGACGCTACTGGAGTAAAATTGAAGAAAATCGCTCCAAGTGGAAGTTCTTTAATAGAAACGGAGTATGCTGGAAACTACATCTATAAAAATGGAAATCTTGAGTTCTTTAACCATCCAGAGGGTTATGTAGAGAAAGAAGCTGATGGGTTCAAGTACGTATACCAGTTCAAAGACCATTTAAGAAACATACGATTATCCTATAAGGACTTTAATAAAGATGGATCGATTACTCAGGATGAGATTGTAGAGGAAAATAACTATTATCCCTTTGGGCTCGAACACAAAGGATACAATAATACTATTACTGGTAGAGAGCATCCTTACGGATATAATGGTAAGGAAGAACAGAATGAACTTAGATTAGAATGGCTTGATTTTGGGGCTCGTAATCATGACCCTGCATTGGGTAGATGGATGAATATAGATCCCCCGCTAGCGCCAGAATGTTTCTGGTGCCGTCAAAGTTTGGCAGGATATTAGTAAATATTTAAAATGAAGAAAGATTTCAAGATACAAAGAAGCATAACCTTTTATGAAAAAAGTGGTGAGACGCTTATTGGTGAACGAATTTTATTAGAAGAAGATTTTCCATTACTAGAATTAAAAAGAATGTTTGAAACTTCTGAAAAAGACCCTTTGCTTTATGAACAATATAATATAAATAAGGAAATGGCAAACCGTATAGCTAATATGATTGATTTTTCTTTTGATTTTGATAAATATGAGTACTTCTTTGAAACTTTTAATGTTGACCTAGAAATTGGAAATGGAGTCAGATCAAAAGATCATTAATGTAAAATTAATTGCTTGGTTTCAAAAAATGAAACTAGTTAGTTTTACATTTGCTATAGATATTATTGACAGGGATTGCAAATCCTCGCGATCGGAATATAATTATGGACGATAATTTAAAAGACTTTGTTTCCTATCTAAATCAATCTCTCCCAAGTGATATTGACTATAGAGAATTGTCAAATTTATGTTTAACATTATTTTGTATTATTGGTATTTTACCTGAAAGATTTCAATCTTTAGAGTTGAATAAGGAAAATTTAGCAATCATCTTTTCTAAAATTGCAAAAGAAAAAAAGTTACCTACTTATCCTCCTTTAGCTTCAGTGTATGGAGCTTCATTTCATAAAAGTCATGATAAGGGACATTGGTTAGAGGTTATGGCTAGTATTTTAAAATTAAAAAATGAACCCGATATAAAAGAAGCTGAAAAATTACTAATATTAAGTTGATCTTATATAAAAAACCAATACCGCAGATTTCAAATCCGTGCTAAGTATTATGAACAATCACTAAGACCATTAAGTTCACTATACGGCATAAAAAAAGCTGCTTCTACTATTAGAAACAGCTTTTTTAAACTATGTGGTCCCACTTGGGCTCGAACCAAGGACCCCCTGATTATGAGTAACATGCTATTCGGTTTTATACAATTCAATTTGGATCGTAAGTTGCTAATAATCAAATAGTTTTGAGGAATCAGAAATCTGTTATGGTTTGTTTTAAACCGTATGAAACTGAAAAAACCGAGCAAAAACCGAGCAATTTTTCTTTGTTATTTAATTGCATTACAGTATTTTAGATTTTGTTAAAATGTAACTATGGCAACACTTACTTTAATGCTTGATAAACGTAACAAAAAAGCAAAAGAGTTTCCTTTGATTATAAGAGTACGTCACAAAGGAATTCCAAAGAATATTCCATTAGGTTATAAATTGACTCCCGAACAATGGAATGAAGATAAAAACCAAGTCAAGGCGTCATTTCCGAATTCAAAAAGAGCAAATCATAAAATAGACGAGAAGTGGGCTATAGCTTCAAAGATCATTTCTGATTATAATACGGTACTAAAAACATTAACCGTATATGAGGTTGTCGATTTGATTCATAATGCTCTTATAAAAAGTGTAGAAGAGAACACCTTGATTTTGAAAAGTGAGCCTAAAAAAATCCAAACTTTTTTAAATGTATACGGTACAAAAGTAATTGCTCGTTATCAGGATGCTAGACGTTTTGGTATGGCGGATGCGATGAGAAGTGCTATCGATTTGCTACTTAAGTTTAATTCTGGAGAAGATATATTGATATCAAAAATCAACGAAATATTTTTGGAAGATCTAGAATCCTGGTACTTAAGTAAGGATAATAAACCAGTAAATAAAAAGACTTCAAATAAAAGTAAAACAATATATAAGAAAAATACGTTAAATGGTCTTGGTGTAAGATTAAGATCGATTAGAAGAGTTTATAATCTGGCGATCAAAGATACGAGCACAGAGCTCAAATTAGATGACTATCCGTTCGGAAAAGGTAGATATGCTATCAAACAACAGAGAACAAAAAAGAGAGCAGCCAATCTAGATATTATAGAACAAATTAAAGAAATGGATATTCCTAAAGAATCTCCTTTATGGCACCATAAGAATTATTTTCTGGTGAATTTTTATATGCGAGGGATGAACTTTATGGATATGGCGTATTTAAAAGTAGGTTCTATAAGTAAAGGCAGATTAAAATACCAAAGGCGTAAAACAAGAAGAGGTGCAAACGTAAAGGAATTTGATATTTTGATTCCAGAATATGTCTTAAGACTTTTTAAATATTATATCAAGGGAAAATCAAAAGAAAACCTAATATTTCCTATTCTGGATGATGTAATTCATATAGAATCAGAAGAACGAGTACATGAAATTTATAAGAACCGCAGAAGAAATCATAACCGTAGGTTGAATACAATTAGTAAAAAACTCAATCTCGATATTAAACTTACTACTTATGTAGCCAGACACACTTTTGCAACAGCTGGATTGTATAAAGGAATTTCAAAAGCTGAAATTGGTGATATGCTTGGCCATACTAACTACTATACTACCGAAGCTTATTTTGCTGATTTTGAGAATGAAATTTTAGATAAAGCTGCAGAAAAGATTTTTGGCTAAGAAGTATTTTTTATCTTTTCTCCAACTCTTTAATAAAATACCAAGGATAAATCCCCGTCTTTTTATAGAATGCTTTAGCAAAAGCTTCTGCATTATTAAATCCAATATCTTGTGCAATCGCTTTTACCGTATATTTTCTAAAAATACGATCCTCTTTTAGTTTACCTATCACATAATTGATAATCAGATCATTGATATAACTGGTAAAGTTTTTTCTTGAAATGTATTGACCATTTTAGAGAGGTAATTAGCATTAGATCCAAAGCTTTTTACCAGATCTTTGGCATTAAGATTTGATTTTAGATACCCCTGCTTTTGTTCGAATTTTTTAAGTTGATCAAGGAGATGATTTAATGTTTCTTTATTGATTGATGAAGCTTCTGATGGATTATCCGGAATATAAAAAAGATAATACTATGAATTGAATTTTTTGATTGATAAGGTTAGGTTTTTCATATAAGATATTTGTAAGCTTGCAATAACTTCCAGATAGTAGTTAAAAATAACCCCGCTTTTAAGGGCGGGATTTTAAGTATTATGTATATTATTCTTTAGGTTGATAATCGGGGTGACCGGTTTGCCAGAGGGCGAAGGAAAAGGCGTCTGCCATATTTTTATAGTAATAGTCCATAGTACCATCACCACCATGATTTGCATTAAAATCTACAGAAAATAATGTTGGTTTACCGTTCGGATTAGTAGCCTGCATTTTTGCAACAAACTTTGCCGGATCCCATGGTACTACTGCGCCATCATTCATTCCGGTTGATATTAGAATTGCAGGATAGTCTATATTTTTTTCGATATGATGATATGCATCCATTTCGTATAGAGCTTCGAATTCTTCTTTGATTTCTACAGTTCCAAATTCTTTAATACTATTAGGTCCGTTCGGCTGAATTTCTGATCGAACTAAATTAATTGAAGGAACGCTCATTAGAGCAACCTCAAAAAGATCAGGGCGTTCTGTTATCGCTCTGCCTATTGTTATTCCTGCTGCACTGGTTCCAAAAGCTACATTGAGTTCTGGGGAGGTGTATCCCTCTTTAATTAAATATTCTGTGCACGAAATCAAATCTTTCCAACTGTTAGATTTAGTTGTTTTAAAACCTGCTTTATGCCAGGCATCTCCTTTTTCACCACCACCTCGTACATGGGGTAATACCCAAATATTCCCTTCATTAACCCATGTTAGCAAAGTAATCATAAAATAAGGACTAAACGAAGCACCATATGCTCCATAACTTAAAGAGATTAAACGATTATTGCCATCTTTTTTAAGTCCTTTTTTGTAGATTACGGATAAAGGAATTTTTATACCATCGTGAGAAGGTACTTCAATTTCTTCTACCACAAAATCATTAAATTCAGGAAAATTCGTTTTAGTATTTAAGTCAAGAAGTGAAAATTCTCGTTTTTCTATATTATAAGTATATACTTGATTGGGTTGTGTCCAACTGTATAAAGAGACTTTAAGTGTGTCTCCTTCGTGTGAAATATAAGTATTGCCAGAGGCCAAAGGAAGTTGTATTTCTTCTTCTACTCCATTTTTTTTACTAAAAAATTTAGATTCTACTCCATTTTTTATGGTTACGTAAAATAACTCACCATCTATATATTCAAAGTCAGTAATGACTCGATCTTTTTTTTCTTCTACCAAAACGGTAGGGTTTTTAAAATCAGGGTGTTGTATAGAAGTCTTGCAAATCTTAAAGTTAGAAGCATCTTTTGATGTCAAATATATTAATTCATCTGTGTCGGTAAAAAAGCTATCAATTTGATCTTCTTTTTTAAACAACAACTTCCAATTGAGATTTGTGTAATTTGTCTCCTTGTTTATTGTTGCGTAATACGTATCATCATATTTTGATACTCCTCCAATGATTCCAAATATATGATCAGCCTTATCGGATTTAATATTAACAATAGGAAAATCGGCTGATTCCATAGGGATAGATGGATTATTTTTTTTCGAAAATACTTCAATTACCTGAGTGGTATCCATATCTAATTTATGAAGAACTGCTCTGGTATTTGTCATATACTCCTTACTTTGATGATCAGTATTAGGAAAATTTTGATAAATAAAACCAGAATCATCCGGTAGCCAATTAATTCCACCAGTCGTTTTTGGCTTCGCTTTTTGTATAATCTGAGCATTTATTTTCTTGGTTACCAAATCATAAACAAGCAAATCTGAGATGTTTTCTCCTTTTTTAACAAGACTAATAGCAACTTTAGTGGCGTCCCAGCTCACTTTAAAATAATTGATAATATGATCGGTTTTATAATCAGTAGGATTGTATACTAATTTTTCTTGCTCATTTGGTCTTTTTAAATATAATTTATCAAATTCTTCTCCTCGTTTTCTTTTCAGATAAAAAACGGTTTTGTTTTTATGGATTTTTATTTTGCTTATGGTGGACTCTTGTCTTTTATCAAATACTAATTGTTTAGCTAATAAACTATCCCTTCTAGGAATTACATTTAGAAAAGTCCTGGCATAGTTTTCTTGAGCTGCAAACCATTGTATTACCGTTGAATCCTTGAGGTTTTCCAGATTACGATATGGATCTTCTATAGATGTTCCATGGTAGGTGTCAATCACTGGAATTGAAGGAATAAAAGGATAGGAATATATCTTTTCTTTTTTCTTATTACATGATACATTTATAATGATAAGAATTAACAAAATCTTTTTTTGAAACATTATGTTTTATTTAAACTATTTTTAAACCAGAATCAGGATTAATTTTTTTGCTTATTTGAAGGAAAATAGTTTTTGAAGAGATAAATATAATTTCAACAAAAACTATTTTAATGGATCCTAAAATGTTAATTTTATTGATCAATGAAATTATCCTCATCTTTTGGAGGGCAAGTCGGTTTGTTACTTTTTGTGTCACCTTGACCATCATTTCCACCACCATTTATGACTGATAAGTTTATAATTTTCATTTTCTCCAAATTGAGATTTTTCTTATTAAAATTTTCATATTTCATAGTTACAATATTTTTATACATATTTGACTCAAGACTAATTTTCTACTTATTCAAAAACTATTATTACTGAATAAAATATTTAATCTCCTTCTTTTGGGGGGCAATGTGGGTTACCACTTCTTTCATCTCCTCCTCCTCTAATAGCTATTAAATTTGTAACTTGTAATTTCTCTAAATTAAGTTTTTTTAGCTTTTTCTTAAGTTTTTTTGTTTTCATGATTATATAGAATTTTATTTACGACAAATATATCTTTAAAATGGATTCAAAATAAAATCAAAAGACTTATTGTATACGAAATTCCATGAATTTCGTGCTATAATCCCTCCGCCTGATTAAGTTGCTTTATAAAATAAGATGGTTGTATTCCTGTATATTTTTTAAATGCAGATGAAAACGATTCGGCTTTATTAAACCCAACTTCTTCAGCTAATCCCTGCACAGAATAATTACGTAATTTTTTATTTGTCTTTAGTGCATTAACCATATAATCAATTCGTAGATCATTAATATAAGTAGTGAGGCTTTTTTTCTTATAAATATTTATAATTTTAGATAGATATTTTGAATTGGTTCCAATATTTTTTGATAAAGAGTTTATAGTTATATTTTTCTCTAGATAGAGATGTTTTTTTTCAAAATAATCTAACTCAGATAAAATGGTTTCAACTACGTCTTTTGGGATACCAATTTTATTATCTTTTTTTGTACTAATATTATCTTTTTTCTGGTCAATAGATAAAGTAGATTCATGAATAAGTTGATCAAATTTTTTCTTCAGAGTTTTTCTTTTTTTGTATTGAAACAACAACAATAGTAGGATCGCTATTGAAACAGAAACAGAAATTGACAGCCAATAACCAATACTCTTTTGATCTTTTTCAAGTTCTCTAATTAATAACTGTTTTTCCTTTAGAAGCGTAGGTTTTTCAAATTCTGCAAATAATTTATCCGACACAAAACTTCTTTGGCTATAGATAACACTATCAAAATCTAGTAATTTATTAATATATTCTAATTGTTTATCTTTATCATTATTTTGTTTATAATTCTTGATAATAAACTCATATCCTTGACGTATTTCAGGAATGAATATTTTTTTCTTTTGTACTAAAGAATCTTGTTTAAGAAAATAGTATAAAGCTTTTTGGTCATCTCCTAATTTATTTTGAATTTCACCACTATAATACATTCCAAGAGTAATTATTTCTGCATTTAAAGGATTGTAAATGTTTTTTAAAGATAATCCTTTATCAATACTATCTTTGGCGGCTGCAAAATTCTTCTTGTAATATTGATTGATCCCTTCATTAATAACAAATGATGAATATTTTTTTTTATATTCATTTATACTTTTAACAATTCCTTCTTTATTATAAAATGTAGCAGAATCTAATATTTTATTATATCTGTATGAATCAGCTAAAGCAAGTAACGATTCAAGATAATATTCTAAATCAAAATCTTTTTTGTTTTTCTCATATAAGAAATCTTCTTTAAATAAAGACAGTGCTTCTTCGTATTTACCTAAATGAGTTTTAACAAGAGCTATATTATGTTTTGTAATATAAATGTAGTTAATACTATTAACTTCTCTAGCCACTTCTAGAATCTTTAAATAATTGTTTAATGCAGATGAATAATTTCCTTTATTATAATAGTAAGAACCTTTAAAAGAATATGGTAATAATAGATAAGAAGCATCACTTAAATTTTCGCTAATCTCAATTGATTTGTTAAGCAAGGCTAATTTTTCAGAATCGTTTTTTGCATAATATGATAAATAACAATAAGATCTGGCTTGACGTTCTCTATTATTATCTTTTATGGCTTTAGTTAATATGGTATTTAAATAAATATTCGATTTTAAAGTGTCATTATAAATTTTTAAGTAGGATTCATTTAATTGTTCGTAACTCTTACCAACAAGTGAATCTGGAATTATAAAATCGCTTTCCTGGCCATTTACTTTATTTCCATTAAATAAAATGTAGAAGAGTATTAGTATATAATTAAATCTCAGGGAGGTCATAAAATCGTATAAATGTAAAAGATTCGCCAAAGTACTACATGACAAATATAGTACTTTCTTAATAGGACTAAATTTTGAAGGTAATGAATTGATATATAGTTTTTTATTGGTTCATTTTCTACTCTAAATTCCTTGAAAATCGACTCGATATTCCATGAAAGTCGATTTGTTCCCCTTGCAAAACCCCTCATACCTCTCTTACATTTGACCCAACAAAAAATGTACAAGATGGCTACTTACCCACACAACAGTAAACATATGTTTATGTCTGATATCCTAAAAATGTTACACCTTAAGATGGATGAATTTATGTACAACCTAGTACATTATAGTCCTTATGAGATGATATTATACGTCTGGATGAATAAATTATATGACAAAGGATGGACAAGTGAAAAGGCCATAGAACTCATTTATAAAGCGAGAAACATACTTTTTCTTAATAAAAAAAATAGTTGGTGTAGTTCCCCCAATGTCACCCCGAGCCTGTCGAAGGGCTAAACTTGAACACCTACTTATGCTTACTTTTTACTATAACAACTTAAACCACGATCAAAAAAAGCGTACTGATCACAAAATTGCTTTATGGAGTAATACCCCTATAGATATAGTAAAAAAAGTACTATCAAAGATGAATCCCCCAATAAACATTGTTAATGGCGAAATAGCCTTACATGCCAATACCCTAAATAGAATCGAGAACAACATACGTAAACCACTTCATCATTGCACTAAAAAGAAATACTAATGTATAAAGGGAAAACAATATGAATCTTATTATCAGACATGTCGAAATCATGGAACGTATCGATCAACTCATCCGATTACAAGCTACGGGGTCACCAGAGGATTGTTCTGCTCGTTTAGGGATTTCAAAAACCAAATTATATCGAATCATAGGAGTGATGAAAAACTTAAACGCTCCGATTGAATATGATTTTTCTATACAAAGTTATGTGTATGTAGAAGAGGTGGGTTTCAAGTTCGGATTTTACACAAAAAAAAATGAGGTCAAAAAGCTAAATCCCTTTGTCGGATAATGAGAGTAGAGATTGGAAAATGGGAGTCAAGAAAAATGCATCAGAGATTGAGCTTCGAACATCAAATAAAAAATATTCAATAAAATTTTCCCAGTCCCGAAAAATGAAACTGGCTTTTATTACTCTTGCATTAGGACAACAAATTGCATCATCAAAGTAATAAAAATCAGCTTTGGTTTGGTGCAGGAAAAATTGAAAACAATTACAAAATCACTTTTATGAAAAAACAACTTTTAGGTTTGTTATTTATGGGATTTGTATTAATTACAAATCAACAAACACATGCGCAAGATCCACTACAGGAAGCCTTACAGGTTTTTCCTGTTTCACCAGAAGCGGCAAGTTTGGGAAAATATGGGGATATCCCTGTCAACTTAGCCTCGGGTAAGATCAATTATACTGTGCCTTTATACACCATAAAAGTTGGTGGTTTCGAATGGCCAATCTATCTCTCCTATAATTATGGGGGATTAGTTACCGAACAAGATCATGCCATGACGGGGATGGGTTGGGATTTAATGGCCAATGGTAGAGTCACTAAACAGGTACGAGGAGTTGATGATGATTATGGGAACCAAGCGTATAAATCCAATACCGTAATCCCATATTTACAAGGAGCTTATAATACACTTTCTTTAGAAGAACTTGATCTTAAAAGATTGGAGATCTATAATAATATTGCAAACAAAAACTATGACGCAGAACAAGATAAATACAATATCAATGTAGCAGGACTCGATGGGAGTTTTGTGTTTGATGAAACGGGTGCTATCGTATTTCTAAATCATAGGAATTATAAAGTTCAAAAAAATAATGACAAATTCAAGATTATTAATGATCAGGGTATTAATTACTATTTTGATGTATACGAATTGGGAACTTATAATTACGGTGCATTTTCTGAACCAATAAATCATATTATACCAGTAAGTTATTTGTTAACACGAATAGAATTGCCTAACAATAAAGGAAGTATCTATTTTGACTATGGCCCAGGAGAATCGTATGGTAAAACGGTGGTTTCAGAATCAGAAACCAGGGTAAGAGGTACTTTAACAGGGACAAACATTGCCCATAAACACAGTTCGATAAGCAGAAATACTCTTCAAAAAATTAGATTTCCTAATGGTGAAGTACAATTTGATATCAGTAGCAGCGTTGACCAGGGAATCTCCATTCAGGCATTAAATAACATTTCTATTTGGGATAGCAGCAAACAAATCACCAAGTATACGTTCACTTATGATCAACCTACAAAAAACAGGAAAACACTTTTAGGAATTACCAGAAATAATGGAGATGATACACTACCATGGTACCAATTTGAATACTATCCATATCCTGATATGCTTCCTTTCGATCAAAATTACAAGCAACAAGATTTCTGGGGATATTATAATGGTTTGGGATATTCTCTATTATCCGATCAAGGTAAAGAAATCATTCCAGCCAAGACTATAATGGGTGCTCTAAAAAAGATTACTTATCCCACAAAAGGATATAGTGAGATCACCTATGAACAAAATAGAATTCCTAATAATAGCGGTTCAAATACAGCTGCTAACTGTAGTTATTCGCATAACAAATCGATTAGCAGATTAATCAAGGTTGAAGGAGGCGTTTTTGATAAAATGATAGATACTATTATACAAATACCAGAACATCAGATAGTCAAAATTACAGGCAGATTAATATTAGGCGAAGGTGCTGGAAATGATTTTATAGGCACTGAAACCGACATCCGTATTTCAACAACTGGATCAGGATGTACATTTGATAATGTAAACCTCCATATCTATAAGGATGGAGAAACTATTGCTTGCGAACCTGGAATAAGTTGTCCTGATTCTTATAATGAGGATTATGAGCAATTTGGATATACTACAAATGGGAAAATTCATATACAAGGGAGATTAACTGCGCCATTTGGAACTAGTGTTTCTGTTAGATATACTATTCATTATGAAGAACGTGCTGAAGAGTTAAATTCATATAAATACGTAGGAGGTATTAGAGTTGGTAGTACCACAGATTGCGATGGCATGGGGCAGTGTAAAACAAAAACCTATAAATATGTGATGGAAGATGGTTCTCATAGTGGACATTTAGCAGGATCTCCTGCTGTTTTCGAATATTCAACTAGACATAGACAGGATCATTATATAGAAATTAAAACGCATAAGACCGCAAAAAGTATGTTTGGTTTGATGGGGTATCAAGGAAGTCCGGTTTTATATAGACGGGTAGAAGTTCTAGAAGAAGGAGGAACTAACGGTAAGACAGTAAATCAGTATTCTATCTATAATAATGGGATTACAAGTTTTCCATTTTCTGTTGGGACAGATAATGATTGGAGAAAGGGAAGACTTCTTAAAAGCGAAATATTTAAGAAACAGGGAAATGATTTTGTATTACAAAGGGAAACCTTAAATGAATACAATAATTTCTATCCATATGGAGCTAATACCAATAGTTCTGTAAAAGCATACGGAATGGCTGTTGGAAGAAATCAATGGCGTCAATCAGGAGGGGTTTTATTCGATGCTAGTTCGCTGGATTATGATGAAAATCATTATGTAGAGTATCCCAAAGAATATCAACTGGTTAAAACCACTACACGAGAATTTTTGGATGATAAAATAGTGACCAATGAGACCTCATATACTTATGATAATCCTTATGGTCAGCTCAAAACACAGACCACCACAGATAGTGATAACAAAACGTTGACGACTACGTATAGTTATCCTTATGATCAACCTGGTACAGTAAATAATCTATTGGTGGCTCAAAACAGAATTACGACTCCTGTAGAAACACAGAGCAAAGAAAACACCACTATTCTGGGGACACAACAAACAGAATTTATCGATTGGGGGAATGGAATTGTGCTTCCTGGGATCACTAAGATAGCTAAAGGAAGTGATACTCCAGAGCCTCGTCTCACCTATCATAAATATGATACTCAAGGCAACCCTCTTGAAGTATCTCAGATCGATGGGCGTCATATCATGTATGTTTGGGGGTACAATACTACCCAACCCATTGTAAAAATTGATAATGCTAGTTATACAGGGATATCAGTAGCAGTAACTGCGTTGATCGATCAGTTAAAAGCTACATCAGATACAGAAGATACTGCAGCAGAGGAAGCCACCATGCGTACGCTGCTTAAAAACTTAAGAGAGCATGCCTATTTTTCAAATGCACAAGTGAGCGGGTATACCTATGATCCATTAATCGGGGTAACCAGCATGACCAATCCACAAGGACAAACAGCCTATTATAGGTACGATGATATGAACCGAATGCAATATGCATTAGATCAGGATCAGCACGTGGTACAGCAAGTACGCTATAACTATCAAGGTCAGCAATCTGATGCTTTGGGAGGAGTGATTATTGATACTCCAGGTGATGGACCTAAGATTCCTAATCAGCCTGCAACCTTTACTGCGAATACTTCTGGTAGTGGGAGTGCTAACCTATATACATGGAGTGTGAATGGTACACAAGAACAATGTGGTAGTGGAGTAAGTTTTACCAAAACCTTTACTAGTGAAGGTACTTATGAAGTAAAGGTATTGGCCTACAATACAGAAACCAAACACAGAGTAAGTCATACCATGAGTGTAATAGT
>NZ_VLNR01000099.1 GCF_007489275.1 Aquimarina algiphila
CCTTTTAAAACCTTGAGTATTTTATCGTAATTTGCTTGAAAGTTGTGCATATGAATTATAGTGTCGTAACTACAATTTACTGCCTTTTAGCAGTTTGCGCAACTTTTTCTAAATGCACAACGGGTTAGTTTTATTAAAAATCTACATGAATTTTTATGAGTTGTAAAGTCGTATTAGAATCAAAAATTAAACCGGAAGTATCAGAAGAAATACAGGTTTTTTTGGAAGAAAATTTACCAAATGTTCGTAGTTATAAGGGATGTAAGTCTGTCCATGTTCTCTTGAATGATGTTACGAATGAAATGATTTTTTATGAAGATTGGAAAAGCAAAGAAGATCATCAAAATTATATTAATTTTATAAATAAAAATGGAGTTTTGGAAGAACTTTCTTCTTTTCTTGAAACCGCACCAAGCATAAAGTACTTTGAAGAACTTATAATATAAAGTATTAAGTATATGGTCAATGATCTAACGCAATATGTTAGAAATTATATCGAAATTTCTGATGAAGAAATGGAACTGTTTTATCAGTATCTAAAGGTGATAAAACTCAAAAAGAAAGCATATGTATTAGAAGAAGGTAAAGTTTGTCGTGCCAGATATTTTATTATAAAAGGGTGTTTAAGGTCGTATTATATAGATGAAAAAGGAGTAGAGCAAATCATGGATTTTGCAATAGATAAATGGTGGTATACAAACTATAATAGTTTATTAGATCAAAGCCCTTCAGAAAATTTTATCCAGGCATTAGAAGATACAGTATTATTAGAATTAAGTTTGGATTCATTTGAAGAACTCACAACAAAACTTCCTAAGATAGATAGGTTGTTTAGGATTATTATGGAAAGAACTGTTATTGCAAATTCCAATAGAATAAAGTACACAAGGGTTCTTTCTGGAGAGGAAATGTATCAAGTGTTTTTAAAAGCAAATCCACAGTTTTTTCAAAGAGTTCCCCAATATATGATTGCTTCTTACTTAGGATTATCTCCAGAATTTATAAGTAAGATAAAGAAAAGACCTACTAAGAAAAAGAAGATGTAATTGATATACCTAATGTGAGAGCTATGAAAGTGATCAATATTCATAAAAGAACAATACATCAACCAAAATCTGTAATTGTCAAAATATTAGAAACCTTATCGACTACGAATGATCAAATCTGGCCCTATGAAAAATGGCCGGCAATGAGATTTAAAGAAGGATTAAGAGAAGGAGCAAAAGGAGGACATGGACCTATAAAATATACTATAGAAAAATACGAGCCTGGGAAATTAATTCAATTTAAATTTTCTAAACCAACCGGACTAAATGGAATACATAAACTAGAGATTTTTGAATCTGGGGATAATAAAACACGATTGGTACATACCATAGCAATGAATGCTGTTGGAAAAGGATTATTGCTTTGGATATTTATTATACGCTCTTTTCATAATGCGCTTATCGAAGATGCATTTGATAAAGTAGAAAATCATTTTTTGGATGAAAAGAAAATTACCAAATGGAATATTTGGGTAAGAATATGGAGAAAAATATTGGGCTAGTTTATTGTCTTTAAAGCTGTCTAAAAAGTATTGAAAACTCAAAACGCTCAGTCTGAACCTGTCGAAAATATATTGAAAATCAAAGTGTTAAAAACTTCGACAAGCTCAGTTTGACAAAGAGAATTTACTTTTTATGCAGCTCCTGGATTTTGCGTATCGATTTTCTATTGGCGTACAATTTTTCTTGTAGTTCTGCCATTTCCGGTTTCTACTTCCATAAAATATATTCCAGATCTTAGGGAAGAAATATCAAAAGTGGATGTTGATGCTTCAAACACTTTTCTTCCGTAGTAATTAAATATAGAAATTTTTTGCACCGGAATAGTAACATTTATAATCCCATCGGTTGGGTTAGGATATAATTTAAAATTGGAAATAGTATCTTCCTGCTGGAGCACTATAGAATCTACTAAAATACATGAAGATCTGTTAGTGCAACCATTTAATGTTATATCCACTGCATAAGAACCGTTTTCTGTAGCCGTAAATGATATACTGGTCTCTCCAGAGATTGGTTGATTAGTCTCACAATTAATCCATTGATATGTTGCACCAGTCGTATCAGCAGTGAATGTCAGAGAATTTTCTGTTACTGTTGCATCCGGTAATGCATTAATGGTTATATCTGCAGTACTAGAGTTAGAACAAATACCCGATGTAGTATAAGTTATAGTATATATTCCTGGTGTGGATTCTACTAGATTAATTTCTCCAGAATTACTATCGATGATTAATCCTAATGTAGAACTAAACGTTCCTCCGGTTATCCCTGTGACGTTAGGGACAGGGTTTGTAGCATCAGCACAATATGCAGAGTTTTCATAAGTAAAAGTTGCATCGTCTAAATCAGTGATGATTACCACGACATCACTAGAGTCAGGACATGATCCTGTGGTGGTATACGTTACTGTATAAGATCCTGCTATGCTTGCGGCAATGTCAATTTCTCCTGTAGTAGAATTAATACTTAATCCAGCTGTACTAGAAAATACTCCACCAGTTACTCCTGAAATTGTTGGTGTGGGATTTATGTCCCCCTTTGCAATAGTTAGCAGCATCATAGTTAAAACTTGGATCATCAATAGCATTAACCATAATTGTGACTGTCATACCGGTTGCAGTTGTTTCATCAATACAAGATATGTCTCCATCTTCACCTCTAATATAATACGTAGTGCTTGGAGCAGTAGGTATAACCTCAAAAGTAGAAGTATTTGTAGTGGTTGTTCCTAATAAGGTGCCCCCATAAGAATCGGTATATATCGACCATTTCGAAGCAATATTAAGTGTCCCTGTAATCGTTATGGTAGATGTTTCTCCTTCACAAAGTACAGGCGTAGCGGTTACATTTGTAATTACAGGATCTACACAAACAGGAACTTGTCTAAACCAGGCAAAACGAGGAGCATTAAAGTTTGCTAAAATAGCGTCTTTGAGTCCGTCTCCTGTAACATCTCCGAAGCTAACTGTAGGAAAATCCCCTATATCTGCATTGGTTAATTCTCCGTCCATATCAATTTGTGGGGCTGCAAAATGAGGATTTGTTACTGTCCCAACATTTTCAATCCATTTTACAAATCCAGTATCAATCATAAAATACATATCATAATCTCCATCCTTATCAAAATCTTCAAATACAGGTATGGGCACATCCATATTAGAGTAGGCATCCTCATCATCCCAGGGGCTATCAGCCTCAGACTGTAGTTCAAAATGGGGACTTTCTTTAGTACCGATATTTTTATAATAGGTCAGTCTATCACTTCCTAAAGCGACTAAATCAAGATCTGTATCATTATCAAGATCCACGAATCCTAAACCTGGATACTCCGCAATATCCTGGTTTAAAAGTCCAGGTAAACAATCCGGAACGAACTCAAAAACTGGAACTTCAGGAGTACCTATATTTCGATAAAAAAGAATTTCATCATCTCTAACTCCATCAAAATTACGCTCGGTTCCGATAAACAGATCCAGATCTCCATCATCATCGATATCTGCCAATTGAGGACGATTTTGATTTCTTACTGTAGTACTGACAAATATATTTATGGCTTCAAGAGATGGGATTGAGCCTAAAACCCAATTTGGAGCAGTAACTGTACCTGTGTTTTCAAAATAATGAACCGTTCCTCTCTGACTTCCTGAAATAAAATCAAGATCATTATCATTATCCAAATCTACCAAAATAGCCGAAGGAAGGCGTCCATCAGAAGTAGGTATCACTGTTGGACTTCCTGATACATATAATCCTGCAGGTTCTGGACCAGGGCTTGTAGAAGCCGCACCATCTGGGTTAGAGAGAATTCTCCCTCCTCTAAATTCCCAATCGATATAATCAGCTTGGGCAGAAATGAATTGATTTCCCAAAAGAAAAAATAAACAAACGAGTAATAGTTTTTTCATAACTATAATGTTTTAAAATAGTTGATCTCTAACTTACAATACAAAGTATTATGGCATATACATTTTGGTATATACAAATTGTCAATTATTAATTTTAAAATGGTAGGCCATTATAGCAAACCAATTATGGAGAAACTAGGGTCAATTAAGAGACATTTTATGTTCTCTTGGTTTTGTGGTTTTAAGAATTACAGTATTACCATTACTAAGAGGGGGGATGTAAGTAATTTTTGGTGTGTAATACTAATGGGTGCAAAATTAATAATTTAGTTCTTCTTTAACAAGATAATATTTTGTTAATACTTTGTTTTTAAATTTGTACAAAATCAAAAACAAAAAAGTCCAACATTGCTGCTGGACTATAGCAAGGTATTTATCATTTGGTTACATAGATATGTTGAATACATTGATCTGCGACAAATATGCTGTAACCGGATATCCAGATTGATTCTCAGGTTGCTGTGTGACAATTAATCCAGTATATAAAAAAACAGAATATTATGAATTAAGTTTTTGATTGATAAGGTTTTTCATATTAGGTATTTGTATCAAAACTAGAATCTAAAATAGCTACAACTACGGTGTCTCCTTTTTTATTTTTTAATAGTTGTTTGTTAAAAAATATAGAGAATAGTATGACTAATTATGTCTTTATGATGCCAACTTTTAAGTTCTTCCTCGGTAAGTTTTTGTTTTTTTGTGATAGTATTATATTTTCTGGAGACTACTGGTTTTTGATTACCTTGAGCATATTCTAAAACAGAACTTATAAAAAATAATAAAAGGAATAGAGGTTTCATTTAACAGTTATAAATTAATGAGCATTGTTTTTAACTCTTTTTTCTATTTCCTTTTCACCAGCTGGTGTAAGTATAGAATGGGAGGTTTCTTTAATAAAAATCATACCATCAAAATTCTTACCTGGTGAAATATCAAAAGCTGGTAGTATGCCATAATCCAAACTCCAACTAGCACCACCAGAATATGCTTTTCTTTCCTGATTCAAAAAGGCAGTGATTGTTTTTTTTGGTGACGATTTTACAAAATCAATGAAGAATATATCTTTATTGGCTTGAGCAAAATACCAATCCAAACTTTCTTCTTTGGCGGGAGGAAGAGTGAAAACTGCATTTTTATCATATCTTTTTTCGTTAACGTTATAATTCATTGCCCTAAAACTTCCCTGGTTGGTAGCAAAACCAATGGCATAATACTTTTCTGCAATATATTCTTTTAAAATACTACCTAATGGTCGAACCTTACCATTTACAATTGTTTTTGTGTTTTTTGAGATATGAGTATTATGAGCCCAAAGTACCATTTTGGTTCCAGGTTTTTCATTTTGTAGCACCTCTAAAACGGTTTGTGCCATATATTCATCTCGAACATTAAAATCAAAAGTGTTTTTATAATCACGATCTGCAACTTCTACTCCTTGTATGATTTTTATCAAGTCTGCAATAATATGTTGGTACTCTTTTTTCGATGTTTGATGAATCAGTTTAATTTCATTAACAATTAGGTAAGATAATACCGTATATAATTTTTGTCTTTGTAAGGACATGTCATTTCTATCAGGCTTGTTTTTTAATTTATGAAATAAAGAATCCACTTTTACTTTAAGCAATCCGTCATTTTTTGTTTTTTTAACAAAATTATTTACCCTATCATAAGCTAATTCTAATGCTACCATTTGAGTGTCAATCCCAATAAATTTTACTTTTTCATGTTCAGGAATCGATTGGTTATAGTTTCTCATCCATTCTATCATTGCTAATACCTCATCCGTGTTCCAAATCCAAAAACCTTGAGCCGTTAAAGCTTCTCTACTAGTTCCTTTACCGTGTAAAACGTAATCGTTTATGGGTTTACAACCAACATGACTGGCTTCTATGGCAAAAATTCTAAACCCCATTTCTTTGACCAAAAACTCTAGCATGCGATGTTTCATCTGAAAAACTTCTTTAGTGCCATGACTAGTTTCACCTAGGCCTACTACTCTTTTGTTTTTTAAAATAGGTTTGAGATAAGAAAGATCTGTAAGACCTGTTTCTGCTTTTACATTTTTCAATAATATTGATTGATCTTTGATCCAGGAGATCACGCTATCTTTTTGTGCTTCTTTAAGGTCTAGTAATTCCTTGTGTTCTTTAGGAGAAAGCACTTTAAATTTTGAAACAAGGTAGCTTCCATCAATGTTTTTAATAAAATCCTGTAAGATTGAATCTTTATATCGTTTGGGGATAAGCGGACTTACTTCAAATGTATGTTTTCCACTTTTTTCTATGGGTAGCTCAACGATTTCAAGGCCATTTTTTCCATTAGGTGAGTCAAAAAGTTTTATGGTATCGTGGGTTGCAGAAAATGCTACAATTTGGATATCCACATTTTTTTGTATTAGATGTAATTGTAACAATTCACCCTTGTTAAGGGTTACCTCATATAAGTGTTTTTCGTCCCCTTTGACTTGGGTGTTCTTATTGATTTCAAATGTTGGTGATGTTTCTTGTCCAGAGAGACCAAAAGAAATGGCAAAAAGTAAAAGAGATAAGTTTTTCATTAGGATCTGAGTGTTATTTTTTACTTTTTGAAATCTGTTCTGACATCAAAAGTGCATTATAAGCATTGACTATTTTACCTGACTTTGAAAGCTCTGAAAATGGAACTAATTTTTTTGTACCATCTTCTAGTTCGATTTTGACATTGATTTGATAAGAAGTTCCTGAGTTCATCAGAATTTGCTTGATCTCAGGTGCTTTTAATTTGGGATAATAGGATTTAATCAAAGCAGCTATTCCCGAAACTAATGGTGCTGAAAAAGAAGTACCTGCGTCAGATTCATATTTATTATTTGGTTTTGCAGTATAAATATCTTTTCCGGGTGCAAAAATATCTACATTTTTTTCCCCATAATTAGAAAAATAAGTTAGTATCCACTTATTAAGACTATAGGAAGATGCTCCAACAGATATAAAACTATTTGATATCTCTAATCCGGTGTTTGAATCATAATCATTAGGGTAAAATTCTTTTTCATCAGCATTAGAACTTTCATTACCCGCAGAACATATTAATAAAACATCATGTTTTGTAGCGTATTTAATTGCGTCTGAAACGAATTTTTTATTTAGAGAATATTCCTTGCCAAAGCTCATGTTAATAATTTTTGCTCCGTTGTCTACAGCGTACCGTATGGCATGAGCAATATCTTTATCGTATTCGTCACCTCTCGGAACTATTCGAACAGGCATTATTTTAACGCTATTAAGGACGCCATTCATACCAAGATTATTATTTCTTGTAGCTGCAATAATTGCTGCAACATTGGTCCCATGAGATTCTAAAGTCAAATCCCCGGCCAAATCGTTATTTCCATAACGGCCATCTCCAAAAATATTTGGATCATCACCAATTAGTTTTCTACCATTATATTCTGGATTGAGTCTATACTTTTGATTGATTTCAATATCTCTTCTATAATAGTTTTCCCACTCTTCGTTCATATCATATCGCAGTGCGAATCTTCTATTACGAACATGTTCCTTTAATATAGTATCGCCTTTTGGATCAATTTTTGATAATTGATCCATAGTATACTTATCTGTAGAGAAATATTCATCAATTGTTTTTCTGGCTGTGACAAGATCATTCAAAAATGTATAATCATCTGGAATAGATTTGATATTCTCCCTTAATTCATTAACCGCTTTTTGATATATATTAAATAGTTTTTGATCTTTTGGTTTAACCTGATCGTTAGTCAATTTATCGAATTTAGATTTGAGCTGTCTAATAACTCTTACAAATTCATAGTTTTCAAATATTAAAGTTTCCTTTGCATTACCTAAGAAATTCCATCCATGGATATCATCTATATATCCATTTTGATCATCATCAATATTGTTATTAGGAATCTCTTTGGGATTGATCCAAATTTGATCTTTTAAGTCTTCATGATTAATATCAAATCCAGAATCTAATACAGCTACAACTATGATATCTCCTTTTTTATTTTTTAATAGTTTGTTATATGTTTTTTCTAAACTAGTACCGGGAATAGTATCACTAATGATGTCTTTATGATGCCAATCTTTTTTATCATTTTTTGTTAGCTTTTTGTTTTTTGTAAATTCTTAATAAAATAAGATGGGTACAAACCAGTTTTTTTATAAAAAGCTTTAGAAAATGCCTCTTGTGATTTAAAACCAACTTCATTAGCAATAGCTTTGATAGAATAAGATCTGAATGTTCTGTCTTCTGTAAGCTTATTAATAGTGTATTGTATTCTTAAATCACTTATATATCTAGAAAAGTTTTTCTTCTTATAGTAATTAATAAAAAATGAAAGATAAGATGTATTGGTTTTCAAAATAGTTGCTAATTCCTTTAGAGAAATGTTTTTAGATAAAAATTTATTTTCTATTTCAAATACCTTTAAACCTTCCGAAATATTTGTAGCTATTTCTTCTGGAATGGAATCTTGCTTTTTAATCTTAATCGGTTTTTTTATCTGATTTTTTAAACTTGATTGGTCTTTCATCAATTGATCAAAACGGGTTTGATAAATCATTTTCTTTTTATAAAACAAGTAAATTAAAAATAATAAGCCTATGATAGCGATACCCATGGTAAAAATAAAATATGAATATTGCTTTTTTCCTTTGTCTAATTTTTTTATTATGTTTTCTTTTTCAGAAATTATTTTTTTGTTTTCATAATTTCTGGCGATGTTCTTGTTAATATTCTGAAATTTTATATCTAGAATACTATCTACTCTAATTAGCTTATTCATAAAAACCAATTGTTGTTCATGATTCTTATTACGTCTGTGAAAATTTATTAGGGCTTCGTATGCTATTTTAGTTTCCTTAATAGTTTCAGGGTGATTTGTATACATCGAGTCAATTTTAAGCAGATAATTTTCATATTGTCTATAATTGCCTTTCTGGTTCTCTATTTTACAGATAATCAAATATATTGAAGCTAATCTTGCCTTTCTATTGTTCGTTAAACGGGCACTTTTTTTTAGACTATCTAATGCCATATTTGTTCTCCCGGATAATTGTAATGTAGATCCGTAACAGGCTAAAAATAAAGGATACATATACCTGTTTTCTGTTTCAAGAGCTTCCTTTATACCTATTTTATTAATAATTTCTGCGGAATCTAATTTTCTTAATACATTATATACATTTGCTAGTCTGAATAAGGATTTTAGATATTGCCTTTTCTCTTCTAAATCATTAATATCCTTATTAAAATACTTAATATTGGATCTGAATATATCTAGGGCTTCTTCTCTTTGTTTTGTTACGTTTTTTAAATTACCGATATGGTGTTTTATTACAACTTGTTGAAATTCATTATTTTCTTCAACTGCTATTTTCTGAGCATCAAGTAATTTTTCTAATGACTTATCATATTCAGCTAAATAATAATGTTGAATTCCTTTTTGGATATTACCCTTAATAAGTAATTCTTTGTTTTTAGATTTTTCACCATATAATATAATACTATCTGCATATTTTAATGCTTTTTTTTCATTAGAAATTTCTGATAGAAAAAGAAATCCATTTGCTATTTCAGCATTATTATTTTCATTTTTAGCTCGATCTAAATATGCGTTAGCATAGATACTAGCAATCATGAAATCATTTCCACTATTGTAATAGCTGTCTTTTAGATTCTTATAACTTTTATTTTTCAAAGAATCTTTTTCTATAGTCTGAAGGACTGAAATTATTTTATACGAAGGTTTTGAACTAATTGAATCAGAAAATAGTATCAAAATAATTAACAAGACCACAGCAAATTTCTTTTCTCTCTTCACTTTCTACAGCTTTAAATGTTTGATAAGATCTTAAATTAATTGCAAATTAAAGTTTTTTTTAGAGTATTGATTACTAATCTACTATTAATAAAATCGTAGTGCTTGATTTATAAAAAAACAAATGTCAATTTATAAACGAAGACACACTCCCCTTGCATCAACGTAATTCTCCCATTTATATTTGACCCAACAAAAAATGTACAAGATGGCTACCTACCCACACAACAGTAAACATATATTTATGTCTGATGTCTTAACAATGTTACACATTAAGATGGATATTTTTATGTATAATCTGATTCATTATCATCCTTATGAAATTGTACTCTACGTGTGGATCAACAAATTGTATGCTCAAAACAAATCTATAGAAGAAGCCATACAACTCATTTATAAAGCCAGAAATAGATTTCTACTTACCTCAAAAGATAGTTTGTGTAATTACCCCCCTAATGAGAGTCCTTTAACAAAACCTAATAGAGGTGATGCAAAAGGGCTCTCTAATTAAGACTAAGAAGTGAAAAGTGTAAAGTGAAAAACTAAAAGTGAGAAGTGTGAAAAAGAGTACAGAGTACAAAGTAGAGAGTTAGAAGTGGAAAATGAAAGTGAAGTGAGAAGTAAAAAAAAGACCAGAACTCTGACTTCCAACATCAAAACTTAAAAATTATGATCAGAGATGTTTACAAACTACATTCAACTGGATACAGTGCAACAAAGATTAGTCAATACCAAAATTGTAGAAAGAACTAACGCCCCCAGAACTGTAGTTCACGAAATACTATCCCAAATCAATCCCCCAATAAAAATTGTAAACCAAGAAGTCATCTTGTCCTATGACATGCTCATGTTGATTAATGAAAAATGTAAAAGGAGTTAGATGTCGGGTGTTGGAAGTTAGAAGACAGGAGTTAAGAAGTTATTGAAATGGAAAATGTGGTAGGGAGTTAGATGTCAGGTGTCGGAAGTCATAAGTCAGTAGGTGGCGATAAAAATACATCAGACTTCTGTCATCTAGCCTCAATCATAAAAACAAAATGTATAATTATAAATAATAACAACGTATGAGAAACATCATTCAAGATCAATTGAGTCAGGAAGAAAAGGATCAGGCAGAAAGTTTGGTACATCAATTAGAGACCATATTCACAGATAAATTATCGGCATTGACCGAAAAAGAACGTGGGAGTTACAAGGCAATTAATGAAACCAATAAACTGTTTGTGAATAAAATTTGGGATTATCGCCGTAATAGTAATGCCTTAAGTTCTCCAGATGTGGATTGGGACGAATTTGAAAAAGATTACAAAGCCCGTGTCTTTACAGAAAACTTGTTGGGCCGGTTAGAAAGTTTGGCGTATCGATTAGAAAGCACCAAAATTCTACATGATTATGATAATTACCAGGATGCACTTAATGATTATTCATATTCACAATATAGTAAAGGAGCAGGTAAACCTGGGTTTACAGAAAAAGTAGCAGAACTTAAGCAGTTTTTTAATCGTAGTAAAAGCGTTTCCAAAACTAGTGAAACAGAAGAATAATTGTACTTGTCATTCCAGCCTACGCTGGAATGACAAATCTAGACTAGAATGAAAGACTTCGAGTTAAGGTTCAAAGACCTTCTGTTGGATCAAAAAGACGCTCAGTTAGAGATTGGATACCCAAATTTAGACTTTGAAATCCCAAATTTGGGTGTCACAAGTCCAATTTTGAAGGTCGGAAGTCCAAATTTGGACCTTGATGACTCAATGTTGAGCTTTAAACGTCCAAATTTTCATCAAAAAGATCCAATGGAACGTCTTTTTGGTTCATCGTTTTATAGTTGTGTCTCAAATTTGAACCCGCAAAGTCTAAGAATGAGTTTCAGAAGTCCAATTTTGGCTACAATACTCATATACTAATTTATCAAAGGGAAAACAGTATGAATATCATTATCAAACATATCGAAATTATAGAACGTGTCGATCAATTGATTCGGCTACAGGCAACGGGGTCGCCAGAGGATTGTTCGGCTCGTCTTGGAATTTCAAAAACCAAACTCTATCGTATTATTAATATCATGAGACGATTAAATGCACCTATAACATACGACCTATCAATACAAAGTTTTGTGTATGAAGAAACGGTGAGTTTTGCATTTGG
Organism: Aquimarina algiphila; assembly: GCF_007489275.1. GTDB lineage: Bacteria > Bacteroidota > Bacteroidia > Flavobacteriales > Flavobacteriaceae > Aquimarina > Aquimarina algiphila. Next base: position 11,928 of record NZ_VLNR01000099.1, read on the forward strand.
ATTCTATACCAAGGATCAAAGTCCTAACAAAGTAAACCCTTTTGTAGGGTGAAGGAAGACGGAAGTTAGAAGTGAAAATGTATTGTCACACTGAGCTTGTCGAAGTGGTTTGAAATAGTGAAAAGATAAAAACGAAAAATGAAAAGAGTTAGATGTCAGAAGATCGAAGTTAGAAGAAAACAGTATATTCCTTGTCAGTCTGAGCCCCTCGACAAGCTCAGGTCAGGCACTGTCGAAGACAGTTTTAAGAAGTTAGATGCTGGAGCTTGGAAAGTGAAAAGTAAAAAACACATCGGACACCGGGCTTCATACTTCGGACAACTATAAAATGTAGAGACACTGCTTCTTTGAAACTTAAAAAAAGGTTCCCACTTCGTGGAATAAAAAAACTAGCCATGAAAATAGTATTAAGATTATTCATCTTAACCATTATAATGACAAGTTGTAAATCAGATTTTGAAAAAAACCATAAGGATTATAAACTTGTTAAGGAAGAAGGTGTATTTGTTGAAGTATTTGATGCTACAAATGTTAAACTTACTAGATATACAGATAACAACACTATCTATACAAAAAACACATCATTTATATATTCTTATGAACATATTACAAAAAATAATAGCAAATACTATTTTAAAGAAGATCCGTCAATAGACGACTGGAGGCATTCTTGGAAGTTTGTTTCTGCTGACTCAATAGATGAAAACACCATTCAAGAGGTTAAAATTGAGATAAAAGAGGGGTTGAAAGCTATGATACAATACGATCCAGATTATAATCAAACAGTTGCTCAATATAGCTACGTAACAAAGGGTGAATTATCAGCTTTTAATTCAATTTCGGGTATTATAGAAAATGAAAAAAACGTATGGATGCATCCACCAAGGGATAAATATTTTAGGATTCTTGAGTTAAATCCATTTCCGTACATACAAACTCCTTTTGAAGTTGGAAATACATGGAAATGGAATTTGGAGATAGGAGATTCTTGGGCAGACAAAAGATGGTTAACCTGGAAGGGAGGAATTGAAAATAAGTATGTTTATGAAATAACGGATAAAAAGAAGATACATACGGTTTTTGGTACATTAGAATGTTATACTATTGATGCCACAGCAACAAGTAGGCTAGGTGAAACCAAATTAACTTCATTTTTTAATACTGAATATGGTTTTATTGAATTATTGTATACAAATATCGATGGAAGTAAGACTAAATTACAACTCGATAAAGTAGTAAAAAAATAAAATTACTATCGGCTTGAAGCCGGTAGATTTGGAAACCGACTTTAAGTCGGCTTAAGATCCGCCAATCTCGAAATTACCATCTTCTCACTCTAAATTTTGATTCTTGATATACTCCATTATAATTTCATCAGTCATGTTTCCAGAACTTGTTACAAAATAATCAAGTGTCAGAAACCTGAGGTTCGAGAGCCTAAAAGCATAGAACTTCTGACACCTGTTTTCGGATTCAAAAAAAAATGACATAAAATTTTCCCAGTCCCGAAAAATGAAACTGGCATCTTCTATTATTGTACCAGGAAAACAAATTATAGGACAAGTAAGATGATAAACAATAAAATTATACATAGCATAGTGATGCTACTTATGGGATTGCAGGTACAGGCCCAGGTAGTATTATCCGATAAGAATTATGTCCATACCACGGTTCCTCAAACTGCAGTAACGATTGCTGATATGGAGAATGTGAGTTGTGCTAATGCTAATGATGTAGATAATACCATTGAGAGTGTTACCTACTATGATGGTCTGGGAAGACCCATACAGCAACGAGCGATTAAAGCCTCTCCCGATGGTAAAGATATCGTTACCCATATGCAGTATGACGCCTATGGTAGACAAGCCAAGCAACATCTTCCTTTTGAGGCAAACAATACTATTGGGAGTTATAAAACCGTAGATGTCAATACCGATATCAATGCGTATTATAAAAATACATATTCAGACGACTTTCCTGGGATTACGACCAATCTGGGAGATGTTAACGCCTATAGTGAGAGTGTATTTGAGGCCTCCCCTTTAAACAGGGTTACAGAACAAGGTGCCCCAGGAAAAGCATGGAAAGCTGATCCCAACAGCGATACCGATCATACGATCAAATTTGACTGGGGTACCAATGTGGTTAATGAAGTAGTGAATTTTACCGTAGCTTTTACAGGAGGTGATACCGAAAAACCAGAACTGGTGCAAAACAATCACTATGCTCCTAATCAATTAGTGGTAACCATCACTAAGGATGAGAACTGGATACCGGCAGATGGAGATTTACATACCACCAAAGAATATAAAGACAAACAAGGTAGAGTAATCCTGAAGAGAACCTATGCATCGACACCTTTAGCAACATCAGAAGCACATGACACCTATTATGTCTATGATCGCTATGGTAATCTTACCTATGTGATTCCACCAAAAGTGACCACAGTAGATGGAGTATCAAACACAGAGCTTTCCGAATTGTGTTACCAATACACATACGATTATAGAAATCGACTCATCGAAAAGAAAATACCAGGTAAAGGAAAAGAATATATCATATATAATACTTTGGATCAACCTGTATTTACACAGGATGCTAATCTAAGAGCAAAAAACAGATGGCTCTTTACCAAGTATGATGCTTTTGGTAGAGTGGCGTATACAGGATTGATCGAGAATGGAAGTACAGTAGCTCTACTACGTAGTCGAGTGAGTTCATCTACTTATGAAACTTACGAAACCAAAACAACAAGCCCAATTACCATTGCAGGAACACCGGTATATTATACCAAAGATGTATATCCTGTAAGTATTCATAAAGTACTTACCATCAATTACTATGATGATTACACTTTTGATATCGATGGATTAACGAGTCCTGGAACTGTATATGGAAAAACGATTGATACCAATATCAAATCTTTACCTACAGGAAGCAAAGTGAGGATATTAGACACCAATGATTGGATCACTACAGTAACCTACTATGATGATAAATCAAGACCTATATATGTAGGGAGTAAGAATGCATATCTAAACACAACAGATATCATAGAGAGCAAACTGGATTTTGTGGGTAAAGTAGAAGAAACCACTACCCGACATACCAAAGGCAGTAATGCTACGATTGTAACCATTGATCAATTTACCTATGATCATATGGGGAGGCTCCTTACTCAAACCCAACAAATCAATACCCAGGATACCGAGCAGATTGTAAGTAATACCTATGATGCCCTTGGTCAACTGAAACAAAAAGATGTGGGCGGTACTTCGACTCCGCTCAGTGCAGGCGATGGAACCCTGAGCGTAGTCGAAGGGTTACACACCGTAGATTACACCTATAACATAAGAGGTTGGCTAAAAACCATAAACGAGGGCACAACAGCCAATGGAGATCTGTTTGGTTTTGCTCTAGAGTATAACACAGGAATAAATCCCTTATACAATGGTAATATCTTTGCAACATCATGGCAAACGGCTAATGATAATGTAACTAGAAGTTATAATTATACGTATGATGCTCTTAACCGAATCATCACAGGAATTAGTAATGATGGTAGGTACAACTTAAGTAATATCTCCTACGACAAAATGGGGAATATCTTATCCCTAAACCGAACAGGACATCTTAATGAAACTGCTACTGCTTTTGGAGTGATGGATAATTTAGGATATACCTACGATGCAGGTAATAAACTCTTAAAAGTTGCAGATACAGGAAATACCACCTTTGGATTTAAAGATGGTACCAATACCAATGATGATTTTACCTATGATGACAATGGTAATATGGTCATAGATCGTAACAAAGGTATTACAGGGATTACGTATAACCATTTGAATCTACCCAAAACAGTTTCTATTTCCAATGCACAAGGAACAGGAAATATTACTTATATTTACGATGCTACTGGAGTAAAAGTAAAGAAAATTGCGCCAAGTGGAAGTTCTTTAATAGAAACCGAGTATGCTGGAAAGTACGTATATAAAAATGGAAATCTTGAGTTCTTCAATCATCCGGAAGGATATGTAGAGAAAGAAGCTGATGGGTATAAATATGTATACCAGTTTAAGGATCATTTAGGTAGTATTAGGTTATCGTATAAAGATGTAAGTACCACATCAACACCACAACTTGAAATACAAGAAGAAAAGAATTATTATCCTTTCGGCCTTCAAATGAAAGGATTTAATAATACGATCCAAGGTAGAAAACATAACTACGGATATAATGGTAAAGAAGAACAAAACGACTTAGATTTTAATACACTTGATTATGGAGCAAGATTCTATGATCCTGCTTTAGGACGTTGGTTTACTCCAGATGCTCTTGCAGAAAAATACTATTCTACTTCGACTTATACATATGCACTTAATAATCCGATACTTTATATCGACCCTGATGGAAATCAAGTTGCTATGTGTTGTGAAGAATTGAAAAGCTTTGTAGCTAATTATGCTAGTGGAGCTTGGCAAGCCGGAGGCGATATGGTTACAGGAATTGCAACAGGTACTGTCACAGGTATAGTGACAGGTACTCAAAAGGCTGTAGAAGTTGGGGGACAATTATTAGACGGCGATATTTCTGGAGCGGCGAATTCTTATGTTAATGCTCTTTATGAAACTAGTGGTGCTCAATCTGTTGTTGAGACAGGACAAGCCGCTTTACAAGGTGATGCTAATGCCATTGGAAAAACAGTTGTTAATGCAGTAGCAGCTGTAATGACACGTAAAGTAGCTAAGTCAAAACCTTCTACAACAACTCCCAAAGTTAGTCCTAATGTTCAAAAAGCTTTAAATACTTTAAAAGAAATAACGTCAGAAGGTGGTACAGTTAAACCTAATAAATTAAAAAGAGGTTTCAAACAAGAACTTAATCAAACAATAACAGATAAAAATGGAAAATCATTAAATGTGAGGGTTGAAACTCATGTTGTTGAGAAAAAATTTGGAGGAAATGGAAAAACACCTCAAAGGCATATGAATGTAGAAACAGTACCAGCTAAAAAGAATAAATTACCAAATAATGGTCATGTAATATTAGAAGATTAAAAATGGATAATACACAATTATTTTTTATAGATATTTTAAAGCAAATTCCATTACAGGAAACCTCTTTATTATTAATCCAAGCTCCATATGAAGAATTAAAACCAATCTTTAAAAAAATTAGCTTCAAAAATGATGGAGTTCATGAATATATTAAGCTAAATCGAGAAAATATAGAAATTTTATTATTTGAAACTATTTTTAATGACTTTGAAGGGTATCTTCAAAACATAGAGGTTAGATTAGGGGAAAATAAATTTTTTGAAGGATATGACTGTATGCAATATGGTATGTTTTCTAAAAATTTTGATTTATCTAATGATTTTAAACAGAAATATATTTCACTTGAAATGCTTTTAATATCAGAAGATTGGTAGTACGACCAGATAGCGCGGATTTGCAATCATAAGTGTTCGAAACCTTAAAATTATGTAATTTAGGGAGAAACTATGAAGGTTTCAGAAGTTTTAAATTATATTCCAAAGGATGAATTAGAAAAATTATCATTGGACTATAAAGTGGATTATCAAA